>CAVZRH010000027.1:0-75094 GCA_963777575.1 uncultured Solirubrobacterales bacterium | reverse complement strand
ATAGAGCCAATGCACTCCCTCGACTCGGTACGCAACTACCTGAGCACACCCATTTGCGCGGTGGTCTCAACCGTGCGTGCCGACGGCTCGCCTCACCAGACGGTCCTGCACTACTGGCTCGAGGACGACAGCATCCTCATCAACGGCACGGTCGGCCGGGTCTGGACGAAGAACCTGCACCGCGATCCCAAGGTCTCGATCCTCGTTCACGATCCCGACGAGTCGGAGCATTGGGTCGGCATCAGGGGCCAGGCCGCCAAGTCATACGACGGGCCCGAGGCGGTGCAGGACGCGATGGATCTCGCGCGTCGCTATGGCGACCCTCCCGAGGGATACGCGAAGCTCGAGCGGGTCACATTCGCGATCGAGCCGGAGCGGGTCTTCGAGTACGGCGCGGCGCCTGCTCCCGGCTAGTGTGAATGTGGTGAGCGACCACGCCCAACCCAACCCCTGGCAGGGATTTCTCTGGCTCTCCCGCCGCGAGTGCCATCGCGTCCTGCGCCTCTGGACTCAGACCACGCTCGCGCCGGTGGTCTCCTCCCTGCTGTTCATCGTCGTCTTCGGCCTCTCCCTGGGCGGCCGGATCAAGCAGGTGCAGGGCTTCGACTACGACGAGTTCATCGTCCCCGGTCTGGTCGCGATGGCGATGGCGCAGGCCGCCTACTCGAACAACGCCTCGACGATCTTCCAGGGCCGAAACGACCGCTTCATCGACGACGTCCTCGCCGCCCCGATGCACCACTGGCAGGTCAACGTCGGCTACCTGATCGGCGGCGCTTTCCGGGCCCTGATCATCGGCGTCGGCCTCGCCGCCCTCGCGATCCCGATCACCGGCGTACCGGTCAACCAGCCGGCTTTCCTCGTGATCGCCGTCCTCCTCCTGGTCGTCGGCTTCGGAGCCCTGGGCACGATCGTCGGCATCTACGCCGAAACCTTCGACCACACCAGCTTCATCAACAACATCGTCATCCTCCCCCTCACCTTCCTGGGCGGCGTCTTCTACTCGGTCTCCCGCCTTGGAGCCCCCTGGGAGCAGCTCTCCCACGTGAACCCCCTCTTCTACGTGGTGGAGACGGTCCGCTACGGCTTCCTGGGCGTCTCAGACGTCAGCCCCTGGATCGCCTTCGGGGTGGTGGCGGCGATGTGCCTGGCGCTGCTGGCCTGGAGCCAGTGGCTGTTCACGACCGGGCGGAAGTTGAAGCCGTAGGAGTGTGCGTCAAGAGGATCCCTGGGCCGCCGGGGCCACTCCCTAACCTCAGGGCATGAGGGAGATCCTCCTTCCTCCGCTGCGGGCGACGGCCGTCGCCGCCTTCATCGCGGGATGTCTGCTGCTGTTCTTCAACCCGCCGTCGTTCGCTCATCTTGGTGGGCTGATGACGATCGTGGTCGGGGCGGTGGCGATTGTGCTGATCACCGCCTGGGTGACGACGATGGCGATCGGCAGGGAGATGCCCGAGCCTGAGTTCCGGAAGCTCGTCGATCGGAGCGAGGCGCTCGCCGCCATGCCGGCTCCCGACTATCCGCCGAGCGAGTTCGATCTGCTTGTGATCGAGGCGATCGAGGACCTGCCGCCCGAGTTCCAGGCGCTGCTGGAGGACACGCCGGTGGTGATATCGAACCTCGGGCACGAGCACCGCGCCTACGGGATGTACATGGGCGGCACGGTCGCCCGCGACATCTATCCCGACCGGATCGTGATCTACCAGGACACCCTGGAGCGCGACTTCGGGCACGACCCGGACCTGCTGCGGGCGCAGGTCGAGCGGGTGGTGAAGCACGAGCTGGCGCACCACCTGGGCTGGGGCGAATCCGGCGTGCGCGGCCTCGGGCTCTGAGCCCAGCTGGCTAAGGCGCCGACGCCGTCCAGCTCAAGGCGCCGCTGTCGCAGGTGAGGTAGTCACCGTGGTTGGATCCGTCGTTGTAGTGGTTCTCCAGGTGGATCGTGCCGCGGGCGGTGCGGCCGTGGAACTTGCCCGTGATGCTCACGCTGCCGCTGTCGGTGTCGCCGCTGCTGGAGTCGGTCACCCCGAACTTCCGGTTCTTCTTGACGAAGATCGTCTCCTCGAAGGAGATGTGCGTGCTCGTCGACGCATCTCCGCCACCGTCGGACGGGTAGTAGATCTGGCCGTCGGCACACGTGAAGTAGACGTTGGTCAACTTGGCCATGAGCGACTTCGGCACGAACTTCTTGCTGCCGTGTGTCTTGCGCCCGAAATGGACCTTGAGCTCGATGGAGGCCTGTCCGAATGTCCCACCCCCGGGCGGCTGGTTGACCGGACCGACCCACTTCGGGTCCTTGGCCGAGGTCGAGCCGGCAAGGAGAGCGAGGGCAGCGCAGGTCATCGTCGCCAGCCCCACTACACGCGCACTTCGCATCGGGTTCCTTCCCTAGGAGTCGAGGCGGATCGGAAGATCCAACTCTGGGACCACCGTACTCCGTTCAGGGCAAGGGCGGAATGTTTTGGTTCCGATGGAGGACGTTGCCGGGGTCGTAGCGGGATTTGAGCGCCTGGAGGCGCGCGAAGTTGTCCGAACCGTAGGCCGCGCGGACGCGGTCGAGGGGCTCGTCCGCCTGCATGTAGTTGGCGTAGCCGCCGCTGACCGACCAGGGCTCGATCGCGGCGGCGGTTTCGCGTGCCCAGGCGATGTGCTCGTCGTCGCGGGCAGGATCGGTCCAGCTCGCCATCACGCTGACGTTGAAGGCCGCGTCGCGGTAGCCGAGGGCGGCGGTCTCGGGGTCGACGTCCTTGGGTCCGCCCCGCAGCGACTCGATCAGGATCGCGCCGGGCGGGCGGCCGAGCGCGGACATGCTGTCGACCAGGACGTCGATCAGCTCGTCGGGCATCTCGCGGACGAAGTGCCCCTTCCAGTAGTTGCGATCGACGCCGTAGCCGGGGTCGAAGACGCGCTGCTGGTCGAGGAAGCCGTGCTCGCGCACGCCGTCATCGACGAGCCCCGGCGCCGTGCGCAGCGCGGCGATCTCCTCGGTTTCGCCGTCCGTCGAGCAGGGGGCTACGTCCAGGGTCGGGGTCAGGTCCTCGTTCGTCGAGATCTGGCACTGGATGCTGATCTCGTTGCCAGCTTGGGCATCGACGTCGCGGAAGACGCGGAGCGCGTCGCGGACGGCGTCGCCCTCGTAGTCGAGTAGTCCGCCGACGACGCGCTCGAGCCGGTGGAGCCGGAGCTCCACCCGCGTGACGACACCGAAGTTGCCGCCACCGCCGCGCAGGCCCCAGAGCAGCTCGGGGTTCTCCCCCTCGCTCGCGCGAATGACCTCGCCCGCCGGCGTCACCAGCTCGGCGGCGATCAGGTTGTCGCAGGTGAGGCCGTGCTGGGCCGTGAGATGGCCTATCCCGCCGCCGAGGGTAAGGCCGGTGACCCCGGTCGATCCGACCACACCGCCGGGAGTGACCAGGCCGTGGGCCTGGGTCGCGGCGTCGAAGTCGAGCCAGGTCGCGCCGCCCTCGGAGACCGCGACACCGTTCTCCTGATCGACCTCGACGTTCCTCATTCGCGACAGATCGATCACCAGGCCGTCGTCGACCGCGCAGTGGCCGGCGGGGTTGTGGCCGCCGCCGCGAACAGCAATCTCCAGGTCGTTCGCCTGCGCGAAGGCCAGCGCGTTCGCCACGTCCCTCGCATCCAGACAGCGAACGATCCCGGTTGGCCGCCGGTCGACCAACAGGTTGAAGCAGAGCCGCGCCCGCTCGTATTCGCGGTCGGCGGGTTCGAGAACATCGCCGGTCAGTGCGCTTCTGAGCTCTTCGAGATCCACAGTCATTGGTCCAACCTACGTTTCATAGACGGTCTGTTTCGGCGAAACTCATCGAAATGGCTGCCGACGAGGCCAAGCCGACGGACAGGTTCCGCATTCTCTGCGTCGATGGCGGTGGCATCCGGGGGCTGATTCCGGCCCTGGTGATCGCCGAGCTCGAGCGCAGGCTCCAGAGGGAGGCGGGTGAGGGCGCTCGCGCCTCGGACTACTTCCACATGTTCGCCGGGACCTCGACCGGCGGGCTGGTCGCCCTCAGCCTAACGGCGCCGGATCCCGACCACCCGAATCGGCCCGCGGTGAGCGCCGACGAGCTGGCCGGCTTCTACACCGAGGACGGCCCGGCGATCTTCCGTCGCAGCCTGTTCCAGAAGGTCCGCACGCTCTGGGGCTGGCTGGGGCCGAAGTACACGCTCGGGCCCCTCGAGGAGGCAATCGAGCGTCGGCTGGGCACCACCCACATCCAGCACGCGCTCCGGGAGCTGATCGTCACCTCCTACGACATGACCAACCGCGATCCGTACTTCTTCAAGCGCTGGCGAGCCAGGGAGCTGCCGGAGAGCGACCGCAACCGGCCGATCACCGACGCCGGGCTGGCCACCTCGGCCGCGCCCACCTATTTCCCCTCGCACGAGATCGACGGGCGTGCACTGGTCGATGGCGGCGTCTTCGCCGCGAACCCGGTCATCGTTGCGATCGTCGAGGCCCTGAAGCGCTTCGGAGATGACCCTCACCACCTCGACCAGGACGACCTGCTGGTGGTCTCAATCGGCACCGGGCTGCATGAAGACGGCTATCCGCAGGAGCAGGTCCGGCGCTGGGGCAGGCTGGGATGGGTGCTGCCCAAGCGCGGTGAGCCGCCGGTACTCGGCGCGACCCTCGGCGGAGCAGCGGATGGCGCCGACCACTGGGCCCACACGCTCCTCAACCATCCCGACGACCCGCACGTCTCGGCCGCCGAGGTCGGACACGGGCCGCGGTACTTCCGCTTTCAGGTTCCGCTCAGCAAATCGGTTCCGCTCGACGACGCGAGCCCCCAGACGCTGAACGAGACGCTGCCCGCCCTTGCCGACGAGCTGATCCGGACTTACGAGGGCGAGCTCTCGGAGATCGTGGAACGGCTGCTCACCTTCGAGCCCCTGCCGCCCGATCCGGCACCGCCCGCCTGAGGTCGACGGCGTCGCGCTACTCCGGCTTGTGGCAGACGACCTCGATGTTGTTGCCGTCGGGGTCGCGGACGAAGGCGCCGTAGTAGGTCGGGTGGTAATCCTCGCGGAGTCCCGGCTCCCCGTTGTCGGTGCCGCCGGCCTCCAGCGCCGCGGCGTGGAAGGCGTCGACTGTCGCCCGGTCGGGCGCGGCGAGCGCGACGTGCACGTTCTCCGTGGTGGGCTCCCGCAGTCCCGAGATCCAGAAATCGGGCTTCCCCTCGCGGCCGAACCCGCCGTGGCCCTCCACCGGCTCCATCAGCAGCGAGTATCCGATCGGCTCGAGCGCCTTGGCGTAGAAGTCGCGGCTGCGGTCGTAGTCGGAGACGTTGACGGCGACGTGATCGATCACGGCCAGAGCCTATGCCCTGGAGCTCTTGGAGGAGATTGCTATTCGGACGCTGGCGGGATGTTGTGGTTGAGGCGGAAGAGGTTGTCCGGGTCGTAGCGGCGCTTCAGCTCGCGCAGCCGCTCCCAGGCGCCGTTCGGGTAGGCCGCACGGAGCGTCTCCTCGTCCTCCTCGCCCATGAAGGCGACGTAGCCCCCGGCCCCGTCCTTGCCGAGTGACTCCGCGAGCCCGTTCGTCCAGGCGGCATGGGCCTGCTCCTCCGCCGGGTCGACGTACATCGACACGACGTTGACGAACAGCGAGCGGTCGCGGTGGCCGAAGGCCGTGGCGTCATTGGGAGTCCGGGCCATCGCCCCTCCGAGCACCCGCAGTTGGACGGCCTTCATCGGCGCCGTCGACCGCGGCAGCTGCTCGAGGATCGCCTCCGCCGGTCCGAGCGAGTCGGCGAAGAAGTTCGTCCCGGTCATGAGCGCGGCCTCCTGCTCGGGGCCCTCGTAGAGCTCCGGGTAGCGCATCGGCCGCACCATGTCGACGAACGGCTCGGCGAGCGCCCGGAACGGAGCGATGACGGAATCCCCCTGGTCGACCGGTCCGGCGTAGGCGAAGAGCCCCATGATCACCGGCTTGCCGTGGGCCTGCTCGGGCACGAAGGGCATCGGCGGCGCGAGCGCCACGTTGGCGATGGTCGAGAGCTCCTCCGGCGCCGCGTCGGCCGCCTCGAGGAAGCCGTTGATCGTCTCGGGCGTCCCCGGCAGGATCATCATGCCGCCGACGATCTCGGCGATCTCGTGCAGCCGGAACCGAAAGCGGGTGGCGATACCGAAATTCGACTCGCCCCCGCGGATGGCCCAGAAGAGGTCCGGCTCCGAGACCTCGCTCGCCTCGACGACCTGGCCATCGGCGGTGACCACCTCGGCGGCGAGCAGGTCGTCGATCGTCAGCCCGTTCTTGCGGACCAGGAAGCCGATGCCGCCGGCGAGGGTGATCCCGCCGATCCCGACCGAGCCGGTGTCGCCGAAGCCGGTGACGCGCCCCCGTTCCGCCGTCGCTTTCGTGTACTGGCCCGCCGTCGCGCCGGTCTCGACCCAGGCGCTCTCGCCATCGGGGTCGATCTCGACCGCGTTCATGCCGGAGAGGTCGATGACGAGGCCGCCCTCGCTGGTCCCGTGTCCGGCGCGGTTGTGGCCGCCGCTCCGCACGGCGAGGTCGAGTCCGGTCTCGCGCACCGCGGTGACGACCCGCGCGACGTCCGCGGCGCCCGCCACCCGCGCGACCGCCAGCGGCCGCCGGTCGATTCCCTTGAAGAAGACGTGGCGCGCCTCGTCGTAGGAGGAATCGTTCGGGGTGATCAGCTCGCCGTCGAGCTGGGAGCGAAGTTCATCGGTGGGGATGTCCTGTGCTTGTTCGGAAATTGAGGCCATTGCGACTCCTTTCTCTTACCGGTACGACGAACCGGAACGACGAAAAGTGACAGTCAGTGTCAAAGACGTTCGCCGGCCCAGAAAATCATCGCCCGGGGCCGAGGTCCGGACCGTGTATTCAACCATCTGGTTTAATTCGCCGCTCGATGACGCAGGCTCAACTCGATCGGACCTTTGCCGCGCTCGCCGATCCGACTCGCAGGGCGATCCTCGCCCGGCTAGCCTCGGGCGACGCCACCGTGAGCGAGCTCGCTGACCCACTTCCGATCTCGATTCAGGCCGTCTCCAAGCACCTCAAGGTGCTCGAGGGGGCCGGCCTGATCACCCGCGGCCGCACGGCGCAGCTTCGACCCTCCCATCTCGAGGGCGCGTCGCTGAAGGAGGCCGCCGACTGGATCGAGGGCTACCGCAGCTTCTGGGAGCGCGGCTTCGAGCGGATGAAGCATCGACTGGGCGGCCGCGATGGCTGAGGAGCTGAAGCCGGACATCGACCTGATCTGGACCTTCGACGCACCGCGCAACGAGGTCTGGCGCGAGTGGACCGAGCCCGAGCGCTTCGCCGACTGGTACGGCGGCCCCGACTATCCCATCGCCGCGGACGAGATCTCGATGGACGTGCGCGAGGGCGGCAAATGGACCGCGGTGATGCGCGGTCCGGAGGATCTCGCGATCCACTGGGACGGCGAGTACATCGAGGTGAGGGAGCCGGAGATGCTCTCCTTCACCGTCTCCGACCAGCCCGGCGAGGACGTCTACGACCTCTGCACCGTCGAGTTGACCGACCTCGCGGGCACGCGCACCGAGATGCGCTTCACCCAATCCGGCGGCCACATGCCGGCCGAGTCCTACCGGCGCGCCGAGCAGGGCTGGTCCGGCTTCTTCGAGCGCATCGCCGAGCGCCTCGCAGCCGATTAGTCGCGCGGGCCTCGGCCGTGTTTACCACCGACTTCGAACGAACAGGAGGAAACAGATGGGAAAGATTGTCGTCACCGAATTCATCTCGCTGGACGGCGTGATCGAGGATCCGGGCGGATCCGAGGACTTCGAGTACGGCGGCTGGAGCTTCGAATACGACCGCGGCGAGGACGGCGACCAATTCAAGATGGATGAGCTGAACGACGCCGACGCAGGGCTGTTCGGCCGGGTGACCTACGAGGGCTTCGCGGCGGCGTGGCCGGAGCGTGCGGGCGATGAGGATGAGGGCGGCTTCGCCGAGAAGATCAACAGCATGCCCAAGTACGTCGTCTCGACCACGCTCAACGATCCGGAGTGGCAGAACTCCCAGGTGATCTCGGAGAACGTCCCCGAGCAGATCGAGAAGCTCAAGGGTCAGTACGACGGAGACATCCAGGTCGCCGGCAGCGCGACCCTGGTCAAGACTCTGCTGGAGAACGACCTGGTCGACCAGTGGAACCTGATGGTCTTCCCGACGATCCTCGGCTCCGGCAAGCGGCTGTTCGCCGACGGAGTCCCGCGCCGCAAGCTGAAGCTGGTCGAGGACCGCGGCGTCGGTTCCGACGGCATCCGGGTGCAGATCTACGAGCGCGCCTAGTCAGGGAATCAGCACGATCTTGCCCCTCGCCCGGCCGTTCTCGAGGCGCCGATGCGCCTCGGCGGCTTCGGCGAGGGGAAAGGTCTCGTCGACGATGACCCGCAGCCTGCCCTCCTCGGCGAGGGCGGCCAGGGATTCGAGCCCGGCGTAGTCGGGCTCCACCAGAAACGAGATCGCACGCTTGGACTGCTCCCGTGCCGCGACGGCGACCTCTTCTGGCACGTCGGCCGGGATGCAGATCCAGAGCCCGCCGTCTCGCAGCGTCTGCAGCGAGCGCAGCCCGTAGTCACTCCCTGCGACCAGGTCGAGCACGACGTCGACGTCCGAGACGGCCTCCTCGAACGGCCCGGCGGCGTAGTCGATCGGCTCGTCGACCCCGAGATCGCGGAGGAAGTCGTGCTTCTCCTCCCGGGCGGTGCCGATCACGTGGGCGCCTCGCGCCTTGGCGATCTGCACGGCGAGGTGACCCACCCCACCGGCCGCCGCGTGGACCAGAACGCGCGTGCCCTCCCCCACCTTCGCCACGTCGACCAGCGCCTGCCAGGCCGTGAGCCCGGCGAGGGGCAGCCCCCCGGCCTGCTCATCGCCGAGAGCGTCGGGGGTACGCGCCAGCTGGCGCGCCGGCGAGGTGACGTACTCCGCATAGCCTCCCGCCACCCGCGGGAACCAGGGCATGCCGAAGACCCGGTCGCCCGGCGCGAAGCGGGTGACGTCGGGGTCGACCTCCTCCACGACGCCGGCGACGTCCCAGCCCAAGATGAGCGGAGGATCCCCGACGGCCTCCCTGTACCCGCCTCGTTGACGGGTTTTCCAGTCGACCGGGTTGATCCCGGCGGCGGTGACACGAACAAGCACCTCGGTCGGAATGGGCTCGGGCCGCTCCACATCTCGCAGCTCGAGGACCTCTGGCCCGCCCAGGGCCGTCATCACAACGGCCTTCAGAGACTCACCTCGACGCGGTGATCGTGGTCATCCAGCACGTAGATGGCCTCGGCGGTCGCCTGATAGAGGCGGTGGCGGGCCGGCGGGCTGACGTCCTCCGCGGAGATCTCCTCGCCGCCGTGGCTCACAGAGCGCTTGGAGAAGACCTCGATCCCCTCGGCGGTCTCGTGCGCGGGGAGCTCGCGGGCGACCCCGAGCACGTAGGCACCGTCTCCCGTATCGATCGGCTGCGAGGAATCGAAGATGGCAATGCCGACCTCGCGCCGCTCCCGGAGATTCTCCGAGTGCGTCGCGTCGGGCTGGGAGATCCAGAAGAAGTCCCGGTAGTCGCGATGCGCGAAGTAGACCGGCGAGGCCCACGGCTGCCCCGATCGATCGGCCGTGGACACGACCATGTAGAGGCTCTTGTCGATGATCCCCCTGGCGAGCGCCTGATCGCGGTCGTCGTTCATTGGGGGATTATCGGGTAATAGAAGAAATGAGGCGAGATCATCGATCAACCGACAGCCGAGCAGGCACTGAAGGAACTGGAGGTGCTGGTCGGGGAGTGGAGCCAGCAGGCCACGCCGCCGGGCGGCGAGCCCTGGCCGGGCGAGGCGACGGTGACCTTCGAGTGGCTCGAGGGCAGCGACAAACGGCTGCTGGTCGAGCGCATGAGCGTGGAGATGCCCGAGGCGCCCGACGGCGTCTGCGTCATCGGCTGCGATGCCGCGAACGGCACCTACTTCCAGCTCTACACCGACGACCGGGGCGTCTGCCGCGTCTACGAGATGAGCATCGGCGACGGCGAGTGGAAGCTCTGGCGCGAGGGTGAGCCCTTCTCGCAGCGCTTCACAGCCAAGATCTCGGACGACGGCAACACGATCGACGGCCGCTGGGAGGTCAACGAAGGAGACGGCTGGAAGACCGACTTCGACCTGGTCTACACCAGGGTGAGCTAGCCCTTCTTCTTGTGCTTCTTGGCCTTCTTCGGGGCCAGGGACACATCCACCCAGACGAGCGGCGTGGTGGCTGACTGGGTGCTCGACCTGGCCAATCCGAGCCGCCCCGCCCGCCGTATCAATGACAGGCCGCCAGTCCTGCCACCCGATCCCTCACCCGGCGGGACTGGCGGCCGTCTCGTCCTAGCCGCACCGGGTGGACGCCACCAGAGTGGACCCGGGGATCTCCAGGCCGTCGTCGGACTCGTACTCCGACAACAGCTCATGCGCCCTGGAGCGAATCGCTTCGACCGCCTCCGGCGGCTGCGCCGCTAGGAGCTTGGCCACGGGACCGGCGAGTGCCGACGTGCGATCCCACCACTCGTCGAACGAGGCGCCGCGCCATGGGACCTCGACCTCATCGATCCGGATCACATCGAGGCCACCGTCGGCGAGCGCCGAGCGGAATCGGTCGTGGTCACCGAGCGAGAGAGGACCGGGCATTCCCGGCGGCGGGAATGTGCCACCCAGCTGCTCCCCCAGAGCATCGAGCATGGCGGTGAGCCACGGGTTCTGCTCAGGCGATGCCCACACGGAGATCGCGGCCCGACCGCCTGGACGCAGGACTCGCCGGATCTCGGCCGCCGCTGTCGCCGGCTCGGGCACCAGCATGACCCCTTCGCGACAGAGGACGACATCGAACGACTCGTCCGGCTGCTCGATCCTCTCCAGGTCCAGGACGGCCACGGTCGCGTTCGCCAGCCCTCGCTCGTTCGCCTGAGCCGCTGCGATGTCCGTCATCTGCGGGGCCACATCGGAGAGAACCACCTCGCTCTCCGGGTACCGCTCGGCGACCGTGAGCCCGAGGCCACCCGGCCCGCAGGCGAGCTCGAGCACCCGGTCCCCGTTGGATATCGCCGCGGCATCGATCAGTGACTCGGTCAGGTCCGTCCCTCGCTGTTCGACGAATTCCGCATTCCGAGCCCAGCCGGGGGCCACTGCATCCCACATCGAGTGCAGGCCCGCCCTCAGCCCGTCCAGATTGGGCGCCGTCTGTGTCTGCTGTCCGCTCTCCACGATCAAATCTCCTTGTCGGTCGAGTCAATTGAGTACTCGATACGAGTAATGAATTCATCGCTAGACTAGCGAACTATGGCAAAGGCTGCAGCGACCTCCGAGAAGAAGCGCCGCTACCACTCCCCGCGCCGCCGGGAGCAGGCGGAGGCGACGCGCAACGAGATCCTGGACGCCGCCGAGCGGCTCTTCATCCGGGACGGCTACGTCGCAACCTCGATGGCGGCGATCGCGAAGGAGGCCGGCGTGGCGCTGAAGACGGTCTACGTCTCCTTCGAGACGAAGAGCGGGCTTCTCCGTGCGCTCTGGCATCGCAACCTGCGCGGCGGTCGTGAGGACGTCCCCGTCGGCGACCAGGCCTGGTTTCGCGAGGTGCTCGACGAGCCCGATCCGGCGAAGGCGCTGCGGCTCAACGCCCGCAACTCCCGCGTCGTGAAACAGCGCATCGCACCGCTCGGCCATGTGATTCTCAATGCGGCGGCCGCCGACCCGGAGATCAAGGCGCTATCGGAGCGGATCTGGTCGCAGTTCTACGACAACCAGCGCGACGTCGTGAAGTCCATCGCCGGCCGCAAGGGACTCAAGCGAGGTCTGACCGTCGACCGGGCCGCCGACATCCTCTGGACGCTCAACCATCCCCACGTCTACGTGCTGCTGCTCGAGTCGCGCGACTGGACGCCGGAGCAGTACGAGCGCTGGCTGGGCGACATCACCTGTAGTCAGTTGCTCCGAGACTGACACAAAGCTACTGCTCCGTAGGTAACGTATGGAGCTGCGATGGCGCTGAAGAAGGTGGGTCTCCTCACGGCCTCGGCCCTCTGCTCGATCAACCTCTGGACAGGGGCGCCGCTGCTCGCGATCTGGATCGGATCCAAGGTCCAGGGCAGCCTCAACAACCTGAGCATGACCGCCGTCTTCTCGGTGGTCGTAGTGCTCGCGGCAACGGTCTTCGGGCTCGCCCTCCTGCTCACCTGGCTCAACGTCAAGTACGACGAGCTCACCGGCAGGCCGGTGGTGGCCCGCCAGAGCTCGCCCTGGCTCCGCAGCATGCGCGATGAGCGTGGCGACGAGACCCACCGCAAGTACGGGATCGGCGGGATCGAGCGCGTCGTGATCATCTGCGCCGTGGCGGGCGTCCTCGCCTTCGAGGGCTGGTTCTTCTTCTTCGCGGGCTCCTCGCTGCCGAACGGGTAGCGACGTCTACTTGCTGTAGCTGAGCAGGTCCTCCCGCTCGGCGAGCGCAGGGAGCAGGATGGCAATGATCGCCATCGCAGCTCCCGCACGCTTGACCGCCCGGACGTTCAACTAGTTCCCTCCCTGGTCTCCGCTGTCAGTCTCCGCGACCACCAGCTGGTAGTTCTGGTCGAGACGGACGTCGACGGTGCTGCCGTCGGCCTTCCGGACCTCGACCTCCCAGGTGGCGCCGTTCTCAGAGTCACGCTCGACTGAGTTGGCATGACCGCCCGGATAGAGCGCAAGGGCGGCCGACTTCGCATGGTCGGCGCCGGGGCCGGTGGCCCCACCCTCGTCCTCTCCACTGCCGATCGCGACCGCTGTGCCGGCTCCCCCGACCGCAAGGGCGATGATCGAGCCACCGACGATCACGTACCTTCCTTGACCAATGCATCCTTCTGACTCCTCTCATTCGACTGGTCATTGCTCGACCGGTTCTACGGAGACCGAATGAATCGACCGTGAAAGCCGCGCGGGGTGCGGGATCAGCCCGGAAGCTCGATCCACACGTCGGCCCCGGTGCCCTCGCGGTTGGCGGCGTGTGCGCTGCCGCGGTGCGCGCGGGCGATCGCCTCGACGATCGCGAGGCCGAGTCCGGTGCCATCGGAGCCGCGGGAGGAATCGCCCTGGCTGAATCGCTCGAACGCCCGCCCGACGAAATCCGGGGCGAACCCGGGGCCGCGGTCCTCGACGTGGATCGTCACCTCCCCGCCGGCCTGGCTCGCCCGGACGGTGATCTCCCCTCCGCCGTGCTCGAGCGCGTTCTCGACCAGGTTGCGCGAGCGCCTGCTCGAGCCGCAGCCGGTCGGCCTCGACGGTCAGCCCGTCCGCTGGCTCGACCACCAGCGAGCGCCCCGTCGTCGGCCATCCGGGCGGAGAAGCGTTCGCGCAGGTCCTCGAGCAGCTCGGCGACGCCGACCCGGCGCAGGTCGAGGGCCAGCTTGCCCTCCGCCGAGCGAGCGAGGACCAGCAGGTCCTCGGCGAGCTGGATCAGCCGGTCGACCTCGACGATCGCCGAGGAGATCGCGGCCCGCATCTCCTCCGGCGTCTTCGCGTAGCGAAGCGCCAGCTCGAGCTCGGTCTTGTGCATGGCGAGCGGCGTGCGGAGCTCGTGGCTGGCGTCGTCGACGAAGGCTCGCTCCCGCTCGATGGCCGCCTCGAGGCGGCCCAGCATCCCGTTGAGCGTCTCCCCCAGCCTCCGGATCTCGTCGTCGGCCTCGGGCAGCGGCAGCCGCTGCTTCGGGCTCAGCCGCCGAGATCGCCGCCGCCCGCCGGCGCATCGCCTCGACGGGCAGCAACGCCCGGCCCGACACCGCGTACCCCGCCAGCCGAGGCGAGCAGCAGCGCCACCGGGATCCCGATGAAGAGCAGCGTCCTCAGATTGGCGAGCGACTCATTGCGATCGTCAAGCGATGCGGCCGTGACGACCACGAGGGTCTCGCCCGCGCGGCCCTCTCGCGGGTCGCGCCAGGAGCCTGGCCTCGCCCGTGATGCTGCGGACATGGGGCCGCGTGTCGACAAAGGATGTCGTGCGTGGCCTGAGCTGCCTCGGCTGAGCTGAGCTGCGGTGCGGAACCGAGCTGCGGCGTGGTCGCATAGATACCGCCCTCGGGAGTGAGCACCTGAGCGAAGCTCTCCTCGCGACCGAGCAGCTTCGCGTTCCTTGCGAGGTCACCGCCGGTGACCAACGAGGCGATGTCGTCACCGTGCGTTCGCAGGCTCTGGTCGATCTGCTCGCTGAGCTCGGAGTCGAAGCGCGCGTAGACGAAGTAGCCGAGAGCCGCGAGGACCACCGCGCTCACGAGCGCGAAGGCCAGGGTCACACGCAGGCGGATCGGAATCCGACTCATTGCCCACCGTTCTCGCGGAGCCGGTAGCCGGCCCCGCGCACCGTCTGGATCGACTGGGTCCCGAACGGCTTGTCGATCTTGCGGCGCAGCAGCCGGACGTACGAGTCGACGATGTTGGAGCGGTTCTCGTACTCGTAGTCCCAGGCGTGCTCCAGTAGCTGGAAGCGCGACAGGACCTCGCCCGGACGGCGCATGAAGACCTCGAGGACCGCGAACTCCTTGGCGGAGAGCTCGACCTCGACCTCTCCCCTCCACACCTGGCGCCTGGCCGGGTCGAGGCGCAGGTCGCCGACCCGCAGCTCGGGCGAGCGCTCGCCATTGCCCCGCCTGGCGAGCGCTCGCAACCGTGCGAGCAGCTCCGCATAGGAGAAGGGCTTGACCAGGTAGTCGTCCGCCCCGGCATCGAGCCCGGCAACCCGGTCGGAGACGCCATCGCGCGCGGTCAGCATCAGGATCGGGGAGAAGACCCCGTCCTCGCGAAGCCGGCGGCAGACCTCGAAGCCGTCGATGCCGGGCAGCATCAGGTCGAGGACGATCGCGTCGTACTCGGTCGACCCGGCCATCCAGAGAGCGTCCTCGCCCTGGGCGGCGATGGTCGGCGGCGATCCCCTCCTGCCGCAGACCCTTGCGGAGCAGGCCGGCCATCTTGGCCTCGTCCTCGACGATCAGTACGCGCATCTCGGCTTCACCGAGATTGTCCCGCTTAGATGAACGCGAGATGAAAGCGGTGCCTAGGCGAGTGCGGGCTCCGGGGCGTTCCGCCCGTGCATGAACCAGGCGAAGAGGCCGGCAGGGATGAACATGAAAGATGCGTAGACCGCCGCGGGGATCGTCAGGACGGTGGCGATCGTCGCCCCGATCGCGATCGCGAGTGTCGCGTTATGGATGCCGAGCTCCATCGCGATTGCCGTCGCCTGCCGGCTGTCGAGCCGCGCGAGGCGGGCGATGGTGAACGAGCCCGCCATCGCCGCCAGGTTGAGGGTGATCGCCGCACCGGCCACCGCTCCGAGGTTGTCGATGACCCGGCCCTGCTCGGCGATGATCACGCCGATCACGGCGACGACGAAGACCGCGATCGAGGCCTTTCTGAGCGCTCCGCCGAGCTCGGCCACCCGCTCCGGCCGGCGGGCGCGCAGCCACATGCCGAACGCCAGCGGGACGACGGTGATCAGCAGCACCCGAGCGACGACCCCGAGCACGCCCACCTGAGTGTCGAGGCCGCTGGCCGCGAAATGACTGGTCGCCAGCTTCAGGTAGAGGGGCACGGTGATCACGGCCGCCACGCTTGAGACCGCGGTCATCGAGATCGAGAGCGCGGTATCTCCGCGCGCCAGGTGGGTCAGCAGATTCGCCAGCGTCCCGCCTGGAGATGCCCCGAGGAGGACGAGGCCGACGGCCAGCGGCGGCTCGAGGTTGTAGGCCTCTGCGACAGCGAAAGCGAGCAGCGGCGAGAGGACCAGAAGGTTCGCGAGGCCGATGACGGCGCCCTTCGGATAGACGACGACCCGTCTGAAGTCATCCGTCGTCAGGTACGTGCCGAGACTGACCATGATCACCGCCAGGGCGATCGGCAGGATGATCGTGGCGAAGACCGAGTGCTCCACTCAACTCTCCGCGACGTCGCGGCGGAGGAAGACGAGTGCGGCCGCCGCCAGCGCCGGGAGTCCATACAGGGCGCAGACCCAGAGAGATCGAAGGATCGGGTCCCAGTCAGCCGGCGTGCGAAGCAACCCCTGCCAGGCGTTGAACTGGGTGCTGAGCAGATACGGATGGAGTCCGCTCAGCCCGGGCAGGATTCCGACCAGCTGAACCAGGAGAGAGAACATCAGGGTGCCGACGATCGCCGCTCCGCTGTTGCGAAATACCGTGGAGAGCAGCAGGCCGATGCAGGCGATGGCGAGGATGGGAAGCAGATAGACGAGCAGGCTGGCGCCCGACCAGCTCGAGGCCCTTCGGCGCCGAGACGACCGTCCCGGAGAGCGTGGTCACGGGGTTGAACCCGGAGGCGAGGATCCCGGCAGCCAGGGCGACCACCCCGGCGATGGCGATCGCGAGAACCGCGTAGGTGACCGTCGCGAGGGCCTTGCCGGCGAACACCTGGTGCCGCTCGACCGAGCGGGTGAGGATCATCTTCAGCGTCGCGTTGCGGTCCTCAGAGGCCACGATGTCCCCCGCCACCAGGGCCGTGATCAGCGGGAACAGCCAGATCGAGCCGAACAGGAGAAGCACCAGGGGCACCGCAAGCCCGGTGTCGTGGACGTAGCGGCCGAAGGCGACGTCGTTCGGGCGGCCGCCTCCGGTCACGAGCGCGACCACGAAGATGATCGGCACCGCAGCAGCAGCGCCCAGGCCCAGATACGTCCGCTTCTGGGCGCGGAGCTTGCGCAGCTCCCAGCGGTAGACGGTCAGCACCGACCTCATGCCATCTCCTCGATTAGCTGCTTCGTCCTGGCCGCTCGCCCTGCGCCGTCTCCCTCGGTGAGCTCGAAGAAGAGATCCTCGAGGGTCGCCTGGCGGGGCGTGAGCTCCAGGAGCGGCGCGCCGGACTCCGCCAGGGCGATCGATAGAGCCGCCACCGCGTGCTCGTCCGAGGCCCTGAAGGTCAGCCCGGTCTCGCGTGCTTCCGCGACCTCCTCGATGCCCGGCTGGGCAAGGCAGACGTCCTTCGCCCTGCCGTCGTCGGTCGTGCGCAGCCGGTAGCTGACCCCAGCCCTGCCGCGAAGCTCGGCGAGCGAGCCCTCATAGGCCACCCCGCCACTGCGGATGATCGCCACGCGGTTGCAGAGCTCCTCCACCTCCATCATCTGGTGACTCGAGAGCAGGACGGTGATCCCGCGCTCGCCGAGATCCCGGATCAGCTCCCGCATGTCGCGCATTCCGGCTGGGTCGAGGCCGGTCGCCGGCTCGTCCAGCAGCAGGAGGCGCGGATTTCGCAGCAGTGCCGATGCGATGCCGAGCCGCTGCCGCATGCCGTGGGAATAGCCCTTCACCTTGTCCTTGGCGCGATCCCGGAGCTCGACGATCTCGAGGACCTCCTCGATGGTCGTCGTGTTCTCGCCGTCGAGGGCGGAACAGAGCCGCAGGTTGTCGCGTCCGCTCAGATACGGATAGAAGGAGGGCGCCTCGACGAAGCCCGCCACACCGTCAAGGGCCGTGACGCTGACCTGGGGATCGCGGCCGAAGAGCCGCACCGATCCCTCGTTTGGGCGGATCAAGCCCAGCATCATCCGGAGCGACGTGGTCTTGCCGGCCCCGTTCGGACCGAGATATCCGAATACGTCCCCGGGATTGACCGTCAGGTCGACGTGGTCGACCGCGGTGATCTCCCCGTAGCGCTTGACCAGCCCCCGGACCTCAATCGGCGGAGACTCCGCCATCGACTACAGGTCTCGGGCGGCGGTCTGCACCGTTGCGGGAGACGCCGAAGCGAGAACCGTGTACTCGACGCCATTCCGCTGGAACCTCACCATGGTCCCGAGAGCCGTATCGAGCTCCTCGCCCGGGGCACCGTTGATCGACACCTTCGGAAGCGTCACCTGACCCTGATCGCCGCTCGGCGCGGAAGAGCCATGCGCCGGCTCGGCCGGCCGCTCGATCACCGCGATCCCGCCGAGGCCCTGCCCGTAGGTGACCAGCGCTCCGGCGTCCTTGCCGCTCTGGATCAGCCGGATCTCGTTGCGGGGCAGGCCGCCCAGGGTGTCCGGGGCGGCCACCGGGAACCCCGTTTGCTGCTGGACCGCCTGGAGACCGGTGACCGGCTGGGCATCGCCCTGACCGGGCTCTCGGCGGGCGGGAGCGCTGACGTGGGTGACCTGCGCCCCGGGGGGCGGGCTGATGTCGAAGACCGACGTCGGCACGGAGCCGTAGGAGATATCGGTGACCTTCAGCTCCAGCACCGGTGAGCTGTCGCCCTTCGCGTAGACCGCGGCGCGCAGCGGTGTCCCGTGCACCGCATCCCAGGCGAGCTCCGCTCCACCGAGAAGGCCTCCGTTGCGCTTGGGCTCCAAGCGAACCGTGTAGGCGGGCTGCCCCGCGAGATCGGTGGGCTCGGCTCCGCTCAAGACGGCGTGGTCGGCCAGGTTCGCGATGTCCTTCTTGATCTCAGCGAGGGACGGCGGCTGCTCGTTCGCCGAGCCGGCTCCATCCTGTCCGTCGTGGCCGGCCGGAAGGGTCCCCTCGAAGACCGTGTTGGACCCGGAGTCGTAGACCCAGGCGCGATGGCCGTCCGAGACAACCTGGCTGTCGCTCGTGGCGCCCTCGGCGTTCGAGTCCGCCTGAAGCTCGAGTCGCAGGTGTCCGTCGGACGACGCCCAGAGCCTGCCCGAGGCTCCGCTCAGAATCTGGTCCGCCCCCTGCACGTCGACGCCGCTGATCAGGTGGTTGGTGAATTGGATACGCGCGCTCACCCCCTGGACGGTCGGCGCTGTGAGCGCATCGTGCACCGCGACCGGCAGGGGCTCCGCGGGCGGCTTGGGCCCGCCGCCGCTCGCGGCCATCGCGATGGCGGTGGCGCCGATCCCCCCAGCTACGCACGCCGCGCACAGCGCGAGGAGCCGCCGGGTTGAGATCCGCCTCAGAAACTTCACTCGACGAAAGGCTACGCCGCCTCCCTAAGGAATTTCTGACAACGACACCACGGAGTCCACACTCGTTCCCTGCGCGCCGATGCCACCGGCCAGATAGCCCACTCCGGCGACGGTCCCTGCTGCGGCGTCGAACACGGGCGAGGGCAATCTGCCGGCGGGAACGACGGCATGCCGCGACGGGTCAAAGCGAAGGATGCGGTCGCTCGCGGCGCCATTTCGCCGGCCACCGACGAGATAGATGACCCCGTTCAGCACCAGCGCCGAGGCGTGGTCGACTCCCTGTGGAAGGTGTCCGACGACGGATGTCCTCCCGGTGCCGGCGTCGTACTCCTGAATCTGAGGTGTGTTCGCCCCGGTGGAGAGCTCGCCCCCGAACGCATAGACCCGGTTGTCGATCGCGGCGGCGGCCGTGTAGCGAACCGCAGTGGGCAGCTGGGCGACCCGCGCGAAGCTCCGTCCGTCGGTGGTCCGAAAGACGGACGCGATCGGCCCCTGGCCGTCGTATCCGCCAAGGACATAGGCCACGCCTCCGCTGGTGACCGCGGAGAGATCCGACGCCGCGACGGGCAGACGGCCGATCTGGTGAGCGGCTCCTCCGGGGACGAGCTCCTGGACGGTGTCGAAGCCCGTCGCGGCGCCACCGCCGAAGACCAGGCTGCGCCCACCGATGGTGGCGGCGGCCGCATCGTGCATGGGGTGCACCAAGGTGCCGCCCGATGAGACCTTCCCGCTGCGCGGGTCGAGCGCCAGCACCAAGTCGGTGGAGACGTCAGCCCGGTCGGCGCCGCCGATCACGAGAAGCCGGTTGCCGCTCGTGGCCGCGGTCGCCCCGTGGAGCGGATTGGGCAGTCGCAGCGATGAGGTGGCCGCCTTAGGGGGCGCGGTCCGAGCAGGCGCGCTCGACCTGGCGCTGGAAGCCGTGTGCGTCTTCGACCCGCCGGAGAAGAGCCCTCTGGCGGTCAGGAAGACGAATACGAGGACCACCGCGACGACCACGGCGAGACGAAGAAGACCCCGCCGCCGAGCACCGCTCATCTTCCGGCGCGGCCGAGGGGTCCGCCTGCGTGCGGTCGGTGGCGCGGACACGGTCGGAACTATCCGGGAATCGGAGCGGGTGAGGGCGTTTGCGCAGGCTCCCCGAATTCAGCTTCCCTTCATGTTCTGCCGGTGACGTTCGGTTGACGCCTAGTCCGGACGTGGACTCCCAGTGGCATGACAGCTGACGCACCTCGACCTCCTGAACCAGGGGAGCGCCGCCGACGCGACCGCCGACGACGGGCGACGATCGCTCGGGCCCGTCGTCGCCGTCTGGTGTGGCTGACGATCCTCCTCAGCGGAGCCTTCGCCGTGGTCCTCGCCCTAGTACTCGGAGACGGATCGTCCGAGGATAAGACCCGTACCTCTCCGGCCTCCCCGATCCCGACCAGCGGAAGGGACGGCCGGGTCGGGCCCCCGGCGATCAATCCGAAGAACGTCTATGCGGCCGACCGCCCGGGGCTGCTCGCGCCGGCGGTCCGGCGCGATCCGAACCTGGTCTACGTGCCGAACAGCGAAAGCAACACGGTCAGCGTCATCAATCCGCGCACCTACAAGGTGATCGACCAGTTCCCGGTCGGAATCAATCCTCAGCACGTTGTTCCCTCCTACGACCTGAAGACGCTCTGGGTCAACAATGACCAAGGCAACAGCCTCACCGCGATCGACCCTCGCACGGGAAAGCCGGGACGCACCATGCCGGTGACGGACCCGTACAACCTCTACTTCACGCCCGACGGCCGCTACGCGATCGTCGTCTCCGAGCGGCTTCAGCGCCTCGACTTCCGGGACGCGCACACGATGAAGCTCCATCACTCGCTGCCTGTGCCGTGCTCGGGGCCCAATCACATGGACTTCACGGCCGATGGGCGCTTCCTGCTGCTCAGCTGCGAGTTCGACGGCAAGGCGGTCGAGGTCGATGTCGCGAACGAGAAGGTGGTGGGGTCGATTGCCCTCGACCCGGGGGGCATGCCACAGGACGTCAAGCTCTCGCCTGACGGCAAGGACTTCTACGTGGCTGACATGGCGCGCGGCGGTGTCTGGATCGTCGATGCCCACCGGCTCAGGAGGGTGGGCTTCATCCCCACCGGCGCCGGTGCCCACGGCCTTTATGTCAGCCGTGACGCACGCGACCTCTACGTCTCCAACCGGATGGACGGTTCAGTGTCGGTGATCTCCTTCGCGCGCCGCAGGGCGGTCCAGAAATGGCGGATCCCGGGCGGCGGCAGCCCCGACATGGGAGGCGTGTCAGCGGACGGCCGCGTGCTCTGGCTGGCGGGTCGCTACAACGCAGTCGTCTACGCATTCAACACCCGGACCGGGAGGGTGATCGCCAAGATCCCGGTTGGCAACGGCCCACACGGCCTGTGCGTCTTTCCTCAACCGGGTCGCTACTCGCTCGGCCACACGGGCGTCTTTCGCTAGAGCGGTCACCGCTCGTGTCGTGCGAGCCAGAACGCCCAGCCCACCAGCACCGCCGCGCCCAGCAACATCACGCCGCTCGCCTCGAGCGAGTCATGCACGAGCGAGGTGAACGCGAACAGGAGGCAAATGAACCCGCCCCACGCGCTCACACCCCAGATCGGTCGTCCGTTCACTCGACCACCCCTCTACCCAGAACCATGGGTGCAGACTCGTCCCACGAGGTAAAGCTCGTGTGAAAAGCTCCTAATGCACGGGTGGCGCCCCCGTGCGCCTTCGCACACAGGCCTGCGCGGCGGAGGAATATCGTCGTCGCCGTACCGACCACTGAGTGAGGGGAGAGGAATGGAAGCGAAGTCGATCGACGCGACCGAGTTCCGCGCCAAGCAGAAGGACCAGTGGAACGGCGCCGCGACGGGGTGGAACGACTGGTCCACCTACACGGATAAACACGCCGGCAATGTCTGCGAGCGCATCGTCGAGATGGCCGCCATCTCGGAGGGCGACCGCGTCCTCGACGTGGCCGCGGGCTACGGCGAGCCGGCGCTGACGGCGAGCCCGCAAGGTCGGGCCCGAGGGCAGCGTCATCGCCACCGACATCTCGGCCGAGATGCTCAACTTCGGCCGGCAGCGGGCCGCCGCCAACGGTGTGGAGAACATCGAGTTCATGCAGTCCGACGCGAACTCACTCGACTTCCCGCACGAGAGCTTCGATGCCGCTGTCTCGCGCTGGGGAATCATCTTCGACCCCGACGGCGAGGGCGCTGCGGCCAAGGTCCGCGGCTTCCTCAAGCCCGGCAGCCGCTTCGCGATCAGCTCCTGGGGCGCGCCCGACCGCGTACCGTGGCTGGGGATCGCGATGAAGACGGCGATGGAGCGGCTCGACGTCCCCCCGCCCCCGCCCGGGACGCCCGGCCCGCTCTCGCGCCCCACCGCGGAGGCGATCGGGGGGCTGCTGGAGGGCGGCGGGTTCTCGGACGTACGGGTCGAGGAACTCGAGGTGACCTTCCCGTTCGAATCCGCCGAGGAGTACGTCCAGAACATCAAAGCGATTGCCGCCCCGCTCGTCGCGATGATCTCTCCGCATCCCGAGGAGGTCCAGCGGGAGACCTGGGACGCGATCGCGGACGTCGCGCGCGATCGGGCTGACGGCGATGGCCGGATAAGCCTGTCGAACCAGGTCTGGGTCGCCGCCGGTCAGGCGTAGGCTCTTCGGGATCGAAGCCCACCAGCTCGAGACACATAACTTCGAGGACGACGGCGGGATCCCCAACTCGCCCGCTGCCGGTCCTGATCTACCACGAGGTCGAGGCGGCCCGCGACGCCGACGCGTGCGAGGAGCTGCTCGCCTCGAACGGCTGGCTGCCCGAATGGCGGAACGGGATCTTCTCCTTCCACCACTTCCACTCGATCACCCACGAGGCGCTCGGCATCGTCGGCGGAACGGCCACGGTCATGCTCGGCGGCCCCGGCGGGCAGAGCTTCGAGATCGGGCAGGGCGACGTTCTCGTCCTGCCGGCTGGCACCGGTCACTGCAACCAGGGCTCGAGCTCCGACCTGCTCGTGATCGGCGCCTATCCGAACGGGATGCCCTGGGACATCCGCCGCGGCGATCCCGCCGAGCACGACGAGACGGTGGCCAACATCCGGGCGGTGCCGCTGCCCGAAGCGGACCCGGTCGAGGGATCCGACGGGCCGTCTGACCGAGCTCTGGAGCTAGACGAAGCGCTTGACGAAGTCGAGTGCCGTCTGGGCGACCTCGCGCCAGCCGGTGTCGATCGTCAGCGCGTGTCCGCGATTCGGGATCTTCTCGATCTCGGTCACGGACTCGTTGTGGCTCTGCCGCTTGTAGGCGGCGTTCGCGATCGCCCAGGGAACCGTGTGGTCCTTCTCGCCGTCGATGATCAGCAGCGGCCCGCGCTCCGGATTCTTGGGGTCGAGCTTGGCCTCGGTCCACGGGTTGAGATTGGCGTTTGCCATCTGCATCAGCGCCACCCCCGGCGCGGCGACGTGGTAGGTCTCGTAGAGCTGCTTCGCCTC
Organism: uncultured Solirubrobacterales bacterium; assembly: GCA_963777575.1. GTDB lineage: Bacteria > Actinomycetota > Thermoleophilia > Solirubrobacterales > 70-9 > DASUPK01. The sequence goes on along the minus strand of CAVZRH010000027.1, from coordinate 51,693 downwards.
CTCGTCGCTGAGCGCGTTCGCCCAGCCGTACTTGAACTGGTCGAGTGTGAGCGTGATGGCCTTGCCGCGATTGAACGGGTTCTTGAGCACCGGCCCGGCAGAGCGCAGCGCCGAGACCGGCAGCGGCAGGACCCCGCGAAACGGACCGGGATCGATCCCGACGGTCGCAGCGGAGAGGCCGCGGTCGGCGATCATGCTGTGCGAGCAGCCCGCCGGTGGAATGACCCATCACCGCCGGCTTCTTCTGCAGCCCGCCGATCACCTCGGCGGTGTGGTCGGCGACCTGCTTGAGCGTCTTCTTGGCGAGAACGTCCGGGTTCGCACGGGCCTCCTCCACGGTCTCCGGATCGTCCGGCCAGTCGGGGGTCAGGCCCGCGTAGCCGTTCTCCTCGAAGAAGTCCACCCAGTTGTTCCAGCTGCTCGGCAGCAGCCAGAGCCCGTGGATGAAGACGACCGGCGTGCTGCCACTCGCGTTCGCCTTCTCGACCTGCTGCGACTCCCGCGCGCTGACCGCCATCGCTGTCCCCTCTTCGTTGGCGTCGGGCTGTCGCTCGGATATGGAATGGAGCCGGTGGCATCGAAGCCACGTCCTCGATCACGAACGATCGGCATCTACAGGCTTAGCCGGCGCTTTGATTCTCGCCCTCTGACCTCCGCTGCCGGCGGGAGATGCCGGAGGGCCAAGTCCCTTCAATTTCCCCGGACGGTCGGGACGGTCCGACCGGGTGAGCCCGAAGTTGACGCCGGGATCCCACCCCTCGGGCTCGGGTGGGCCGACGCTCACTACTTAGCTACTAACTAAGCCGCGAGGGCGAACTCATGGTCCGCACTTATTGGTTGGTCCAGGTTTTTAACGAGGCCTCCTGGAACCTCGGCCTGCAACCTGATCGCACGGATGACCAAGTCGAATCCAATTCGGCCCCGTGCTATGTCTGACAGATGGTAGCCGCGGGGTCGCTCAGCGGCGGGAGGGCTGCTTCGGGGCGCTAACGGCGCTTATGACGCTTCTTGCAGTGGCGGCGCTTGCTCGCCTCGGCGCGGTGGTGGTCGCTTCCGCTTGCACTTCGCCTTGGCCCGGGTCGTGGTCCCTGCCTGCGTCCCTTCCACGGAGCCCGAACCCGGACACGAGGCGGTGACGTAGCAGCGGAGCGGCGGCTCGGCGGAGACCGTGGGCGCGCTGGCGGTATTCGTCGCCAGGTCAGCGACCGAGGCGGCGAGGTCCGTCGGATAGGTGGCCGGGTTGATTCCCGGCATCAGTCCCAGCGGAGGTGGAGTGCAGATCGCCGGGTCGTCCGTAGCCGCCCTGTCGGGGTCAGCGGGGCCGGGATGCGTCAGCGCATCGAGGGCCAGGTCGTAGGCGACGAGGTCCTGAGTGCCGATCGCGAGATGTTCTGACGGGTCGGCCGGGCAGACGTCCTGGATGGCGACGTTGGTGATCTCGCCGCCGCCGCCGTGGACCGAGGAGCTGCCGTTGTCGTCGGAGTTCGGCGTGACGATCTCGTCGTTGTGGCTGTAGACCTCGGTGTAGGAGATTCCCGGGAAGGTCTCCTGGTAGGAGTTGAGCGCCGCGATGAACTGAGCCTTGTCGCTCTGCTGCCAGTCGGCCGCCGCGCAGGAGACGGAGCAGAGGACCTCGGCGCCGGTCGTGCCGTGGTTGCTTGCCGCGAAGCCGATGTCGTCGTCGACCATCGAGCGCGTGTCCGGCCAGAACCGGAGCACCCAGCGAGGCAGCATCCCGCCCTGGCTGTGCCCGATGATCGAGATCTTCCGGCCGGCCGTCGCATTCATCGTCCGAATCGCATTGACGACGTACTCCGCCGCGTCCTGGACGTCGAGCAGGCCGTTGCCCGGCAGGGCGACGGTGCACCAGGGAATGCCGAGGTCGTCGAGGGCCGGTTCCCAGTTCCAGCCGAAGTTGTGCGGTGGATTGCTGCCCGTACCGTGGACCAGGAGGACCGGGGTCTTGGCTGCGCCCGCCAGGTCGCCGTTGCACTGCATGCTCGCCTCGAGAGCGCTCTGCGGGACGCTCAGGGCCGGCCCTGGTTGGTCGACGGGCGCGTAGGTGATCGCGTTCGCAGTCGCTGGGACTGCGAGCATGCCCACCAGGACCGCTGCCGCAAGCGCTCGCCTCACCGAGCTGCGACAGTACCAATTCCTGGGTAGAGGCGAGACAGTTCCCCGCCTGTGTCACATGAGGTGCCGCTAAGGCGCGGCGCTACCGTAGATCAAGACATGGAAGCCCGCGAGCTGCCCCCCAGACTCCCCGATTCGGGTCCCGACCTCGACCCGATCCATCCCGGCTCAGGCCGCGGCGACGGGCTGCTGAAGCGCATCGGCGCCGCTCTGGCGGCGATCGGGCTGTTCATCGCGAACCTCGGGGCGAAGGCCAAGCTCCTGCTGGTCGCCCTGCCGAAGCTGAAGCTGTTCACGACCTCGGCCTCGATGCTCGTGTCGATCGCGGCGTACCAGCTGATCTTCGGCTGGCTCTTCTCCGTCGGCTTCGTCCTGCTCCTGCTGCTGCACGAGCTCGGGCACGTCTTCCAGCTCCGGCGCGAGGGGGTCAAGGCCTCTGCGCCGATGTTCATTCCCTTCCTGGGCGCGGTGATCTCCGCCAAGTCGATGGGCGACGACGCGGGCGCGGAGGCGCGTGTCGGTCTCGCCGGCCCAATCCTCGGCTCGCTCGCGACGCTCGTCCCACTCGTGATCTGGCTCGCGACCGGCAGCCACTTCTGGCAGGCCCTCGCCTTCATCGGCTTCTTCCTCAACCTCTTCAACCTGCTGCCGATCCTGCCGCTCGACGGAGGCCGCGCGATGGCCGCCCTCTCGCCGTGGGTGTGGCTGATCGGCCTCGCCGGGCTGGTCGCCATGGCGTTCTTCTTCCCCAGCCCGATCCTGCTCCTCATCCTGCTGCTGGGCGGCATGGAGAGCTGGCGGCGCTGGAAGACTCGCAACACGCCCGAGGGCCGTGCCTACCACCAGATCCCGACGCGCACCCGCGTCCTCGTGGCGGCGACCTATCTCGCTCTGGTGATCGCGCTGGCGGTCGGCGTCGACGCGACGCACCTCCCGCGCGGACTCTCCGACGTCTAGACGGTCAGCCTGTTCTTGACGTCGTCGAGGAACTCCCCCGGCATGCCGGGAACGTCGGCGAGGTCCTCGACCGAGTGGAACCCCTTCTCGCGCTCGCGGTAGGTGATCACTCGGGTGGCCTGTGTCACCGAGAACCCCAGCTCGCGAAGATCCTCGAAGGTGGCGTCGTTGAGGTTGGTCTGATCGCCGGGCGCGACGGTGTCGAGCTGACCGCGGCCGGGCTCGCCTGCCCCCGAAGGAGCGGGCGTGCCTCGCTCCTCGTCGCTCGTCTCGGGGCCGGGACCGGTCCCGAGGATCGCGCCGACCGTGCGGCCCAGGAGCCCTCCCCCGTGCTCGTCGTCCGGCGGCTGGGCTGCCTCTGAAGCCTCTGGCGGCGGTGGGCGCGGGCGGCTCGGGCGCAGGTGCGGAGTCTTCGGGCGACGTCGTAGGCGGCTCCAGCGGGGGCGGAGGCGGTTCCGGTGGCGGAGGCGTGGCCTGCGTCGGCGGTAGCGGCGGCGTCGGCTCGCGCGGCGCCGCGGTGCCCATATTCCGGGCGGCGCGGATGCTGCTGGCAGCGGCGGCCTCCGCTTCGCGTGCCTTCCGCTCGGCCTCCTTTGCACGCTCCTCCGCGGCGGTGACACGCTCGAGCACCTCGCGCAACCGGCGCTCGCGCTCCGCCTCCTCGACCTTGAGTTGTGCCAGGCGCTCGGCGCGGGCGGCGCGCTCCTCGGCTTCCTGGGCTCGACGTTCGATCTCCTCCAGCCGTCGGTAGGCGTCCTCCATTGCGCGCTCGGTGTCTGCGCGCTCCGCCTGCAGTTGCGCCTCGGCCTCCTCCACTTCGCTCGAGAAGTTCTCCTGCTCGGGGTCCAGCTGGACGCGGGGGCTCTCGTCGGCCTCCTGCTGCAAGGCGGTCGTGTCGAACCGTTCCTCGGCGTCGGCACGGGCCCGCTCCTCGGCCTCCCGACGGGCCTGCTCGGACGCCTCGGCGACACGGGCGTCGGCGTCGCGGCGCGCATCTTCGATCGCCTCCCGGGTTCGCTCCTCGACCTCACGGCGGACGCGCTCGGACTCCTCCCGGGCCCGCTCCTCGGCTTCCAGGCGGAGGCGCTCGGCCTCCTCCCGAACCCTCCGCTCCACGGTCTGGCGTGCCTCCTCCTCAGCCTGCCGCCTGGCCTGCTCGGCGGCCATCTTGATCAGCTGCTCCGTCTCCTCCTCGGCGCGCTGCGTCCGATCCGCGGCCTCGGCCTCGAGCCGCTCGGCCCTCCGCAGGCGCTCCTCGACCTCCCGCTCGACGCGCTCCTCGTCCTCGGAGATCCGCGCCTCCTGATCTGCCGCCAGCCTCTCGATCTCCGGTGTGACCGGCGGCGGGTCGAACGCTTCCGCCGGAGGCTCGGCCGGGGGAGGCTCCGGGGTGGGCGGCTCGGTCGAGGTCGGCTCGGGGGGTGCGTCGAAGGGACGTGCCAGTGAGACGTCGGGCGGAAGCGCCGCCTCGTCCTGGACGGGTTCCGGCGTCGGCGGCTCGGCGGCGGAAGGCTCCGGCGTCTCGGTGACACCCTCCTCGCGGGCGAGCGCGTCGATCTGGGCCTGGAGGGAGGTTCCGGCCCCATCCGGCGCGGAGATGTCAAGTTCTTCTTCGGCCGGAGTCGGCAGCTCGTCCTCGGCCGGAGTCGGCAGCTCGTCCGCGGCCGGAGCGGGCTCCTCCTCCGAAGCGGTCGCGGCGAATCCATCCGGCGCCGACTCCGGTTCAGGGGCGATCGGGGTGAGCCCCGGCCGATCGACGGGCTCGTCTTCAGCCTCAGGCTCGTCGGGCGCCTGCGCGATCGGCTCCGACTCCTCAGCCGCCTCGGCCACCGGCTCAGCCTCATTCGAATCCTCCGCTACCGCCTCGGCCTCCTTGGGCGACTCCTCGGAGCCTTCGCCGTTCTGGTGTTCACCCTCGGCGAGGCCGAGCGCGGCCGCGAGCATCGTCGCCTTCTCGGCGTCGTCGCCGTCGGCTGCCTGCGCCGCCACCGGTGCCTCATCCGGAGTCTCCTCGGGGACGTCTTCCGTCTGCTCCTCGGACTCCGGCTTCTCGTCCGACTCCGGGACAGGCTCGCCCTTGCGGGTCGCCTTGCGCTGCTGGCGCTCCTCCTTCCGCTTCTGGCGCTCCTCGCGGCGGCGCTTTCGCTCCTCCTCCCATGCGGCGCGATCCTTCTCCTCGGCGAGCTTCTTCTCCTCCGCGGACTGCTTTCGCTCCGCCTTGCGCTGCTCCCGCCTCTCCTTGCGACTGAGCTTGGGCTCCTCCCCATCCGCCTCGGCCTGCGCCTCGGCCGGGGCCTCATCCGCCTCAGCCTGCGCCTCGGCCGGGGCCTCATCCGCATCGGCCTGCACCTCGGTCGGGGCCTCCGGCGTCTCGAGCTTCTCGGTGTCCCCGCCCTTTGACTTCTTGCTCGCCTTAGCCTGGGCCTTTGCCGCCTTCTTCTCGGACTTCGCGTCGACCTTCGCCTGCTTGGACTCAGCCCTCTCCTTCTCCTTGGCCGACTTGGCGTCGGCCTTCACCATCGCGCGCTCCTCCTTCTTGGCGCGGCGAGCGTCCTTGCGAGAGAGCTGCGACCCATCCGCAGTTCCCTCGGACTCCTTGGCTCGGCGGCTGCGCACCAGCAGGAAGAGGATCAGCAGCAGGACGATCGCGCCTGCGATCGCGTACGCCTCGGCCGGGTGATCGTTGACGAAGTCTGTGACGGTGCTGGTATCGATTGCGACAGGCATCAGCGAGCCCAATGTTCGCACGGGAGTTCCGTTCTCGTGCTGTGGGCCTTGCCCTCCCATCGGGCAAAATCTTGCTCACCTGAAGTTCTGAGCCTGCGGACGGGGGAAGGTCAGCCGAGTCGCTGCTTGAAATCGCGCTCGACCTCGCGCCGCAGGTCCCGATCCGCGATCTCACGGCGCCGGTCGCGGCCCTCCTTCCCCTTGGCGAGGGCGAGCTCGACCTTCGCGCGCGGTCCCTTGAAGTAGATGCGGGTCGGGATCAGAGTGAGACCGCGCTCGGCTGTCTTGCCGATCAGCCGCTCGATCTCGCGTCGATGAAGCAGGAGCTTCCGAGGACGGTCGGGCTCGTGGTTCTGGTCCGAGGCCGGCAGATACGGCGGGATATGCGCGCCACGCAGCCACACCTCTCCCCGGTCGACCACGGCGTAGGCCTCGTTGATCTGGGCCTTGCCGTCGCGCAGCGACTTGACCTCACTGCCCTGCAGCTCGATGCCGGCCTCCATCCGCTCCAGCACCTCGAACTTGTGTCTGGCGCGGCGGTTGGTGGCGACGTCCCCGCTCACCGGGGCCCTCGGGGCTTTCGATTTCCTCGCCATCTACCCGGAGGGAAGCAGGTCGACGCGGCCGCGCGGGGCCTCGACCCGGTCGACGCCCACCGTGACGGGATCGCCGATGCGGATCGCCTCTCCGCCCCGGGCGCCGACCAGCATCGTCTCCGTCGCGTCGAGCTCGTAGCGCTCGCGGCCGCCGATCCGGCGCGCCGGCAGGAAGCCCTCGTAGACGTCCGCGAGCGCACCACCGAACCGGACGAACGCCCCCGCGCCGACCACCCCCGAGACCTCGCCCTCGAAACGGGTGTCGTGGCCGCGCTCGAAGAGCTCCCGCTCGAGCAGGAAGCAGGCGCAGACCGAGTCGGCGTTCCGCTCCAGCCGAGTGGCGTCGCGCTCCCGCTCCGAGCAGTGGACGCCGACCTCCGCCAGGCCCTCGGCACGGGGCGCTTCCTCTCCCGCGCCGATCGCGGAGAGCAGGCCGCGGTGGGCGATGAGATCCGGATAGCGGCGGATCGGCGAGGTGAAGTGCGCGTACGCCGGGCTGCCCAGGCCGGCGTGACCGAGGTTGCGATCGGTGTAGTGGGCCTGCTTGAGAGAGCGGAGCACAAGCGATGTATACGCCTCGCGGCCGTGGCTTCGGCGTTCTGCCTCGCGGCTGACGAGCCGGCTCGCGGCTCCCGCCAGCTCGCCGGCCTGCTGGGGGGAGATGGAGTCGGGCAGCGGGGGCGTCGGAAGATCGAGGGCCGCCAGCTGCTCGATCAGCCAGCGGATCCGCTCGGGGTCCGGCTGCTCGTGGACGCGGTAGAGAGTGGGGACGCGACGGCGCTCGAGCAGCTCGGCGACCTGCTCGTTGGTGAGGATCATCAGCTGCTCGATCAGGCGGTGGGCCTCGGTCTGCTGGACCGAGTGCGCGCCGACGACCTGTCCGTCCTCGAAGCGGAACTCGGGCTCGGAGCTCTCAACGTCGAGAGACGAGCCGGGCCGGCGTCCCGCGAGGGCGGCAGCCGCCTCCCGTGCGAGCGTCAGCGGCTCGGAGATCCCGCCGGGCGGCCGCGCCCGACCGCCGAAGATCTCGTCGAGCTGGTCGTAGTTGAGCCGCGCGTCCGAGCGCATCAGGCTGCGGTAGAAGCTCGCCGAGAGCGGCTCGCCGGTCTCCGAGATCTCAATCTCGGAGGTGACGGCGAGCCGGTCCTCGTCGGGGACGAGGCTGCAGACGTCGGAGGAGAGGATCTGCGGCAGCATCGGCGCCACCCGTCCCGGGACATAGGTGGAGTTGGCCCGCCGGTAGGCCTCCTTCTCGACGGCGCCGCCCGGGCGAACGTGCGCCGCGACGTCGGCGATGTGGATCCAGAGGCGATAGCCGCGCTCGGTCCGGGAGGCGGACACCGCGTCGTCGAAGTCATGGGCGCTCGCGGGATCGACCGTGAAGGTGGGGAGATCCCGGATGTCCCGGCGATCGAAGCCGAGCTTCCGCGCCGCGGCGGCCGCGTCGGCCGCCTCCCCCTCGATCCGTTGTCCGAACCCGACCCGCACGTCGCGGTCCGCGAGCATCGCGTCGATCACGTCGGCGGCCAGGCCTGGATCTCCGAGCTCTCGGACCACCCGCGCCCGCCCGCGGCCCTGGCCGACCTCCACCAGGGCCATGCGCCCCGGAGTGGCGGCGCGGCGCCCGCCGCCGATCTCGACGCGGCCGCCTCTCTCGAAGAGCAGCTCGCCGACGAGGAACCGGCCGCGCTTGGAGATGAGGACGACGCGCCTCTCGCCCGCGGGACCTGCCGTCCGCGGCGTCAGGGCTGCTGAGCCAGCACCTGGAGCGCCCGCTGCCGGCCCTCGTCGGGCTTGGTCTTGGGGTTGTCCTTCGCCTTCACCTGCGGGGCGATGCCGGTGCCGTTGATCGAGGTGCCATTGCGGGTCAGATACTCCCCCACGGTGAGATCGAGCGCGCCGCCATTCTGAAGCGGGATCACCTCCTGGAAGGTGCCCTTCCCGAAGGAGGTCGTCCCGACCACCTTTGCGATCCCGGACTGCTCGAGCGCGGCGGTGACGATCTCCGAGGCAGACGCGGTGTCGCCGTTGATCAGGACGACCATCGGGTGGCGCGGCAGCGCATCGCCGGTTGCGTCGAAGGTCCTGGTGTGCTGAGTGCGACCGTGGGTCGAGACGATCGTCCCGTCGGGGACGAAGATGCTGGAGACAAGGATCCCCTCCGTGAGCAGGCCCCCGCCGTTGCCCCGCAGGTCGAGCACGAGCCCCTGGGCTCCCTGTGAGTAGAGGCGCTCCACCTCCTGGCGCAGCTCCCCGTGTGCGCCCGGGAAGAATCCGGCCAGCCGGACGTAGCCGAGCTTCTTTCCGCCGACTTCCTCGAGATGTCCCGTCACCTGGGGTACCTCGACCTCGCGTCGGGTCACCGTCACGTCACGGGTCTTTCCGTCCCTGTCGGCGATGGTCAGCGTCACGTCAGTCCCGGCCGGCCCGCGGATTCTCCCGGTGACCGCGTCGGCGTCCTTGCCGGCGATCGAATCCCCGTTCACCCCGGTGATCACCTCGCCCGGCTGGATCCCGGCCTCTCGCGCGGGTGTGTGCTTGTAGACGGTCGCGACCCGCAGCCCCTGTTGGACCTCGGTCACGGCGATCCCAACACCCGAGAGCTTGGATCCCTGTTTGAACTGGTTGTACTCGGAGGGGGTGAAGTAGTGGGAGAAGCGGTCGTGGTAGCGCTTCTTGATGTGGTCGATGATCGACGCGATCGAGGCGTTCTCCAGATCGGCGTCATCGACCGTGTGGAAGTAGTCGTCGTGGATCACGTCGATCGCCTGGGAGGTCGCGTCCGGGCTCGAGCTGCCGAAGACGTCGTCGACCGCGTCGCGGACCGAGTTCACCTGTCCGCCGACCACGATTCCCACGACCAGAGCCACCGCGACGAGGGCGACGATGAAGAAAGGAGTCCCGACCCGTTTCATGGGAGCGCGACCCTAGCGGGGGACTTAAAGCTCAGATCCGGAGGAAGCGGCGCAGCGTCAGTCCGCTGCCCATCGCAGAGACGGCCATGGCCACGCCCAGCAGGACGAGCGCGAGATTGGCGAAGCCGATCGTGTCCCCGGAATTGATCAGGTTGAAGTTGTTCGCGAGCGGATCCACGATCAGGGTCTTGCCGAGGAAGAGGAACCCGATTGCGACCGCCGCCCCGACCAGCCCGCAGACCAGTCCCTCCACCATGAAGGGCCAGCGAATGAACCAGTTGGTCGCGCCCACCAGCCGCATGACCTCGACCTCTCGCCGGCGCGCGTAGATGGAGAGGCGGATCGTGTTCGCCACCAGGAGCAGGGAGGCCATCAGCAACAGCGCCGAGACCACCCCGAGGACCCAACGGACCGCCGAGGTCGCGCCGCTGATCTTCTGGGCGTCATCGCGCGAGTCACCGATGTCCGAGATCAGGGGGCTGATGGCGGCGGGCTTCCCGTTTGCACCGGGCGGAGTGATCGCCGCGCGCACGCTGCCCAGGTTCGAGAGGTCGTCGGGCGTCACGTTGAAGGAGGCGGGCAGCGGGTTGTGTGCACCCGGGAGCTGGGCGACGATGTCCTCGCGATTCTCTGCCTTCAGCCGTTCGCTCAGGATCGACTTGGCCTGATCCTTCGAGACGAACTGCACCGACTGAACGTGCGGGATCGACTGAAGCTTGGTCTTCAGTGCCTGAACCTCGTTGGGCGGCGCCTGCTGGCCGGTGCCACCGGTGGCCACCGGAGTACCGGCCGGATCGACGTCGTTCAGGAAGACGCGGAGGCCGACCTGGTCGCGGACCTCGTTGGTCTTGCCGTTCGTCGTCTGGAGCACGGGGATCAGGACGCCGAGCAGCAGCACGGTGATCGCCACGGTGACGATCGCGGCGAGGCTCGGCGCCGGGCTGCGCCCCAGCGCTCTCATTCCCTCGCGGATGAAGAAGAAGAGTCGTCCCATCGGTCGCCCTCGCTTCAGTACCGCGGGGTCTCGTCGTCGAGCCCCATCTCCTCGCGGATCCGCCTGGCGAACTCGCGGGTCGACTCGTCATGCGCCGTGTAGGTGCCGGCGGCCTGGTCGCGAACAACGCGACCGGAGTCGAGCGCGATCACCCGGCGGCGCATCTTGTCGACCATCTCGCGGTCGTGGGTCACGACCACGACGGTCGTGCCGGTGCGGTTGATCCGGTAGAGCACCTGCATGATCCCGACAGAGGTATTGGGGTCGAGGTTTCCGGTCGGCTCGTCGGCCAGCAGCAGCGGCGGATGATTGACGAAGGCCCGCGCGACCGAGAGGCGCTGCTGCTCCCCGCCGGAGAGCTGGTCGGGATAGTTCTTCACCTTGTCGGCGAGACCGACCAGACGCAGCGCGTCCGGCACCTTCTTGCGGATCTCCGAGCGCGAGGCGCCGATCACCTGCAGCGCGTAGGCGACGTTGTCGTAGACCGTCCGGTTCGGCAGAAGCTTGTAGTCCTGGAAGACGGTGCCGATCCGCCGGCGCAGCTGCGGGACCCTCTTGTCCGCCAGGGAGCCGATGTCGCGACCGGCGACCAGCACCTCGCCATCGGTCGGCCGCAGCTCGCGGAGCAGGGTCTTGATCAGCGTCGTCTTGCCGCAGCCGGTCGGCCCGACCAGGAAGACGAACTCCCCGCGGTCGACCCGCAGGCTGACGTTCTCCAGGGCGACGTGGCCGCCCGGATAGACCTTGGTGACTCGGCGCATCTCGACGATGGGCGGGCTGGGCCGCTGCTCGGTGAGATGCTCCGGCCGGCGCGTGGCGCGCGGACGTGTCCGGAGGACTTCGGATGTCTGTCGTCTTGCCATTCGGGAAGAAGCGACGGCGAGGTGGGAGTGCGGCACTCCCCGCCGCCCACCTCACTGCGCGAAACAGGGTAGGGAACGCCCTCAGGCGCGAACGCAAGTTCTCTTTCGCAGCCAACACCCGCGGGTCCGGTTAGTCGCGGGATGCGTACCGGCTCAGCGAGAGATGTAGCGACGGCGGGACCGAGTGGCGTCCGCTCGGTCCCGCGCGCCGCTGTACCGCACTCCGGTGGCGTCCGAAGGCACCGGAGATACGTCTTCGCCCCGTTCATCCCCCGTGCCATCCATCGCCGCCCGGTCGACTCGGCCGGGCCGCTGGGTGGGTCGAAGATCGGGAGTCGGAGATCTCATGGGGTCGGCAGTTGCTTCGCCGGCCCGTGGTCGCGCTCGATACGCGACCCGTTCCTGCGCAGTCAGCGGGAAAGCGCGATCCTGAATGAGTCTCGCGTTTACCCGGTTCTACGACGTGCGTCCAGTCGGCCTACAATAGCCCACGTAGCTCGGAGGAGCGACTCATCGGGGGGGCACTCTCGCCAAGCCGCAACTCAAACTTTTCTCGGCGATCAAGGACGAACGGATCCTAGGAGGATTCCCGCCACCCATGCGCTCTGAGCATCACTCGAACCCAGCTCTCACCGTCCACATCGAGGACTCCGACGGTGGCACCTCGACGTTCGCCCTCGTCGGCGAGCTCGACCTGGGCACGATCGCCAGGATGGAGGGACCGCTGCTGGAGCAGGTGAGCCAGCGCCGGGCGGTGCTCGTCGACCTCAGCCGGCTGAGCTTCATCGACTCCTCCGGGATCGGGGTTCTGATCCAAGCGCTGCGAAGCGCGAACGGCACTCCCGTGGGTGTCCTGATCGGAGCCGGCTCTCAGGTGGATCGGGTCTTCGGGATCGCGGGGATCTCCGAAGCAATGCGGGTGTTCACCGATCGCGACCGGGCGCTGGCCGAACTGGCCGCGGCCCGCGACGGGCACTCACAGGACACCGCCGACTAGGCGGCCGGCTCCTCCGCTTCCTCTGGAGCGCTGCCGTCAGACGCCTGTTCCTCGGTGGGCTCCATGACGAACAGCTCCACGGCCAGGTCGGGATCGACGTGGATCGAGCTCATATACGCGATCACCTTGCGGCCGGTCGCCGCTTCAACGACGTCGCGGAACTCCTGCTCCATCGCCTGCTGGAAGCTGCGACGCATCTGGTAGACGGACTCGACCTGGCCGGTGTCGACCAGGGTGCGTTCCACGGTCGTGAATCCCCCGCGGAGAATGCAGACGACCGTACCGTTGACCATGTGGGTCTTCGCCTTGGTCGGGCCCTTGCCGTAGTAGCGGGAATGCAACTGGACCAGGCCGGTCGAGATCTGCGCCAGCATCTCGCCCCGGGCAGGCCCGTGCGTTACTCCTTGATGGGAAACGGCAAACCTCCAAACGGGTCGGTCGCCGCCCCTCTTGGGTGAGCGAAATGCACGAAGGGAAGAGTTGCGGTGAGACCCAACGAACGCGCGGCATCCTGGTGAGTCGAGGTCTCGCTGCGGCGAACGCCACGCCGCCTGATTCCAGGCTACTCCGATCAGTGGTTGCTGTGTGGATCGTCTCCGAGGCACGACAGCAGCCGATGTATTCTGGGGATTCCCCGTGGATGGAGCCAGTCGGCGACGCCCAAGGGGGCCTTCAGAACGATCGGACGCCGATTCGTCCTGCGCGACCCGGCGGAGGGTCGGACCACCAGTCACCCGAGGAGGTGGTTTGCATCCCTGACCGACCTGGAGACGGAGAGGGCCCGGCCGACCCCGAGAGCTTGGGCGAGAGAAGGGCACCGCCCTCGCAGCAGCAGGTGCAGGACGAGATCTGCCGCGAGATCCTCCGCATTCACGAGGAGTCGTACGGCAAGGGAGCGGCGAAGGCTCATGCCGTGGTCACGGAGGACTTCGTAACCGTCATTCTCGACGACCTCGAACTGCTGCCGAACGAGAAATTCCTGGTCGAGCACGGCCAGGAGGACACGGTGATACAGGTACGCACCAAGTACCAGCATGCGATTCGGGCGAGCTTCAGCGCCGCGATCGAGCGCGCCACCGGCCGCAGCGTGATCGGCTTCGCCAGCACGACCAGCATGGACGAGCCGCGTTTCGTGGCCGAGATCTTCAAGCTCGAGGCGCCGCTGAGCGAACTCCCACCCGGACGCTACTGAGTCCTCTGGTCGACGAAGGTTAGGACCAAGGCCCGCCGTGGATCGGCGCGTGCTGCACGATCGGCTTCTTGAGCAGGGCCTCCCGGGCGAGGTCGGCGATGCCGCTCGCGGTGAGGCCGAAGTGCTCCATGCAGGCCTCGGCCGTGCCGGAGACGCCGAACTCGTCCTGCATCCCGAGTGCGAAGACCGGGACCGGGTGCTGCTCGGCTGCGACCTGCCGGATCGCGTCGCCGAGCCCGCCCACCACGCGGTGTTCCTCCGCCGTCACGGCGAGACCCGTCTTGGCGAGCGAGGTGAGCACGCTCTGGGAGTCGATCGGCTTGATGATCGAGACGTTCACGACCTCGGCCTCCACCCCATCCTCGCGCTCGAGGGTCTCGGCGGCCTCCAGCCCGCGCCAGACCATGTGGCCGCAGGTGAAGATCGAGATGTCCTTGCCCTCGCGGATGACGTCGACGCCGCCGCCCAGGGTCTCGGGGATCTCGTCGTAGACGGCCGGCGTCTTCGGCCGGCCGAAGCGCATGTACATCGGCCCGTCGAAGCGCTCGTAGGACTCGATCACCGCCGTGTAGGCCTGGTTGTAGTCGGCCGGGACGACCACCTGCATCTTGGGCATCGCCCGCATCAGCGCGAGGTCCTCGATCATCTGGTGCGAGGCGCCGTCCTCGCCCAGCGAGACGCCGCCGTGGGATGCGCCGATCCTGACCTTGAGCCCGTTGTGCGCGATGCCGAGTCGGACCTGGTCGTAGGAGCGCGAGGTGGCGAAGATCGCGAAGGTCGAGGCGTAGGGGACCTTGCCTGTGGCGGCGAGACCACATGACATCGACATCATGTTCGCCTCCGCCGCGCCGACGTTGAAGAAACGCTCGGGGAACTCCTTGCCGAACTTCATCGACTGGGTCGAGACGGCGAGGTCGGCGTCGAGCGCGACGACCTCCGGATAGTTCTCACCGAGTGCAACGAGCGCGTCGCCGTAGGCCTGACGCGTAGCGACCGGCTCGCTCTGCGGCTCGGCCGCCTCGATCAGCTCGCTCGCCATCAGCCCCTTCCCTCCAGCGCCTTGGTCTGCGCCTGGTAGGTCGCCTCGAGCTCCTCCATCGCCTGCTCGGCCTGCTCCTGGCTCGGCGGCTTGCCATGGAAGCCGAATCGGTCCTCCATGAAGGAGACGCCGCGGCCCTTCTTGGTCTGGCAGACGATCGCGGCCGGGCGATCGAGGGTGCGGCTGCGCTCCAAGGCCTCGACGACGGCGGTCATGTCGTGGCCGTCGATCTCGGTGGCATCCCAGCCGAAGGCCTCGAACTTGGCGCGGACGTCGCCGGTGTCCATGACCTCCTCGGTGGTGCCGTCGGTCTGCAGGTGGTTGTAGTCGACGATCGCGGTCAGGTTCGGCAGCTCGTAGTGCGCCGCCGACATCGCGCCCTCCCAGCTCTCCCCCTCCTGACAGTCGCCGTCGGACATCAGGGTGAAGACCTGGGCCGTGTCGGAGAGCCCGTCCAGCCGAAGCGCGAGGCAGATCCCGACACTCATCGAGAGCCCCTGGCCGAGCGAGCCGGTCGAGACCTCGATCCCCGGGGTCCGGGTCATGTCGGGATGGCCCTGGAGGTGGGAGCCGATCTGGCGGAGGCCCATCAGGTCGTCAGCGGGGAAATAGCCGTGCTCGGCGAGCGCGGCGTACTGGATCGGCGCGGCGTGGCCCTTGGAGAGCACGAAGCGGTCCCGCTCCGGCCAGCGCGGGTTGGTCGGGTCGTGGCGGAGGGCGCGGTAGTAGAGAGCGGCGACGATGTCCGCGGCCGACAGCGAGCTGTCGAGGTGGCCGGACTTGGCGACCGCCAGCATCCGCACGCAGTGGATCCGCAGGACCGTCGCGTAGCGCTCGAGCTCCGCGATCGAGGGCCTGCCCTCACCCTTGGCGGAAGGCTCTGGCTCGAGGTCTGGGACGGGCTTCAGGTGCGCCATGGGCGGCTCATCTTTCGCCTGGTCATAGGGGAAGGCAGGCTCGGATCGCACTGACTCAGGACCGGGCGGCGAGGGTAGCAGCGGGCGGCACTTGGTTGGAGCCTATGAATCGCAGCCGACGGAACCCCGTGACGGCCTAGCCTCCTGGCGATGAGAACGGGCGGGATCCTGATCGCGATGACGGCGCTGGCCCTGGCCGGCTGCGGCGGCGGGTCGGGCGGCGGCACGACCGCCACCGAGTCGGGGACCGCCGCGACCGCCACCGGATCGACGGGGGTGGTCACCGGCAAGCTGCCTCCGGGCGCGGTGGAACCCGCCGACCCCGAGGAGGAGCAGGCGGAGGGTCCCGCCGCCACCGAGGCGAGCCCCGAGGCGGGGGCCCAGGGGCCCGAGTCCACCGGCGAGCTCTCCGGCGAGGACCGCACGACGGCGGTCGCGGCTGTGAGCGACTACATCAGGGCGCTCGACCGCCACGACGCGAGCGCGAGTCTGCGCGCTGCTCGCGCCTGGCGCTCTCGACCTCAGCGCGCTGCCGAGGCGGCGCGGCGGCTGTTCCCGATCGCTGCGGGCCTCGATCGGCACGCGGCCGCGCGGCGGTGGTCCGGCATGGCGCAAGACCACGCTCGTCGCGGTCAAGCCCGAGGACCTGGGCGACGGCCGCGCCCGCATCACCGCGACCGTGACCCATCACTTCTCGGATCGCAGGTACGTATCGGTCGAGGACGACGTGATCTACGTCGAGCGGCTCGGCGGGCGCTGGCTGCTCGCCAAACCGAGCGCAACGCTCTACCGGGCGGTGGGGTACGAATCGCCCCCGCTGGACGCGTTCACCCCGCCGCCCGGCTGGAGCTGAGGGCTAGCCGCGGTGGGCCGTCCAGCTGAGGACGCCGGAATCGCAATTCGTCCCGGTGCCGCTCGGATCGATCGGCAGGTTGCCGGCGACGTGGATGGTTCCCGCCGCGAGATTCCCGTGGACATCCAAAGTCGCTCCGGTGACGCTGCTCGAGGCGACGATGTTGAAGCTGCCGTTCTTGTGCAGCTTCACCGGGAAGCTGACGAAACCGTGGGTCGTCTTCGGCCCCTCGTCGCAGTTGACCGGGATAGCGGCGAAGTTGAAGCCCGCGACGCTCTTCTTCTTCGAGTGCTTCTTCTGGGTGACCTTGAAGCCGATCGTCCCGCTTGGGGCGACCGTCCCGGTGTAGTGCTTGGGCTTCTTCGCGACGGCCTGGGCCGGCAGGACGAGGGCCAGCGCCAGAACCGCGGGTACGAGGAACTTCCTCACGTTTTGACCTCCCTGGGTCGGTTACCTACTTCTGCACTTCTTCTTCTTAGCGGATGAGGCGCCGCCCTTCAGAGACGGGTCTCCTACGGATTGTCAGAACCGGTGGTTGCCGCCGCCCCGAGGGCCGCGCTGGTGGAAACGCTTGGGATGCTTCCGGCCGACGCCGACGATCGTGGCGTCGGGATTCCCGGCGCTCGGCTGGAGGATCGTCGCGTAGGCGACCGAGCCGGTGAGGGCGTTCGACCACAGCACTCCCTTCGAGCGGCCCAGCGAGAGGAGCACGCGACCGGCGCCGTGCGCCTTTCGGCGGCGGACCATCAGGCGGCTGCGGCGGGCGTCGGCTCGCACGTACGCGAACGAACGCCCCTTCACAGACGGATCGAAGAGCAGGAGCCTCGGCGAGCGCACCAGCGCGCGGTGCTTGCGCGTGCCCATCAGCCTCTGCACCACCCGGCTGCCGCGCGGGGTGGCGATCGCGAAGACCAAAACGTTGCCGTCCACCGCCGGGCGGCTCAGCTGCCCAGCCCCGCCCTGCGAGGCGAGCTGGAGAGGCGGGGCGGGAGCCGCCGGGTTCGCGATATAGCGGATGAAGATGCCCTCGCCCCCTCCGGTGGACGCGCGGTAGGCAAGCCAGGCATCGGAGATCGCGATCGCGTCGGCGCCCGGCGCGGGGATCTGCGCGACCGGCGCCAGGGTGTTGCGATCGAAGAGGCGGATGGCGTCGCCCTGGACGGTGGCGACATAGCGGCCCCCGATCGCCGGATGGCTGCCGGGGAGCGGGATCTGGGGTCCCCCGCGGCTCATCACCGCGGGGCCCCCCAGCCTCTGGAAGAGCAGGGAGTCCGCGGTGGCGGAGGGATCGGTCGCGTGCGCGATGCTCGTCCCCGCCGCGCTGACGCTTCCGGGGACGACGATGAGCGCCAGAGCGGCCACCGCCAGCGCGGCCGCGTCGCCGCGTCGCAGGCCGAGATAGACGCCCGGGCGCTCGCACATCAGCTCCGTGGCTCGGATGCCGGCCGGGCGGCCGGCGAGCGGCGCGAGCGCGAGAATCGGAATCGCGCGGCCCAGCCCGAAGCCGGCCCCGAGCACCAGCCCGAGGGCGGGGTCCCCCACCGCGAGGCTGACCCCGGCGAGGGCCCAGACCCCGAACGAGAGGACGAAGGTCGTGAAGCCGATCCCGAGGAGCACGCCGTAGAGCGCGGCGGCCACTGGCATCGGCAGCACCCGCCGCCAGTGCTCGGGCAGCTGGCGACGGATCTGCGGCACGATCCGGGTGCCCCTGGCCTCGAGGGCGGCAGCGAGCAGCGCGATCCCCGCCGCGATCAGATAGGCGACGCGCCCGCCCGCCCCGTGCAGCAGGTCTCCCAGGACCGCCAGGGACCAGAACGTGAGCAGGCCGCCCGCGATCGCTCCGGGCAGGAACGCGATGCAGGCGGCGATCGTCGTGCGCCGCCCACCGGTGTGGCCGGTGGGCCCGATCGTGTCGATCACCGACAGCCCGCAGGGCGAGAAGGTGCCGGTCGCTCCGATCAGCACGGCGGCGATTCCGAGCGCGATCTCGAGCGGCCCGAACATCAGCAGGGCACCCGCGTGTCGTAGTACTGGACGCAGAAGACCTTGCGGCCGCTGTAGCAGTAGCCGGTCAGGGCGGCGTCGCCGTTGATCCGGGTGTTGTGATGGGAGCAGCAGTCGACCAGCTTGCGGACCTTGCCGCCACAGCAGCGGTACCAGGCGCCGTCGATGCTTGTCCCGATCCCGTAGATGTCCTGGACGCGGTCGCAGATCCGCGTGCGCGGAGCGGGCGGCAGCGGACGGCCGTCCGGGCCCTTCAGAAGCTGGCCGTCGTCATCGACTGGCTGTCCCGCCTCGCTGACCGGCCGGCCGATGTCGTCGATCTGATGTCCGTCGCTGGCCCGCAGGGGGAAGCCGCGTGAGTCGATCCGCGGCAGGCCCGTCGGATGGGGACAGGATCCGGTGGTGAAGGTGTGGCCGCAGAAGTGGAAGGCGTCCGACTCACCCGGCGTGACCAGGGAGCCGACCGTGCGCGCCGCCGTGACCGCCATCAGCGCGCCGCCGACCCGCGCCAGGAAGCCGCGCCGCGAGG
Source organism: uncultured Solirubrobacterales bacterium (assembly GCA_963777575.1). GTDB lineage: Bacteria > Actinomycetota > Thermoleophilia > Solirubrobacterales > 70-9 > DASUPK01. The sequence goes on along the minus strand of CAVZRH010000027.1, from coordinate 32,977 downwards.
TGTCGCGGGCGAGCGAATCGGTGAGCCGGTCCAGATGCTCAGGCATCGATCGGCACGCCCCGCCGCTCCGCCGTTGCCAGGACGCTCTCGAGCTGCGCCAGGTTGTTGAACGTCCCCTTGGCGAGCACCGTGCCCTCGCGATCGAGGGCGAGCGCGAACGGGCTGCCGGGGATCTCGAGGCTGCGCCAGAGCTCCGCCTCCGCGACCTCGTCGAAGATCGCGACCGCTACCCGCGGATCCATTGCGACGTTGTCGATCGCCGGCGCCAGGGTCTGGCAGATCGCGCAGCCATCGGAGGTGAACACCGCCAGGCCGAAGTCCGCGCCGTTTTGCCCGATGCGCTGGGAGAGATCGACGGCGCGCGCGCCGATCGCCGGTCCCTCTCCCTCGATCTCGAGCGCGCCCTGCGTGCCGACCTGGAGGCGCAGCATGCCCACCTCTCGTGCCAATGCCAGCAGCGCGACCGCGAGTGCGGCGCAGGCGACAAGCGCAACGCCGAGCCCGATCGCGAGCCAGCCCTGGGTGTCGATCGAGATCGAGCCGGTCGAGGGAACAACCGCGAAGGCGGCCGCGAGAACGACGTTCCGAAGCACCCCGAGCCAGGAGACCTTCGAGCGCGGCCCGAAGCAGGCGCAGGGAGCGCCTGCGCGCCCCTGGAGCAGGGCGGCGACGGTGAGTGCCGCGAACATCGCCATCAGGGCGGCGGCGGCATATGCGGCGGCATCAGAGCCGAGCGCGACCGCAATCGCCAAGGCCAGCTCGACCGCGATCAGCGCGGCCCAGCCGATCGGGCGAAGGGGGCCGTCGCCGAAACCGAAGCCCGCCAGCGCAGCGATGCTCGCGCGCGGCGAGGCCAGCTTCGCGAGTGCGGCACCCGCGAGCAGGACAGCAAGAACGACCCGCAGAACGATCTCCACCAATCCCTCCGCGCGCAACCTAGCAGCAGCCCGGGCGGGCGACGCCGGTGGCTCAGCCCCCTTGAGCTTTTTCTTGACCTTCCTCACGCAGCGCTTCCGCTTCTTCTTGTCGTGGATGCGCTTGCACTTGGCGAACGGGTGCTTGGCCGTCGGATTGACCATGGCTTTGGCCGCTGTGCCCCCGGAGCCGAAGATCGGCTCGTGCGGAAGCCCGAAGGTCGACTCCAGGCTCGACACGTCGGATGCGATCAGGGGGCTCAACGTCGTGTCCGCGACGCGGGTGTAGACGCCCGGGTGTCCCGGTTCAGCGCATCCCTCGCCCCAGCTCGTGATTCCGACCAGGCGGTACCCGCCGGCCGGCACCGGCGCCTCCAGCGGCCCGCCGCTGTCGCCCGCGCAGGTGTCCACCCCGCCGTTCTGGAAGCCCGCGCAGACCATCGTGTTGGGATCGAACTCGCCGGGGTAGTCGCCGGCGCAGGTGCCGTCGTCGATCATGTTCACCGTCGCCGCCTGGAGCGTGTCCGGCGCGCCGCCGAACTCGGTGATGTTCCCCCAGCCGCTGATGTCGACGGCGCTCCCGGGGGCCCAGAGCGCCGTCTCGTCAGTCCCGGCGATCTTGATCTGCGGCTGCGCCGATGCCGAGGAGAGCACCAGATAGCCGACATCGAACTGGGGCACCTCGGGTGCGAAGTTCGGGTTGTAGTTCGACCTGAAGGTGACGCCGGCGACGGGACTCCCAGTCCCTCCACTGAGCGTCGTGCTGCCGAGGATCACGTCGACGTCGTTCGGGTCGATCCGAGGGGTCCCGTCCCCACCGGGGTCGCTGATGCTGCAGCTCACCACGCAGTTGGGATCACCGTCGAACACGCAGTGTGCGGCGGTGATCACGATCCGCGAGGTGAGCAGGGACCCGCCGCAGAACTGCTGCCCGTCTTCGCTGTACTCGAGGGCCACCTGCCATGGGTACTGGGAGATCGAGGCGTTGTGGCCGCCCACGACCTTGGGCTGCACCGAGCCGTTGGTCTGGGCGCCCGCGCTCGCCGGGATGAGCAGCGCGAGACCCGTCAACCCGATCGCAGCGGCGCTTCGACCCCGTCCCCGCATCGCCGCAAATTGAAGCGGACTCGCCTGAATTCCGCGTCGAAGGCGCCTGGACCTACCGAGATCCGGTCGAGAGCTTCACCTTGCGGTTGCACCGCTTGCGCTTGAGCTTGCTCTTCAGCTTGCGGCACTTGGCGAATCGATCGGGTGCGCGGGTGGCGGGCTGGGCCGGTTCGGGCGTCACCACGGGTGTCGGCTCGCTCTTTGCAGGGGGCGGCGGCGTCTGCGGCCCGTTCAACGGCCGCCCTCCGCTGCCGACGATGTCCTCCGGCGTCAACGCGTAGGTGCGTCTCGAGCTCCGCCACCTCGGCAACAACGTCGTCTCGCAGGCCACCGGGCGCGGCCTGCGCGATCCGCGTGTAGACGCCGGGTGAGTTCGGCTCGGCGCAGCGGAAGCCCCAGCTCGTGATTCCGACCAGGCGATACCCCCCGCCCTCCAGCGGTGACTCGAGCGGCCCGCCACTGTCGCCGTTGCAGGTGTCGACGCCACCCTCCGAGAACCCAGCGCAGACCATCGTTGCCGGGTCGAAAGCGGTCCCGTAGTAGAGGGCTGAACCGCAGGTCGAATCCGCGACGATCGGCACGGTCGCCGCGCGCAGCGCATTGACGCCGCTGCCGCCGTACACGGTGCTTCCCCAGCCGCTCACCTCGACGAGCGTGTGGGGAGCCCAGACCGCGGCCTCGTCGTCGCCGGCCAGGTCGATCGTCTGCACCGTCGAGCTCAGCTCGACGGGCGCCGCCAGCACCACGTATGCCACGTCGTCCTGGAAGGTGCCGGGGTCGAAGGCGGGATGAATCGCGACGCCCTGCACGGCGTGCTCCGCCTCGGGTGGAGCTGTCTTGAGCTTCGCGACGCCCAGAACGACATCGATGTCGTCCGGATCGACGCGCTTGGTCCCGTCGCCCCCGGGGTCTTCCGGCAGGCAGGTGTCCGCACTTCCGGTCGGGTCGCAGTCGGGGTCGTTGTCGTAGAGGCAGTGGGCGGCGGTGAGCACGATCGACGGCGTGATCAATGAGCCGCCGCAGAACTGGCGGGCGTAGGCGCTGTTGCTCGCCTTCGCAGGGCTGACCACGACCGCCGCCTGCCAGGGGTACTGCTCGATCGACGTTGCGTCGCCGCCGACGATCCTCGGCTCGGCGGACTGCCCGTGAGCGGCCGGCGCGAGGACGCACAGAGCGAGAACCAGGCATGGCAGGACAGCGACTTTGCTCCTCCCCATGGGCACATTGAATCGGATGTGGCGGGAGAATTCTTGAACGACGGCTATCCGATCGCGACCATGCGCTCAATGGGCAGCGTGGCGCGTTCGGCGATCTCCGGCGGGACCTTGACCTCGTAGCGAAAGTCCCGCAGCGAGTCGCGGACCTTCGGCAGCGTGATCATCTTCATGTACTTGCAGAAGGCCATCCGGTTGGCCTCGATCAGCTTCGCCTTCGGAGCGGCCTGCTGGAGCGGGTAGAGCATCCCGTTCTCGGTGGCGACGATGTACTCGCCGTCAGGGTGCTCCTCCATGTAGTTGAGCATCCCCCCGGTGGAGAGCATCTGGACGCCCTCCGGATCGATGTCGCCCGAGGCCACGTACTCCATCGCCTGGGTGGCGCAGCCGCACTCCGGGTGGATCAGGAACTCGGCGTTCGGGTGCTCGTCGCGGACCGTCTTGATGTCGGCCGGGCGAATGCCGGCGTGGACGTGGCACTCGCCGTCCCAGATGTGGAAGCGGGCGCGGCGCTCGGGGTCGTCCTTGATGCCGGTCTCGCGCTCGACGAAGGCGCCGAGCCACATATCGGGGCCGAAGAGGATCTCGGTCGTCGGGGCCGTGCTCGCGGAGGATGTGCTCGACAACCTGGACGGCGTTGCCCGAGGTGCAGCAGTAGTCGGTCTCGGCCTTCACCTCGGCGGAGGTGTTGACGTACATGACGACCACGGCGCCGGGGTGCTCGGCCTTCCAGGCGCGCAGCTGGTCGGCGTTGATCGACTCCGACAGCGAGCAGCCGGCGCCGAGGTCGGCGATCAGCACCGTCTTGTCGGGACAGAGGACCGAGGCGGTCTCGGCCATGAAGTGGACGCCGCAGAACTCGATCACCGAGGCGTCGGTCTTCGCCGCCTGACGGGAGAGTCCGAGCGAGTCGCCCACGAAGTCGGCGACGTCCTGCAGCTCGGGCAGCTGGTAGTTGTGGGCGAGGATCACCGCGTCGCGCTCGGCGGCGAGCGCCCTGACCTCCTCGCTCAGCTCGGCGATCTCCGCCTCGCTCAGCTTGGCGGGAAGCTCGTTGACGGTAGGAAGCTCCAGCACGACGGGGCGCTCCTTGACGTTGGATGTTCGCCTTCCCGGCGCCCTCTGAACTCGCTGGGCCCTGGAGATAGGCGAATGAACTGACTAAAGATTAGCGCGGGCCTACCCTTGGGTTCGTGCCCGAGCTACCCGAAGTTGAGATCACCGCTCGCCGCCTGAGCACGGCGCTCGAGGGCGCCGAGGTCGAGTCGGCCCTCGCCACCGGCGTGGCGACGCTGAAGACGTTCGAGCCGAGCCTCGATGCGCTCACCGGCGCCCGGATCGAGGGAGTCCGCAGGATCGGCAAGATGCTCGCCGTCGACTTCGATACCTCCCCGCAGAACGGCGGCGAGCCGCTGACGCTGCTGATCCACCTGATGTCGGCCGGCCGCCTCCAGCTCTTCGACAAGCGGGCCTCCCTGAAGGACCGCCGCTCGCGGATCCTGGTCCGGATCAGCGACGGCCGCGAGCTGCGCCTGCGAGAGTTCGGCACCAAGCAGGCGGCCTGGGCGAAGCTGCTGCCCCGCGAAGCCGTCGCCGACGACGAGTTGGTGGCAACCCTCGGCCCGGACGCCTGGCCGGCGCCGTCCGTGGAGGAGCTCACGAAGCGGCTCGACCAGCCCCGCCACCTTCATCCACTGCTCCGCCACCAGCGGGACATCGCCGGGCATCGGGCGCTCCTGGGTGGACGAGATCCTCTGGGAGGCGAGGCTCTCACCGTTCAAGAAGGGCTCGGAGCTGCGCGGCGAGGAGATCAAGCAGATCCACGACGCTCTCCACGTCCTCGGCGACGCCATCGATCACTACGAGGAGGTGATCGGCGAGGAGATCCCCGACAAGATGCCGATGCCGCTCAAGGTCCACCGGCGCGAGGGCGAGCCCTGCCCGCGCTGTGGGACCACGATCGAGGCGGTCTTCTTCTCCGAGCACCAGATGAACTACTGCCCCGAGGAGCAGACCGAGGGCCGCGTCCTCAAGGACCGGCGTCTCTCGCGGCTTCTGAAGTAGATCGCAGGCTCAGCCGGCCAGTACCCACAGCTCCTTGAAGGGGAGGGTCAGGTGCCAGGTCGTGACGGCCCCCTTGGGCAGGCACGCCATGTCGCCCTCCTTCAAGTTCAGTTGAGGACCTCCTTCGATTTCGATTCGGGCCTCGCCCTCGAGCACGAGCAGCACCTCGGTAGCCGGCAAGGTCCAGACCGGAAGGGTGGTGTCGGCATCCTGGGAGAACCGGCTCAGCCCGGCGCGCAGCTCATCGGTCTCGAAGAGGGCATGCTCCTCCGCGCCGCCGCCGATCTCGGGATCGGCTCGCCACTCCTCCGTTCCGACATTGGACACGAATACTCCGGGATGGAGCTCCATTTCGGCCTCCTGATTCGATCGCCGAGACGATAGTCGCCCGGGTGGGGAGATCAGCGGCCGGTGACCCGCCGGACCAGCCCGCGGCCGATCGTCAGCGGGTGGCCGATCAGCGTCTCGACCCTTCCGGTCAGGGTGGTGGGGTCGCGGGCGATGCCCAGCTGGCGCAGGACGGTGAGCTGGTCGAAGTAGACCCGCTCACAGACCAGCCTGTCCTCCTCGAAGACGAACATCGCGAGGATTCGCGACTCGAACTCGCGCCCGGTCGGCGGCAGGCTGCGGAGCGGCCCCTTGTGGGTGCCGCGGATGATCGCCTCGACGAGCACGGCGTCGTCGGAATGGTTCAGGGAGATCAGCTCGTTGCGCTGATCCGGGAAGGCCCGGCGGCTCTCCTCGAAATAGCCCGAGACCTCCTCGGGGCCGTCGTAGACGTCGCCCGTGGCGATCAGCTCGTAGCGGGGGTGGTCGAACGTGTCGAGGGTCGCATCGAACTCGTGGCGGTTCTCCGAGTCCATGTGCTCCCGGACGATCTCCTCGCGCTTGCGGCGCATTTCGGCGCTGGGCGGCATCGCGGCGACTCTATATGTCGATGGTCATGCTGAGGTCGAGTGCGGGAGCGGAGTGCGTGAGCGCGCCGACCGAGACGTAGTCGACTCCGGTCTCGGCGATCTCGCGGACGTTCACGAGGTCGATCCCGCCGGATGCCTCCAGCTCGGGCCCATCGCCGGACCGCCGGGCCACGGCCACGGCCTCCCGCAGCTCCACCGGGCTCATGTTGTCGAGCAGGAGCCGGTCGGCCCCCGCCTCGATCCCCTGGCCCACCTCCTCCAGGTTCCGGCACTCGACCTCGACCGAGAGCTCGGGCCTCGCCTCGCGCGCTCGCCGCACGGCCTCCCCGACGCCGCCCGCGATCGCGGCGTGGTTCTCCTTGATCAGGATCGCGTCGTAGAGACCCATCCGGTGATTGATCCCGCCCCCGGCAGCCACCGCCGCCTTCTCCAGGGCGCGCAGGCCCGGGGTCGTCTTCCGGGTGTCGAGAACCCTGGTGCCGATCAGCTCGACCCGTCCAACGAAGGTCGCGGTCAGCGTGGCGACTCCCGAGAGGTGGCAGAGGAAGTTGAGCGCGGTGCGCTCGGCTGCGAGCAGCGCTCGCGCCGGCCCGGCGACGCTCGCCACCGTGGCCGGGACCTCGTCGCGCCAATCCCCCTCCTCCATACGACCCTCGAGCTGGCCGGCGCCCGGCTTGCCGGAAGACCTCCGCGGCGACGTCCAGGCCGAAGACGACACCCGGCTCCTTCTGCGTGATCGTCGCCCGGCCCGAGGCGTCCTCCGGAACGACCGCCTCGGCCGGTGACGTCGCCGGCGCCCGAGGTCCTCGAGCAGGGCACGGGCGACGAGCTCGCGGGTGTCGCTGTCGATCTCCATTTCACGACAGTCTCACGAAACCGGGGTGTGCGACGTTTACTGGGCAGATGTCGAATGAATCGCTTCCACCATTCCAGGAGCTGCTCGACGAGCACGGCTCGGACGTGCTCGGATACCTCGTCGCGACCGTCGGGCCGCACGACGCCGAGGACGTCTTCCAGGAGACCTTCATCGCCGCCCTCCGCGCCTACGAGGGGCTGGAGCACGCCCGCAATCTCCACTCGTGGCTGCTCACCATCGCCCACAACAAGGCGATCGACCACCACCGCTCCCGCGGCAGGCGGGCGGTCCCGGCGGGAGACGCCGAGGAGGTGGCGGGCTCGGTTCCCAGCTCGAACTCGAGGCCCGATCAGGTCGTCGGCTCTCGCGACCCCGACCTCTGGCGTGCCGTCAGCGCGCTGCCTCCGAAGCAGCGCAGCGCCGTCGTCCTCCGCTACGCCACAGACATGTCCTACACAGCCATCGCGCAGGCAATGGACAGCTCCGAAGCGGCCGCGCGCCGCAACGTCCATGAAGGTCTGCAGAAGCTCAGAGGTGAATTCGCATGAACCCATTGACCGAGAAGCAGCTCGAGAAGATGCTGCGCCAGACGCCCGCTGACACGGATCTCGACCGCGCTGTCCAGGGCCTGCTGGCCCGCGCCGAGCGCGACGGGCTGATCGACGTCGCCTACGCGACGGTGGACTCGCCCTTCGGCGAGCTGCTCGTCGCCCGCACCGACCGGGGCGTCGTCAGGCTGGCACTGCCGACCCACCGCGGCAGCCAGCGCTCCCGCGACGAGGTGCTCGAGGAGCTGGCGACTGTCGTGTCGCCGCGGATCCTCGAGTCGCCGAAGCGGCTGGACGAGGAGCGACGCGAGCTCGAGGACTACTTCGAGGGCCGCCGTCAGCACTTCGACGTGCCCGTCGACTGGAGCCTGACCTCGCCCGGATTCCGGAGCCGCGCGCTCCACGCCGTCGCCCGGATCCCATACGGCAAGACGAAGACCTACGCCGAGATCGCCAAGTGCGGCCGGCAACCCGCGGGCCTATCCGCGCCGCTGGGACCGCCTGCGGCCACAACCCGATCCCCCTGATCGTCCCCTGCCACCGCGTCCTCCAGTCGGGTGGCGGGGTCGGCAACTACGGCGGTGGCCCGGAGATGAAGCGGGGGCTGCTCGACCTCGAGGGGGCTCTCTAGGCGGGAAAGACCGCCATCGTGGCGGTGAAGCCGTGCAGGAAGTTGCGGCCGCCGACCGGGCCGATCTCGCCGGCGCAGAAGAATCCGGCGGTCGGCGCGCCCAGGGCGTCCTCGACGGCGCCCGCGTCGTGATCGGGGACCTCGAACATGTGAGAGCCGCGGCCGTTGCAGGTGAAGAGCAGCGCGCCTGCGGCGCCCCCCGAGCCGAGGGCCTGCACCTGGGCGCGCAGGGCGGCCCGCAGGTCCTCGTCGGCCGAGGCGGCATCCCGCACATGGAGCCGCACCGTCTGCCCGACGCGAACCTGCTCGCCGATCGCGATCGCGCCCGAGTCCCGGTCCGCACCGATGATCGGCCTCACCAGGAAGTCCCCCCGCTCGTACTCCGGGCGGTTCTCGTCGATCACCACCCCGATCAGGACGCCGGAGGAGGCCAGCGAGCGTTCGTCCTCGGGCAGAGCGGCGATGACCTCGCCCAGCCGCTCCATCGCCGGCTTGCCGGCGAGCTCGCCGATCACGTTCGCCTCGGCGCTCGTGATCGTCATCTCGGGGCCGACCGGCCCCGCGCCTTGGGAGACACAGGGCACCATCTCCAGGCCCCGCATCCGTACCGCGACCGCGCCGTCGGTGTGGACCTCGCCGTCTCGGAGCAGGACCGTGCCGCCGGCGAAGGAGGCGCTGGCCAGCCCGCCGAGCACGGGCACCTGCGGCCGCGAGCGCTCGAGCGCAGCAAGCAGCTCCTCCGGAGGAAAGCTGAAGGGATCGCAGAGCGCGATCACCGACTCATCCGCAACCGGGTCGTCGACCGTGCCTGCCAGCGACTCCGGCAATCCGAGCAGCCGAAAGCCCTCCGCATCGCGCTCCGCCGTCAGGTGCATCGTCTCGAGCTCCGCCTTCGGCAGCGACGCGCCCCAGACGACGATCCCGGGGCTGTCCTCGAGCTCGCGACCGCCGGCGACCGTGCCACCCGCGCCGCAGCCGAGCAGGGCCCTGGGCTCGAGACGCTCGTGCACCTCGGAGAGCAGCCACTTGGCCATCCCGAGGTGCTGGCCCGAGGCGAAGACGAAGGCGAGGTCGCAGGGGCCCTCGAGGCCGGCGCGGGCGCGGTCCGCAGCCTCGGCGGCGGCCTCGACCGTGTCGAAGCTCTCCGACGCGCCGACCGAGACCTGCACTGTCCCCGGCTCGGCGAGCGCCACTAGTCCGAGTTCCCGGAGGCCGCCCCGGCGGCCGCCTGGTTCAGGTACGCGCGAACGAAACCGTCGAGGTCACCGTCCAGCACCCGCTGGGCGTCGCCGACCTCGAAGCCGGTGCGATGGTCCTTCACTCGCTGGTCGGGATGGAGGAAGTAGCTGCGGATCTGCGATCCCCACTCCGCAGACTTCTGCTCGCCCCGCTCCTTTGCGAGCTCCTCCGCGCGCTCGTGCTCCTTGCGCGCGAGCAGCCGGGAGCGCAGGATCTGCATCGCCGTCGCCCTGTTCTGGATCTGCGAGCGCTCGTTCTGGGACTGGGCCACGATCCCAGTCGGGATGTGGGTGACGCGTACGGCCGAATCCGTCTTGTTGACGTGCTGCCCCCCGGCACCCGAAGCCCGGTAGGTGTCGACGCGGATATCCGCGTCGTCGATCTCCACGTCGACGTCGCCCTCCACCAGGGGCGCCACATCGACCTGGGCGAAGCTCGTGTGTCTGCGTGCGGAGGAATCGAAGGGCGAGATCCGGATCAGCCGGTGAACCCCGCGCTCGGCGGCGAACAGGCCGTAGGCGTTCTCGCCGCGCGCGATGAAGGTCGCGGACTTGAGGCCCGCCTCCTCCCCAGGGGAGGCCTCCTTCATCTCCACCTTGAACCCCCGGCGATCGGCCCAGCGCAGGTACATGCGCAGAAGCATCTCGGCCCAGTCCTGGGAGTCGGTGCCGCCCGCGCCCGCGTTGATCGTGACCACGGCGTCACCCGCGTCATACGGGCCGGAGAAGAGTCGCTCCTCCTCGAGCTCGGCCAGCCGCCGCTCCACGGAGGCGATCTGGTCGGACAGCTCGGCGCCACCTTCTCGTCGTCGGCGGCGAACTCGGCGTACTCCTCGAGATCGCCGACGTCGATCACGAGCTTGCCGAAGTCCTCCAGCCGCTGCTGCGCGCGGGCATGTCGAGCGGAGATCTCGGCCGCGGATGCCTGATCGTCCCAGAAGCCTGGCTTTTGCATCTCCCCCTCGAGCCGATCGACCTCTCTTTTCAGCGCATCCGGGTCAAAGGTAATCCGAGAGCAGCTTCAGCTGCCCCCGGATCTCGGCGAGCCGCGCTGAGATTCCCTCCTTGGGAAGAGTGTCTGCCATGGTTCGCTCTAAGGGTAGGCGGCTGACTGTCTACTCGGAGACGGCCGCGCTGACGATCCAGGTGGAGGCCGGGGCCAGGACGACCCCGTCGGGCTGGACGTAGTCGGCGAGCACCTCGCGGATCTCCTGCTGGAGCTTCGGGCGCAGCCGGTCGACCTCGTCGGCCGGGCAGATCCGGAGCAGCTCGGCCGCGGGGCCGATCGCCATGTTGAAGGTGACCGCGTGGTCGAGGTCGTCGCCGATCTTGATCGGGAGATCGCAGCGGGTGAAGGTCGGAAGCTCGAAGCCCGCGATCTGGAGCTGCTCGGAGACTGTGTCGGGGTTGGCCATCGAGAACGGGCCGGGACCACAGCGCACGTCCTCCGGCTCCTCGGGCTCCTCGAGGTACTGCTCGACCGCCTGCTCGGCGCGGTGAAGCCACTCGTTGTCGAGCTTTCGCCGCCAGACCGAGGCCACCAGCCGGCCTCCGGGTCGCAGTGCGCCGGCGATGTTGCGGAGCGCCTGCACCGGGTTGGCGAAGAACATCACGCCCATCCGCGAGAACGCGTAGTCGTAGGGACCTCTCAGATCGCCGACCTGCACGTCGGTCGCGAAGAAGTCGACGTTCTCGACCCCCGCCTTTCCCGCCTCCGTCGATCGAGGCCTCGATGAAGGGCTCGGCGACGTCCACGCCGGTGGCGTGGCCTTCGGCGCCGACCAGGGCGGCGAGCTGCTGGGTGGTGTCCCCGAAGCCGCAGCCGATGTCGAGGACTCGGTCCCCCGCGCCGGGCGGATAGAGCCGCATGGCGGCGTCGCCGTGCGCCTTCGAGGCCGGCGACGACCAGGTCCCGGTACTCGACGAAGCGGTCGAAGAGGACGCCGCTCCAGGCCTCGGTCGCCTCCTCGTTCTCGGCCGCGACGACGGCGACCGTAACCGGCTCCTCTCTCCCCACTGCTGCCTTCTCCACGGGCCCATGGTACGGCTGCGAGGACCTGCTGTTACACATCCGGGCGTGATCCGAGCCTCGATCGTCGCGCTGGCCGTCTCCGCGCTTCTCGGCGTCTCGCCGGCTAGCTCCGATGCGCCGAGCCCGTACCAGGCCGCCGTGCACCTCTCCGGGAAGATCGGCTCCCGTCCGTCGGCCAGCCCGAACGAGCGCCGCGCGCACCGGTACGTCGCGCATCAGTTCCGGGCAGCGGGACTCGACGTTCAGGTCGACCCGTTCCGGGTCCCGGGACGCGGCCGCTCCCGCAACGTGATCGGCAAGCTCGACCGGCCCGGGAAGCTGCCTGGTCGATCCTGATGTCCCATACCGACAGCGTGCCGCCGGGGCACGGCGCGATCGACAACGCCTCGGGCGTCGGGGTCCTGATCGGTCTCGCGCCGAGACTCGCCTCCCTCGACCCGGCCTGCGATGTCTGGCTGGTCGCGACGGGCTCGGAGGAGCGGCAGGTGACGGCCTTCCCTACCACGCCGGTGCCGCTGCGCTCGTCAAGCTGGTCAAGTCCGAGGGCAGATCCGGAGATCTTCGCTTCGCGCTCTCGCTGGACGAGGTCGGCCTCGGCCGTCGCTTCTACCTGCGCTCGCCGGCGCCCGCGGCTCGCGAAGGCGTCGAGGGCGAGATCCTCGGGGCTGCCCGCAGGCGCGGCCGTCACCGTCCGCTGGGCGCGGGACTCGGACACGGGCAACTCCGACCACCGCGAGTTCGAGCTCGCGGGCCTGCCCGGCGCCGTGCTGGAGGTCTGGAAGGGCGTCTTCCCCTGCCACCACCTGGCTTGCGACCGTGCGGGGCTACTCCAAAAACCGGCGCTGAAGAGGGCGCTGCGGATCGCCGAGGAGGTCGTGAAGGGGCTCTAGGCCAGGCGGAACTCGGCTTCGAACTCGGCGAAGAAGCTCTCGCCCATCTCGCGGGCGCTCCCCGGTCCCTCGCCGTAGAGGCGCTCGAAGAACTCCGCGGTGCGCAGCGCGGGCTGGACCTCCCAGCGCGTCCGGGTCGGGCCCTCGGCCGCCATCTGGTGAGGAGTCCCGGCGGGAACGTCGAAAGCTCTCCCCCTCTTCGTAGACGCGTTCCTCGCCGTCGACGATGGCGCGCATCGTGCCCTCGAGGATCTCGAAGTGCTCGGCCTGGCTCGGGTGCAGGTGCGCCGGTGGCATCCCGGCCTCGCCGCGAGTAGCTCGCCTCCATCACGAGCTCCTGCGGCTCGACGGTGACGAACCGGAGGCTCATTCCGCCGAAACCCTCTATCTCCTGACCGGCCTCGGGCATCGGCGCGTCAGGCGCCGTGGCACTTCTTGTACTTCTTGCCCGAGCCGCACCAGCAGGGGTCGTTCCGGCCGATCTTGTCCTTCTCGTCCTTGACGACCGTCTCCTGCTCGGGGATCACTCCGCCGCCGTTGCCGGCCTGCCCCTCCATCGCCTCCTCGGCGGCCACGTCAGGCCCCGACGCAGTCGCGACGGCGGCCTGGCCGAGCGCCGAGGGCTGCTCGGCGGTCCCGCCGGAGTAGTCGACCTGCAGCGGCTGCTGGGCGGGCGCGAACTGCTCCTGCGCCTGCGGCGCGACCTCGACCTCGACGTGGAAGATCAGGCGAGCGAACTCCTCCCAGATCGAGTGCATGAGGGCCTCGAACATCGAGAAGCCCTCGTTCTTGTAGGCGACCAGCGGGTCGATCTGGGCGAAGCCGCGGAGGTGGATGCCCTCGCGCAGGTAGTCCATCTCGTAGAGGTGCTCGCGCCAGCGGTTGTCGATGATCTGCAGCAGGATCGCCCGCTCGAGCTGGCGCATGATCTCGTCGCCGAAGTCGCTCTCGCGCTGGTCGTAGGAGGCGAGTGCATCGGCGAGCAGCTGCTCGCGCAGGTCCTCGCGATCGGTGTGCTCCGGCAGCAGCGCGGAGACGTCGACGGTGGACGGCCAGAGCTGCTGGACCTGGGTCTGCAGCTCGGCGAGATCCCAGTCCTCGATCACGTCGCCGGGCGTGTAGTCGTCGACCATCCGGCTGACGACCTCGCCGACGCCCTCGCGGGCCGAGTCCGACATGTCCTTGCCCTCGAGGATCTCGCGCCGGTACTTGTAGACGACGCGGCGCTGCTCGTTCATCACGTCGTCGTACTCGAGGACCCGCTTGCGGATCAGGAAGTTCTGCTCCTCGACCTTCTTCTGGGCGTTCTCGATGGTCTTGGTGAGCATCTTCGCCTCGAGCGCCTCCTCCTCGCCCTCCTCGTTCACGGGGCCGAGCCGATCGAGGATCTTGTAGATGCGGTCCCCGGCGAAGAGGCGGATCAGGTCGTCCTCCGCGGAGAGGAAGAAGCGGGATTCGCCGGCGTCCCCCTGGCGGCCCGAGCGGCCGCGAAGCTGGTTGTCGATTCGGCGGGACTCGTGTCGCTCGGTCCCGATGATGAACAGCCCACCGAGCTCGCGAACCTCATCCGCCTGAGCCTGGATCTGGGACTCGAACTGCTCGATCAGGGTCTTCAGCTCCTCCTCGTAGCTCTCATCCTGGGGCGTGAGGCCGAGCTTGCGAAGTTCGGCCTGAGCCATGCCCTCGGGGCTGCCGCCGAGCTTGATGTCCACGCCGCGCCCCGCCATATTCGTGGCGATGGTGACCGCGCCCTTGCGCCCCGCCTGGGCGATCGTCTCACCCTCCCGCTCGGCGTACTCGGGCTTGGCGTTGAGGACGACGTGGTCGATCCCCCGGCGCTTGAGCTGGTCGGCGAGCATCTCCGAGGTCTCGACGGAGATCGTCCCGACCAGGATGGGCTGGCCGATCTCGTGGCGCCGCTCGATCTCCGCGACGACGGCCTTCCACTTGCCGTCCTTGGTCTTGTAGATCGCGTCGTTCTGATCGGCACGGATCATCTCGACGTTGGTCGGAATCTCGACCGTCGGGACCTTGTAGATCTTCATGAACTCCTGGGCCTCGGTCAGCGCCGTGCCCGTCATTCCCGAGAGCTTCTCGTAGAGCCGGAAGTAGTTCTGGAGAGTGATCGTGGCGAGGGTCTGGTTCTCCTCCTTGATGGGGACGCCCTCCTTCGCCTCGATCGCCTGGTGGAGGCCCTCGGACCAGCGCCGGCCCTCGAGGATGCGGCCGGTGAACTCGTCGATGATCATCACCTCGCCCTCGACCACCTCGTACTCGACGCCGCGCTTGTAGAGAGACTCGGCCTTGAGTGACTGGATCAGGTGGTTGACGAGGGTCCCGTGCTCGCCGAGGTAGAGGTTCTCGACTCCCAGGAACTCCTCGGCCTTCGTGATCCCACCCTCGGTGGGGGCGACGGTCTTGTGCTTCTCGTCGTACTCGTAGTCGTAGTCGACGCCCCGTGTGTCCTTCGACTCGCCCAGGGACTTGAGCTTCTCCTTGTGGGCCTCGCCCTTCATCTGCTTGGCGAGACGGGCGAACGTGTAGTAGAGGTCGGCGGCCTGCTCGGGGCGGCCGGAGATGATCAGCGGCGTCCGCGCCTCGTCGATGAGGATGTTGTCGACCTCGTCGACGATCGCGAAGTCGTAGCCGCGCTGGACGCACTCCTCGAGCGAGCCCGCCATGTTGTCGCGCAGGTAGTCGAAGCCGAACTCGGAGTTGGTTCCGTAGGTGACGTCGCAGGCGTACTTCTCGCGGCGCTCGGGCGGATCGTCACCCTCCTGGATCGCCGAAACGGTGACGCCGAGCGCGTCGTAGATCGGGCGCATCCACTCGGCGTCGCGGCGGGCCAGGTAGTCGTTGACGGTGACCAGGTGCACGGCGTCGCCGGCGAGGGTGTTGAGGAACACGGGGAGCGTCGCGGTCAGCGTCTTGCCCTCACCGGTCTTCATCTCGGCGATGGAGCCCGAGTGGAGAACCATGCCGCCGATCAGCTGGACGTCGAAGTGGCGCTGGCCGATGGTGCGGCGGGCCGCCTCGCGCGTGAGAGCGAACGCCTCGGGGAGCAGGTCGTCGAGCGCCTCGCCGTTCTGGGCGCGCTCCCTGAGGGAATCCGCCTCGCTGCGCAGCTCGGCGTCGTCGAGCAGCTGCATCTCGGGCTCGATCCGGTTGATCGACTCGACTCGCCCCTGGTACTCCTTGAATTGCTTCGACTCGCCCATGCGCAGGGCGCGATCGATGAGTCCTCTGGCCACGGGTCTAGGTTAACGGGAGGGTGCTCCGAGGCAGAGCCGAAGAGCAACCCGTTTGATGGCGAAGCCGTCCACCTACGCCGTCTCACCCTTGAGCCGCTCGCATCAGCTTGCGCGTGCGTGTGGCGCTTTCGCCGCTTCTCCCGGTGCTTCTTCACCTGGCGGCGGATGTCCTCGGCCAATTCGTGGATCGAATGCAGCATGTCCGGGGACGCCTCCTTGGCGCGGAGGGTCACGCCCTTCAGCCCGAGCGTCGCCTCGGCGACCATCCGGTCGGAGATTCGCGGGTTCTTCTCCTCGAACAGCTCGACCTCGAGGGTGGCGAACTCGGACACCTGCTTGCCGACCCGCTGAAACCTCTGCACCACCGCCTCGCGAAGCTCGTCGGTCACCTCCAGATTCTTGCCTCGGACCTCGATCCTCACGTCGGCCTCCTTCCGTCGGGGTGGCGTCCGGATGCTACGCCCGACGCCCTCCCTCGGCAAGCGATTCAGGCCTGGGTCAGCGGCGCTTGTGCCGCTTGTGCCCTGCCTTCTGGTTCGGCACCCGCTTGAAGACCTTCCGCACCGCTGGCTCGGCCGGGACCGTCGGGACCATCGACTGATTGCCGCCGATGATGCCCCCGGCGGCGTTCAGGAAGAGGGTCGTCTGCGCCTCGTTCAGCCCGGTCGCATACGGATGCGAGCAGACATCGGGCGGGAAGCGGGAGACCCTGGCCGCCCCGGCCTTCCCCTTGCCGCCGTGCGCGACGGCATCGACGAAGGCCGCGAAGGTGACCGAGTCGACGGCCGTGCCGATATGGGACGTGGTGCGGCCCGGGCAGACGCCCTGGATGAGGATGTTGCTCGCCCCGTCGAGAGCCGAGGTCGGGTGCTTGCCGCCCTGCGGCTGGACCGTCTCGTCGGTCAGCGAGCGAACCGTCGTGTAGGAGACGTTCCCGGGGGTCTCGTCCGGCTGTGAGTTGATTGCGCGCAGCAGATGGGAGCCCTTGCCCTGCTGCCAGTCCGCGGGCGGGCACGGCGAGCTGGCGGAGCAACTCCCCAACGCCCAGGTTCGTGCCGTGCTGGGTGCCCGCGGCCGCGATCACGTCGCTCACCTTCTTGCGCAGGTCGGGCCAGTAGGTGAGCGCGAAGCGGGGCAGGAGACCTCCCTGGCTGATGCCGATCGCGGCGACCTTGCGGTGAGCCAGGGCGAACTCCTTGCGCAGCCCGTAGACCAGGTACTGCACGGAGATCTGGATGTCCGCCGTCGTGAAGTCCGGGAAGTTGACGTAACAGACCGGATGGCCATAGGCCTCGAAGGCGCCCTGGCCGATCAGATAGCCCTGATCTCCGGTTGCGCCCGTCCCGGTCACGAACATGACCGGCGTCACCGCCGCGTTGGTCGGGTCGATCGGGCACTTGAAGGCCGCCTCGAGGTCGCTCTGGGGGACAGTCAGGCGAGGACCGCTCGCCCGCGCCGAGGGCGCGCCGATGGCCAGCGCACCGAGGATCGCCACCACCACTGCCAGCTTGAGCCTCCCTGCCACCTGGCGAGCCTACTCCGATCACAGGGCGTGGGCGAGCGTCAGTGCGACGATCCTCCGCGTGCCTGCCCCGCGGAGGGCCTCGGCGCAGGCCTCGAGCGTCGCGCCGGTCGTCCAGACGTCGTCGACGAGAAGCACGTGCCGGGGCGCCGGGGCTGCGATCCAGACCCGGGGCGGGTCGGTGAGCCTCTCCCAGCGCCTCCGGCCCACCTGGCGGCGGCCGCGTCCTCGCCGGAGGCACCGCTCGAGCGGCAACCCGGCCCGCTCCGCCGTCGCGATCGCGATCTCCTCGGCCGGATCGAAGCCCCGCCAGCGCCAGCGCCAGGGGCTCGGTGGCGTGGGAACCACCCCGTCCGCGGACTCCGCCGCCGGCAGCGCGCGAAGCATCGCGTCGGCCGCGACACCGGCCAGCGAGAGCCTGCGGCCGAACTTGAGGCCGTGGACGATCCACCGGGCCACCCCCTCGAAGGGCGACACCGAGACCACGAGGTCGATGCCGGGCGGCCCGGGCTCACGCACCCGCGGGGCCGACGCAAGCTCCGCGCAGCAGCGCTCGCAGAGGATGCCCTCGGCAGGGCGGCCCGAGCCGCAGGCCGCACAGAGCGGGGGCGCGACGAGGGAGGCGATCTGTTCGATCAGCGCTGGAGGCGATCGGCCGATCGTCCAGGGCGACGCCCGACGAGAGGCGCGCGCAGTGCCAAGGAAGTAGGGTCGGATCGACGCCACAGGGGGCACGACCGAGGGGAGTCAGCGATGGGACGGTTCGACATCAGTCCCGAGGTGGCCGAGGAGTGGCGCGGGAAGTACCGGGCCTCCGTCGAGCCTCACGTGGATGGAGAGGTACTGGCCGTCGGGGCCTTCCGGCCGACCGGCGCCGGGACCAAGATGGGGATCAGCAAGCTCCAGCTCGGCGCGCTCGCCTACGGCGCGGCCCACAAGATCGGCAAGAACAAGGCGGGCGGACTGCCGGGGCAGTTCGTGCTCGCCGTCACGCCAGAGCGGCTCTACGCCTTCAAGTACAAGTCCGGCCGCAACGGGATCACGATCAAGGAGGAGGCCGCTTCCTGGGAACGCGCCGGCCTCAAGGTCGAGGCGGACGATCGCCAGACGACGACCCGGGTCACGCTCGAATTCGCCGACGGCCAGAAGGTGGTCTGCGACCAGGAGGGGCTGGGCGACAACCCCTGGGCCGACGACGTGATCCGCGAGCTGCAGAGCTGATGCGCCGGTCGCTCGCCTAGCCGAGCGGCCGGTCCGGATCGATGCCGTAGAGGCCGCCGACCACGAGGCCACCGGCCGGGATCTCGGAGCCCGGCAGGACGACGCAGTCGCGGAGCATCGCTCCCGCCCCGAGCCGGCTGCCGTCGCCGATGACAACGGGTCCATGCAGGCTGGCCCCCTCCCCCACGTGGGAGTCCGGCCCGATCAGCACCGGCGCGGTGACCGCGAACCGCATCGAGATCCGAGCCGCTGCCGGCGTAGACGCCCTCGGACACCAGCGGGGCCGGCGGCTCGATCCCGACCTCGCCCGCGAGGGCATCGAGGTTGCCCTGGACGAACTCCCCGACCGAGCCGATGTCGTTCCAGTAGGCGTCGATCTCGTGCGAGTAGAACGGGACGTCCCCGTCGAGCAGTGACGGGAAGACGTCCATCGCCCAGTCGACGAAGCCCGGCGGGCTGATCCTCGTCGCCCGCCGGGCTCTTGCGGTCGGGCGGCGGGAAGTGATCGAAGATCTCCCTGCGGAACATGTAGATGCCGCAGTTGGCGAGGTCGGAGAGGGCCTCCGCCGGCTCGGGCTTCTCCTGGAAGCCCTGGATACGGCCCTCCTCGTCAGTGACCGCCACGCCGAACTGGGTCGTGTCCTCCACCCGCTTGGTCGCCAGGGTGGCGATCGCGCCCCGCTCCACGTTCTGCTCGTGTGCGGCCCGCATCGCCCCCAGGTCGATCTGGGTGAGCGCATCGCCTGAGATGATCAGGAAGGAATCGGTCTCGGAGAGGAAGTCGCGGACCTTTCCCACCCCGCCCGCCGTGCCGAGCGGCTCGGGCTCCTCGCTGTAGGAGATCTCGAGGCCGAAGGCCGACCCGTCGCCAAGCACCTCCCGGATCTGCTCGGGCAGATAGGAGACGTTCGCGATCACCTGCTCGAAGCCGTGGGCGGCGATCAGGTCGGCGATCCAGGCGACGATCGGCCTGTTCAGCACCGGCGCCACCGGCTTCGGCATCACGAAGGTGAGCGGCCGCAAGCGCGTGCCGAGCCCCGCCGCCAAGATCATCGCCCTCATCCGCGCCAGGTTCTCAGATCACGCGTGTCGCTTCTTCTTGGCCTTTTTCTTCTTCTTGCACTTCTTGTGCTTGTGCTTCTTCTTCGAGTCCGCGGCCCGCTTCTTGTGCTTGTGCTTCTTGCACTTCTTCGCCTTCTTGCCGTTCTTCCCGACCGGGCAGTTGCACTTCTTCGGGGGGGCCTTCTGGCAGGCAGGCGTCGCGGATGACGCGGAGCCGACGATGCGGAAGACCGTGCTCGTGTTCATCACGTAGAGGCCGCAGCTGGCGTCCTCGCCGAACGAACGCGCATTGCCCAGAGCCCCCACGGCGCTCTCCGCGCGGTCGGTGGAGAACGGGTGGGCGAGGTCGAAGGAGCGCAGCTGGGCCGTGCAGAGGTCGGCGTAGAGGTAGCGGCCGGCTATCTCCGGCGCCTGGCTCCCGCGGTAGACGTAGCCGCCGATGATCGCGCAGCCGTTGGCCACGTTCCCGCCCGGGTCCTGGTGCGGATAGTCGAAGACCGGGTTGACGAAGGAGCCGCCACATCCGCCCGGACCGGCGCTGAAGCCCTCGCGGCAGGGCCAGCCGTAGTTCGCTCCGCGGCCGCCGCCCGTCGAGGCCGGCGAGAAATCGACCTCCTCGTGCGAGACCTCGCCGACGTCGCCGATGACGAGGTTCCCCGGTGAGGTGGTCGAAGGAGAAGCGGAACGGGTTGCGCAGGCCCATGCCCCAGATCTCCTGCGTCGCCCCGGGGACGCCCGCAAACGGGTTGCTCGGGGGTATGCCATGAACGCCGTTGCCGGCGCCATGTGGATTGATGCGGTGAATCTTGCCGTAGGGGTTCCCGGTCTGCTGTGCGTTGGAGCTGTTGGCGTTGTCGCCCGTCGTGAAGTACAGGTCACCGTCCGGCCCGAACTGCAACTGCCCCCCGTTGTGGTTGGAGGCCCCGTGGCTGAAGGTCCACACCGTCCTGCGGCTGGCGGGGTCGGCGACGTTGGGATTCGAGCTGACGTGGAACTCGTCGATGTGGATGTCGCCGAGGGTGCCGCCGGAGTTGGGCCCGTCGCCTGTGTAGTAGACGTAGAAGAGCCCGTTCGAGGCGTAGTTCGGATCGAACGCCATCGAGAGCAGGCCGCGTTCCCCGTCGTTGGTGGTCCGGTCATGGATGTCGAGGAACTGGCTGACCGTCCCGTTGTGGAGAACCTGGATGAAGCCTGGCCGCTCCACCACGAAGAGGCGGGGATCACCGGGGGGCGCGGTGGCGAAGATCGGCTGGTCGAACGTCGGGCCGATCGACTGCAGGCTGACGGCGCCCGCCCGTGAGGGCGCGAAGAGCAGCGCGAGCACGCAGCCCGCCAGCAGCGCGATCCGGACCCTGGCCTTCATCCCGCCCCATCATCCCCCATCGAGAGGCGTCTCAACGCCCGCTGGACGGATCAGTACCGGTAGTGGTCGCTCTTGTAGGGACCCTCGACCGGCACGCCGATGTAGGCGGCCTGCTCGGGCTGGAGTTCGGTGAGCTCGACCCCGAGGGCGTCCAGGTGCAGGCGCGCGACCTTCTCGTCCAGGTGCTTGGGGAGGACGTGGACCTCCTTGCCGTAGGCGTCCGCCTTGCCGAACAGCTCGATCTGGGCGATCACCTGGTTGGTGAACGAGTTCGACATCACGAAGCTCGGATGTCCGGTGGCGTTGCCGAGGTTCAGCAGCCGGCCCTCGGAGAGGACGATGATCGAGTGGCCATCGGGGAAGCGCCACTCGTCCACCTGGGGCTTGATGTTGATCCTCTCGATGCCGTCGAACTTCTCGAGCGCCGCCATCTGGATCTCGTCGTCGAAGTGGCCGATGTTGCCGACGATCGCCTGGTGCTTCATCTGCGCCATGTGGTCGACCGTGATCACGTCGCGGTTGCCGGTGGCGCTGATGAAGATGTCCGCGTCGGCGATGACGCTCTCGAGCGCGCGGACCTCGTAGCCCTGCATCGCGGCCTGGAGCGCGCAGATCGGGTCGATCTCGGTGACGATCACCCGGGCGCCCTGCCCGCGCAGCGACTCCGCACATCCCTTGCCGACGTCGCCGAAGCCGCAGATCACGGCGGTCTTGCCGCCGATCATCACGTCGGTGGCGCGGTTGATGCCGTCGATCAGGGAGTGCCGGCAGCCGTAGATGTTGTCGAACTTCGACTTGGTGACCGAGTCGTTGACGTTGATCGCCGGGAACAGCAGGGTGCCGTTCGCCTGGCGCTCATAGAGGCGGATCACGCCGGTGGTGGTCTCCTCGGTGACGCCCTTGATCCCCTCGGCCATCTTCGTGAACCGCTGCGGATCGGACACGAGGCTGTCCCGCAGCAGCTGGAGGATCACCTTCTCCTCCTCGGAGCCGGCGGTATCGGCGCTCGGGACCGCGCCCGGCGGCCTCGTAGTCGACGCCCTTGTGGACGAGCAGCGTCGCGTCGCCGCCGTCGTCGAGCAGCATGTTCGCTCCGCTCTCGCCGTTCGGCCCGGGCTCCGGCCAGGTGAGGGCCTGCAGGGCCGCCCACCAGTACTCCTCGAGCGTCTCGCCCTTCCAGGCGAAGACCGGGACGCCCTTCGGGTCATCCGGCGTCCCCTCGGGACCCACAGCGACCGCGGCGGCCGCGTGGTCCTGGGTCGAGAAGATGTTGCAGCTCGCCCAGCGGACCTCGGCTCCGAGCGCGACCAGCGTCTCGATCAGCACGGCGGTCTGAATCGTCATGTGGAGCGATCCGGTGACCCGCGCGCCGTTCAGCGGCTTGGACTCGGCGAACTCCTCCCGCGTCGCCATCAGGCCGGGCATCTCGTGCTCGGCCAGCCGGATCTCCTTGCGGCCGAACTCGGCCAGGGAGAGATCGGCGACCTTGAAGTCGGCGCCTGCGGACGTCGGGGCACTGGTGGCGGTGCTCATGCGGTGACTGCTCTCCTGGGTCGAGGTCTGAGGATGGTCAAGGCTAACGGGGATACCGTCCGGAGCATGGACGAGGGCATCCGTGTCGCCGAGAATACGGTCATCCCGCTGGAGGAGATTCAGTTCCGCGCCAGCCGCTCCTCCGGGCCGGGTGGCCAGCACGCGAACGTCACGGCGTCGAGGATCGAGGCCGTCTTCGACGTGGAGGCTTCGAGCTCGCTCAGCGACGAGCAACGCGACCTGCTGCTGCGCCGCCTGGGCGAACGCGTCACGGCGGTCGCGCAAGATGCCCGCAGCCAGGCCCGCAACCGGGAGCTGGCCCTCGAGCGGCTCCGCGAGAAGCTCGCGGCGGGGCTCCGCCGCCCGAAGCCGCGGCGGCCGACGAAGCCGTCCCGCGCGGCTCGGGAGCGGCGCCTGGAGGAGAAGCGCCGCAGATCGACGCGCAAGGCGCAGCGCCGTCCCCCGAGCGAGGACGCCTGACCCGCGTCAGGACCACCTGGCCGCGCCAGACCGATTAGTCAGAACTGCATCGGCGGTCTCAAGCTGTGATGGCTACGAAACTCGACAAGCGATTCGAAGCCACCCTGGTGAAGAGCCCGAACGAGGGCGGCTGGACCTACGTGGTGATGCCCGGCTCGGCCGAGTTCTTCGGGACGCGCGGGCTCGTCAAGGTCCAAGGCACGATCGACGGGCAACCCTTCAGGAGCTCATTCATGGCCCTCGGCGATGGGACCCACAAGCTCCCGGTCAAGGCCGACGTCCGGAAGGCACTCGACAAGGAAGAGGGCGACTCCGTGGTGGTCCATCTGAAGGAGCGCCTCAACTAGTGCTTGGCGCTCTACCGGTCGCATGTACCGGTAAAGCGCCGGCGATCAGCCGCCGGGACGGCCGAGCTCGCGCTTGAGGGACTCGATCCCCTCGACCGGCATCGGGTCCACTCCGTGGGCGTTGGCGAGCTCGATCGAGACCAGGTCGCCCAGCATTACGGCATGGAGGAGGCGATCGGTGCGCGTCTCCCCCTCCGTCTCGAGCCGGATCACGGCGGCGGCATGGGGCTCGACCGCCCTGGCGGTGAGCTCGAAGCGCTCGCGCTCGCGCGGGTGCTGGTCGCGATCCTCGATGAAGATCGCCGCGAGCCGGGCGTCCGCTCCGGACCAGCCCTCTAGCTCGTTGTGGTCCGCCTCGGGCAGGACCGCCGAGAACGCCGGGGACTTGGCGTTCTCGTTCACCTGCGTCTTCCAGCGGTACGCGACCGGAGCGGTGAGGTCGCTGCCGTAGACGACGGGGACGGCGTCGCCGATCTCCGCCGCGATCTCGCTCGCGCGCGACGAGGCGGCGCCGAAGGCCTCGCCGAGATGCGAGGCCGCGGCATCGATCTCCGTGTTGATGCGAGGGCCGGCAAGCGCCAGGGCGGCGAGCTCCGCAGCGACGCAGAACATGTAGCCGACCGATGCTCGTGGTTGCAGCCCCGCCGGGAGGCCGATGACTGGCACGCCGTCGCGGCGCGCGGCCTCGGCGAGCTCGCCGCCCGTCGTCGCGATCAGGCGCTGGGCGCCCACCGCCTCGGCTGCCGCGTAGCAGGCCAAAGTCTCTTCCGTGTCGCCCGAATAGCTCGAGCAGAGCACCGCCGAGCCTGGCGGCGCCCACGAGGGCAGCTCGTAGCCACGGGCGACGAGCATCGGCTTGGTCAGCCGGTCGGCAAGGGCCGCGATGGCGAGGTCGCCACCGATCGCCGAGCCGCCCATGCCGCAGACGAACGCCGCCGGCGCCTCCATCGTCGCGGCGCGCGCCGTCTCGATCCGCCAGAGAGCGTCGCGCAGGTGCTCGGGCAGCGCCTTGACCGCATCGAGCATGTCTCCCCCGATGACCGCCATCAGACCATCTCCCCCTCTCCGACCACCACGCCGTCGAGCTCGGCGCCCGGCTCGACGGTCACACCGCCACTGAGAATGCTGTTGGAGACCTGGGCTCCATCGCCGACCGTGCAGCGGTCGAGCAGCACCGAGCGCTCGACGACGGCGTCCGATCCGACGAACGAGTCCCGACCGATGACGCACGGAGCGCGCAGCTCCGCGTCGGGCGCGATCTCACACCTCTCCCCGATCATCACCGCTGTGTCCAGCTCCCCGGTGATGACGGTCTCGACCCGGCCCTCGAGGATGTCCCAATTGGCCTCCAGGTAGCGCTCGGGCGTCCCGATGTCGATCCAGTAGCCCTCGAGCCTGATCCCGAAGAGCCCCTCGTCGATCAGGCGCGGGAAGACCTCCCGCTCGATCGAGACGGCCTGATCGCGTGGGATGTAGTCGAGCACGGAACGCTCGAGCAGGTAGGCCCCGGCGTTGATCTCGTCCGTGTCGATCTGCTCGGGATCGGGCTTCTCGAGGAACTCGGTGATCTCGCCGTCCTGCTCGCGGTGGACCAGCCCGTACCCGGAGGGATCGTCGACCGGGTAGAGGGCGATGGTCGCGCGGGCGCCGGTCCGCTCGTGCTGCCCGATCAGCGCCGTCAGGTCCAGGTCGCAGAGCACGTCCCCGTTCAGCACCAGGAACCGCTCTCCCAGCAGGTCCTCCGCAAACCTAATCGCTCCCGCCGTCCCGCGGGCGTCGGGCTCCTCCGCGTAGCGAATACTCGACGCCCGGCTCGAGCTCGGCAAGGGCCTCTCGCATCCCCTCGGCGAGGTGGCCGCAGGAGACGACCACGTCGTCCACGCCGTGCCGGACCAGCCAGTCGATCACATAGGCGACGTGCGGCCGTCCGGCCAGGGGCAGCACCGGCTTCGGGACGGT
The DNA here is from genome assembly GCA_963777575.1 of uncultured Solirubrobacterales bacterium. Lineage (GTDB taxonomy): Bacteria > Actinomycetota > Thermoleophilia > Solirubrobacterales > 70-9 > DASUPK01. The sequence goes on along the minus strand of CAVZRH010000027.1, from coordinate 7,828 downwards.
GTAGGTGAGCGGGCGCAGGCGGGTCCCCTCACCTCCCGCCAGGATCAGCGCCTGCACATCAACCCACCACCGAGCGATCGCTGATGCTGGGGCGTCCGATCGCCTCGTAGGTGATGCCGGCGTCACGCACGGTCTTCGGATCGAGGAAGTTGCGACCGTCGACGAGCAGCGGGTTCGCCATTCCGCTTCGCGACCTCGGTCCAGTCGAGCTCGGCGAACTCGGGCCACTCGGTGACCAGAACCGCCGCGTCGGCGCCCTCGAGCGCCTCCATCGCGGAGCCCGCCATCTCGACGGCGGGCAGCAGCTCATGGGCGGCCTTCTGAGCGACTGGATCGAAGGCAACGACGGACGCGCCCTCCCCCTCGAGACGGGCGGCCAGCACCAGGCTCGAGGCCTCGCGCATGTCGTCGGTGTCCGGCTTGAAGGCCAGGCCGAGAAGGGCGACGCGCTTGCCGACCAGCGAGTCCAGGTGCTTGGCGAGCTTCGCCATCACCCGGCGCTTCTGCAGGTCGTTCACCTCGATCACCGAGCTGAGCAGCTGGAAGTGATAGCCCGAGTTCCCGGCGAGGATCTTGAGCGCCTGTGTGTCCTTGGGGAAACAGGAACCGCCGAAGCCGAGCCCGGCATTGAGGAACTTCGACCCGATCCGCGGATCCAGCCCCATTCCGCGCGCGACCTCGGTGACGTCAGCGCCGACCTCGTCGCAGACGTTCGCGATCTCATTGATGAAGCTGATCTTGGTCGCCAGGTAGGCGTTCGACGCAAGCTTGATCATCTCGGAGCTCGAGAGGTCGGTGCGCACGATCGGCGCCCCGAGCGGCTCGTAGACGGACTCGACCGCATCGACGGCCCAGTCGTCCTCCGCATCCGCGCCGATCACGACCCGATCAGGCTCCAGGAAGTCCTTGACGGCGCTGCCCTCCTTGAGGAACTCCGGGCAGGACACGTAGGCGAGATCCGGCGCCTCCCGCTGGATCGCCCGTCCGGTCCCCACCGGCACCGTGCTCTTCATCACCAGGGCCCTGCCTTCCGTCTCGCCGATCTCGTCCACCGCCCGCTGCACCGCCGAGAGGTCGGCGTCCCCCGAGTAGGTGGGCGGCGTCTGCACGCAGACGAAGAGCAGGCGCGGCCCGTCCAGGAGCTCCGCCATCTCTGTCGTGAAGACGAGCCGCTCGCGGTTGCGCTCGATCAGCTCAGGCAGGCCGGGCTCGTGGATCGGCACCTCGCCGCGACCGAGCGACTCCACCTTCTCGGGGACGATCTCGCGCACCACCACGCGGTGGCCGAGCTCCGCGAAGCAGGCAGCGGTCACCAGGCCGACCCAGCCGGCACCGACTACCCCGATCGGTTCCTTCTCGCTCATGCTCGCCTCCCAGGGATGATCGCGGAGATCGCCCGGCTAGGTTCCGGGGAGGTGGCGGAAGCTCTGGGCGATCTTCAGCATGTCCGCGTTCGGGATCGTCTCGATGTACGAGTTCGACACCCAGAACGAGCCCTGGTCGGTCTGCCAGGCCACCATCCGCAACCGGTCGCCGTCGTAGTACAGCTTGTACGTGCGGTCCCCGATCGTCCTCTCCTCGGCGGGGTTGTCGAGGATCGGCGGGTCCCTCCAGCGCGTGCCCATGAACCCGTAGTAGTCGCCGATCGTCGGTAGTGAGAAGACCCACTTGTAGGCGGCGCGCTCCGAGTGGGGCGGCGATTCGTCCCCCTTGCCGTTGATCTTGTAGGCGCGCGGCTTCTGCGCGTAGTCGCTGCCGGCCTCGAGCTGGGTCGGGTAGTAGATCGGGACCTTCAGCTTGCGCGCCTTGATGCCCTGGGCAAGCGGCTTGCCGTAGGTCGTGTCGACCAGATTCGTGTCGACCGCTTGCTTCTTCTTCGGCGCGGCCGGCGTGGCCTTGGTGGCGTCCGGCGCCTGCTCGGGAGTCACCTTCTGATCCGGCTTCGCGGTCGTTCCCTGGGGACCGGGCGTGCTCTCGCTGCCGAGGAACTGGTTCACCGCCGTCTGGATCTCCTGGTGGGAGGCGGTGACGTAGGAGGGACCGAGGTGGCCCTCGAAGTGGATCTCCTTGATCTGCGCCCCGCGCAGATCGAAGAACAGCTTCAAGACCTGCAGCATCTGGATCGCGTCGTCGATGTCGGACGTCGTGTAGGTGGTGAAGATCTTGATCAGCTTCTTGCGGTCTTCGACCAGACGCTCGGGTGGGACCTTGGCCCTCGCCTCGCGCAGGAAGGCCTGCTGGCGCGCCGCGCGCACGATGTCGTTGTCGGTGTGGCGGTACCGGACGAAGGAGAGCGCGTCGAAGCCGCAGAGCGCCTGGTAGCCCGGCTGCAGGTTGATCTCGGCGTAGTCGGAGGAGCTCGAGTAGGGCCCGTTCTGGTGGAAGTAGCGGTGGTCGACGTCGACGTAGACGCAGCCGATCGCGTTGACCGCGCGGGCAAACCCGGTGAAGTCGACGTTCACCAGGTGGTTGACGTCGAGCCCGGTGAGCTGCTTGACGGTCTGGAGCGTCAGCTTGGGACCGCCGAGTGAGTAGGCGGCGTTCAGCTTGTCCGTGCCGACCCCCGGGATCGAGACCTTGAGGTCGCGCGGCAGGGAGAGCAGCGCGATCGCGTTCCGGTCCGGATCGAGGCGCAGCAGCATCGTCGTGTCGGAGAGGCCGAACTTGCCGCTGATCTCCTGGTTCCGCTTGTCGGAGCCGAGGATCATGATCGTCTGTGCCCCGGTGTCCGGTATCGGATCCAGCTGGTTCTTGACCTCCTGGCCGATGGTGTTGCTCTTCAGCGCGCTCGCGATGTCGCCCAGGTAGAGGATCAGGCTGGCGGATGTCGCCACCGCGATCGAGGCGACGATCACGACGGAAGCCGTGATGAATCGCAGCCAGATGGGAAAGCCGACGTGGCTGCGGACTGCCTTGAAGCCCGAGGTCGTCGCCGAGCCCACCTTCTCGAAGCTCGAGGTGATCGCCGAGCCGGCTTTCTGGATGACCGTGGGCTCGTCGGCGGTCGCCTCAGCGGCCTCCAGACCCTCCCACTCCTGGGTGGGAGCGGAGACCACCTGGGAGAGCCTCTCCTCCTCGCTGAGCTCGGGCTGCTCGCCGTCCTCCTCCTGCTCACCCTCGTCGGGCGTCTCGACATCCTCGTCGTCGAGGTCCTCGTCCTCGACGTCCTCGCCCTGCTCGTCCTCGTCGCCCTCGTCGGGCTGATCGTCCCCGAGGCCCTCGTCCTGCTCCTCGTCCCGGCGTGCGGTGCTCCTCGCCGGAGCTCGGCTGCTGATCGTCCCGGGGCTCCTGCGGGTCGTCCTCGCGGACCTCGTCGCTGACGTTGAACTCCTGCGTCTCGTCCGGGCGCTGGCCCTCGTCCCCCGGTCCGTTCCCGCCCTGCTCCCGGACTCACGCCGCCATCCCCGGGAAGCTGTGAACGAATCCCTCCAGCGCCTGCCGGTAGCTGCGCAGGGAGGAGATCGAAACCCACTCAGCGGGCCCGTGGTGGCCATCGCCGATCGGCCCGAACTCGACGGCCGGCACCCCCGCGGCGAGGAACGAGACCGCGTCGGAGGCGCCGTCCCGTCCGACGCTCATCACCCGCTCGGGGTGATGTGGCGAAGCCGCCTCGCAGAGCCCGACCACGTAGGGAGAGTCCGCCTCCACGACGGCGGGCGCCCGCCGAAAGGTCGCGAGCACCTCCGTGTCAGGCAGCCCGCTGACCTGCTGCAGGATCTCGTCGGGGTCCTGATCGGGCAGGAAGCGGATATCGACGTCTATGACGCAGGTGTCAGGCACTTTGTTCAGGGCGTCGCCGCCCATGATGCGACCGAGATTGATGGAGGGGCGGTCGAACAGGGCCGAGCTGTGGCGTGCAAACGGTAGCGATTCGATTCCCCTGAATACCTCAACCGCCTTAACGACAGCGTTATCGCCGAGCCAGGGCGTCGCGCCGTGCGCGGAGCGCCCCCGGACCCGGAGCCGCATCGCCAGCACCCCCTTGGCCTGCACGCCGACCTGGAGGTTGGTCGGCTCGCCGGTGATCGCGAAGTCGCCTATGAAGCCGCTCGCGACGAGTGCGTCGGACCCGCGGTTCTCCTCCTCCTCGGATTCCTCGTCGGAGACGATCCCGAGACGAAGGCGCACGTCCTCCTGGTCACGCAGATCGTGCAGGACCATCAGCATCACGGCGAGGGCGCCCTTCATGTCATACGCGCCGCGACCGAGCAGTCGGTCGCCTTCGACCCTCGGTTCGAACTGATCCGTCCCACCAGGGACGACGTCGAGGTGGCCGTGCAGGACGAGCGTCGGAGCGCCACCGTCTTCCGGTCCGACCTGGGCCTTCGTCACGGGTAGCCCGCGCGCTTCGGTCTGCTTCGCCTCGATGTCGTTCGACTCGAGCCAGCCACCAACGAATTCGGCCGCACGCCTGAGTCCCTCGGCGTTCGAGGTGTCAAAGGCGATCAGTCGCCTGGCGAGTGCGAGCTCATCCATGACCGGGCATCGTAGGTGGAGGCGGCCCCGGGGCCGCGCAGCCTGCGTGCTTCATCCGGAGGAACGTCTACGAACGCGATTCGGCCACTTCGAGGAACGCTTCGGCGCGCGCCTTGTCCTTCTCGGCCTGCGTGTGCGCGCCGGAGCCCTCCTCGGACTCGCTCAGGCGCGCGTCGGCGTCCTCGACCCGGTTGTGCAGCTCGCCCGTGTCGAGCTGATCCGGCGGGATCGCCTCGGTGACCAGCACCGTGGCGCGGTTCGCGAACACCTGCAGCCAGCCCTCGGCCTGCGCCCAGCGGCGCACCTCGCCGTCGGGCATGTGCAGCCGTAGCTCCGTGGGCATCAGCCGCGCCAACACCGGGACGTGGTTCGCGAGGATCCCGATCTCGCCGACCGCGGTGCGCGTCGAGACCTGCTCCACCTCGCCGGTGAAGACCTCACCCTCCGGGGTGAGGAGGCGGACGTCGACGTTGTGGTCGGCCATCGCGATTCAGGCGGTCAGGCCGCCTCATCCTCCGCCTGCTCGCCCTGGTCCTGGTCTTCGCTGGCCTCCTCCTGCTTGGCCTCCTGCTCGGAGGCCTCGGCCTCGGCGGACTCGGAGGGCTCCTCCGAGCTCATGCTCTTGGCGGTTTCGAGGACCTGGTCGATTGAGCCCTGCATGTAGAAGGCGCGCTCGGGAATGTCGTCGAGCTCGCCGTCGACGATCTCCTTGAAGCCGCGGACCGTCTCGGCGACCGGCACGTACTCGCCGCTCCGGCCGGTGAACTGCTCCGCGACGAAGAACGGCTGCGAGAGGAAGCGCTGGATCTTGCGCGCCCTCGACACAGTCTGCTTGTCGGCGTCGGAGAGCTCGTCGATCCCGAGGATCGCGATGATGTCCTGGAGCTCGCGATAGCGCTGCAGCGTCTCCTGGACTCGGGTCGCCGTGTCGTAGTGCTCCTCGCCGAGGATCTCCGGCTTGAGGATCGTCGAGGTCGAGTCGAGTGGATCGACCGCCGGGTAGATCCCCTGCTCCACCAGCGAGCGTGTCAGCGTCGTGGTCGCGTTGAGGTGGGCGAACACCGAGGCCGGAGCCGGGTCGGTGAGGTCGTCCGCAGGCACGTAGATCGCCTGGATCGACGTGACCGAACCCTCGCGGGTCGACGTGATGCGCTCCTGCAGACCACCCATCTCGGTCTCCAGCGTGGGCTGGTAGCCGACGGCCGAGGGCATCCGGCCGAGCAGCGCCGAGACCTCCGACCCTGCCTGGACGAACCGGAAGATGTTGTCGATGAAGAGCAGCACGTCCTGGCCGCCCTGGCGGAAGTACTCCGCCATGGTCAGCCCCGAGAGCGCGACCCGCAGGCGCGCGCCTGGCGGCTCATTCATCTGACCGAAGACCAGCATCGTCTTGTCGATGACGCCGGATTCCTTCATCTCGAGCCAGAGGTCGTTGCCCTCGCGGGAGCGTTCGCCGACGCCGCAGAAGGCCGAGAGGCCCTCGTGCTCCTCCGCGATGGAGCGGATCAGCTCCTGGATCAGGACCGTCTTGCCGACCCCGGCGCCACCGAACAGGCCGACCTTGCCGCCCTTCGCGTAGGGAGCCAGCAGGTCGACGACCTTGATCCCGGTCTCCAGCAACTCCTGGGAGGGCGCGAGATCCTCGACCTCGGGCGCCGCCCGATGGATCGGCCAGCGCTCCTCCACCTTGACCTCGCCGCCCTCGTCGATCGGCTCGCCGAGCAGGTTGAAGATGCGGCCGAGCGTGGCCTCCCCGACCGGAACAGTGATCGGCGAACCGGTGTCGGTCGCCTTGTCGCCCCGCTTGACGCCGTCGGTCGCGTCCATCGCGATCGCCCGGACGCGCTCGTCCCCGAGGTGCTGCTGCACCTCGCAGATCAGCCTGCCCTCGGTCCGGCCGCCCTGGGGCTCCACGTCGATCTCGAGCGCGTGGTAGATCTCGGGCACGTGGTCTGGGAAGGCGACGTCGAGAACGACGCCCCTCACCTCCTCGACGATTCCTACGTTTTTTCCATTCTCGTCAGCCATTCGTCTCCTTCGTTCCTTCCAAGTCTTTGATTACGAGACGCCCTCGGCGCCCGCCACGACCTCGAGGATCTCCTGGGTGATCTCCGCCTGGCGTACCCGGTTCATCTCCAGGGTCAGGTCCGAGATCACCTCCTTTGCGTTGTCGGCCGCATTCCGCATCGCGGTCATCCGCGAACCGTGCTCGGAGGCGGTCGACTCGAGCAGGGCCCGGTAGACGTTGAGCTGCGCGTACTCCGGGATCAGCTCGCCGAGCAGCTCCTCGGGCTCGGGCTCGTAGTCCCAGAGTGCCTTGCGGTGGGCCTCGACCAACTTCTCGTCGAGGTCCTGGTCGTCGTCGGGGCTGAGCTCCTCCACTCCCTCGCCGAACACCTCCGCCTGCTGGACCGGCAGCAGCGTCTGCCTGCGCACGTACTGCGTGAGCGGCGAGACGTAGCGGTTGTAGATCAGGTCCACCCGGTTCAGGTCCTTGTCGACGTAGGAGGCGATCAGGTCGTCGGCGATCTCCCTTGCGTTCGCGAACCCGGGACGATCGGTGAAGCCCACGTACTCGTTGTGGAGCTCCTCGCCGCGGAAGCGCATCGTCGAGACGCCACGCCGGCCGACCACCGAGAAGCGCACGTCCTTGTCCTCCCCGGCCAGCTCGCGCTGGAGCTGGATGCCCGCGCGGATGATCTGCGAGTTGAACGAGCCTGCCAGCCCGCGGTCTCCGGTGACCAGCAGGATGCCGACAGTCTTCTCCTCCTCGTGCTCCTGGAGCACCGGCAGGTTGCGCGCCTCGACCCCGGCCGCCTCGGCGACCTGGCGAGTCATCTTGCGCAGCTCGCGGGCGTAGGGCCGCAGCGCGTCGATGCGCTGCTCAGCGCGCCGCAGCCGCGCCGCGGCGACCATCTCCATCGCGCGCGTGATCTTCTGCACGTTCTTGACGGAGGCGATGCGGTTCTTGACTTCCTTGCGAGTCGCCATCTCTGCCGGCTACGCCGTAGCGCCGGCCTCCTCCTGCTCGGCCTCACTGTCGGCCTCCGACTCGTCGGGGTCAGCCGCTTTTCCCGAACCGCCGTCCTCGGAGCCGCCGCCGGACTCCGGCTGTTCCCCGTCGTCGCGCCGTGTGACGCGATCGGACTCGCCCTCCTCGAGGGGATTGCCCTCCTCGTCGAAGTCGGGCCCGAAGTCGTCGATCGCCTGGGCGAGCGCCTTCCCCAGCGCCTCCTCATCCTCGTCGGAGAGCTCGCCGGTGTCGTTGATCCGGTCGAGCAGATCCTGGCTCTCCGAGTGCAGCCTCGAGATCAGGTTGCCGAGGAACTCCGAGACGCGCTCGGTCTCGATG
>CAVZRH010000026.1:0-53405 GCA_963777575.1 uncultured Solirubrobacterales bacterium | reverse complement strand
GTGATCACCATGTAGTCGCGTGAGCCCGATCCGGCGGAGCAGCCATTCGAAGCAGCCGGCTCGTCCTTGAACTGAGAGGTGGAGGTGATCGTGTAACAGGTCTGTCTCGACTGGGCACCTGATGTCGGACAGCCGGTCGCGAGCTGCGTGCCGTCGTCGAGCACCCACCTGGTGGAGTTGAGCGACACCAGGTCGATGATGCGGCTGGAGCGCACCCGCTCGAGCTCCTGCTCAGCAAGCGCGTTCGCCTGCCCGCGGTGACGCTCCTGAGCCGTCGCTCGTGTCGACCCGCTCAGGACGGTGACGACACCGACGGAAAAGATCACCAGGACGAGGGCGCTAACGAGCACCTCGACGATGGCGATGCCGGCCTGGTCACGGCCGATCCGTGTCAGCTTGGGTAGTTCCATGAGGGTCCGGAGCCTCTGCTCTTGCATCGGCGCCCACCCTCATCCCGGCCATACCCAGGACTGGGGCATCTGGCCGACCGTATGAGCCTCAGGCCCCCGGGCGGGGTGAATCAGCGTCCAGACAAAGGAAGAGGGCGGGCCCGAAGGCCCGCCCTCTCCTCGCGTGAGGCTCCTCTCGAGCTTCACGCAGACTGGCTAGCTGGGTTAGCCCCAGAAGCCGCTGCTCGGACAACCACCTCTGTCGGTCCCGGAAACGGTGCAGGGATACGTCAGAGCGCCCGTGCCGGTCGCCTTGTCGATCGAGAACGTGTTCCCGGTCGAGGAGGTGACGGTCACGGTCCAACTGTCGGCGGTCCCGCTCGCGGCACTCACGTACGGCTTCGGCGGGCTGCCGGCCGCCGTCCGGACCGAGGCGTCGATCGCAGCCAGGGTGCCGGGGGTGATGGACGCGTAGGAACCGTTGTTGTCAGTGGCGATGGTCTCCGCCGCGATCTGCGCGGTGTGAGCCATCTCCTTGGAGCTCGAATCGCTGGCCTTGTTCCGCTGATTGAAAAACGTCGGAATCGCAATCGCGGCCAGGATTCCAATGATGAGCATGACGACCAGCAGCTCGATCAGGGTGAAACCCTTCTCGCTGGACATCCGCTCTCGGAGCTTCAACAGCATTTGAACCTCCTTGGTTCAGTTGCTGCCAGAGCCCCGTGCCTCCTGGGAGTCTTTAACCCCGGTGGGAGCCCGGCTGGCTCTGAGATCTCTCTCAGAGCCCCGTTGGCTTTGCGTCCTCGCCTCGCGACGAGTTTGCCTTTAACACCGAGGCCCTGGCTATTTCTCTTACGCCGCTTGAATCGGCACCCAGCGTGAACCCGCCCATACCCAGGAGTGGGGGAACTGGCCGACCGTATGAGCCTCAGAGGCCGGGCGGGGTGAATCAGCGTCCAGACAAAGGAAGAGGGCGGGCCCGAAGGCCCGCCCTCTCCTCGCGTGAGGCCCTCTCGAGCTTCACGCAGACTGGCTAGCTGGGTTAGCCCCAGAAGCCGCTGCTCGGACAACCACCTCTGTCGGTCCCGGAAACGGTGCAGGGATACGTCAGAGCGCCCGTGCCGGTCGCCTTGACGATCGAGAACGTGTTCCCGGTCGAGGAGGTGACGGTCACGGTCCAACTGTCGGCGGTCCCGCTTGCTGCACTCACGTACGGCTTCGGCGGGCTGCCGGCCACCGTCCGGACCGAGGCGTCGATCGCAGCCAGGGTGCCGGGGGCGACAGTCGTGTAGGAACCATTGTTGTCAGTGGCGATGGTCTCCGCCGCGATCTGCGCGGTGTGAGCCATCTCCTTGGAGCTCGAATCGCTGGCCTTGTTCCGCTGATTGAAAAACGTCGGAATCGCAATCGCGGCCAGGATTCCAATGATGAGCATGACGACCAGCAGCTCGATCAGGGTGAAACCCTTCTCGCTGGACATCCGCTCTCGGAGCTTCAACAGCATTTGAACCTCCTTGGTTCAGTTGCTGCCAGAGCCCCGTGCCTCCTGGGAGTCTTTAACCCCGGTGGGAGCCCGGCTGGCTCTGAGATCTCTCTCAGAGCCCCGTTGGCTTTGCGTCCTCGCCTCGCGACGAGTTTGCCTTTAACACCGAGGCCCTGGCTATTTCCCTTACGCCGCCTTGAATCGGCCTCGGGGCACCCGCCTTTAGCAAGTCCCTCAATAGTGCTTAGGAGATTGGCGTCGTACTTGCGTCCAAGCCGAGCGCCGACGGGGTCGCCTCTACCGAATCTTGTCGTAGAGCGAGAAGAGCGGCAGGTACATCGCGATCACGATGAATCCCACCATGCCGCCGACGATCGCGATCATCGCGGGCTCGATCAGCGAGGTGAGCGCCTTCACCTTCGAGTCGACCTCCGTCTCATAGAAGTCGGCGATCTTGCTGAGCATGTGCTCGAGCTGACCGCTCTCCTCGCCGACCGAGACCATGTGGCCGACCATCGGCGGAAACACCGAGGCCTCCTCGATCGGATGGGCCAGCGTGCCGCCGCTCTGTACGGAGGCGTAGACCTCCTCCATCGCCTGCTCCACCTGATAATTGCCGGCGGTCTGCCCGGTGAGCTTGATCGATTCGAGCAGGGGCACACCCGAGGCAACGGCGCCGGAGAAGGTCCGCGACCAACGCGCCACCGCCGCCTTTTGGACTATGTCGCCGATGTGGATCGGCAGACGGAGCTTCACGAGGTCCCACTGCGCCCGCCCGCGCTCGGTCTTCTTCCATTGGAAGAAGGCGATCACCAGGCCGATCATGCCGGGGACCCAGATGAACCAGTACCCCTTGAGGAAGTCCGAGAAGTTGATCATGAGCTGCGTCAGGGTCGGCAGGGACGCGGACTCACCCGGCTGGTCCGCCACGGCCTCCTTGAACGCCTCCGCGAAGACCGGGACGATGAAGATCACGACCGCGAGCATGATCAGCAGTGCCGCGGCGAAGACGAAGGCCGGGTAGAGCACGGCCGATCGGATCTCGCGCTTCAGTGCATCCAGCTTCTCGAGCTGGAAGGCGATCCGCTCCAGCGCATCGTCGAGCCGCCCCGAGCTCTCACCGGAGCGCACCATCGCGCGGAACAGCTTGTCGAAGATCTGTGGGCGCCTTCCCATCGCGTCCGCGAGCGAACTGCCCGCCTCGACGTCGTTGCGCACGCCTGCGATCGCGTCCTTGAGCCTCTCGTCCTCCGTCTGGTCCTCCAGCGTGTACAGCGACCTGAGCATCGGCATGCCCGACGCGATCAGGGTGGCGAACTGCCGGGCGAACACGGACAGATCCCGGGTCTTGATCGATCGGAAGCGATCGAAGGCACTCTCGAGCTTGAAGGCCTCGTTCTTCTCGGAGACGTCCAGGACGATCAGCCCGCGCTCGCGAAGCTGCTCTGTGACCTGGCCCTTCGACTCGGCGTCGACCTCGCCTCTGGAGGGCACGCCGCCCAGGTCGACTGCACGGAACGCGTAGGTGCTCATCTCAGGCTCCGTTCGTCATCGCCGTCGTCGCGCCGTTGCTGGCCGGCGGCGCCGCCCCGAGCAGGCGCTTGAGCTCCTCGGGCACGGAGGCACGCTCCAACGCGAGCTGCTGAGACACCCTGCCGAGGCGGACGAGCTGGGCGAGGTGCGCGTCCATGGTCTGCATCCCGATCGAGCCGGAGGTCTGGATCGCCGAGTAGATCTGATGGGTCTTCCCCTCCCGGATGAGGTTGCGCACCGCTGGGGTCGGGATCAGCACCTCGCAGGCGACCGCACGACCCGCACCGTCGGCCGTCGGCAGCAGCTGCTGCGTGACGATGCCCTGCAGGCCGATCGAGAGCTGCATGCGAACCTGGGCCTGCTGCTGGGCGGGGAAAATGTCGATGATCCGGTCGACGGTCTGCGCGGTCGACTGCGTGTGAAGGGTGGCGAAGACCAGGTGGCCGGTCTCAGCCGCGGTCAGTGCGGTGGACATGGTCTCGATGTCCCTCATCTCGCCGACGAGGATCACGTCCGGGTCCTCGCGGAGCGCCGATTTCAGTGCGCTGGCGAAGTCGATGGCGTCCGCCCCGATCTCACGCTGGTTGACGATGCAGCGCTTGTGGCCGTGGAGAAACTCGATGGGATCCTCGATCGTGAGCATGTGCTCGTCGCGCTCCTCGTTGATGATGTCCAGCATCGCCGCGAGCGAGGTCGACTTACCGGACCCGGTCGGTCCCGTCACGAGCACCAGACCACGAGGCTTTCTGGTCAGCTCCTCCAAGATCCGGGGCAAGCCCAGCTCATCGAGCCTCGGGATCTCATGCGGAATCCGGCGGAACGCGGCGCTGATCGCCCCCCGCTGGAAGAAGCAGTTGACGCGGAACCGGGCGACACCCGGGACCGCGTAGGCAAGGTCGAGCTGCTTCTGGGACTCGAAACGCTTGCGCTGGTCGTCGTTGAGCAGGCTGTAGACGGTGTCGCGTGTCTCCTGCGTTGTCAGCGGTTCGTAGTCCTCGAGCGGGACGATCCGCCCACGGACCCGGATCGCCGGGCAAAAACCCGGGCTGAGGTGGACGTCCGAGGCGCGATCCTCGACCATCTTGGTCAGAACGTCGGCGAAATCGAACTGGCGGGTGGGGGCAGCGGCAGCTTCCATGTCCATTACCAATCGTCCGTTCGCCCGCCCTGCTTGACACCTAAAATTGAGGGTCGAGACGGGGCTCAGGAGGCGACTCGGGCGACCTCCTCGATGCTGGTCAGGCCCGCTCGGACCTTCTCGAGGCCCGACTGACGCAGCGTGAGCATCCCCTCCTGGATCGCCAGAGCGGCGATGTCAGCCTCAGAGACCATGCCCACCACCATCTCCTTGATGCCCTCACTGAGCACCATGACCGAGTAGATCCCCAGCCGGCCCCGGTAGCCGCTGCCGTGGCAGCGCGGGCAGCCGAGCGGCTCATATGCCTCGAGGTCGGTGCCGACCCGGAACCCGGACTCGGCGAGCGACGCCTGCGGAATGACGGCGCGCCGCTTGCAATGGGCGCAGAGCACGCGGGCCAGCCGCTGGGCCACGACGCATTCCACCGCCGACGAGGTGAGGAAGGACTCGATCCCCATTTCCTGCAGGCGGGTGATCGCCCCGGGCGCATCGTTCGTGTGCAGCGTCGTCAGCACCATGTGCCCGGTGAGCGCTGCCTCGATCCCGATACGGGCGGTCTCGCCGTCCCGGATCTCGCCGACCATGATCACGTCCGGGTCCGCTCGCAGCACCGAGCGCAGGCCCGTGGCGAACGTCAGCCCGGCCTTGCGGTGGACGCCGATCTGCTGCACGCCCTGCAGCCTGTACTCGACGGGGTCCTCGATCGTGACGATGTGCTTGTCCACCCCGTTTAGCTCCTGCAGAGCCGCGTAGAGGGTGGTCGACTTACCGGCTCCGGTGGGACCCGTGACCAGGACGGCTCCATAGGGCTTCCGGAACGAGGTCTCGAAACGCTCCCGCTGGTCCCCGACCATGCCGAGGTCATTGAGCGTCCGGAGCGCGTCCGCTTCGTCGAGGATGCGGATCGACGCCCCTTCGCCGGTCTGAGTGGGGAGAGTCGTAACGCGCAGGTCCACCCGGCGATCGTCGATCCGGATTCCCACCCGGCCATCCTGCGGAATCCGCTTCTCGGCGATGTCCAGCTCGCTCATGATCTTGATGCGTGAGACCACCCCCGCCACCATCCGCTTTGGCACCCGCGCACTCTCCTGGAGGACGCCGTCGATCCGGAAACGGATGCGCATGTCGCCGTCCTCGGGCTCGAAGTGGATGTCGGACGCGCCCTCCGCGACGGCCTGCCCCAGGATGCTGTTGACCAGCTTCATCACCGGGCCGTCCTGAGCCGACGCGCGCAGGTCGGTGATCTCGTCGGGCGCCTCGTCGGATGCCTCCTCCGCCTCTGCCTCGCCTTCCGTGATGGCATCGGAGATGGTGCTCTGCATCGTGCCGATCTTGGTCACCAGTGACTCGATGTCGCCGGCGGGAGCCACCGCCACCGCACAGCTCAGGCCGGTTGCCATCTGGAGGTCGTCAAGGGCGAGCAGGTTGGTCGGGTCGGCCATCGCCAACAGGAGGGTGCTCTCGTCCAGGAAGGCGACTGGCAGTGCCTGATGTTGGCGAGCCGACTTCGCGGAGATCAGGTTCGCCGCGCCCATGTCGATGCTGAACAGCGACAGGTCGACGTAGTCGAGCCCATAGCGCTCGGCAGTGGCTCGCGAGAGCTGTTCCGAGTTGATCGTCCCCTGCTCGAGGAGAACTTCCTCCGGCCGCTTGCCCGCGGTACGCGACGTGGCAATCGCCTGTTCCACCTGCTCAGCAGTCGCGTGGCCCAGCTCGACGATCGCGTCTGTGAGGAAGCCGCCGGTGTGCCCGCGGCTCCTCGGCGCGATCAGACCTGGGGTTCCGCCAGCCCCCTCTGCTCCTGGCGCCGCAGCCTGGGCGACCGATGCTCCGGATCCGTCACCGGATCCGGGGACCGGACGAAGGTACTCAGGCAGCTCCCGCATGGGGGTACCACCTCACCTGGGGCTGTAGGGCAGGTTGTCCTTGCCGGAGTAGACGGCATCGTGGACGGCCTGCACTACCCCCTGCGCATCGCGGAACCCATAGTCCACCTGCGCCTCGGGGACCGATCCGCTCACCCTCTTCGGCCGGACGACCACCAGGGCGGGCGCCTGCGAGACACCGACGCCCTGGGTGATCCGCGAGTAGCGGGCGACGTGGTTCGCCCGGGTCACGAAGACCGAGACGCCGCGATCGCTGCCGCGATCGCTGGAGAGGGACCGCACCGAGTTGCGTACGAGGCGGTCGTCGATTCCCCCCTGCCGGACGACGAGGAGCACCACGGTGTCCCCCCGCTTCCAGGCGGTGACGACCGGCTTGGGGAGCCCGCGACCGGGGACCAGCGCGTCGGGACTCACCGTGCCGGTAGTGGGAGGCGGGGCGGTGGAGGACGAGCTCGTCGACCCAGGCGCCGGTACCGGCGGAGTCGAGGTCGCCGGCGCGGGAGCCGCCGGGGAGGCGGTGGACGCGGAGTCCGAAGACCCCTTTCCCTTCATGCTCGTCATGAAGAACACCGCTGCCAGGAGGGCCAGGCCACCGAGGATGGCGACCTGAGCGATCGGGTTGTTGTTGATCGCCTGCCTCATCCGACCTCAGCTCCCACGGGCGAGTCGCCGTTGCCGGCGACCTGCTCGATCCCGCTCGCGCGCTGGCCCTTGGCGGCGAGCATCAGCTTGAAGTCGTGCGGGCTCGAGGCGGTCTCCATCGCGACCTCCTCGGAGACCACCCCATTGGTGACGTAGCCGAGCAGCGCCTGATCGAAGGTCTGCATGCCGTAGAAGTCGCCCTCCGAGATCACCTCGGTGATCCGGCCGGTCTCCTCGGGATTCGTGATCAGGTCCTGGATCCGGCCGGTGACGACCATCACCTCCGAGACGGCGACGCGGCCCTCGCGATCGATCCGCGGCACCAGCCGCTGGGAGATCGCTCCCTTCAGCGTCGACGCGAGCATCACGCGCGCCTGCTGCTGGAGGTGCGGCGGGAAGAAGTCGATGATCCGGTTGATCGTCTCGCTGGCGTCCAGCGTGTGGAGCGTCGACATCACGAGGTGGCCGGTCTCGGCGGCCGAGAGCGCGGTCCGCACCGTCTCCTCGTCGCGCATCTCCCCGATCAGGATCACGTCGGGGTCCTGACGCAGGACGCGGCGCATCCCCTGGGCGAAGCTCTTCGTGTCCGACCCGACCTCGCGCTGGTTGATGATCGAGAGCTTGTCCCGGTGGAGGTACTCGATCGGATCCTCCATGGTCACGATGTGACGTGCCCGGGTGGAGTTGATGTGGTCGATCATCGCCGCGAGCGTCGTCGACTTGCCCGATCCGGTGGTGCCGGTGAGCAGAATGATCCCGCGCGGCTCCTCGGCCAGCCGGCGCACGACCTCGGGCAGCCCGAGATCGTCGATCGTCCGGACCTGGAAGGGAATGGCGCGCAGCGCGATCGAGACCGCGCCGCGCTGCCTGAAGGCATTGATTCGGAAGCGCGACACGCCCTCGAGCTCGTAGGAGAAGTCGGCCTCGCCGTTCTCCTGGAACTCGGCGATCACCTCCGGGCCGGCGATCTCCTGCAGCGCCCCCTCGGTGTCGCTCGGGCCGAGCGTATCGGAGCCCTGCACCGCCCAGAGGTCGCCATGGACGCGCGCCATCGGAGGCGCGTCGGCCTTGATGTGGAGGTCGGATCCCTCCCGCTCGACTACGTACGCGAGCGCCTGATTGATGTCGAAACCCATCCCTCGCCCTATCGGGCGTGGGCGGCCTCGGCTAGATCAGCAAAATTGGGTGGCTAGCTACGGGCGAAGCTCCTCGACCACCTCGTAGACGCCCTCGAGCGGGGTGTCGTGGACGTACTTCGAGATTTCCTCCTGGCGCTTGGCCTCGTCCTCGGCCGAACCGCGCACGACGTCGAGCGAGTTCCGGTCGATGTCGAAGATCCCGAACGAAATGACCTCGGTGTCGTCCTTGATGTTCCGCGCGTGGTAGACGACCGCACCCTCGGGCAGCCCCTCGGGCGCTTCGTCGCTGTCTCCCCCCCATGCCTTGCGGAACTCGTCGAACTGATCGCCCTTCAGACGCCGGGCGCTGAAAAAGACCAGCATGCCTTCTCCTCTCCTCGCGTGATTTCGCAAGGAGCCTATGCCACGAGGGAAGCCGGCTTACGCGACTTCGCGGAGCTTCTGGGCTTCAGCCAGCGACTGGAGCTTCTTGAGGCTCTGGTTCTCGATCTGCCGGATTCGCTCGCGGGTGACGTTGAAGGTCCGGCCGACCTCGTCCAGGGTCCGCGGGTGCTCGCCGCCGAGCCCGTAGCGGAGCTCGAGCACGCGGCGCTCGCGGTAGGAGAGGTTCTCGAGGGCCTCCTTCAGCGCCTCCTTGGTGAGCAGCTCGGCGGCGCGCTCGAAGGGGGACTCGGCACGCTCATCGGCGATGAACTGACCGAACTCCGACTCCTCCTCGTCGCCGACCGGCTTCTCGAGGGAGACCGGCGCCTGCGCCGAGCGCTTGATGGAGTCGACCTCCTCGGGCTCGATGCCGGTGACCTCGGCGATCTCGTCCGGGGTCGGCTCGCGACCCAGCTCGGTGACGAGCTTCCGCTCCGCGCGGCCGATCTTGTTGAGCTTCTCGACGACGTGCACCGGGATCCGGATGGTTCGCGCCTTGTCGGCGAGGGCTCGGGCGATCGCCTGGCGGATCCACCAGGTGGCGTAGGTCGAGAACTTGAATCCCTTGCGGTAGTCGAACTTCTCGGCGGCACGCACGAGGCCGAGCGTGCCCTCCTGGATCAGATCGAGGAAGGGCAGGCCCTGGTTGCGGTAGTTCTTCGCGATCGAGACGACGAGCCGGAGGTTCGACTCGACCATCTTCTGCTTGGCGTCGAGGTCGCCTCGCTCGATCTTCTTCGCGAGGTCCACCTCCTCGGCGGCCGTGAGCAGCCTGACCTTGCCGATGTCCTTGAGGAAGAGCTGCAGGGAATCGGTGGTCATGTCCGGCTTCAGGTCGAGCGCCTTCTGGCGCTTGCGACCGCGCTTGCCGTCCGAGCGCTCGTTCTCCGCCGCCGCCTTCTGCGCCGGGTCGAGGTCCTCGACCAGCTCGATGCCGGCCTTCTCGAGGTGTCCGTAGAGGTCCTCGACGTCTGACTCGTCGAGCTCGACCTCGGACACAGCGGTGGCGACGTCGCCGAAGGTGAGCACGCCCAACTGCTGGCCCTTTGTGACCAGCGTCTTTACCTCTTCAAGTTCTTGGATCTCCGCTACCAGCATTCGCCTACGCTCTTCCTTCCTGGCTGTGGTTTCGCTTCCTGGCTCTACCCAGTTCTATCGCGGACCTGACTGAATTCGGCCGCTAACGAAAAGACCTTTACTGAAATACCCCCTGAAGGCCAGAAAAACGCGGAGCGGTGAAGCCGGCTCCGCGTCGAATTGCATCTCTGAACCTCGAAATTGAGTCTTCCTCAAACGTCCGTTCGCATGGTAGCCACTTCACTTTTTGAAGTCAACGCACACCGGTGCCCGCGCAACCCCTGTGGCAAGGGAACAACAGCCATTTTCGGGGAAAGTTCCGGCCGCCCATCGAGGTACCCCTCCGCGGACGTTCGTTACGCATGAACGTGGACGCGAGGGCACGCAGCAGCGCGACCGGTCATATGCCGAAGCCCGGTGACCCGGATCGCTCGTGGCGGCTCTGGCACCGCCCCTGGCTGCGGGCCTTCTGGAACCGCGCCTACAAGGAGAACATCACCGGCCTCTCGGGGATGGTCGCGTACAACCTGATGCTGGCGGTCTTCCCGTTCGCCCTGCTCGTCCTCTTCATCTTCGGCCAGGTCGTCAACAGCTCGGACATCGAGCTCAGCGTCGTGCGCGACATCCAGCGTCTCTTCCCGAACATCGAACAGGACACGCTGCAGCATGCGATCGATCGGGTCCGCGCCAGCTCCACGACCATCGGCATCGCCGCCGCCGTCGGCGGGATCTGGATCGGGGCCTCGTTCTGGGGCGCCATGGACACGGCCTTCTGCCGGATCTACCACGTCGAGTGCCGTGGGTGGGTGCAGCAGAAGCGTTGGTCGCTGATCATGTTGCTGGCGCTCCTCCTCCTGCTTGCGGCCAGCGTGACCGTGCCGACCGTCGAGAGCGCCGTGCTGACGAGTGCCAACAGGCTGCCCTTCGGCCTTGACCAGTGGGGTGCAGTCCGGACAGCGATCGTCGTGATCGGCGGCCTGATCGCCACCTTCCTGATCATCTCGGCGATCTATTGGGCCGTCCCCAAGGGCCACATGCCTTGGCGGTCCGTCTGGCCGGGGGCGCTCTTCTTCGCGCTGGTCACGTCGGCGGGCAACTACATCTTCCCCCTCTACCTCACGAGCGTTTCGGACCTCCACCGGATCGGCGGGACGATCGGGTTCATCCTGATCGCCCTGGTCTGGTTCTACGCGATCAGCCTGGCGCTGCTCGCCGGCGCCGTGATCAACTCCCTCCGGCACGAGCAGGGCGACACCGGTTCTCTGCCGCTCGACGGCTAGCGGCCGCCCCCTCATCGTGAGGGCCTAGTAGCGGATCGAGCCCTGCCAGTGCCCCCGGTACTGCACGCTTTCGGGGTGGAAGGCGACGAGATCGACCACCTGGAAGCTGCCCTTGGCGCCTCTGAACGTGCCGCGGCCGCCGGTGATCACGCCGGTTATTGGACCCGTCGGGTCGCCGTTCGAGTCGAGCGAGTAGTCGTAGAAGCCCCTGAAGAACGCCCCACTGCTGAAGAAGTCAGCCTTGAAGGTGGTGTGCTCCGTGCCGCTGAAGTCCGAGCTGGGCCTGGGTTGGTTGTACGTCACCACGGAGTCCTCGGTCAGGTGCGCCTTCAAATTCCCGAATGGCCTACCCACGAGCTTGGCATCGTCCGAGAACTCCACGGTGTTCGGGCCCTCGTCGACGACGCTTACGGGGCTGGTCTTGTAGTCCGCGCTGAGTACGTGTCTCTTCTTCTTGCCCTTTCCCTTTTTCGCGGGATGAGCCGATGGGTGCGAGCTTCCGTAGGCGATGCCGATGGCGCCTACGGACAAGGCGACCGCGACAGCGACGATCGGCGCAAAGCGCCTCTGAGTTGTTTTCAGCATTGCCATGGCGAAGCCGTTACCCGTACCTGCCGCCCACGACCTCGCGCAGCTTCGGGCGGTCGTGGGTTGCCTGCACGCGGCGCACCGTACCCGAACGCGAGCGCATCACCAGCGACTCGGTGGTTGCGTGGCCGTCGTCGAGGTAGCGGACTCCGGCCAGCAGGTCGCCGTCGGTGACCCCGGTCGCTGCGAAGAAGACGTCGTTCCCCCCGACGAGGTCGTCGGTGTCGAGCACCCTGTCGAGCTTGTAGCCGGCGTCCTCCGCCGCCTTTCGCTCCTCGTCGTCACGGGGCCAGAGCCGGCCCAGGATGCGGCCGCCGAGGCACTTGATCGCCGACGCTGAGAGCACGCCCTCCGGCGTGCCGCCGACGCCCCAGAGGAGGTCGATCCCGGTGTTCGGCATCACGGCGAACAGCGAGGCCGCGACATCGCCGTCCGAGATGAAGCGGATGCTCGCGCCCGCCTCCCGCAGGGTCTCGATGGCCTGCTCGTGGCGCGGCCGGTCGAGCATGATCACGGTGACGTCGCCGGGCTCGCCTCCCTTGCGCTCGGCGATCTTCCGGACCACGTCCTCGAGCGGCTCCTCCAGGCTGAGCAGGTCGGCCGCCCTGGGGCCGGTGGCGATCTTCTCCATGTAGAAGACGGGCCCGGGATCGAACATCGTGCCGCGCTCCGAGAGCGCGATCACCGAGAGGGCCGACGGCATCCCCCGAGCGGCCAAGGTGGTCCCCTCGAGCGGATCGACCGCGATGTCCACTCGGGGCGGGCTGCCATCGCCGATCTCCTCGCCGTTGAAGAGCATCGGCGCCTCATCCTTCTCGCCCTCGCCGATCACGACGACGCCGTCCATCGGCACGGTGTCGAGCATCAGCCGCATCGCGTCCACCGCCGCGCCGTCGGCGCCCTCCTTCTCGCCGCGACCCACCCAGCGGCCGGCGGCCAGCGCGCCCGCCTCGGTGACGCGGACGAGCTCCAGGGCCAGGTTGCGATCCGGATGGGTCGGGTCCCGGACGTCCTGGGAGATCACGTGATGGTCGGCCTCGTCCACGGGTCAGAGGCTACGCGCCGAGCCCTAGAACGTGGCGGGCGGTTTTCGCTGGGCCCCGCCGCCGCTCTCCACGGCGCGGAAGCCGCCCGAGACGAAGATCCCGATCGACGCCAGCAGCGCGAGCCAGTAGCCGAAGCTCAGGCCGATCTCGACGCCCTCCTGCGGCTTGTCGATGAGCCCGTTGAACGCGATCAGCACGAAGGCGGCCAGGCCGACGATCGCAGTCACCTCGCCGCGAGGCCAGGACAGCGCGTGCCCCCGAATCACGATCCAGGCAAGGATGAACGGCGCCAGCGCCGCCAGGATGAGCAGCACGCTGACGACCGGAAACGTGTCCCAGCCGCTGCAGCTGGAGTTGCCGACCCCGCACGCCCAGTTGCCCGCGTCGCCGCCGCGCTGAACGACGTTCGGGTCGGTCGTGAGCGAATACCACTCGAGGAAGACGCTGATGATCAGCAGAATCGCGGCGCCCATCCCAATCAGCTCGGAGCGATCGAGCTTCGAGGTGTCCACGGCGGCGACCCTATCCCAGAACGCAGGTGCTCCGGTAAGGAGCAACCCGTTTCAACTAGGGTCGCGATTCATATGCAGCGTTGGGGACTCACAGTGCCGTTCACCGGCGTCGCCCTCGCGGACAACGCGGAGCTCTATGAGCGCGCCGAGGCGGCCGGCTACACGGACCTCTGGTCCGGCGAGACGAACGGCCCGGACGGGTTCTCGCCGCTGGTCCTCGGGGCTGCCTGGACGGAGAAGGTGCGGTTGGGCACAGGCGTCGTCGGCGTGATGCAGCGCGGCCGGGCCCTGCTCGCGCAGGAGGCTGCCGCCGCGGCCGACGCCTCGGGCGGGCGCTTCGCGCTCGGGATCGGCGCCTCCTCGGACCGGATCATCGAGGGCTGGAACGGGATGCCGTTCGAGAAACCGCTCAGCAAGATGTCGGAGACGATCGACTACCTGCGTACCGCGCTCGCCGGAGAGCGAGCGGATGGCGGGTTCAAGCTGGAGCGGGCGCCCGCCGAGCGGGTGCCGATCATCGTCGCGGCCCTGCGCGGCAAGATGCTGCGGCTGGCGGTCGAGAAGGGCGATGGGGCCTTCACCAACTTCCTGCCGCTGGCCGGTCTGCCGAAGGTCGCCTCTCAACTGGAGGAAGCGCCGGAGGGCTTCGAGCTCCTCTGCCGCTTCTTCTGCATCCCGGGCGAGCGGGAGCAGGTCGAGCCCCTGGCCCGCTTCATGTTCTCCTCCTACATCACGGTGCCGGTCTACGAGGCCTTCTACCGCTGGCTCGGATACGGCGAGCAGATAGACGAGATGGTCGACGCATGGAACGCCAAGGACCGCGAGAAGGCCGCCGCCGTCGCGCCGTGGGAGCTGATCGAGGAGATGTTCATCTTCGGCTCGCCGGAGCAGATGCGCGAGCGGCTGGGTGCCTTCGTCGAGGGCGGCATCACCCTCCCGGTGATCACGCCGATCACGACGCCGGACAAGCTCGGCGAGCTGATCGACGCGCTAGCCCCCGCCTAGCCGCTTCCAGAACCGGACGTACTCGCGCTCATGGCCGATGCCGGCTTCGACGGCGTGCACCACGCCGTCTGCTGCATTCATCTGCCGGCACTGCTGAAGCAGGTCCTCGTACTCCCGCAGCCGCTCCCCGTGCGCCTCGAGCTGCGGCGGCGCCAGGCTCTTCGGGTCCGCGCCGAAGAAGAGCTTCAGCAGGCCGGCGTCCCTGAGCTCGTAGAGCTCGCCCGTGGGTTCCGACCGCCAGCGGTCGAGCGCCTCGGACCCCGCCTTGGTGAGCGTGTAGATCCGCCGGCGGCGACCGGTCTCCTCCCGTCGCTCGGAGAGCAGTCCCGCCTCGGCCAGCCGCGTGCACTCGGCGTAGAGCTGCGTGTGGGGAAGCGACCAGAACTGCCCCACGCCCAGCGCCACGGCTCGCTTCAGGTCGTAGGGCGAGGCGGGCTGCATCTGCTCGATCAGCCCGAGCACGACATAGGAGGTGGATGTGAGCCTTGTCACGGCCATCGCCTCGCAGAATACGGTACGGTGCGAACCGTACGGATTGAACTATTGAGGAGAGACCATGAGCCAGGTTGCCGAGACCTCCCAGCCCACCACCGACCGGGACCTGACCGCCGGGTTCGAATCCCTCGATCGCGAGACGCACGTTGACCGCCTACCGGTGGAGGGCAGCCTCCCGGACTGGCTGCAGGGCTCGCTCGTCCGCACCGCACCTGCGAAGTGGGAGGTCGGCAGCCAGACCATGAACCACTGGTTCGACGGCTTCGCGATGCTGCACCGCTTCGGCATCGCTGACGGAGAGGTCTCCTACGCCAACCGGTTCCTCCAGACCAAGGCGTACCGCGCCGCGCAGGAGAAGGGCGAAATCGTCTACTCGGAGTTCGCCACCGACCCGTGCCGTTCGTTGTTCGGGCGTGCAATGTCCATCTTCTCGCCGAAGCTCACCGACAACGCGAATGTCAACCTCGTCAAGCTCGGCGAGCGATTTATCTCGATGACGGAGACGCCGATCGCGGTCGAGTTCGACGGCGACACGCTGGAGACTGCCGGGGTCGCATATAAGGCACCGGGGATGCTCACCACTGCCCATCCCCACCTCGATCGCGCGAGCGGGGGGATGCTGAACTACGCGGCCAAGCTCGGCCCGCGCAACCGGTACCGCTTCTACCTCCTGCGCCCCGGCGCCTCCGAGCCGGAGGTGACTGCCGAGCTGGCGGTCTCCGAGCCTGCCTACATGCACTCCTTCGGGCTCACCGAGCGCTGGCTGGTCCTCGCCGAGTTCCCATTCGTGGTGAACCCGATCAGCATCCCGATCTCCGGCCGGCCCTACATCGAGAACTACCGCTGGAAGCCTGAGCTCGGCACCAAGATCACACTCGTCGACCGGAGAACCGGCGAGGCAACCGGCCCCTTTGAGACCGACCCGTTCTTCTGCTTCCACCACGCGAACGCCTACGAGGAAAACGGTTCGGTCGTCGTCGACGCCTGCACCTTCGCCGACGCGCAGATCGTCGAGGACCTCTATCTAGACCGCCTCCGGGAGGGCAAGCCGGCCGACCGCGCCGAGCTGCGCCGCTTCCGGATCGATCTCGACTCGAAGAAGGTCACCCATGAGCAGCTCGCCGAAGGCCTCGAGCTGCCTCGCATCAACTACGGCCGCAACAGCGAGCGGCCCTACCGCTACGTCTGGGGCGTCGACGCGAAGTCGGGCTGGCTCGACCGGATCGTCAAGACGGACGTAGAGAGCGGGGCGACGAGCGAGTGGGCCGAGGACGGGTGCAGCCCGGGCGAGCCGGTGTTCGTCGCCAGGCCCGAGGCTGACACCGAGGATGACGGCGTGTTGCTCTCGGTCGTCTTCGACTCGAGCTCCGGCCGCTCGTTCCTGGTCGTGCTCGACGCCGCCGACCTGAGCGAGCTGGCGCGCGCCGAGGCGCCGCACGGCATCCCCTACGGCTTCCACGGGCAGTTCGTCGGGAATTAGCGCGCTTCGGCGCGGATGAAGTCGATGAAGGCGCGGGCCGCCGGCGTCTGGTGGCGGCGGGCGTGCCAGATCAGCGTCGCGCGCAGGCGCACGGCCGGGCGCAGCTTCCGGACCTCGACCGGTGGGCCCTCCCGCGCGATGAGAGAGGAGGGCAGCACGGCAGCGCCGAAGCCGCTGGAGACGAGACAGCGCAGCAGGAAGGGATCGCCACTCTCGAGGGAGACGTCCATCGTCTTTCCAGCCCGGGCGAAGAACTCATCCGCCGCCTGCTTGATCGAGGAGCCGGCTCGCGGCGTGATCAGCGTGTGTCGCGAGAGCTCGGCGGCGGTGACCCGCTCGCGGTCCGGGGCCGCCCCCAGGGGGAAGGCGGCGACGATCTCCTCCTCGCTGAGCTGCTCGACCGCGATCTCGGCCGGGGGATCCTCGGCGAGCAGACAGAACGAGGCATCGATGCGGTTCTCGGCCAGGTGGGTGAGCATGTCGCCGGCCGTCCCCTCCTGCAGCTCCACCTCGATGCCCGGGTAGACCTCGCTGAATCTGACCAGCACGCCCGGGACGTCGACCTCGCCGGCGGGCAGCGTCGCCCCAACCCTGACCTCGCCTCGGACGAGGCCGCGGAGCTCGTCCACCTCGTGCCGCAGGCCGTCCACCTGATCCAGGACGCCGCGCGCCCGCGCCGCCACCGACTCCCCCGCCTCGGTGACGGTCACGGAGCGGCTGGTGCGGCTGAAGAGCTCAGTGCCGAGTTCCGCCTCGAGGCGCCGGATCTGATGCGAGAGCGCCGACTGCGCGACATGGAGCTCGTCGGCGGCGCGGGTGAAGTGCCGATGCCGAGCGACCGCCTCGACGTATCTGAGCTGGCGAAGCTCCATTCGGGATCGATCGTAAATCACGATGGATCTGGTGACAACAACATCTTGCTTGGATCGCCGACAAGGCCAATAATCCGCTCATGGCGCAATTGGGTCGATTCCACTCGGATCAGGGGTCGCACCGGGCAGCTGCCTGGGAACGCCCCGTCACCCTGCGCCTGGCGACCGACTCCGACGGCGCGGCGCTAGAGAGACTGGCCCAGCGCGACTGCCGTCCCCTCCCCGCCGGTCCTCACCTCGTTGCCGAGCGCGATGGCCGGATCGAGGCGGTGACCTCGCTGGCCACCGCCGAGACCGTCGCCGATCCGTTCCGCCGCACGGTGGAGCTCTGCGAGCTGCTGCGCTGCCATGCCGGAGGCGTGCGGGTTCGTCCCGAGCGCTCACCCGCCTCCCCACGCACTCGGCGACCGGAACTGGTGACCGCGTGAGCGAGGTGACCGTCCGCGACGAGTTCCGCCCGGGCGATCTGGAGGCCATCGTCGCTCACCACCGGCGCGTCTACGGCGAGGAGTACGGCGTGGACTCCCGGTTTGGGGACTTCGTCGACGCCGCGGTGACTCGTGCCGCTGAACGCGGTTTCCCGACCGAGCGGGAGACGATCCGGATCGTCGAGCTGGATGGCGAGCACGCCGGCTCAATCGGCCTCAGCGACGAGGACGACGGCGAGGCGGCGATCCGCTGGGTCGTCCTCAGCCCCGAGGTCAGGGGCAATGGGCTCGGACGGCGGCTGCTCAGTGAGATGCTCGCCTTCGCCGAGGACCAGAGCTACAGGCGGGTCTGGCTCGAGACCTTCAGCGAGCTGACGGTCGCCGCCCAGCTCTACCGCGAGTGCGGCTTCGTGGTGACCTCGGCCGACACCGCCCCGCGCTGGGGCCGGGAGGCGATCACGATGCAGCGCTACGAGCTCGAGCTCGAGGCCCGCGCGAGGCTGAGCGCGTAGAGCCCTTCGCGATCCGTCCACCAGTCGGTGAGCTCGAGACCGGCTTCGGCGTAGATGCCCTCGAGGCCGGGGCGCATGAACTTGGTGGAGATCTCGGTCCGCATCTCCTCGCCGGCCCCGAACGGAACCAACATGTCCAGCGCGTCGAAGTTCACGACCTGGTTCGTGAGAGATCGCAGGCGGATGTCAACCCAGAGGTTCTCGGGGTCCCAGCGGGCGACGTGCTCGAAGGACCCGATGTCGAAGTCGGCGCCGAGCTCCCGGTTGAGGACTGCGAGGACGTTCTTGTTGAACTCCGACGTCACCCCCTGCGAGTCGTTGTAGGCCGCCTCGAGGATCGCCGGGTCCTTGACCAGGTCGGTCCCGAGGAGGAAGCGATCATCCGGGCCGAGCAGGTTCGAGATCCGCCGCAGGAATCCCGCCCTCTGGTGGGGCGCGAAATTGCCGACGGTGCCGCCGAGCAGCGCGATCACCCGCGGCCCCTCGACCGGCACCCGCTCGAGGTCGAATTCGAAATCGCAGACCAGCCCATGGACATCGACCCCGTCGTACTCGTCGGCGATCCGCTCGGCGGTCTCGCGGGTGATCTCCTCGGAGATGTCGACCGGGCAGTAGGTCTCCAGGCAGCTCGCCGTGCGCATCGCGTCGAGCAGCACCTGGGTCTTGCGCGCCGACCCGGACCCCAGCTCGATCAGGCTGGCGGGGCGGTTGGCCGCTGCGCAGATCTCCTCCGAGTAGGTGTTGAGGATCTCCCGCTCGCAGCGCGTCGGGTAGTACTCCTCGAGCTCGGTGATCCGCTCGAATAGCTCCGAGCCCCGCTCGTCGTAGAAGTAGCGCGGTGAGAGCTCCTTGAACGGGCTGGTCAGGCCCGCGCGGACGTCCGCCGCCATTCCCGAGAGGGGCCCCCCTGGGGGCAGATTCACCTCAACTGTGATCCGATCGGTGGCTGCGCTGCCGATGCTGTTCATACGTCGTCCTTCGCACAACGGATGCCCGAGAAGATCTGGCGGCGGACCGGCAGGTCCCAGTTGCGGAAGCTGGTGCGGATCACTTCGCGCCTCGCCGCCCATGCCCCGCCGCGCAGGACCTTGTGCTCGTCGCCGAAGAAGACCTCCGAGTACTCGGGATAGGGAAATGCCTCGAAGCCCGGGTAGGCGGTGAAGTCCGAGCTCGTCCACTCCCAGACGTCGCCCAGCATCTGAACCGCGCCGCACTCCGAGGCGGCGTCCGCGTACGCCCCCGCGGGCGCGGGGCCGAAGGAGAACTGGTCGAGGTTGGCGCGCTCACGATCGGCACCCTGGGCGGCGACCTCCCACTCCGTCTCCGTGGGCAGGCGCTTGCCGGCCCAGCGCGCGAACGCGTCGGCCTCCTCCCAGGAGACGTGAATCACGGGTAGTTGCGGGTCGACCTCCTCCGTGCGCCCCATCGCGGTGCGCACCCAGCCGCCCTCGCCGTCACGCTCCCAGTACATCGGCGGCTCGGCGCCGCTCTCCTCCAGGTAGGCGATGTAGTCCGCGTTGGTCACCGGTGTGCGGTCGATCCGGAAGGACTCGAGCTCCACCCCGTGGCGAGGCCGCTCGTTGTCGTACGCGAATCCAACGTCCGACGCCCCGATCTCGTGAGGTCCGCCCTCGACCCGGACCATCTCGGGGCCGTCGGAGACCGGCTCCGAGGCCGGGCCCCGGTCGGCCTCCACCGGCTCGTATGCCTCGACCATTTGGAGGAGCTGGAGCATGGTCTCGTTGTGCTGGTACTCGTGGGCCAGGAGCATCTCGTAGACGAAGCCGTCCGTAAGCAGCGGGTTCTCGGGATCGAGATCGATCCCGTCGAGCACCTCGAGGGTCCGCTCGCGCACCCCCTCCATGTAGGGGCGGACCTCATCGGCCGTGAGGATTGGCAGCTCGCCGCGGATCTTCCGCGGCTGTTCGATCGCGTCGTAGAAGGCGCCCAGATCCCCGCGAAGGGGCTCGCGCCCGCCGATCCGCTGCACCAGCCAGAGCTCCTCGAAGTTCGCGATGTGCCCCAGGTCCCAGATCAGCGGGCTGAGGATCGGGTCGTACACCCGGTTCAGCTGCTCCTCGGTGAGCGGCTCGACCAGCTTGAGGGTGTGGCGGCGTGCTTCCTCCAAGCGCTCAGCCAGCTCGGCCTTGCGGTCGGAGGCGGGACGACTCCCACCCTCGCTAGTGGGGGCTACGACCTCCGCGATGCCGTCAACCCTAGCGAGAGAGGCTCACCGCCTGTGAAGGATTTGCAATCCTCGGGCCGCGGTGCGCCGTATCGATAGGTCAATGAGCCCCAGGGGCCGACTGATGAGAAGGGCCGTCTCGATCGCGGTGATCGCCTGCCTCGCCGTCGGATCGATCGCCGCCTTCAACGCGGGCGCCGCCTCCAGTCAATCGGTGGCGTCCGCCAGCAAGAAATGCAAGAAGAAGAAGCACAACCGGAAGAAGCGCCGCTGCAAGCGGAAGGCGGTCCTGCCGGCAAGCATCGTGATCTCGCCGACCAGCCAGGACTTCGGCATCGTGCAGCTGCCCCAGGGTCCGACCCGGAGCTTCGTGATCACCAACACCGGCGGCTCGCCCAGCGGGCTCCCCGTCCCCTCCATCACCGGCCCCAATCCGGAGAGCTTCGCGGTCGTCGCGAACGGCTGCGCGGCGCCGCTCGGCCCCGGCCTCACCTGCCAGATCGACGTCGATCTGCTGCCGCAAGGGCTTGGACCAGTGTCGGCGACCCTGAGCGTGACCGCGGTACCAGGCGGCGTCGCCTCCGCCACGATGACCGGCAAGATCGAGGCTTAGCGCCGGCCCGAGGCGACGCCCAGCGGAAGTAGCTAGGGTCCCGCGCCGTGAAGATCGAGGGGGCAAGCGCGCTGGTCGCAGGGGGCGCCTCGGGACTCGGGGCCGCCACCGTTCGCGCGCTCCACGAGCGGGGCGCGTCCGTCGTCATCGCCGACATGAACGGCGAGAAGGGCGAGGCGCTGGCGTCCGAGCTCGGCGAGAACGCCGCCTTCATGGAGGCGAACGTGATGGAGCCGGAGCCGGTACAGGCGGCGGTCGAGGCCGCCGCCGACGCGCCGGGAGGACTTCGCATCTCGGTCTGCTGCGCCGGCATCGGCTGGGCCCAGCGCACCTCCTCCAAGCAGGGGCCGCACGACCTGGAGATCTTCCACAACGTGATCAAGGTGAACCTGGTCGGGACCTTCAACGTGCTGCGGCTCGCCTGCACGGCGATGTCGGACAACGAGCCCGACGGCGAGGGCGAGAGAGGCGTCTGCATCAACACCGCCTCGATCGCCGCCTGGGACGGCCAGATCGGCCAGGTGGCCTACGCGGCCTCGAAGGGCGGTGTGGTCGGTCTGACGCTGCCGGCCGCTCGCGACATGGCGGGCCGCGGCGTTCGGGTCAACACGATCGCCCCGGGCCTCTTCGACACGCCGCTGCTCGGCGCGCTCCCCGAGGAGCAGCGCCAGGCGCTGGGCGCGGGCATCCCCTTCCCGCAGCGCCTCGGCCGACCCGAGGAGTACGGCCAGCTCGCCTGCCAGATCGTCGAGAACACGATGCTGAACGGCGAGGCGATCCGGCTGGACGGCGCGCTCAGGATGCCGCCGCGCTAGAACGGGCCTCGCGAAGCTCTCGCACGCGGAAGAAGCCCCAGGTCGCGAGCGCGAGCAGCATCAGGCTCGAGAAGAGCAGAATGAACCAGAAGATGCTGCCGTGTCCAGCATGGTCGTCGTAAGTGCTGAGCGCTGGCCGCATGATCACCACCGAGAACCAGAGCAACGCACCTCCCCACATCGCGGCCCACAGACCCTTGCGCCAGCGGAACAGGTCCGCGCCGTCGAGGAACGTCATCGGGATCAGGCCGAACGCGACCGATTCGAGCGACGAGACGAAGGTGATCGCGAGCGCGGAGTCGAGGATCAGGGTCAGTGAGCTTGCGCCCTCCTTAGCCGCTGCGTGATCGACGGGGATCCAGGCGAACCAGGCGGCCAGACCCAGCACGATCAATACGCCGTAGGTGATGAAGACCCGGATGCCCGCGGTCCGGGTGCTCAGCCTCCTGGCCGGCTGGTATTCCGCCACCGTGCCGAGAACGACGCCGGGGATGAAGTGGGCCAGCCGCGCCATCACGACGAGGAAGGCGGCGAGCGCGATGTACGGCGGAAAGATCCGCCACTGCCCCTCGCTGTCCGGCTCGAGCCGATGAATCACCAGGCGCCAGGCGGTGAAAAAAACGGTTGAGACGAGCGCGAAGCCGATCATCATCCCGATCAGGTACTGGAGCGCTCCGTCTTCAGTGGGGAAACCCGGCTCAATGAACGCAAACAGACCCGCGCTCGCCAGCACGCCGCCTGCAAGGGTGAGCAAGGGACGCCGACTCACAGGAATCCAGCCGAAGGCGGCGGCCAGCACCGCGCGCGGCCGCTCGAACCAGCGCCTGATGGTCTCGTGGTTCTTCTCGGTCGCCTTGTTGAAGATCGTCACCGGCAGGTAGAGCAGGGCTGCGAGCAAGAGGGCGAGCAGCCCACCCTTGCCGAGATGCTCTGCATCGAGGTGGATGTCGGCCGGTGTGAGCAGCCGCCCAGCAAACGTCGAGCGCTCGGGGTTCGATGCCGGCGCCGGAGGTGGGGGCACCGTGATCGCCGGCGCAGGGACCGCAGTGATCTTCGGTCCTTCTTCGGTTCCTTCTTCGGGGGCTTCGCCGGCTTGGCCTCGTGGTGGACGGGTGGCTGCTGAACCGGCTTGACGTTGACGGTCACCGTCGGCTGCGATCCGCTCGGGCCTGAGCCGCCGCCGGAGTCGCCCTTCGTGGTCGCGCCGGCGACGCCACCGAGCGCCGCCGGCGGCGGTGCCGGAGGCGGTGCCGGAGGCTCGCTCACGACAGCTGTCGGCTCCTTTTTCGGCGGTGGCTCCTCGGGCGGCGGAGGCGGCGGCGTTTCGGGAGGGGGCTCGCTCTCTGGCGGGAAACCGCATGGCGGGGCACCGCCCGGGTTGTGCGATGAAGGCGGACAGGCGTTGCCGTTGCCCTGATTCGCCGAGGCCTGCGTCGCGATCAGTCCGACCAGGCCGGCTAGGAGCAGCCCCGCGAGCGCAAGCAGCCGCCGACCGCCCCGGATGTGCGGCCGACCCCGCCCCGGTGTGCGGGGAGTCGAGAGCATCACCCACATTCTCTTCCTTTTCGTCCGGCCGTGTAGACCCGTCCCGTCGCTCAACGGCCAGTCCAGATCAATCAGTCCCGACGTACTCCGGGTCGAACCAGACGCGCTTGCGCCACGGCGGACTGATCGCGAACGTGTAGCGCTCGCGGTCCGGCAGGGTCTCGAGCGGGATCAAGCACCAGCCGCCCGTCCTTGGTGCTCCTGTGCGGCCGGCGGGACGCGGAACCGAATCCAGGACCTCGCGGGGCGTTCCAGCGGCCTCCCGGCGTGGCTGCCGCCCGAGATGGAGTAGCGCTCCTGGTCAGGCAGCCAGCCGTTGTAGCCGTGATGGGAGGTGGCGCGGGAGAAGGTTCCGCCGCGCCCGATCCGGACCTGCCAGCCCTCCCAGTCGTCCGGGTGGTAGGTCGAGTGCCCGAGCGCATCGCTGAGACGGCGAATCGGTGCCTTCAGCGGTGTCGAGCCCTCGGCGGTCGCGCTCCCCGGGTAGTAGAGCCAGTACTGGAGATAGAGGTTGCCGCGCCGCGAGCCGGAGCAGATGCCGCCCCAGGCCTCCGTGCTCGCCACATGTCCCGAGCGACAGTCGATCGCGTGGGTGAAGGCGACGACCCGCATGCCCTCCCGGGAGCGGGTCACCGCGCCGCTTTCGGCCCCGTCCGCGCAGGCGTCGGACCGACAGGAACGGAAGTCGACGGGCAGCGTCCTCATCCCGTCCTCGTACAGGAGGGCCGGCGCATGGTCGCGCAGCAGGGCGGCGACCTCATCGCCGTTGGCGGCTCGCAGCGCGGGCTCGTTCGCGCAGTCCTCGGTCAGCCTGACTGCGCAGATCAGCCGCTCGCCGATCTCATGTGCGAGGACGATCCCCGGCAGGCGCAGGCCGATCAGCCAGGCCAGGGCGCCGAGTGCCGTGGAGACGAGCGCGATCAGCGCGATCCACTCGACGGTCCCCTGGCCCGATCTGCTTCGGCCACACTCGGGCGAAGCTAGGTGTCGGGCCGCGCCGGAAGGGTGGCGGGGGTCACGAGACGCTCCCTAATCAGCGGCGAATCCCGTGCTAGGGTCGCGCGCGATGGAGGGATCACCGAGGTCGCGAGGGTCGTGGGGCGAGGTTCTGGCTGACCATCGTCCTGCTCGCGATCGGGTTCATCTTCATCGCGGTCAACTTCCAGAAGGTGACGATCGACTTCGTCTTCGGGGAGGCCCAGGCGCCCCTGGTGATTGCGCTCCTGATCTCGGGGCTGATCGGCTTCCTGATCGGTCTCGTCCTACCGCGCTTCCGCCGCCAAGACAACGACTAGGCGCCCGCATGGGCGGGAATGCGGTCGCTCAGCTTGGGTAGGTGAACGTCGTGAGATCGATCCCAGTCGTGATCGCCTCTGTCGTGGTGGTGGCCCTGTGGGGATGCGGTGGCGCTGACTCCGACTCGACCAGCACGAGGGTCACTCCCTCGCAGCAGACCACCACCGTGGCGGCTCCGAGCGGCCCCATGGTCAGGATCTGTGACCGCTCGCTGGCCAGGCAGGTGAGAGGAGCTCTCCGGTCGAACGGCTTCGACGAGAAGCTCCCACCGCCGATCCCCACCGGCAACCAGCGGAACTCTCGCTGCGACTTCGCGAAGGTCGTCGAGCTCTCGATTGACAACGCTCCCGATGCGGTCCAGCGGTACCAGAACCGCGTGACTGAGACCGCCCAGTTCTCCGAGAGCATTCCCAGCCACGTCCCCCGCCCCCTGAAGGGCATCGGCGACCGCCGGCTCGGCGCGGCCGGCGCCAACTGGATCGCCTTCCTCCACCAGCTGCTCTCGGCTCGTGGCAAGCGAGTCCTGATCGTCAGCGTCAACGGCTCCGGCGGCGACGCCCAGCGCCTCGCCGCCGCGAGGGCGATCACCTTCGGCGTCTACGACCGGCTGGGGTCCGGCGCCTAGCGACTCAGCGCTTCAAAGCTCTTCGAGCTGCCCCGCGATGTCGGAGGCCGCGCCCTTGGCGTCGCTGAAGAGCATCGACGTCTTGTCCTCGTAGAAGAGGTCGTTGTCGATCCCCGCGAATCCCGGGCTGAGGCTGCGCTTGATGACGATGACCTCCTTGGCCTCGTCGACCTCGATGATCGGCATGCCCGCGATCGGCGAGTTGGGGTCGTCCTTGGCTGCCGGGTTGGTGACGTCGTTGGCCCCGATCACCACGGCGACGTCCATCTGCGGCATCTCGGGATTGATCTCGTCCATCTCCTTGAGCTGCTCGTAGGGAACGTCGGCCTCGGCGAGTAGCACGTTCATGTGCCCGGGCATCCGCCCCGCGACCGGATGGATCGCGTAGCTGACGTTGACCCCCCTCTTCTCGAGCTCATTGGCGAGCTCCTTGACCGCATGCTGGGCCTGCGCGACCGCCATGCCGTAGCCGGGGACGAAGACGACGGAGTCGGCGTAGCCGAGCTTGATCGCGGCGTCCTCGGGGCCGATCGAGTGGACAGGGCGCTCCTCCCTCTCCCCCGCTGACGCGCTCACGGCTCCGAAGCCCGAGAACAGAAGGTTGGAGATCGAGCGGTTCATCGCCCGGCTCATCTCGAGGGTGAGGATGGTTCCCGAGGACCCGACCAGCGTGCCGGCGACGATCAGGACGACGTTGTCCAGGGCGAAGCCGGCCGCGGCGGCCGCGAGGCCGGTGAAGGCGTTGAGCAGCGAGATCACCACGGGCATGTCCGCGCCGCCGATCGGCAGCACGAAGAGATTGCCGAGGACCGCCGCGCCGATCAGAACCCCGATGTAGAGGCCCTGCGACGGGGAGTCGTGGTCGATGCCGAGGACTATGCAGGCGGCGAGGATCGCGGCGAGGAGGAGCCCGTTGAAGATGTGCTGGCCAGGGAACTGGACCGGGCGGCTCGGGATGATCGCCTGCAGCTTGCCGAAGGCGATGTTCGACCCCCAGAACGAGACCGAGCCGATCACCGTCGAGAAGAGGATCGGCACGAAGATGTCGAGGGGGATGCTCGAGCCCCCGGCCGACACGTGCCGGAACTCCGACCAGGAGATCAGTGCCGCCGCACCGCCGCCGACGCCGTTGTAGAGGGCGACCATCTGCGGCATGTCCGTCATCTGCACGCGGGAGGAGGCGACCACCCCCACGGCGGTCCCGATCAGGATCCCGATCAGGATCAGGACGCCATTGCCAATCACGTCCGTGGAGAGCGTGATCGCGATCGCGACGAGCATTCCGGCGGCGGCGATCAGGTTGCCTCGCCGGGCGGTGCGCGGATGCGTCCCCTGCCTGATCCCGAAGATGAACAGGGAGAAGGCGAGGATGTAGCAGGCGGTGACGAAGTCGCTGTTGGGCGACAGCGCAGCCAGGGGTGTCACTGACCGGACTCCCCCGGGGTCACGGTCTCCGGCTCGGACTCCGTCTTCGGCTTCCGCTTCCTGCCGCTGAACATGCCGAGCATGCGGTCGGTGACCATGAAGCCGCCGACGATGTTGATCGTGCCGAAGGCGATCGCGATGACCCCGATGACCTTCTCCAGCGTGTCATCGGCGGAGCCGATGACGATCAGCCCGCCGAGCATGACGATGCCGTGGATCGCGTTGGTCTGCGACATCAGCGGCGTGTGCAGTGTCGTCGGCACCTTCGAGATCACCTCGAAGCCGACGAAGGCAGCGAGGACAAAGATCGTGATTTCCGTCATCAGGCTCATTGGTTGGCGGCCTCCTTGGCTCGCTCGTTGACGATCTCGCCGTCTTTGGTGAGCAGTGCTCCGGCGATGACCTCGTCCTCGGTGTCGACCTTCAGGTTGCCCTCGTCGTCGATCAGGAGCTCGACCAGGTTCTGCAGGTTCTTGGCGTAGAGCGCCGAGGCGTTGCCGGCCATCTGGCTGGGCAGGTTGGCGGGGCCGATGATCTTGACGCCGTCCTCCTCGACGGTCTCCCCCGGCCTCGAGCCCTCGACGTTGCCGCCGGTGTCGGCGGCGAGATCGACGATCACGGAGCCGGGCTGCATCTGCTTCACCGCCTCGGCTGTGATCAGCCGCGGGGCGGGCCGCCCGGGGATCTGGGCGGTCGTGATGATCACGTCCTGTCGCTTGGCGGCCTCGCCGAGCTCCTGGCGAAGCTTTTCGTTCTCCTCGTCGGTGAGCGGGCGCGCGTAGCCGCCCTCGCCCTCGGCGTCCTTGACCGCCTCGACCTCGAGGAAGCGGCCGCCCAGGGACTGGACCTGCTCCTTGACGACCGAGCGGACGTCGAAGCCGGTGACGATTCCGCCGAGGCGCTTGGCGGTAGCGATCGCCTGCAGGCCCGCGACGCCGGCGCCGAGGACCAGGACCTTGGCCGGCGGCACCGTCCCGGCGGCCGTGGTCATCATCGGGAAGAGCTTTCCGGACTCGCGCGCGGCGATCAGAACCGACATGTAGCCGCCGAGGTTGGCCTGCGAGGAGAGCGCGTCCATCGACTGCGCGCGGGTGATCCGCGGGATCGCCTCCATCGCGAAGCTGGTGACGCCCGCGCCGGCCAGCGACTTGGCGAGGTCCGGGTTGGTGAGCGGCTCGAGGAAGCCGATCAGGATCTGGCCCTGCTTCAACCGCCCGACCTCCTCAGCGGTCGGCGGGGTGACCTTGAGGACGACGTCGGCGCCCCAGACGTCCTCGCCGACCTTCGCGCCGGCGTCGGTGTACTCGGAGTCGGGGTGCGAGGCGCCCTCCCCCGCCCCGGCCTCGACCGCGACCTCGATCTCCTCTGCGGTGAGGGCCTTGACCACGTCGGGGACCAGCGCCACACGGCGCTCTCCCTCTGCGGTCTCCTTTGGGACTCCGATCTTCATGCGGACGATTCACGCCCCCTGCGGGGATTCAGGGGCGGCAATCTAGTCGGTTTGGGCTCCCGACCACTCCGGCAGCGATGCGGCCTCCGTGGCGCTTTCGGGTGTGAGGAATAGCTGGACCCGCGTGATCTTTCCGTCCTCCACGCGGTAGAGATAGGCACGCCGGTCGCTCACCTCCGCACCGCTGGTACGCCCCGTGCCTCCGTAGGTCGCAATCAGGAAGACGAGTCCGGGCTCCAGCTCGCGGATCTCATCGATCGTGAAGCGATAGTCACTCGCGAAGGCGCGAAACCAGTCACCGAACCACTCCCCGACGGCCTCCTGGCCCTCGAACGCGCCGGTGCTGAGGAATCCCTCCTCCACCACCAGCACGACGTCGTCGGCGTAGTAGGTCATCGCGCGCTCGAAGTCGCGGTCGTTCGTGGCGCGGAACTGCTCGCGGAGGACTTCGACTGGATCCTGTGGCACGCAGCTAGGCGGGGGAGCCCGCGCCGACCATGTCGGCGAGCTTCTCGAGCGTGGCGAGGTTCTGCTCGGCGTTGCCATGCATGGGCGAGACGATCATCCGGTCGACGCCGGCGTCGGCGAAGCGCTTGACGCGCTCAGCGACCTCCTCCTCGGTGCCGATCATCGCGGTGGCGTCGACCAGCTCGTCGGGGATCGCCGCGTAGGCCTCCTCCCGCTTGCCGTCGAGGTAGAGCGACTGGACCTCGTCGGCCACCTCGGCGAAGCCGAAGCGCCGGGTGAGGTCGGCGTAGAAGTTGGTCTTCTTCGACCCCATCCCCCCGAGGTAGAGCAGTAGGCCCGCCTTGACCATTGCGCGGGCGGCATCGAGGTCACCATCGATCGCGACCTGCACGGACGGCGAGACCTGAAGGTCATCGCGCGAGCGGCCGCTCTTGGAGAGGCCGGCCTCGATGTGCTCGCCCCACGCCTCCTGCCACTTGTCGACCGAGAAGAAGATCGGGATCCAGCCATCGGCGACCTCGGCGGCGAGCTCGACGGACTTGCGCCCGATCGCTCCCAGGTAGATCGGGATCTCGTTGCGGATCGGGTGGATGTTCAGCTTCAGCGCCTTGCCCTGGCCCGTCACCCCCTCACCCTCCGTGAGCGGGAGCGTGAAGTGCTTGCCCTCGTACTCGACACGCCCCTCGCGGGCGACGATCTGCTTGACGATCTCGACGTATTCACGGGTGCGGCCCCACGGCTTCTCGTAGGGCACGCCGTACCAGCCCTCGGAGACCTGCGGCCCGGACGGGCCGAAGCCGAAGATGAACCGCCCTCCGGAGAGAGCGTCGATCGTCACGCCCGCCATCGCCGCGGCGGCCGGCTGGCGGGCCGGGACCTGCAGGATCGCCGCGCCGAGCTGGATCGTCTCGGTCTTCGCCGCCAGGTAGGCGAGCACGCTGACCGCGTCCGAGCCATAGGACTCGGCCGCCCAGACCGAGTCGTAGCCGAAGCGCTCGGCGGCGAGCACGATCTCCGTCGCATCGTCGCCCTGAGGGCCGATCCCCCAGTAGCCGAGGTTGAGTCCAAGCTTCAAACCCATGCCCGCGCAACCCTACGCGAACGGGGCGGCGGGCGGGGTCAGGTGGGGAGAGACGAGTCGATCGTGATCGTCGCGTGGACGGGCGTGTCGGCGCCCACCGTCGCGGAGACGTCGTACTGCCCGTCCGCGAGACCCCCGTCGGTGCTGATCGTGAAGTCCGCGCTCAGCTGACCCTCAGGGACGTCGACCGTGGCGCTCTGGGAGCCCGTTGAGTCAAAGGTCACGCCTGGATCCGCAGAGGAAAGGGTGACCGTGGTGCCGCCCGGGGGAGCCTCGCAGTCGAGCGTGACCGTTCCCGTGGACCCGCCGCCGGCGACGACCGTGTCCGGATGCACGGTCAGGCCATCGGCATGGGTCGCCGGGTCGGTCGAGCTGACCGACGCCGTGTCGCTCGCCTGTGAGCTCCCGAGGGTCGCGGTCACGGTCGCCGCCGGGGAGGCGGAGACGGCGTTCACCGAGAAGAAGGCGCTGATCGAGCCCAATGGGACCGTGACGCCGGACGGCACCGTCAGCGCGGCGCTGTCGCTCGACAGGCTCACGAGTGTGTCGTCGGGCGCCGGCACGTCGAGCGAGACGCGGTTCGACGAGAACGGCCCGAAGGTGAAGCACTGGCGCTCGAGCTTCACGGACGAGACGCTCGCGTGGTCCACGAGGCTGAGCTGGGTGGTGGCGTTGCTGGCCCCGATGGAGCCGGTCAAGGTCGCGATCACGGGTCCACCCGAGGTGGTCGTGACCGGAAAGCTGGCGTTCGTCTGGCCCGGGGCGACGACCACGTAGGAGGGAACGGAGACCCGTGCGGTGTCGCTCTGCAGGTCCACCTGCTGCCCGCCGGCGGCGGCGGCGTCGTCGAGGGTCACAAGGCCGTTGGTCGAGTTGCCGCCCAGCAGCGTGCCGTCGCTGACGGAGATGCTGCTCACGTGCAGGACCGGGTTGTTCGGTGGCGGCGGGGGAAAGTTCGGCTGCTTGGGGCTGGACGGCGTGGCCTCGCCCGGGAGGCCGGAGCCGGAGGAGCCGATGCCGCCCTTGCAGCCCTTGCGCTTCTTGGCCTTCTTCCCCTTCTTCCCCTTCTTCTTGCACTTCTTGGCCTTCTTCTTGGCGACGGCCGCGGAGCCGCTGTTCGAGGATGCGGGAACGGCAAGCACGGCCCCGGCCAGAGCCGCCGCCAGGACCGCGATCGTGATCCTCCTGATCACCAGATTCACCTGGGTTCAGTCGGCGCCGAGAACGCTGGATTAGAGCCAGCGGGCCGAACCTAGACAGACATCCGTCGTCATTTTTCGGGTGAAGATCCGGCTCCTGGTGGCCGACTAAGCCTCCATGACCGCGGAACAGATGATCTACCGCGTGCAGCAGGCCGAGCACCTGCTCGAGCGCTATGCCGAGCTGGAGCGCGAGCGCGAGGAGGAGGGTTTCTACGAAGAGGCTCTCGAGGCGCGCCGGCTGCGGCTCGAGCAGGAGGCCGCGGTCAGCTACTGGCGCGAGCGCGCGTCCGAGACGGTCTCTGCGTAGAGCTTGCGGATTGCTTGCGCTAGGATTGGGGCATGAGCCCCGTCCTGACTCCCACGCTGCTCGACCCGATCGCTCAGACGTTCGAGCTGAACGAGACCGAGCTCGGGCGCCTTTTCGGCGTGAGTCGCCAGGCCGTCGGGCAGTGGCGCGAGCGCGGCGTCCCCTCGAACCGAATGGCGAAGGTCACGACCGTGGCAGCGATCGGCGATCTGCTCGGCCACCAGCTCAAGCCGGAGCGGATCCCCGGTGTCGCGCGGCGCCCGGCCGGCGCCTACGGCGGGCTCTCGATGCTCGAAATGATCGAGCGTGACCGGGAGGACGAGCTCCTGACGCTGATCCGGCGCTCCTTCGACTGGGCTGTATCTGTATGAGAGGGTGCGCCGCAGGCGAAGCCGAGGCGCAACCCGTCTAGTGGGGCATTGAGGACTGTCCGGAGGGCCGGACCGTACCTGCGGGTGGCCGACCCGGAATGGGACGACCCGCTCGACGGCAGGTTCGCGGCGGAGCGCGGTGGCCGCTGGAACCCGCCGGAGTCGTTCCCGGTCGTCTACCTGACCTCGTCGGTCGCGGTCGCCCGCGCGTACGTCTTCCAAAAGCTCGAGGGACAGCCGTACGGGCCCGAGGACCTGCGGACCGGGCCGGTTCTGGTGCGCACGAGAGTGCCCGAGGACCGCTACGTCAACGCGGTCACCGACGCCGGGCTGCGCGATCTCGGCCTTCCGAAGACCTACCCGCTCGACAGCCGGCGCCGTCTCGTTCCCTGGCGGCGCTGCCAGCCGATCGGTATGCGGGCGTGGGAAGCGGGTCTGCCCGGCGTCGCGGCCCGTTCGGCGAGGGCAGGGGGCGAAGAACTCGCCTACTTCGGCCGGCGCAAACTGCGCCGCGGAGCGGTCCGGGCCTTCGATCAGTGGTTCTGGGGTGAACCTCCAGGTCAGTGACGCCGTCCCGCTTCGCTAACAATGCGAGCGGTGAGTGAGCAGCGTCATCCGGGTGGGCTGTCGGGCAAGGAGGCCGCGAAGCGGCTTCACAAGCTCGGGCCGGTCGAGGACCGCTCGAGCCGCTCGGTCGCGAGCATCGTGGCCGGGAACGTCTTCACCTTCTTCAACCTGATCATCGCGGTCTTCTTCGTGATCATGCTCGCGCTCGGCCTCTTCGCCGACGCGCTCTTCGGCTTCATCGCGGTGATCAACAGCTACATCGGCATCCGCCAGGAGTTGAAGGCCAAGGAGACGCTGGAAAGCCTCGCCCTCCTGGTGGCGCCGAAGGCGAAGGCGGTGCGCGACGGGCAGCTGGTCGAGCTGCGCGCGGACGAGGTCGTGCCGGGCGACTGGATCCGGGTCGAGCCGGGGGACCAGCTGGTAGCCGACGGCGAGGTGACGGAGAGCCGCGGTCTGACCCTGGACGAGTCGATGCTCACGGGCGAGGCCGATGGAGTCCGCAAGCGGAGTGGCCAGCGGGCGCTCTCGGGCTCCTTCTGCATCACGGGCTCCGGCTACTACGAGGTCGACGCCGTTCGCGAGGACAGCTATGCGGAGAAGGTGGCCGGCGAGGCGCGGGCGTTCCGGCACCCGCCCTCCCCTCTCCAGGACGAGGTCAACCTGGTGCTGAAGGCCAGCACCTGGCTGATGATCCCCCTCGCGATCATCCTGATCTTCGCGCTGCAGGCGCGACACACCCCGATCCACGACGCTGCGCAGACCGCTACCGCCGGGCTGATCACGCTGATTCCCGAGGGCCTGGTGCTGCTGATGAGTGTCACGCTCGCGGTCGCCGCGGTCCGCCTCGCCAAGCTGGACACCCTGGTCCAGCAGATGAGCGCGCCCGAGGCCCTCGCCGCGGTCGACACGATCTGCGTGGACAAGACCGGGACGCTGACGACCGGCGAGCTCGAGCTGATCTCGGTCGACGTCGCGGACCCCTCGGAGGCGAGCGGCGCCCAGCAGGCCCTGGCTCGCTTCGCCGCCAGCTCCGGCGAGCGCAACCGGACCCTGGAGGCGATCGCGGAGACGTACCAGGCGACCGGCGAGCGGGTCCGGGCCGAGGTCCCATTCTCGTCCGAGTGGAAGTGGAGCGGCCTCACCCTGGGCCGCGGAGAGACCTACGTGCTCGGCGCGCCCGACGTCCTGATGGCCCGGGGATCGCTGTCGCTGCCCGTGCCCCTCCAGAAGAGCCTCCAGGAGCACACGCGGAACGGCCGCCGCGTCGTCGCCTTCGGGCGGGCCTCGGGCGGACTCCCGGACAACCCGTACTCGGATCCCCCGCCGGCCGTCACCCCGCTTGCTTTGATCGTCTTGGAGGAGACGCTGCGACCCGACGCAGAGGAGACAATCGCCTACATGCGCGACCAGGAGATGGACCTGAAGCTGATCTCGGGCGATGCGCCGCAGACGGTGACGGCGGTCGCCTCGGCGGTCGGCGTCCCGGCGGCGGCCGGGGTCGTGACCGGTGATGAGCTGCCAGAGGATCGGACGGAGCTGGGGAGGATCGCGGAGGAGAACACGATCTTCTGCCGCATTCGCCCGGAGCAGAAGAAGGCGCTGGTCTCCGCGCTGGCGCAGCGCGGCCGGTTCGTGGCGATGATCGGAGACGGGGTCAACGACGTCCCCGCCCTGAAGCAGGCGCGGATGGCGGTCGCGATGGGATCGGGCAGCCAGATCACCAAGGGGATCGCGGACATCGTCCTGCTCAAGGACCAGTTCTCCCGCCTACCGCGGGCGGTATCCGAGGGGCGCCGGATCGCCCGCAACATCCACCGGCTCGGCCGGCTCTACGTGACGAAAACGATCTATGCCGCCGCGCTGATCCTGGTCGTGGCGGTGCCGGGGTGGGCCTTCCCGTTCCTGCCTCGGCAGCTGACGGTGGCCGCGTTCATCACCATCGGCGTCCCGTCGTTCGTGCTCGCCCTTGCCCCCAGCGACGGGCCTCTCTACAGAGGCCGGCTGCTCCGCGCGCTGGCGGCGTTCGCGGTGCCCGCCGGGCTGGCGATCGCCGCCGCCTCTCTGGCGAGCTTCTTCCTGGTCGACACCGTCTTCGGCGGTTCACTGGAGGCGGGCCGCACGGCTGCGACGACGACGCTGGTGGTGCTCGGCCTCTGTTTCATCCTGCTGCTCGAGCGCGGCCCGGGCCGCGAGGACATCGCGATCCAGAGCTACATGCTGGCCCTGGTGGCGGCGCTCGGCGCGGTCTATGCGCTGGTCCTGGCGGTCCCGGTGGTCCGCGAGTTCTTCGACCTGACCCCGATGGGCGGCGGCCAGCTCTTCCTGGCGCTGCTCTCCGCGGCCGCCGGCCTGGTGCTCGCGAGCGTCGTCTGGCGCATCCCGGTGATCGAGCAGCTCGAGGAGCGTCCACCGCGCCCCGACCAGGCACCGACGGGACCGGTGACGGCGTCGATGAAAGCCGCCCCGGCGAGGCCAGTTCCCCAGACCCGCCCCTCGGGGCAGTCCTGATGGCGAGCCCGGACCCCGGACAGGTCGCGGCTGCCGGTGCTCCCCTGCATATCGCCCGCCGCACCAAGATCGTCGCGACCGTCGGGCCCGCGAGCAGAGACCCGGAGATTCTGCGTCAGCTGTTCGAGGCGGGAGTCGACGTCTTCCGCCTCAACTTCGCGCACGGCACGCCCGATGAGCACGCCGAGACGGTGCGCCGGATCAGGCGGACGAGCCAGGAGGTGGGCCGTGAGGTGGGCATTCTCGGCGACCTCCCGGGGCCCAAGCTGCGGCTAGGCGACGTGGAGGGTGACATCGCCGTCCTCCACTCCGGCTCGACGGTGAGGCTTCGCGGCGAGACGAACGGGACGCCCGGCAACGAGGAGCTGCTCACGGTGCAGTGGGATGGCTTCTCGGGGGCGGTCCATGAGGGCGACCCGGTGTTTCTGGCTGATGGCCGGGTGCGGATGCGCGTCGTCTCGGTTTCCGGCAACGAGGTCGTCTGCGAAATCGAGGCCGGGGGCGCGGTGAGCTCCCATCAGGGGGTGAACCTGCCCGGCGCGGACGCCGACCTGCCGGATACCCGAGTCTCGGATGAGCCCTGGATCGACTTCGCGTGCGACAACGGGATCGACCTGCTCGCGGTCTCGTTCGTCCGCCGGCCGGCCGACCTCCAGAAGGTCGAGGCCCGGCTGAAGGAGCGCGGGTCCGACATTCCCCTGATCGCCAAGATCGAGAAGCCGCAGGCGGCCGAACGAGCGCCCGAGATCATCGAGGAAGCGGGCAGCGGGATCATGATCGCCCGCGGCGACCTCGGTGTTGAGCTGCCCATCGAGGAGGTCCCGGGTGCGCAGAAACGGCTGATCGCGCTCGCGGGCCGCGCCTCGAAGCCGGCGATCACCGCCACCCAGATGCTGGCGACGATGGTGCGCGCCTCGCGGCCCACCCGCGCCGAGGTGACCGACGTGGCCAACGCGATCTACGACGGCTCCGATGCCGTGATGCTCTCCGAGGAGACGGCGATCGGCGACCACCCGGTCGAGGCGGTGCGGGTGATGGATCGGATCGCGAGGGTGACCGAGCCGCACCTCAAGTACGGGGAGCTGGTCTTCACTCGGGTCGAGGAGCACGAGCACGACATCGCGGAGACGGTCGCCCAGGTGGCCGTTGCGGCCTGCTACCGGCTCGGCCTGAAGGCGATCGTCTGCCCGACCTCCTCCGGCCGCACCGCTCGGCTGATCTCCGCGCATCGCCCGCGCGTGCCGGTGCTGGCGGTCTCACAGCGGCTCGAGACGGTGCGGCGAATGAACCTGCTCTTCGGGATCAGCTCAGCCCAGGCCGAGGACTGGACCAGCATCCGCAAGCTGCTGGATGACTGCGCCACGCTCACCCGGGAGCAGGGCATCGCGGAGTCGGGCGACCTGGTGGCGATCACGGCCGGGCTGCCGGCGCAGGGCGTCGGCACCAACCTGTTCGAGATCCACCGGGTTCCGTAGAGGACCCTGAACTCCGCCGCCGAACTCCGGGCGGATGGCCCTCCCGCTCAGCTCACTCGGCGGCAGCCTGTTCGACCTCCATCTCGGGATCGACGAGA
This sequence comes from uncultured Solirubrobacterales bacterium, assembly GCA_963777575.1. Lineage (GTDB taxonomy): Bacteria > Actinomycetota > Thermoleophilia > Solirubrobacterales > 70-9 > DASUPK01. Next base: position 17,446 of record CAVZRH010000026.1, on the reverse strand, counting down.
AGATCCTTCGCTCCCTGCTCGTCTTCATCTTTCTCGCGATCGCGCTGCGGCTCGGTGGAAAGCGGGAGCTGAGCCAGATCAACGTGCTCGATCTGGCTGTGTTGCTGCTCGCGTCGAACGCGCTGCAGAACGCGCTGATCGGCAACGACAACTCGGTCACCGGTGGCGTGATCGGCGCCGCGACGTTGTTCGTAGCCAACTACCTCTTCGTCCGCCTCACGTTCCGCAGCATGCGGGCACGCCGCATCCTGGAGGGAACGCCGAGCGTCCTGCTGCGGAACGGCAAGCCGGACCGAAAGAACATGAACAAGGAGGCCATCAGCATGCCTGAGCTCGTCGACATCGCGCTCGAGCACGGCTTTCCGGACCTCCAGCACGTCGGACTGATCGTGATCGAGACGAGCGGCCAGTTCGTCTGTCTCGGCCCGGAGCAGGCGAAGAAGCTGCGGCCGGAGATGGTCGAGCAGCCGGGCTAGCGCTAGTCGCCCGGCGGATAGTCGCCGGGGGCCGGCCGCTCGGCGCGCGGGTCGCGGCCGGGCAGCACGAACTGGGTGACGATCAGGTTCGCGACGGGTTTCTCGCCCTTTCGGATCTTCGCCTCGATCACCGCGGTGCTCCGCCCGACGTGCAGCGGCCGTGCCTCGCAGATCAACTCGTCCCCGAGGACGCCGGCGGCGAAGACGTTGAGCTTCAGCTCGATCGTGGTGAAGTCGTGATTGGGCGGTAGGGCGCGGAAGGTCGCCCAGGCGGCAACCGAGTCGCCGAGCGCCGTCCAGACCCCGCCGTGCACGAAGCCGCCGGGATGGAGGTGTCGCTTGTCGATCACCATCCGTCCGGTCGAGACCTCGTCGGTGATCTCGAGCGGCTCGATCGCCATGTCGCCGGGGAACGTCCCCGGCAGCCACTGCTTGATGTTCTCGGGGCTGATCTCGGAGTTCATCGCCGCGGCAGAGTACCTGTGGCGTCCGCGCGCCCGAGACCTAGAGATCGCTGAGCGCGTAGAAGAAGGCCTCGGAGAAGGTCGGATAGGGCTGGATCGTCTGTCGCAGGACCTCGACCGGCACCTCCGCCTTGATCGCCAGGGTGGCCTGCTGGAGCCACTCCCCGGCCTCCGGTCCCATCGCGTGGGCACCGATCAGCTTCTCGCCGTCCGAGATGACCGTGAGGAATCCCGGGTGCTTGTCGTATTCGCGGCTGTAGGTCGAGGCGCGGGAGATCGAATCGAGCTGGGCGGTGCCCGAAGCAGGGCCGTCCTGTTCACCGACCGCGGCGATCTGCGGATCGGTGAAGACGACGCGGGGAACGGCGCGGTAGTCCGCGGTGACGTCGCGGCCCAGGATGTCGGCCGCCGCAACGCGTCCCTGGTACTTGCCGACATGCGTGAACGGCCAGATTCCGGTGACATCGCCGATCGCCCAGACGCCGTCGCCCGCGCGCATCCGCTCGTCGACCTCGATCCCCTTGGCGGCCGCGTCGGGATCGATCCCGGCCGAGTCGAGACCGAAGCCGTGGACCCGCGGCTTGCGCCCGGTCGCGACCAGCAGCTTCTCGCCCCGGAGCTCCGAGCCGTCCTCGAAGGAGAGCGAATAGCCCTCCCCGCGCCGGTCCGCCGAGCTCGCCTTGACCCCCAGCCGCAGCTCGATCCCCTCCGCCTCGAGAGCCTCGGCGAGCGCCTCGCCGAGCGCCGGCGCCTCGTTCGGCAGCAGGCGGTCCTCGCCCTCGGCGATCGCGACGGCGGCACCGAGGCGCGAGAGGGCCTGGCCGAGCTCGACGCCGACGGGCCCGCCGCCGAGAACGATCAGGCGCTGCGGGATCTCGGTCAGGGCAGTGGCCTCCCGGTTGGTCCAGACGTCATCGAGCTCGTCGAGCCCGTCGATCGGCGGGATGGCGGGGTCGGATCCGGTGGCGATGATCAGCCTCTCGGTCTCCAGCAGCTTCCCGTCGACCTCAACGTCGCCCGACTCGTTGATGCGCGCGTCTCCCCGGCGGAGCTCGGCTCCGCTGTCGGTGAGCTTCTCCGCCTGGTGGGAGTCGTCCCAGTCGGATACCTGGAAGTCCCGCCAGGCCAGCGCCTCCCTCACGTTGATCGGCCCGGAGATCGCCTCGCGGGCGCCGGGCGCCTGCCTCGCCTCCGAGAGGACCTCGCCGGGCCGCAGCAGCGTCTTGGATGGAACGCAGGCCCAGTAGCCGCATTCGCCGGCGACCAGCTCCCGCTCGCAGATCGCGACCTTCATTCCCGCCGGCCGCGAGGTCCTCGGCGCAGACCTCGCCGGCCACGCCGGCGCCGATCACGATGGCGTCGTAGCGCTCGCTCACGTCCCCCGCCCGAAGTCCCCGAAGGGCTCGTCTCGCTCGCGGACCGCCTCCTTGAAGCCTGCCTCGGCGGCGCGCTGCTGGAACGCGAAGCCCTCGGGCGTGTGGCGGGCGATGCCATCGAAGAAGACGCCCAGCTCCTGGGTGGCCTGGAGACCCTGCGCGTAGAGGGCCTGATTGATCAGCAGCTTGTGCATGACGAGCTGGTTGATCGGCACGTTGGCGATGCGCTCGAGCAGGGCCTCGAAGCGCTCGTCGAGCTCGGCGGCGGAGGCGGCCTCGGCGGCCAGGCCCCACTCGACCGCCGTGGTGCCGTCGATCGAGTCGCCGGTCAGGAGCAGCCGCTTGGCCCGGGTTGCTCCGACCCGGAACGCCCAGAGGGCGCTCGTCGGGACCCCCCAGACGCGGGCCGGCGGATAGCCGATCTTGGCCCGGTCCTCGGCCACGATCAGATCCGAGCAGAGCGCCATGTCGGTTCCGCCGGCCACGCAGTAGCCGTGGACCTTGGTGACGGTCGGCTTGTCCGAGTGGAAGAGGCTCATGAAGCCGCGGAGGTTGCGGCTCATCATCTGGTAGTCGAGAACCGGGTCCCAGGTCCCATCCGGGTCGTGGTTGCGAGCCTGGACCATCGGGTCGAGCGGCGAGCCCTCGGGCGCGTCGGGCTGCGCGATGCCCTCCATGTTCCCCTCCGCGGAGCCGACCAGGTCATAGCCTCCGCAGAAGCCCGAGCCGTTGCCGGCCAGCGCGATCACGCGGACCTCGGGATCGAGATTCGCCCGTTCCACACAGTTCGCCAGCTCGCGGGGCATCTCGAGCGTGATGCCGTTGCCGCGCTCCGGGCGGTTGAGGGTGATGCGCGCGATGCGCCCGGTCACCTCGTAGGTCAGTGTCTCGAGCGTTTCGATGCGCGGATTCAATCAGCGCCGATGATTCGGGTTCGCATTGCCGGTCCTAGTAGCGAAGATGTCCACGACGGTGGCGAAGTCGAAATACACGACGATCGAGGCCGCGGGCCGCGAGGTGAAGCTCTCCAGCCCCGACAAGGTCTTCTTCCCCAAGCCTGGGTTCACCAAGCTCGACCTGGCCGAGTACTACCTCGCCGTCCAGGAGGCGGCGGTCAACCAGCTGCGAGAGCGGCCCGGGACGATGAAGCGGTTCGTCGATGGGATCGGCGGCGAGTTCTTCTTCCAGAAGCGGGTTCCGAAGGGAGCGCCGAGTTGGTTGCAGACCGCGACGTTCACCTTCCCGAGCGGGCGTAGCGCGACCGAGCTCGTCGTCAACGATGCGGCGCACCTGGTGTGGGCGGTCAATCTCGGTGTCGTCGACTTCAACCCGCACCCGGTTCGCAGGTCAGACCTCGATTGCCCCGACGAGCTGCGCGTCGACCTCGACCCGACGCCGGGGGTGCGCTGGAACACGGTCCGCAAGGTCGCGATGTGCGTCAAGGACGTGCTCGACGAGCACGGCCTGGTCGGCTATCCGAAGACCTCGGGCTCGCGCGGGATCCACGTCAACGTCCGGATCGAGCCTCGCTGGGACTACATCGACGTGCGCCGCGCCGCGCTGGCCCTCGCCCGCGAGGTGGAGCGGCGCTTGCCGCGGAACGCCACCAGCAAGTGGTGGAAGGAGGAGCGCCACGGCGTCTTCGTCGACTACAACCAGAATGCGCGGGACCGCACGATCGCGGCGGGCTACTCCGTGCGGCCGGTGCCGGATGCGCGGGTCTGCTGCCCGGTGGAGTGGGCCGAGGTGCCGAACGTCGACCCGAGGGAGCTTCGCCTCGACACCGTGCCGAACCGGCTGAGCAAGAAGGGTGACCCGGCGGCGGATATCGACCGAAACGCCGGGTCGCTCGATCAGCTGCTCGACCTTGCTCGCCGGGACGAGGAGGGCGGCCTCGGCGACGCCCCCTGGCCGCCGCATTTCGCGAAGCAGCGGGGCGAGCCGAAAAGGGTCCAGCCGAGCCGAGCGAAGAACACCCGAGCCGGCTCAGGGTGACCGGGCAGCTCTCGCTCTCTCCATAAAGCCCAGCGACCGCCCAGCCGATGGGTGGACGCATGGACGCGAACCAGTACGTGCTCGTCCACGGGATGCGGCGGACGCGCTCGATCCTCGAGAGCTGGGGAGACGATCCGTGGCCGGTGCTCCGCACCTGGCTGCTGGGCGCGCTCCTGATCGCGGTTGCTCTGCTCGGCGGCGTGACGCTCACCGCCTCCCTGGCGAAGCCGGACTACGGCTTCCACTACGGCCCGACCGCACCGGGAGGCCCGGCGCCGATCGACGTCCTCGAGGTGCTGGGCCGAAACTCCCTGGTACTGGCCCTCCACGCGTTCGCCTGCGTCGCCGGCTTCATCGCCGGCGCCACGCTGCCGCTGACCGCGAGCACCAAGACGGGCATCAAGCGGCGGATCCATGAGAAGGCCCGGCCAATCGCGTTCGGGTGGGTGATCGGCGTGACCTGCTTCTCGCTTCTGACTCAAACCCTGGGCCTCGGGCTCGTCGGCGCGACGATCGCCTGGGACGAGCACATCTCCGCGCCACTCCTCGTCCTCACCGCTCTCCCCCACGCCCTGCTCGAACTCACCGCCGTCTTCCTCCCGCTCGCCGCCTGGACGATCGCCAGTCGCCAGGGTGAATGGGACCAGCTGCTCGCCGCGACCTTTGTCACCGTGGCGATGGCGATCCCGATGCTGGTCGTCGCTGCGACCTGGGAGGTCTACGTCTGGCCCTACATCCTCCAGGCCGTTTCGCCCTGAGGCAACGCCGCACGGTCGGCGGCGGACAGCCCTAGACGAGCTGGTCGATCTTGCAGTCCTTCGGCGCCTTGTCCTCGCGCCAGCGGACGATCTTCGAGCCGTGGCGGATGCGCCCTCCGCTCGTGTGGTCGTAGGTCACCTCGACGACGAGCTCGGGGCGGAGCGAGAACCACTCGAGCTCGCGGTCGGCATCCCAGCGGCTCGGATCGCCCGAGCCCTTGTCCCCGGTCTCGTACGGCTTCAGCGTCTTCACCAGCTCCTTCTTCTCCTTCGCCTTGAGGCCGCTGGTGTGGCCGATCGGCCGCAGCTTGCCCTTCTCGTAGAGGCCGAGGATCAGCGAGCCCACGGTGCCCTCGTGCTTTCCGGGCCTCCAGCCCATCACGACGCAGTCGATCGTCCGCACGCGCTTCACCTTGACCATGCCCTTGCGCTCGCCGGGCTTGTAGATCGCGTCGAGCTCCTTCGCGATCACGCCCTCTCCACTCAGCAGCAACGGCTCGGCGCTCTTCGCGGTCTTGTAGAGAGGCGTGACCTCGACCGAACCCGAGGCGGACTTCTTGCGGCCCGGCGCATCGGCGATCAGCTTCTCCAGCTCCGCGCGCCGCTCGGTGAAAGGCTTGCCGGTCAGCTTGCGCCGGTCGACTGCGAGCAGGTCGAAGGCGCGGAACAGGGCCGGCGTCTGCTCGGCCAGCATCCGCACCCGCGACTCCGCGGGGTGGAGCCGGTTCTGGAGCGCGTCGAACGCCTCGTGGCCGTCCTCATCGAGGATGACCAGCTCGCCGTCGGCGACGTAACGGCCGGCGGGGAACTGCACCTCCGGGAAGTAGCGCCGCAGCGGCTTGCCGCCGCGCGACTGCAGGTACACGTCGTCGCCGTCGACGTAAGCGATCGCGCGAAAGCCGTCGTACTTCGGCTCGTACACCCACTCCTCCCCCTCCGGCAGCACCTTGCGAGAGAGCGCCAGCTGCGGCTTGATCGGGGGCTTCAGGGGCAGAGCCACGCCGCGATCCTAGTGCCGCCGTAGTCTGGGCCGAATGAGCGAGCCGCCGCGCACCTGCGACTTCGTCGTGATCGGCGGCGGCATCCTCGGTCTCGCCGTGGCGAGGGAGATGCTCGCGCGCCACCCGGAGGCGAGCATCTGGGTCCTGGAGCGCGAGAACAGGCTCGCCGCCCACCAGACCTCGCACTCGAGCGGAGTCATCCACGCCGGCATCTACTACGCGCCGGGCTCGCTGAAGGCCAGGCTCTGCGTCGAGGGCGCCCGCCTGCTCTACGCCTACTGCGAGGAGGCGGGCATCGAGACCAGGCGCAACGGCAAGCTGATCATCGCCACCGAGGAGGCGGAGCTGTCGCGGCTCGACGAGCTCGAGCGGCGGGGGCGCGCGAACGAGGTCCCGGGCCTGCGCCGGATCGGACCGGACCAGATCGCGGAGATCGAGCCGCACGCTCGCGGCATCGCCGCGCTCCACTCCCCGGCCACCGGGGTCGTCGACTTCGCGCGGGTCGCCGCCGGCTTCGCGGCGGACATCGAGGCCGCCGGCGGCGGGGTCGTGACCGGATGCGAGGTCAGAGGCCTCACCCCCCGGGGCGCAACGGTCGCGGTCAGCCACAGCGGCGGGACGACCGAGGCCGGCTTCGCGATCGGCTGCGCCGGAGCCTGGAGCGACCGCCTGGCGATCGCGGCGGGCGCACCCGCCGAGCCGCGGATCGTTCCCTTCCGGGGCGCCTATCTGCGGCTTCGCTCCGAGCGCCGCGAGCTGGTCCGGGCCAGCATCTATCCCGTGCCCGATCCCGAGCTGCCCTTTCTCGGCGGACACCTGACCCGTGGAATCGACGGCGAGGTCCTGCTCGGTCCCTCGGCGCTGATGGTGGGGGCGCGCGACGCCTACCGGCTCGGCCGGCTCCGCCGGCGAGATCTGGCCGACAACCTCAGCTGGCCCGGGACCTGGCGGCTGGTCCGCCGCTTCTGGCGCACCGGCCTCACCGAGCTTCGGCACGCCTCCAGCCGCCGCGCGTTCGTCGCCGACCTGCGCCGCTTCGTCCCGGAGCTCGAAGTCGCCGACGTCCTGCCGGGCCCCTCGGGCATCCGCGCCCAGGCGGTCGACCGCCATGGGCGCCTGGTTGACGACTTCGTCGTCCACCGGACGGAGCGCGCCCTGCACGTGCGCAACGCTCCGTCCCCCGCCGCGACCTCGTCGCTGGCGCTGGCGAAGCTGATCGCCGACGAGGCGGACGACTGAATGCGAGGGCGCGCGCCGACGCGACCCGACTAGTCGAGCGTCAGCAGCCGCCGACGAGCAGGAAGATCACGACGATCAGGACGATCACCGCGCCGAGCGCGATCAGCCTGCGCCGCATGTAGACGTCGCCGCCACCGTAGTGGCGGGCCACCTCTCCCTCCGGCTCGCGCGGGCCAGTGCCCTCGAGCAGCTCCTCGTCGCCGGTCGCCGGCTCGCCCTGACGGGCTCGAGCCCGTGCTTCGGCGGCAGCGCGACGTTCGTCTGGACTTCTCCCTCCGGATTCCATGCGCGCAGCCTAAGGGGATCAGCGGACTGGGAGCGGCAATATCGCCTTCAGCCGTTGCTCAACCCGCGAGGTCGTTGAGGGTGAGGAACAGGTCACGGATCGGGCGGAGGGAGCCGGACGGGGCCTCGATCTCCTGCTGCTCCCCCACGTCGCTGAAGACGATGTCCGCCCGGAGGAGCGCGCCGGACGCCCCGGCGAGCTGGGCGCGGTCCGCCGCCGGGATGCCGAGGGCGGCGTCCAGCTCGAGCTCGTGGAGGACGCGGTCGTCATACCCGACGCAGGCCGTAGCCCGGCCGGAGACGGCGAGCGGCTGCGGAAGCCCGAGCGCACCCGCGAGTGGAGCCAGATCCTCGGTCGCCGCATCCCCTCGCAGCGGGGCTGCGATCCGCTCACAGTCGGCTCCCCCGGCGCTGTCCTCGCCGATGACATGCGAGGGCCCGAGCCAGCGGCGCAGGTCCAGGTGCAGCCCGCCCGATCCGGCGAGGCGCTCGTTCGCGGCGGCGACCGGCGCCCGCCCGACCTCGTACTGATCGCCGTAGACCGTCAGGAACGCGTTGTCGCCGGTCGAGACCAGGCGGCCGCCGACCGGGAAGCCGAGCGCGCTGGCCGAGAACCGCCAGTCGACGCTCGGGATCCGCTCCGCCCCGCCGCTCACGTACGGCCCCTCGAAGCGCGCGCGAATCGGCTGCGAGAGCCGCTCGACCCCGAGGACGCGCAGGCGCGCCTCGATCTCGACGTCCGCGCTCGAGATCGGGTGCCGGGCCGCCTGGTCCAGCATTCGCTCGGGATTGACCGGCTCGTGGTCGGAGCCGCCGCAGCCCGTCAGCACGACGACCAGGGCGGCGGCGATGGCGAGCGGTCGGCGCATGGCTGGGTAGTCTCACAACGTGGCGGTCCGCGAAGCGATCCCGCGGAAGGCGGAGGCCGAGGAGGGCGTCTCCTCGTTCGCGAAGTCGCTCTTTCTCGGTGAGATCCACGAGGAGCTCGTCTTCCCCTGGCCGCAGACCGACCGCGACGAGCAGGACCGCATCCGTGATCTGAACGCCCGGATCCGCGAGTACTGCGCCGAGAACTACGACCCGAGGCGGGCCGAGGAGGAGCGCTGGATCCCCGACCAGGTGCTCCGCGACCTGGGCGAGATCGGCGCCCTCGGCCTCTACGTCGACCCCGAGTACGGCGGACAGGGCCTCTCCCAGACCGGCTACGCCAGGGTCTTCGAGACAGTCGGCCAGATCGACGCCACGCTCGCGATCGTTCTCGGCGTCCACCAGTCGATCGGCTTCAAGGGCATCTCGCTGTTCGGCACCGACGACCAGAAGGAGCGTTTCCTCCCGGACCTCGCCACCGGCCGCAAGCTCGCGGCCTTCGCCCTCACGGAGCCGGAGGCCGGATCGGACGCCTACCACCTGCACTCGCGTGCGGTCGAGCAGCCCGACGGCTCCTGGGTCCTGAACGGTGAGAAGCGCTACATCGGCAACGGCTCGCGCGCCGACGTGATCACGACCTTCGCGCGCGCCGAGGTCGACGGCGAGGACAAGCACATCGCCCTGATCCTCGAGAAGGGCATGGACGGGCTCGAGGTGGGCGAGCGCTACGACACGATGGGCCTGCAGGCCAACGACCTGCGCCGGCTCTACTTCAACGACGTCCGGGTGCCGCCGGAGAACGTGCTCGGCGAGCCGGGCCAGGGCTTCCGGGTGGCGATGCAGGTCCTCAACAACGGCCGTATCGGCCTCGGCACTGGATCTGTGGGCGGCGCCAAGAAGCTGCTCGACCTCGCGATCGAGCACGTCAAGGAGCGCCGACAGTTCGGCCAGCCGCTGGCCGACTTCGAGCTGGTCCAGGACAAGATCGGCTGGATGGTCTCCTACCTGTTCGGCCTCGAGTCCATGACCTATCTGACCTGCGGGCTGGTCGACGCCGGCGTGCCCGACTACTCGCTCGAGTCGGCGATCTGCAAGGTCTCCGGGACGGAGTTCCTCTGGTACGCGGCCAATCGCGCCCTGCAGCTCGCCGGGGGCGAGGGGTACATGCGGGACCAGCCGTACGAGAAGGTGCTCCGCGACACGCGCATCTATCCGATCTTCGAGGGAGCCAACGACGTCATGCGGGCGTTCATCGCCCTGGGCGGCATCAAGCCCGTCGGCGAGAAGCTCGAAGGCCTCTCCGAGATCGAGCTGAGCGACCCGATCGGCTCGATCGGCGTCCTGATCGACTTCGCCTCGGATCGGATCCAGCGCGAGGTCCGGCCCGACAAGGTCACCAAGGCGCACGAGGAGCTCTCCGAGCACGCGGATGCGGTCTCCGATCAGGTCAAGCGCCTGGCCGGCGTCACCGAGAAGCTCCTCCGCGAGCACCGCAAGGACATCGTCGGGACGGCAGTTCCAGCAGAAGCGGCTCGCCGACAACATCGCCGACATCTACGGGCAGATCGCCGTGCTCTCGCGAGTCACCGACATCTTCGAAGACCAGGGCGTCGAGCCCTCGGGCCAGGAGCGCTTCATCGCCGACACCTTCTGCAGGCGTGCCGCGGGCCGGGTCGAGAGCCGGTTCGACCAGGTGGAGTCCAACGACGACGAGCGGATGACCGCGATCGCGAAGCTGGCCTACAAGCGCGGCTCCTACGGCTACGCGCTGTTCGAGGACTAGGTTCGGCGGCGGTGTTTGTGGCCGCCGTTGATCCTGGAGCGCTTGTGCTTCTCGCCGAAGACCTTCTTGTCAAGGAATGGAACGACGGTCTTCAGGAACGCGTTGGTCTTTGGCGCGGCCGTCAGCGGATCCAGGTGGCTCATCAGCGGGTTGCGGTTGACGAGCATCGACTGCCGCCGCGTGGTGCGTGCCCGGCGAATGAAGTTGCGCGCGCCGTCGAGGACGTGGGCTCCCGCCAGGTCGGTGGCGATCGCGTAGAGAGGCAGGTTCACCTTCCGGGTGTGGAAGAGCCTCAGCCCGAGGAAGTTCCCCACGTCGTTCGCGGCCATCTGGTCCGCGCCGTTGGTGTCGATCGTCAGCCGCTGCGGGAAGTACCACTCGACGGCGTTCGTCGGCTCCTGGCCGAAGGTCTCGGCCAGGCGGCTGACCGGCGTCACCCCGCCGTCGACCCAGTCGCGCGGGTCGCCGGTCGCCGCCAGGCCGCCCGCGTTGATGTGGAGCAGCCCGAGCGAGGCCGGCGAGGTGTCGCGGTCGAAGGCGTAGCCGAAGAGACCCCGATTGGTCACCGGGAACGGCGGGTTGAACTCGGGCGGCAGGAGCGGGTAGCTCTGCAGGGTCGTGGCCGATGCGGTCGGGGCCTTCTCGGCGTAGAGACCGCCGATCTCCGCGAACAGCCCCGCCGCCTCCGGGATGCCGATCCCGAGCAGGTCGAGGAACGGGCTGCCGGTCTGCAGGCCGGCGACCGCCTGCTGGGCCTGGGCGAGGTCGTAGGCGTCGAAGCTGCCGAGCAACCCGCCATCCATCAGGACGAGGCCGGCGAGATCCTTGTAGCCGGGGCGGCCGTTGAAGTCCCAGGCCGCGTAGGCCACGGTCAGGGAGGCGCCGAGCGAGTGCCCGCCGAGCACGACCTGCCGGCGGCCGTGCGCTCGCGCCCGCCGGACCACTGCTCGGGCGTCGTTGAGGGCAACCGCCATCCCCCACTCGCGGGCGTAGGGATCCTCGTTGGCGCCGCGGAAGTGGAAGCCGCCGAAGTTCAGGTAGTAGTCGAACGCCTGCTGGGGCGGGATCTGCCCGGCCTCGGCGGCGGCGAAGGTGGCGGTGTCCTCGAGTGCCTGCGTGCGGCGGTCGATGGCCCAGACCTGGAGCCCGGGGACGCGCTTCACCAGGTATCGCGCATCCAGGGTGAAGTCACCGGCGCCGCCCTGAGTCCCGGGCATCAGCACGAGCACGCGCTTCGCCGACTTCGGCCCGAACTGGTGCACCGTGACCTGGTTGAACTGGGCGGGGCCCGGTTCGGGCGGCGTCGGCACCGTGATCAGGCGATCCCGGGCCGCCGCGGGTCCGGCGGCCATCATGCTCATCAGCAGGGCCAGTCCGGCCAGCCCCAAGAGCGCTCGTGCGCGAGACCTCATCCCTTCTCCTCCATCCCTGGAGGGGAGAGCCTATTGGCTCCCTACTTCGAGTGTCCCGGGGGGACCTTCGCCTGCCCGGGCGGGGTCTTCGCCTGGCCGGGCGGGGTCTTCGTCCGCCCGGACTGGGTCTGCTTCGCCTGGCCGGGCGGGGTCTTCGCCTGTCCGGGCGGGGTCTTCGCTTGACCCGGAGGCGTCGATCCGTTCAGCCCGACGGCCTTGCCATGGTCGTGGCCCTTCGCCTCGCCATTGGCCTTCTGGTGCTGCTTGCGCGCATGCTCATGCGCGGCATCGGAGTTCCCGCTCTTTCCCTTGGACTTGGCGTGGGCGGCGCTCGAGACCTCGTTGCCGGCGGCTTGGTGATCCGCAGGGGTGCTCGTCGTGGTGGTCGGCTTCTGGCTGTGGTCGGAGCGCTGGTTCGGGAGCGTGATCCCAACCGAGTCAAACGCGTCCCTCGCTGGGCTCGGGACCTTGACTCCGGCGAACGCCAATCCGGCGAGGACAAGTGGGACCAACACGATCGCGATCCCAACCCTGGCCAGCAGCGCGCGTCGCGGCCGGGGTCGCACGCCGACGCGGGCCACCGGCGCGGTGCCGCGGCGCATCGCGACGGTCTCCGCCTCGATCGTCGAGGTACGGGCGGTCGCCGCGAGGCGCGGGACGAGCAGCCTCTCGACCTCTGGGTCAGGCCGGCTCGGAACCGCGGCGCGCAGCGCATCCGTGAACAGGCTGATTTCGCTCATCTCATCCGGATAAGCGCCGTTGTTGCTCATCGAGAAACCCCCTTCCGGGCCAGCTGCCGCTTCGCCGCGGCAAGCCCGCGTCGCTGAAGAGCCTTTACGGCGCCTGGGCGCTTGTCGAGCGCCTTGGCGACGTCCTCGATGCTCATGTCCCCGACGAAGCGCAGCAACAGCACCGCGCGCTGATCGTCGGAGATCGCGGCGAGGATTTCCCGGACCCGGCCCAATCCGATCCGCTCGAGCGCCTCCTCCGCGGCGTCATCCGCCCGCTTCCGCGGCTCGGGCGGCTCCGCGGAGAGTTCGACCGGCCGGCGCGCCGAGTACCGCCGAGCGTCGATCAGCCGGTGGTGGGCGATCGTGAAGACCCAGGCGCGAAACCCGGATTCATCCCCATCGAACCTGGAGATGTCGCGCGCCACCTGGAGGAACGTCTCGCCCAGGGTGTCCTCGGGATCCGGGGCCCCGTTCGCCCGAAGGTACCCCAGAACCAGGGGAGCCAGCCGGTCGAAGATCTCCTTCCAGGCTCGCTCGTCTCCGGCCCTTGCGGCCGTGAGGAGGTCCTTGAAGCTCTCCTCGCTCACACCCGCGAACGTAGCGGGCGCGAGCGATCCGCCGTCGGCCGATCGCTCGCGCCTGGCCGTCGAGTGGAGCTCTATGGGACGAGGGTCAACGTCGTCTGACCGCTCGTCGCGAGGCAGATGATCTTCCTGCCCTTCTTCGACTTCTTGCCCTTCTTCTTGGAGCCGACCTTCCGATCCGCCTGATCGACGCTCACCTGGAGGGTGACCGTCGCGGGCGCGGCGTCGGTCGGCCGAGGCAGGACGGCGGTGAAGTCGCCGTTCGAGCGGGTCTCCGCGGTCGGGGCGAGTTGAGCTGTCCCGCCGGTAGCCCGCTGTAGGCGAACCGGACGATCCGATCCTTGCGGCAGCCGGAGTTCGACTTCAGGTTGCCGGTCACAGTCGTCGCCGCGTCGGCGCTGCCCAGCGTGCTCGGCGTGGCCACGACCGAAACCGATCCCGTCGCCTGCTTCGGCGACTTCGGGCCCTTCGCGATCGCCGTAGCGGCAATCGCCAGAGAGGTCGCGAGCAGACCAATCACGATCGTGCTGCAGAGCTTTCGCATCGTCTTCCCTTCCCTGTGGCTGAACACGGTCTGCCCTGAAAGCGCCGGGCGCGGCCCTGGGGTTACGGGCGGATCGCGGCCTTAACCTGCAGGCTGTATGTCAACTGCCTCCACCACTCGGCGCGCCGGCCGTCGCCAGGCCGAGGCGCAGGCGACCCGCGATGCCCTCGTGCAGGCGGCGCTCGAGCTGTTCACCGAGCGCGGCTACGCCGGGGTCGGCACCGAGGAGATCGTCGCCCGCGCCAAGGTCACCCGCGGGGCGCTCTACCACCACTTCGCCGACAAGCGCGACCTCTTCCGCGCGGCCTTCGAGCGGGTCGAGGAGGAGCTGATGGAGCGAATCGGCGCCCAGATGAACGCGAGCGATGACCCGTGGGAGCTGATGATCGCTGGAATGCGCTCGTTCCTCGATGCCTGCGAGGAGCCGGCGGTGAAGCAGATCTCCCTCACCGACGCGCCCGCCGTCCTCGGCTGGGAAGAGTGGCGCGAGATCGACAACCGCCACGGTCTCGGGCTGACGCGGGCCGCCCTCCAGAGCGCGGTCGACGCCGGCGTCCTGCGGCCGATCGCAGTCGAGCCGATGGCGCATCTATTCGTCGCCGCCCTCTCCGAGGCGGCGTTCGTGATCGCCCATGCCGAGCAGCCCCGCGAGGCCCGGGACGAGGTCGAACGGGCACTGATCCAGCTCGTCGAGGGATTGCGCGCCTAGGGCTTCAGCGTCGGCCGTAACCCTTTCGGCGACTCCGTCGCTCTGCTGGTTGAAGTAGAGCCCAAAGAAAGCCAACGGAGGTGATCAGGACATGAAGCTGAGGACCCGCAAGCTGGCTGCGTTCGCGACCTGTCTCGGCATTGCCGCGGCATTCCCGGTCGTGAGCTCCGCCGACAAGGGCGGCGTTCCGAACGGCGACAAGCCCTGTCCGGCCAAGCAGGCGAAGAAGCACCCGAAGAAGCCGGCCCCGAACACGAAGGGCAAGAAGTGCGGCTTCCAGGGTGAGACGACCACCAAGCCACCGGCACTGCCTAAGGAGGAGTTTCGGGCGGGACGGTCTCGGATCTACCCCCAGCCTGCGAGGCCGTACCCGCCCGAATCTCCTCGTGCCGCGACCAGTTGAAGCTATGGGTCCGTCGCGGCCGCCGCGCGCTGCCGGCGCCGCTCCCTTCGTCGCTCGAGCGCCAGCTTGATCCGCTTGCGCAGGTAGAGCACGAGGGAGATCCCGATCGCGATCAGCACGATCACCACGGCGAGCGCGATGTAGGGCTCCTTCAGGGCCAGGGCGATGACTACGGCCATCAGGCCGTCCTCGATCAGGCTGATGAGGACGTTGGAGAACGGCTCGGGTGACGCATTGACGCCGAGGCGGATCCCCGCCTTGAGCCCGTGGCTGACCAGCGCGGTGGTTCCGCCGGCCCCCCCAACCGCAACCGTTTCGATGCCGGTCGCCCGGTCGAGGTCGGCGAACGAAACGCCGATCAGGCTGCCGATCGCCGGCCGGATCGCGGTGTGGAGAACGTCCCAGGTGCTGTCGAGGAGCGGCACCTTGTCGGTGACGAACTCGATCGCGAACATCACGCCCGCCGCGATCAGGACCGGGGTCGTGGTCAGGTCGTCCGGCACCTCCCCGAACCCCACTCGCCCGAGCAACCCCAGCATGAACACCGTCCCGTAGGCGTTCAGGCCGGAGGCGTACCCCGCGCTGATGGCGATCGGCACCAGCTGCATGCGGGAGCCACCCTATTTCGAGGCGCCTAGTTCAGCCGCTCGACGATCATCGCCTCGCCCTGGCCGCCGGCGACACACATCGTCTCGAGGCCGACCTGATGGTCGTCGGTCTCCATCGCGTTGATCAGCGTGCCCATGATGCGGGCGCCGGTCATGCCGAACGGGTGGCCGAGGGCGATTGCCCCGCCATGGGTGTTGAGCTTCTCCAGCGGGATGTCGCACTCGGCCATGATCGGGATCACCTGGGCGGCGAAGGCCTCGTTGAGCTCGACCGTGTCGACGTCGTTCATGGTCATCCCGGCGCGGTCGAGCACCTTCTTGATCGCCCCGATCGGCGCGACGCCCATGTACTCGGGCTCATTGCCGTGCGTGGCGGCGGCGCCGAGCCTCACCCGGGGCTCGAGGCCGAGCTCCTTGGCGCGATCCTCGGACATCACCAGCACCGCGGCGGCACCATCGTTGAGCGGGCACGAGTTGCCGGCGGTGATGCCGCCACCGCCGTCGAACGCCTCGGGCAGCTCGGAGAGCTTCTCGAGCGTCGAGCTCGGCCGGGGACCGTCATCCTTGGCGACCTCATTGCCGTCGGGCAGCTTGACCGGCACGATCTCGCGGTCGAAGAAGCCGTCCTCCTGGGACCTCACGGCCAGCTCCTGTGAGCGCTGCGCGTACTTGTCCATGTCGGCGCGGCTGACCTCGTACTTCTTCGCCACGTTGACGGCCGTGAGACCCATCTCGATATAGGCGTTCGGCTGCCCGTCGTTGCCCTGAAGGTTCTCGTTCTGATCAGCGGCACCCGCGGGCTCGGTGCGCTCGTTGTAGCGGCTCACCCACTCCACCCCCGCGGCGATGTAGGTATCGCCCTGCCCGGCGCGGACGGCGTTCGCCGCGTGCCTGATCGAATCCAGGCTCGAGGCGCAGTAGCGCGACATGGTCACGCCGTTGACGGTCTCGGGCAGCTTCTCCGAGAGCAGCACCATGATCCGGGCGATGTTGAAGGCCTGGAGGCCCTGCGGCATGCCGCAGCCGCAGAAGACGTCCTCGATCGATGCGGGATCGACGTCGGGGTTGCGCTCGAGCAGCTGGTCGATCACGTAGGCGCCCATCTCGTCCGGGCGAAGCTGGGCCAGCGAGCCCTTGAAGGCGCGGCCGATGGGCGTGCGAATGGTGTCGACGATCACTGCTTCGGGCATTTGCGCCTCCTACGGTGGGACGGTGGGTTGACGGGACGCGAAATGGTACGGGGAGTCGGCCACCGGGGTCCCGTCAGGCGGTCCCGGTCTAGGATTCGCGCATGCCAGGCAGGCCGCTGATGCCCCGCATGCCGCGGATCACGATGCCGCGCGTCACCGTGCCAGGTCGCGCCTCGCGCGCCGCGGCCGAGGAAACCACGGTGACCAAGCCGGCTGCGGCGGCCACACCCACGACCGCGACCAAGCCCGGAGACGGGGCCGAGCCTGCGACGAAGGAGGGGCAGCCGACCGCGGCCGGGTCGACCGCTGCCAAGCCGACCGAGGGCGCGAAGACGCCGGAGCCCAACCTGCAGGAGCGCATCGAGGGCCTGCAGGGCTGGATGGCGGAGATCGAGCGCAAGCAGGCGCGGATCACCTACTTCGGCGGACTAGCCCTCCTGCTCGCGCTGGCCGCGGCGGGCGTGGCGCTCTACTTCGGCCTCACCACGAACTCCGAAGGCGCCAAGAAGTCCGATCTCGACGCCTTGACGAGCCGGGTGAACTCGCTGCAGGGGGCCGTGAGCAAGAACAGCAAGGACACACAGAACGCGCTGAACGCCTCGATCGCCCAGCTCCAGCAGTCGATCTCGGGCCTGCAGAAGCAGCAGGCGCAGGCGTCGGCGACCATCTCGACGCTGCAGAGCCAGATCGCGGCCGCCAGCGCGCTCAACAACAAGAACGCCACGCCCGGTCTCGCCCCCACCACGCCGGGCACAACACCAGGCGCGACGACCACCACCACGCCCAACAACGGCAAGAACCCGTAGTTAGTGGCAGTCGCCACTAAGTTCAGGCGTAAATCCCCCGCGCGTCCGGTTGTTGCTCTAGCTTGACGCGCGGAATCGGCTCGAAAGGAGGTCCTCGATGCCTGAGGGCTATTGCGTCAAGGAACGCAAGAAGGTCGAGATCAAGGAACCGCAGCAGGTCACGATGAAGAACGGCCGCCCAGCGATTCAGGGCACGTGCCCCGACTGCGGCACCA
>CAVZRH010000025.1:0-23687 GCA_963777575.1 uncultured Solirubrobacterales bacterium | reverse complement strand
GAGCGCGAGCTTGATCCGCTTGCGCAGATAGGGCGCCTAGTTCAGCCGCTCGACGATCATCGCCTCGCCCTGGCCGCCGGCGACACACATCGTCTCGAGGCCGACCTGATGGTCGTCGGTCTCCATCCCGTTGATCAGCGTGCCCATGATGCGGGCGCCGGTCATGCCGAATGGGTGGCCGAGGGCGATTGCCCCGCCATGCGTGTTGAGCTTCTCCAGCGGGATGTCGCACTCGGCCATGATCGGGATCACCTGGGCGGCGAAGGCCTCGTTCAGCTCGACCGTGTCGACGTCGTTCATGGTCATCCCGGCGCGGTCGAGCGCCTTCTTGATCGCCCCGACCGGCGCGACGCCCATGTACTCGGGCTCATTGCCGTGCGTGGCGGCGACGCCGAGCCTCACCCGGGGCTCGAGGCCGAGCTCCTTGGCGCGATCCTCGGACATCACCAGCACCGCGGCGGCACCATCGTTGAGCGGGCACGAGTTGCCGGCGGTGATGCCGCCGCCGCCATCGAACGCCTCGGGCAGCTCGGAGAGCTTCTCGAGCGTCGAGCTCGGCCGGGGACCGTCATCCTTGGCGACCTCATTGCCGTCGGGCAGTTTGACCGGCACGATCTCGCGGTCGAAGAAGCCGTCCTCCTGGGACCTCACGGCCAGCTCCTGTGAGCGCTGCGCGTACTTGTCCATGTCGGCGCGGCTGACCTCGTACTTCTTCGCCACGTTGACGGCCGTGAGACCCATCTCGATATAGGCGTTCGGCTGCCCGTCGTTGCCCTGAAGGTTCTCGTTCTGATCAGCGGCACCCGCGGGCTCGGTGCGCTCGTTGTAGCGGCTCACCCACTCCACCCCCGCGGCGATGTAGGTATCGCCCTGCCCGGCGCGGACGGCGTTCGCCGCGTGCCTGATCGAATCCAGGCTCGAGGCGCAGTAGCGCGACATGGTCACGCCGTTGACGGTCTCGGGCAGCTTCTCCGAGAGCAGCACCATGATCCGGGCAATGTTGAACGCCTGGAGGCCCTGCGGCATGCCGCAGCCGCAGAAGACGTCCTCGATCGATGCGGGATCGACGTCGGGGTTGCGCTCGAGCAGCTGGTCGATCACGTAGGCGCCCATCTCGTCCGGGCGAAGCTGGGCCAGCGAGCCCTTGAAGGCGCGGCCGATGGGCGTGCGGATGGTGTCGACGATCACTGCGTCGGGCATTTGCGCCTCCTACGGTGGGACGGTGGGTTGACGGGACGCGAAATGGTACGGGGAGTCGGCCACCGGGGTCCCGTCAGGCGGTCCCGGTCTAGGATTCGCGCATGCCAGGCAGGTCGCTGATGGCCCGCATGCCGCGGATCACGATGCCGCGCGTCACCGTGCCCGGTCGCGCCTCGCGCGCCGCGGCCGAGAAAACCACGGCGACCAAGCCGGCTGCGGCGGCCACCGCGACCAAGCCCGGAGACGGGGCCCAGCCTGCGACGAAGGAGACGCAGCACACCGCGGCCGGGTCGACCGCTGCCAAGCCGACCGAGAGCGCGAAGACGCCGGAGCCCAACCTGCAGGAGCGCATCGAGGGCCTGCAGGGCTGGATGGCGGAGATCGAGCGCAAGCAGGCGCGGATCACCTACTTCGGCGGACTGGCCCTCCTGCTCGCGCTGGCCGCGGCGGGCGTGGCGCTCTACTTCGGCCTCACCACGAACTCCGAAGGCGCCAAGAAGTCCGATCTCGACGCCTTGACGAGCCGGGTGAACTCGCTGCAGGGGGCCGTGAGCAAGAACAGCAAGGACACACAGAACGCGCTGAACGCCTCGATCGCCCAGCTCCAGCAGTCGATCTCGGGCCTGCAGAAGCAACAGGCACAGGCGTCGGCGACCATCTCGACGCTGCAGAGCCAGATCGCGGCCGCCAGTGCGGTCAACAACAAGAACGCCACGCCAGGTCTCGCCCCCACCACGCCAGGCACAACACCGGGCGCGACGACCACCACCACGCCCAACAACGGCAAGAACCCGTAGTTAGTGGCAGTCGCCACTAGGTTCAGGCGTAAATCCCCCGCTCGTCCGGTTGTTGCTCTAGCTTGACGCGCGGAATCGGCTCGAAAGGAGGTCCTCGATGCCTGAGGGCTATTGCGTCAAGGAACGCAAGAAGGTCGAGATCAAGGATCCGCAGCAGGTCACGATGAAGAACGGCCGCCCGGCGATTCAGGGCACGTGCCCCGACTGCGGCACCAAGATCTTCAAGATCGGCAAGCTGGAGGCGTAATCCCGCTTGGATAGTGGCTTTCAGGCGTCGTGCGCCACTGGTGCGCCAGTCAGTGCGCCAGTGGCAACCGCGCCAGCCGCCCGAGCGACCTCCTCAGCTCGCTCCCGCTGAGCCGCGAGGTAGGCGTCGAGTAGGCCAGCCGCCTCGTCCTCGGAGCACGGCATCAGGTGTCCGTAGGTGTCGAGCGTGGTCGTGATGTTCGAGTGCCCCATGAACGTCTGCAGGGCCTTCGCGTTCACCCCTGGCTTCCGGGGACCAGATAGCCACGATCCTCGAGGTCGGCTTCGGCGCGTTCGACGTCACGCGCCTGCCGTGCCGCCAAGCTGAGGATCGTCTCCTCGCGCTCATCGAACTCGACTCCGGGAGGCAGTCAGTCCCGAATCGCCTCGATCAGGTCGTCCGCCGGCTCACTCACCGGGAAAACCTCCCGACCCGCATCCGTTTTCTTTGCGCGCAGGCACCCGGCGGTTTTTTGGGCGGGCATTTCTCGCCTCGCACCCTCCCCTCGGGCGGGGTAGGGTCGAACCATGCGGCTGTTTCGCACGATCCTCAAGTGGATCGCGTTCGGGCTCGTCGCGGCGCTTGTGGTGATCCAACTCGTCCCCTACGGCCGTGACCACACGAATCCGCCTGGCGGGCGCCAGATCGCGTGGGATAGCCCGCGCACCCATGAGCTGATGACCGACGCGTGCATGGACTGTCACAGCAACCTGACCAAGTGGCCGTGGTACTCGAACGTCGCGCCGGTCTCGTGGCTGGTGCAATCCCACGTCGATGACGGTCGCGACAAGCTCAACCTCTCGACTAGTGATCCAGATGTCGAGAAGATGGTCGAGATGATCCGTGACGGATCGATGCCGCCCTCGACGTACAAGCTGATCCATCCCGGTGCGCGGCTGTCCGAGCAAGAGAAGCAGGACCTGATCCGTGGTCTGGAGGCAACGTTTGGAGGGTGAGGGCGACTGAGCCACCCGCGGTCTTTCAGGCGTGGCGATCTCATTTCTGACCGTCCCCTGTACCCCCGTAACCCATGGTCCGGGACAGACGCTTACCGGGGTAGGTGGACACCTTCAGCGCCATCCTGGTCATCACGTTTGTGGTCGCGGTAGTCACTCTTCTCTGCCTCCCTGAGCCCTGACCGGCGAGGTTTCTCGGGCGCAGGCGGCAGGCTTGCGACCTCCCCCTACCCCCGGAGATACTGCGTGGGCGATGTCGGAGGAGAACGTGGAGATCGTCCGCCGTGTATTTGATTCGATCAACCGCGCCGACATTGATGGGGCCTTGGAGGCGGCAGCCGACGACTTTGAGGTGGACTGGTCGAACTCGATCGGTCCTGCGAAGGGGATCTACCGGGGGAAAGAACAGGTCCGAAAGGTCTGGACCTCCTTTGTCGAAGCCTTTGATGTGTTCCGCTGGGACGCCGAAGAGATCATCGAGGTGGACGAGTCCCGGGTGATCGCGGTGAACCACGTCCGAATGCGCGGTCGGGGGAGTGGGATCGAAGTGGACGCCGTGGGCGCTCAGCTGTGGACGATCAGCGAGGGCATAGGACGAAGCATCAAGCTCTACCAGTCGAAGGCTGAGGCCCTCGAAGCCGCCGGGCTGTCGGAGTAGGCCG
The DNA here is from genome assembly GCA_963777575.1 of uncultured Solirubrobacterales bacterium. GTDB lineage: Bacteria > Actinomycetota > Thermoleophilia > Solirubrobacterales > 70-9 > DASUPK01. The sequence goes on along the minus strand of CAVZRH010000025.1, from coordinate 19,825 downwards.
CTCACGACGTCACGGCCCGCGCCGTCGCCCAATCGGCGGTTTCCGAGAAACGCGAAACACGCTCGCGACCCTTCCCTCTCCCCCAGCGGCTTGTTTCGCCCCCCTACTGAAAAAACCCGAGCTCGACCAGCGTTTCTTATTCAGAGAGGCCCGTTCTCCCCAGGCCCCTCTGAATTGCAGCCGGGAGCGGCGGCACTGTGAGTTTCCGTCGCTCCCGGCCTTGTTACCTAACTTGGTAAGCGCACGACCAGTGCGAAGGGTTACCCGCAATCGGCGGTTTCCAGAGACGCAGGAATCCAACTCAGACTCTCCCCTTAGCCAATCTCGAACCTCTTCACCCGAATCGGCCTGTCTGCTCTGGCTGTCTTCGCTTCTTCCCTCTCAGCCTTGGCGGCTATCTCCAGGATCTCGTGGTCTCTCAGCCTCTTGCGCCAGCGCTCGCGGAACTCCGCGGTGTGCTTGCGGCTGCTGTCGATCATGGCGTCGAACTCGCTCATGTCGTACTGGTTCGCCGTCTTCCAGCTCAGAGCCCGAGCACTCGGATGCATCGGAGTGCTGGTCGCGCTGATTTCGAGCAGGTCGATCTCGACAAGCGTGCGGCCTCCGCTCTTGCGAGGAGTGGACTCGACCGCCATGAATCCGATTCGAGAACCCGGCGGTGCCGGCCTTGATCGTCCGCCACACCTGTTTGCCCTCGGGGGTCTCGCGGTCCACCTCGCCGGAGACGACCAGTCCCTGATCGGTGGCATGCATCGAGAAGGGGTCGATTCGACACGGGTGGGCTTCGGTTCGACACCGGGACGCCGGTTGTCGACCCCTCGGCGCCCGACGCCGCTGAGCAGGCGCGCCGGTGGGTACGTCGCAAATGGCGGACCCCACGGGTCGTCACGATGGACGAATGGGTCCAGGCGCCCTTCGGGCTACCTGAGCGACTGTCAGAGGCGATCCTCTACTCCCCCGTCGAGCGTCAGCGAGTCGAGCGCGCCGAACAGTCGCTGCGGGCGAAGGCGCCCTACCGCGCCCGCGCGGCCTAATCCGCTGTGCCAGCCGTGCGCCAGTCAGACACCCGCTAGACGGGTTTTCGCGGGTCTTGGCGGGTCGTTAAACCGCATGGCAGAGCCAAATTCCGCATCGTGGAGCCATGCGCGGCAGATCTTCAAGATCGGGAAGCTTTCTTAGGCAGCTCAGGCGTGCTGCGACCTCGGTCGGCGTCCCATCCGGCCGAGGATCGCCGTTCTCGGAGCTAAATCCGCCTTCCGGCGGCGTCCGTAGGAGCGTACGCAGGCCCAATCCCTACGAACGCAGTGGAGGTGTGGATGCGCTTCAAGCGACGTTTCGCAGCGCTGTTCGTGGTCACAGCCGCAATCGCGGTGCCGGCGGCGGGTTGCGGCGGTGGCAATGACGACAGCAGCACCAGCGCCGATACCGGCGCAGCGGCCGCGGCCACGACCACCGCCGGCGCGGGCGGTGGGGCCGGCCAGACGGTCGACATGACCGCCGTCGATTTCAAGTTCAACACCTCGGATCCCACCGTGAAGTCAGGCAATGTGACGTTCAACCTGAAGAACGACGGACAGCAAGCTCATTCGCTGGAGATCGAGGACGTGAACGGCCAGGACCAGGAGCTGGAGGGCGATGTCTCTCCCGGCCAGAGCGGCACCCTGACGGTGAACCTGCCTGCAGGCAAGTACGAGTTCTACTGCCCGGTTGACGGCCACAAGGAGATGGGCATGGAGGGCGAAATCACGGTCAAGTGATCGCCCAACAGGTGGTTACCCGCCCAAGCTAGGGAAGCGCAACCACGCCCCCGAGGACGCCCACATAGGCCGTGCCATCCGGCCCGAGCGTCACAGGGGCGTAGTTGTTGTTGAACGCGAAGCCGGTGCCCGCGAGCCGGCGATAGACCGTCCGTCCGCTGCGGAAGTCGAGCGTGGTCAGATACCAGGCGTCGATTCCATCGGAGCGCGGCGAGTGCGTATAGGTATAGACCAGCCCGTTGGCGAGAGAGAGCTTGGGTACGACCGACGGGGCGCGCTCGGCGCTCGTCCAGGCGGGGCGGCAGCGGAACTTCGCCGGCCGCTTCCGCTTCCTTCCCTTCCCGCCCTTCTTCTTCGCCTTCTTCTTGACGACGTCGATCCGGGTGAGGCCAGGCGAGGTGATGCCGCCGCTCGGGCTGGTTGGGCTGATCTCGTAGCCGTAGTTGTTCTCGGCGACCAGCGAGCGATTCGTGCCGATCAACGAGTTGTCCGTCGAGCTTGCACCCCCGGCGAAGACCGGAGCCCCGCACACCCGGCGCGCCTTCGCCTTTCTCTTGGCCTTCTTCCGGCGCCCGGCCGAGCGCGCCCGGTTCTGGTGCTTCTTGGGGCCCTTCAGCTTGATCGCGCGTCGGTAGACCACCACGTCCATCGGGTCCGCATTGTCGGTGATCGCCACCCAATTGCTCCCCATCAGCGTCGGTGTGGTTCCCGAGCCGGCGTCGCTCTGACCGGGCTTGTGAATTCCCGAGTTCGCATAGACGACCCGCCAGCTCACGGCGGGACCGCCGTTGGAGTTGGCGTCGAAGCGATAGAGCGCCCTGTCGGAGACGATGTAGACGCCGCCGCTCTCGTCGACGGCGAAGGAGTTGGAGATCCCCTCGCCGGAGAGCCTCATCGTCCGGACCGTGCCGTCGCCGCGGTCGATCGTCCCCACCATGCCCCGGCGGGTGACGAACCAGAGCCGCCCATGCCAGTCGGGAAGCACCGAGACGATCCCCTCGCCCGCTGGGATCCTGCCGCTGAGGTCGTAGTCGGCGTCGACCTTGAAGCCGGGACCGTCCGTGATCGAGACGACGAGGACGTGGCGGTCGTTCGTCGGAAGCACCGCCCTGTCGTGCTGGTCGAGGTAGAAGTAGCCCCCGCCGGAGAAGTCAGTGAAGGGGTTGCCGCCCACGCTCACGTTCCGGAGGGGAAGCAGCATCGCCGCCAGGGTCTGGAGCGTGTGGGGATCGAGCAGGACCAGCAACGGCCGGTCGAGCCCGACGCAGACGGTGACGATGCGCCCGGCCGAGTCGAAGGTGATTGAGCCGCACTCGTGGCCCGGGGGGAAGTACGTCGAGGGCTCGGCGCCGTCCCCGAGCGGGCCGGGAACCCGGTACGTGTCGCTCATGTACGGGTCGTCGTGGATGTTGTTGCGCGGATTGGGCGCCATGAACGGGTTACGGGGCGGCGCCGGCCCGCCGTCGAAGGGGTTCGCAGTCGTCGCGGTGCCCTCGAACTGGGGGACCGAGGAGCGCTGGAGGTCAGGGATGGGGACAACGGGCAACCCCGGCGTCTGCGCGCCGGCCAGCCCGGCCCAGATCGACGATCCGGCCATCGCCAGCACCGCAATCAGTGCCGCTCCGCAACCCCTGTGCCGCATCCGGCGGCGAGCATACGGAACACTTGTGCTCAATGGCGCAGAAGCCGCTCGAGCTGATCCTCGCTCGGAATTTCCTCACCAGCCTCTCCACGCCGGCCTTCCTGGTCGACGAGAGCGGCGCGCTGATCTTCTACAACGAGGCCGCCGGGGCACTCCTCGGTATCTCCTTTGAGGAGTCGGGGCGGATGGAGGCGAAGGACTGGGGACGCACGCTCTCACCGTACGGAGAGGGCGGCGAGCCGATGCCGATCGAGGAACGAGCGATGACCAAGGCCCTGCGCCAGGGCAAGCCGGCACATGGCGAGTTCAAGATCCGATCGGTGCGGGGCGATGAGTACGAGATTGAGGCGAGCGCCATGCCGATCGTGGCCGAGGGCGGCCAGGAGGGGGCCATGATCTTCTTCTGGGCGCGAAACTCGCGCGACAGCGATTAGCGCTCTATAGGCTGGGCACGAGAGGAGCAGGTGAAAACGAGATGAAGCTCAAGGTATGGGGTGCGCGGGGTTCAGTCCCGGCTCCGGGGCCCGAGATGAACCGCTACGGCGGCAACACCTCCTGCGTCGAGCTCGGCCTGTCGGACGGCTCGACGCTGATCATCGACGCGGGGACGGGCATCCGCAGTCTCGGCGTCGGGATCGCGAGGGAGCTGCCGAAGATCAACATCCTGCTCACGCACCTCCATCTCGACCACATCCAGGGGCTGATGTTCTTCGCCCCGTGCTTCCGCTCCGAGTCCCAGATCACGATCTGGGGCCCCTCCTCGCCGGAGGCCTCCCTGGAGGAGCGGATCGCGCGCTACATCTCCGCCCCGCTCTCCCCCGTCGAGGTGCGCGAGCTGCCGTGCGACGTCAACTTCCGCGATACGCCTGTGACCGAGTGGGAGATCGGCCCGGCGAAGATCCGTGCGGAGGCCGTCACCCACCGCGGGCCCACGCTGGGCTATCGGGTCACCGACGGCGACACCTCGCTGACCTACATCTCGGATCACGAGCCCGGGCTCGGTGCCGCCCTCGAGACCCTCGAGCCCGAGTGGATCTCTGGATTCGACCTCGCTCGCGACGCCGATCTCCTGATCCACGACTGCCAGTACACGGACAACGAGTACCCCGAGCACGTCGGCTGGGGCCACTCGAAGCTCACCGACACCCTCACCTTCGCGCGCCGGGTCGAGGCCCGGCGCCTGATGCTCTTCCACCACGACCCACTGCACTCCGATGAGTTCCTCGACCACTTCCACGAGACCGCGCGGGAGCGCTGGGCCGAGCTCGGCGGACAGGACCGAGCGGTCGAGATGGCTGCCGAGACGCAGGAGATCGAGGTGGCGTCCCCTGCCCACGTACCGGCAGCCGGTTAGACGTCCGGCGTCCGGTCCGCCCAGGGGCGCTCCGCCTCAAGCTGCGCGCCGAGGGAGATCAGCGTCGCCTCGTCGTTCGGCCGTGCGATCAGCATCACCGAGCGCGGCAGGCCCGTGTCGGTGAAGCCCGCCGGGACGGCGGCGGCCGGCTGTCCGGTGTAGTTCCAGGCCGCGGCGTAGGGATAGACGTTCGACATCCCGTTGATCGTGCGCAGCGCGCCCTGTCCCCGCCAGTGTCCGACCTCCACAGGGAGCTGGGCGGTCGTCGGGGTGAGCAGCACGTCGTAGTCCTGCCACAGCTCCTGAATTCGCCGCGATGCCGCGGGCATGCGTTCGCGCACCTTGGCGAGCCGCCGGTCGCTGAACAGCCGGCCGAACCGGACGAACCCCTTGGTCTGGTCCGAGAGGCGCTCCGGGTGAGGGAGCGACAGGGCCTCGTCGCGGATGCCGCGGAAGTAGAGGGGGTAGAAGTCCGTGACGAGGCGGCCCAGGTTCGGCGCGGCGTCCGTCACCTGGTGGCCGAGGGAGCGCAGCAGGGCAATCGTCTCCTCGTAGGCGTCGATCACCTCGGTCGCCTTGGGCACCGGGAGGATCGTCTTGGTCGTGCACGCGATCCGCAGCTTCCCGGGCGGGGTTCGCGCGGCTTCGACCAGGGGACGCTCGAAGGGCGGTGGCGTCTCGAAGTCGCCCTTCTCGGGACCGCTCACCGCGTCGAGATAGAGCGCCGTGTCCATCACGGTCCTGCTGTCGCAGCCGGAGACCGAGAGGCCGTGCCAGTGCTCGCGATCGGGTGAGAGGGAGACGCGGTTGCGCTGTGGCTTCAATCCGAAGAGGCCGCAGTTGGCGGCCGGGTAGCGAATCGAACCGGCGCCATCCGTGGCGTGGGCGATCGCGCACAGGCCGGCGGCGACCGCGGCGGCACTTCCCCCACTCGAGCCGGCGGGAGTTCGCGAGAGGTCCCACGGATTCCGCGTGTCGCCCCACGTGGGGCTCTCGGTGAAGCCGAAGATGGCGAGCTCGGGCAGGTTGGTCTTGCCGAGAATCACGGCGCCCGCGTCGCGGAGCCGGCGCACGACCACGCTGTCCTCCCTGGCGGGCTCGCCGTAGGCGGCGGTGCCCTGGGTCGTTACCTCGCCCGCGTAGTCGACGTTGTCCTTGATGGCCACGGGCACGCCGAGGAGCGGCGCGTCCTCGCCGGCCGCGAGCCGCTTCTCGGCCCGCTTCGCGTCGGCCCGTGCCTGCTCGCCCAGCACCACCCGGTAGGCGTTCAGCTCCGGATCGATTCGCGCGATCCGCTCCAGGTAGAGCTCGACCAGCTCACTCGGCGAGACCTCCTTGGCGCGAACCAGCTCCGCGATCCGCGCCGCGCCGGCGAAGGCGAGGTCCTCCTGGGTGGCGGGCATCGTGCTCACGCCCGCCATCCTTCCGTATCTCAGCACTCGACAGGGATCTGCGGGGTGCTCTTGCTTCCCATCGTCACGACCAGCCAGCCGGCGCCGCCGGCGGCACTGCACGTGTACGTGCCGGTGGCGACCCAGGTTCCGGTTACCAGCCCGTTGACGGCTCCGTTGACCACCGAGGTCACATCCCCGCCATAGGAGACGGTCCCAACCGGGGCGTCGGCTCCGGTCCCGGTGATCGTGAACGCGCAGCCGAACAGCGGCAGACAGATGAGCCCCTGAGCGCTGGTGACCTGGAGCGCGTTGGGATCGGGCGGTGGGCCGTTCCCGCCGCCCCTCCGCCGCCTCCGCCTCCGGCCGGTGGAGGAGCGGTCCGGATCGTCCCGCAGTTCCTGGTGACCGGCAGGTCCGCCGGAATGTCGATGACGCAGACATTCGTGCCGCCGCCGCCGTTCACGAGCAGATCGGCTCTCCCGTCGACAGCCTTGATGCCGTCGTTTCCGGGCCCGGCGACCAGACGGTCCGCACCCGGGCCGCCGTTCAGGAGGTCACGGCCCTTCCCGCCACCGAGTTGGTCCCTGCCGCCCCTCCCCTTGAGCAGGTCGCCGCCACCCTTGCCGACCAGCCGGTCGGGGCCCTTGGTCCCCACGAGCAGGTTGCCGGCACTGGTCCCGATCAGCTTGAAGGCCTGCGCCTCCGCGACGCCCGCGGTGAGGACCCCGGCACAGATGAGAACAACGGCAAAACCCCTGGCGCGCATCCAGACCTCCTGTCTCGCCTCGCCGGCATCCGCTGCCGGCGCGCGAATTATGCATCGCAGCGAAACACCGGTCGGCCGCCGATGTTCTAGGGCCGACAAACGATCCCAGGGAGGGATTCGGATGCGAAGGACAACGATCACCCTGATCGTCGCGGCCTTCGCGGCACTGGCCGCAGTGGGGGCCACGGTCGCAATGGCGGCGACGATGACGGGCACTGACAACGACGACCAGTTGTTCGGCACTCACACCGGCGACCAGATCCAGGCGCTGGCCGGCAACGACGCGGTGTTCGCGCTGCACGGCAACGATTTCGTAGCCGGTGGCGACGGCAACGACGCGGTTTTCGGCAACGCCGGCGCCGATGCGATCGACGCCGGGCCGGGCAACGACACGGTCGATGCCGGGCGCGGGGGCGACTTCGTGCTCGGTCAGGACGGCAACGACGTCATCATGGGCCGCAGGGGCAACGACCTGCTCCGCGGCCGTAACGGCGATGACATCGTCCGCGGCGGGCGCGGCAACGACCACGTCTTCGCCGGGGTCGGCGTCGACACGACGTTCGGCGGTCCGGGTGACGACGTGATGTACGCGCTCGCGGCGGCGGACGCGGCGACGCCCGGCGGGGACACCGTGTTCGGCGGGCGCGGTCATGACGTGATCCACGTCAACGACGGCGAGTCCGACACGGTCGACTGCGGGCGCGATCGCGATATCGCGATCGTCGACCTCGGCGACCTGGACCAGGTCCGGCACTGTGAGGTCGTGATCCAGCGGGCCCCGAACCCGCAGGAGGATCAGCAGGACCAGTAGCGGCGAGACGGTTCTGGCGGAGGCTCAGCCCTCCGCCAGAACCTTCGCCTTCTCGCGCTCGAACTCGGCATCGGTGAGCGCACCGGACTCGCGCAGCTTCTGCAGCCGCTCGAGCTTCGCGATCTGGCCGGAGGTGCCGCTGCCGCCCGAACTCGGGATGCCGGAGCCCCAGGGGAGGCGGCTCGCCATCTGCTGCGCGGCCTGGGCCTGATCGAGCCCGGCGCTCATCCGAGACATCACCCCGGCGTCGCCCGTGCCGCCCGCCGTCGTGGTCATCGAAGCCGGCCGCTCGTCTGGCCGCGAGCCGAGTCCGGAGAGCAATCCCCAGAGCGCGATCAGCAGCGCGGGCACGCCCATCACCAGGAACGTGCCCCCGACGATGATCCCGCCGAGCTGCCCGCCGCTCGAGTCCTGGATCGCCTGGTTGCTGAGCGAAGCGATCAGCGAGGTGGCGCCGGTCGCGGAGAAGAACAGGCCCCAGGCGAAGAGGCCGAAGCTGAATTGCCGAAAGAGATCCCCGCGGCCGCCCCACGGCGGCTCGCCTCGGAAGGCGAAGATCCCGGCGCCGATCAGGCCGCCGATGATCCCGGCGATGAGCAGGAGGATGTCGGTCCCGGTCCCGGCGGGACAGGGCTGGGAGATCTGGTACGGCGTGTTCCCCGAGGCGCACGTCCCGGTCTCGAGCAGCGAGACCAGCTTTACGTTGAACAGGATGATTCCGCCGAAGAACAGCCCCAGCCCCAGCGGCGCCTTGATCAGATATCCCATCTCCCCGCGGGTGAGCCTAACCCGCGGAGTCGACGTCCGCCAGCGCCGCTACTCGCGCGGGTGGCGCCGTAGGAGGGCCCCATCGACGCGATCCTGAGCGTCGATGGGAGGTTCCTACGGCGCCAGGACCCGCGCGCCTTTGCGCTAGACGGCGGCCTCGCGGTGCGGCAGCTTCCAATCCGGCCGCGGGAAATGGCACGTGTAGCCGTTCGGGTAGCGCTGCAGGTAGTCCTGGTGCTCGGGCTCGGCCTCCCAGAACGGTCCGGCCTCGCTCACCGCGGTGACGACCTTGCCGGGCCAGATGCCTGAGGCGTCGACGTCGGCAATCGTGTCCTCCGCGACCTGGCGCTGCTCGTCGGTCGTATAGAAGATCTCCGAGCGATAGCTCGAGCCGATGTCGTTCCCCTGGCGGTCCTTGGTGCTTGGATCGTGGATCTGGAAGAAGAACTCGAGGATGTCCCGGTAGGAGATCCGCTCGGGATCGAAGACGATCTCGACGGCCTCGGCGTGGCCGGGATGGTTCCGGTAGGTCGCGTTGTCGTTCTCACCGCCGGTGTATCCGACGCGGGTCGAGATGACACCGTCGCGCTTGCGAAGCAGCTCCTGGACGCCCCAGAAGCAGCCGCCGGCGAGGATCGCGGTCTCAGTGTTGTCAGTCACGGTGCGGCTCCTTCGGTCGAGGTCTAGTCAACTTGTCGCTGCTCCACAGTCCATCCTAGGGCCGACTTGTTACCCCTCCCCGTGGCGGCGCAGGGCCTCCCGGACGATCCCCTTGTCGTGGTCGTAGGTGAGCAGGCGATCGGCCTCCTCCACGGGCACCCAGCGAATCTCGTCGACCTCGCCATGGGGCTCGAACTGCCCGTCGATCGGCTCCATCAGCCAGTAGCGGACGAGCTTTCGTCGCGCCTTCCGGTCGAGGTAGGCGACGCGCTGGAGCTCGTCCAGTGCACGCGCCCGAAAGCCGGTCTCCTCCTCGACCTCCCGCAGCGCCGCCTCCTGCCAGCCCTCGCCCTCTTCGAGCTTTCCCTTGGGAAGGGACCAGTCCATGTATTTCGGCCGGTGGATGACTGCAACGAGCGGGCCGTCTTCGCCCGGAGCGACGAGGACACCCCCGGCGGCGCTGATCTCGGGCTCGCCGTCTCCGATCTCGAAGGCCTCGCGGCTCATCCGCGCAGACTACCCGTGCGCCGAGGTTTCCCATCCGGCCTCGGCGAAGTGGCGAAGAGCCTCCCTGCCGCCGCCGAGCAGGGGCAGGCACCTATACCCCGAATACCATCGCTTCGTGCGCACGGTCGGCATCGACCTCGCGGCGCAGCCCGCCAACACCAGCGCCTGCACGGTCGAGTGGGGGCCGGGCCGGCCGATCGTCTCCCAGCTTCGCTCGGGACTGAACGACGACGCGCTGCTCGAGGCGATCGAGGGAGCCGACAAGGTCGGGATCGACGCCCCCTTCGGCTGGCCGGACGAGTTCGTCGAGGCGGTGAGCGCCCATCGCAATCGGACCGGCTGGCCGGGGAGCCACGAGGATCAGGACCTCTACCGCTTCCAGCTCAGCTTCCGCGCCACCGACCGCCGCCTGATCGAGCACGGCGCCCGCAGGCCCCTCAGCGTCTCTACCGACCTGATCGGTGTCGTCGCGATGCGCTGCGCGTTTCTCCTCGACCGGTTGGCCGCGTGGGGTGAGCCGGTCGACCGAGCCGGGTCGGGCAAGCTCGCGGAGGTCTACCCGGCGCCGGCGCTGAGCAGCTGGGGACTCTCCCCGACCGGATACAAGAGCCGGGTCGGCGCGTCGAGGCTGCCGGAGCTGCTGTCGCGGCTGGAGGAGGGACTCGGCGGCCTCGAGATGACGATGCAGCAGCGGGAGCTCGCCGGCTCGGACCACAACTGCCTGGACGCGCTGGTCTGCTCGCTCGTCGCCCGCGCGGCGGCTCTGGGCCTGACCGAGCCGCCCGAGCCGGGAGCCGAGGCCGACCGCGCCACGCGCGAGGGCTGGATCCACCTGCCCACCAATCCGCTCCCCGACCTGCTCGAGACGTGACCGCCACGCCGGAGGGAAAGCTCTCACTGCGCCAGGTCGTCCGGGAGGGGTGGGGTGCCTATCGCAAGCACTGGACCTTCCTCGTGCCGGCGGCCGTCGTCGTGCTCCTGCCGCAGTCGATCGCCGACGGGTTCCTCGAAGGCAACCACGTCGAGCACCTGAGGCACTTCGCGGACTTCGCGACGCTCGGCGCCGCACTGCTGACCGCAGCGGTCAACCTCTTCGGTCAGGCCGTCTACGCCGGGTTGACCGCGGCGGCGGTCGTCGAGTGGCGCGCCGGCCAGCCCCTGCCGCCCCTCTCCACCCTGCTTCGCGCGATGCCGCTCGGTCGGCTCGTCGTGCTGGACCTCGTGGTCACACTGGTCGCAGCGATCGGATTCGTCTTCCTCATCGTTCCCGGCCTGGTCGTCCTCACCTACATCGCGATCTCGCCCGCCGTGCTCAAACTCGAGCACCTGGGCGTCCAGCAGGCGCTCGCTCGAAGCATCCAGCTGGTCCGCGGGCACGCCCGCCAGGTGTTCGTGATCGCCGTCGGCGCCATCGTGCTCACCGAGACCGCCGTGCAGGTGGTCGCCATCCCGTTCGACGGCACCCTGGTGCTGACGGTGGTGAACCTGATCGCCGAGGGCATCCTCCAGCCGATCGAGGGTCTCGCGATCGCGCTGGTCGCGATCCACCTGCTCGAGCTGCGCGGCGAGGCGCCGGCCCCGGCTGCGATGGCCCGGGCGCTGGTCGCTGAGCACGGCTGACCGGGCGCAAAAAAACGGGCCGCCCCCCTAGGGCGGCCCGTTGTGAGTCGAATCTGCGGCGGGCGGGTTGTCCCTGCCTTGTTGGTTTCCTGCTCCCCTTGGCGAATGCCATTCTGGCCGCGGCGCGAAGGCGAGGCATCGGGGCGAATTGCGGGCTTGACTCCGTAGTTCTCCCCCTAATTCAAAAGAAAAGGGCCGGAGCTATTCGCTCCGACCCTCGGCTTCCCAGCCATCAAGCTTCGGCGCATCCGGCGCCGCGTCAGTTAGGCGGGCGGTTCAGTCGTCCGGATCGCGATCCTTGCCGACGGTGTCCTTCACCTTGTCGGCAATGTCGCCGACCTTGTCCTTGACGCTCGAGGTGGCGCGGTCCACCTTGCCCTCGCGCTTCAGCTCGTCGTCGTTGGTGAGGTCGCCGGCGGCTTCCTTCGCGCGCCCTTTCGCCTCATCGATGTTCTCACCCATATTTCGATCGTCTCCTTTTTGTGGTCCCCATCGGTTACCCGACGACCACTGCGGGAAACGGATGTGACACCGACGGCCGCGGGCGCAATGATCCGGACATGGGCAAGGCGACCAGGGAGCGGTTGAGCCAGGACGACGTCCAGATCCTGCGCCTCGAGTCCCCGGTGATCAAGGGGCACACGGGCAAGGTCCTGGTCATCGCGCCGGGCTCGGATGGCCGCGCCCTCTCCGTGGAGCGGCTTCGCGATCAGGTGGGCGAGCGGATGGCGGCGTTCCCCCGGCTCAGCCAGCGGGTCGAGGAGCCGCGGCTCGGGCTGGGCCGGCCCGCCTGGGTGGCGGCTCCGGAGGTCGACCTCACCTGGCACGTCGCGGAACCCGACCGCGCCGATCCGCTCGCCGACGAGGAGCTCCGCCGCGCCGTCGGCGATCTGCTCTCCGAGCGCCTCGACCACACGCGCCCCCTATGGCGGTTCGACGCGCTGCCCATGACGGGCGAGCGCATGGCGCTGGTGGGGCGCATCCACCACGCGATGGCGGACGGGGTCAGCGCGATTCGCCTCATCGCCGGGCTGCTCTGGGATGCGGACGGAGATCCAGCAACGGCGAACGGCCACCCCTCGGGACAGGCGTCCGGGACCGTCCCGCCGCCCGGCCCGGCCCGGAAGACTCAATCGACGGCGCCCGAGGCTCGCGAGACGCGGATCCTGGTGCGCCTTCCGGCCGCCCTCTGGCGCGAGCTGCGGCCCGGTCGCGACACCAAGCTCGACCAGCACATCGGCCCGGCGCGCGAGGTCGCCTGGACGAGCTTTCCGCTCGAGCGCCTGAAGCGGATCGAACACGGCGCCGGCGAAGGGACCACGGTCAACGACGTCATCCTCGCGGTGGTCGCCGGAGCCCTGCGTCGCTGGCTTCCACAGGCTGGTGGGATCGCCGACGACCTCCGGGTCCAGTGCCCGGTCTGCCTGCACGCGCGTGAGGAGGACGCGAGTCAGCTCGGCAACCGCGACTCCTTCATGAATCTCGACCTGCCGATTTCCGAAGCTGACCCCGCCGCCCGCCTTCGCCTGATCAACACGGAGACGAGCGAGCGCAAGCTCGACCACGACGCCGACGCCCTCTATGCCTTCTTCCACGCCCTCGGCCGATTCCGGCCGCTCTACCGCGGCGTCACCCGAATCACCTCCGGCCCGCGCGAGTTCGCACTCTCCGTCTCGAACGTGCCGGGCCCGAGGCAGCGCCCGCTGATCCTGGGACACGCCGTGGAGCAGTTCAGCTCGTTCGCCGAGCCCGCCGACCGCCACGCCCTCCGGATATCGATCATCTCCCTCGGCGGGGAGCTCGCCTTCGGGCTCTGCTCCGACCCGGAGGCGATCTCAGGCCTCGACGGCCTCCGCGCAGCCCTTGCGGAATCGATCGGCGAGCTCGAGGTGGCGGTCTGATGCCTCGTTCGCTGAAGGAATACGAGCGCAAGCGCGACTTCTCCAGGACCCGCGAGCCGAGCGGGAAGGCCAAACGGAAGGGCAAGGCGAAGCGCAAGCATCCCCGCTTCTCGATCCAGAAGCACTCGGCCACCTCGGAGCACTACGACCTGCGTCTCGAGGTGGACGGCGTACTCGCCTCCTGGGCGGTCCCGAAAGGCCCCTCGCTCGACCCCCGCGACAAGCGCCTCGCGATGCGGACCGAGGACCACCCGCTCGAGTACCTCGAGTGGGAGGGCGTGATCCCCGAGGGCTCCTACGGCGCCGGGCCGATGATCGTCTGGGACCGCGGCGTCTTCGAGAACATCTCGGAGACGCGGCGTGGCGAACCGATGGATCTCGACGTCGCCATTGGGAAGGGGGACGTCAAGCTGTTCATGCTCGGCGAGAAGATCAAGGGCGCCTACGCCCTGGTCCGCACCGGGCCGCCCTCCGAACGGGAGAGGTGGCTCCTGATCAAGAAGCGAGACGAGGGGGCCGACGCGAGGCGCAGGCCGACCTCCTCGCAGCCCGAGTCCGTGCTCAGCGGCCGCACCATCGAGCAGGTACTCGACGAGGAGGCGGAGCCCGGGCAGTTCGCCCGCCACCGGGCACGTCGCCGGACGCGACGGCGGTAGGCTGGATCCATGGCCACCGCGGCCCAGGCACGGACGCTCCAGAACTACATCGCGGGACAGTGGCGCGACGCCGAGGCGAGCGACGCGCTGGAGGACCGCGACCCCGCGACGGGCGAGCTCATCGCCCGCGTCCCGCTCTCGGGCCGCGCCGACGTCGACGCTGCGGTGCAGGCCGCCCGCGACGCACAGCCCGCCTGGCGCGAGGTGTCGCCGCAGGAGCGCGGCCGCGCGGTGCTGGCGCTGCGCGATGCGCTGGTACGGCATCGCCAGGAGATCACCGCCCTGGTCACCGCCGATATGGGGAAGACACTCGCCGACGCCGACGGCGAGGTCGGCCGCGGGATCGAGTCGGTGGAGTCCGCGGCGGCGATCCCTCACCTGCTCAAGGGCGAGACGCTCGAGGGTGTGGCGACCGGCCTGGATGTCGAGATGGTCCGCCAGCCCGTGGGCGTGGTCGCCGCGATCACCCCCTTCAACTTCCCCGCGATGATCCCGCTCTGGTTCCTCCCCTACGCGGTCGCCTGCGGCAACGCGTTCCTGCTGAAGCCATCGGAGCGGGACCCGCGGCCGACCGAGCGGATCTGCGAGCTGATCGACGAGGAGGAGATCTTCCCGCCCGGGGTGGTCAACCTCATCCACGGCGGCCGTGACGCCGTCGAGGCGATTCTCGACCACGACGGCGTCGACGCGATCTCCTTCGTCGGGCAGGCGAGCACCGCGCGGCTGATCGCCACCCGCTCGGCCCAGACCGGCAAGCGGGTGCAGGCGCTCGGCGGCGCAAAGAACTCGATGATCGTCGCCGAAGACGCCGATCTCGACAGCGCCGTGCCCGCGATCATGGGCTCGGCGTTCGGCGCGGCCGGGCAGCGCTGCCTCGCCGGGTCGGTCTGTGTGATCGCGGGTGACGAAGCCCGCCAAACGGAGGTGCGCGAGGCCCTTCGTTCAGCGGCTGAGGGGCTGAGCACCGGGCCCGGCGCCGATCCCGGCACGGACGTCTGCCCGATGGTCGCCCCGGAGGCCCGCGAGCGGGCGGAGACCGCGGTCGCGAACGCGGAGTCCGGCGGCGCGGAGATTCTGCTCGACGGCCGCATCGGCGGGGGCGAGGCCGGAACCTTCCTCGGCCCCACGCTGGTCGAGGTCAACGACCCGGAGTCGGAACTGGCACGCGAGGAGATCTTCGGCCCGGTGCTGGCGCTGGTCGGAGTCGCCGACCTCGACGCCGCCATCGAGTTCGCCAACGGCTCCCGCTACGGCAACGCGGGCTCGATCTTCACCACCTCGGGCGCCGCGGCCCGCGCCTACCGCTGGGGCATCGAGGCGGGGATGCTCGGCGTGAACATCGGCGTCCCGGCGCCCGTGGCCTGGTTCCCGTTCTCGGGGTGGAAGGACTCGATCGATGGCGACCTGCACGCGAACGGCCGCGACGCCGTCGAGTTCTACACGCGGAAGAAGGTCGTCACCAGCCGTTGGTGACTACGCCTGGCCGATCAGCGCGCCGCTGACGGCGACGATCAGCCCGCCCATCGTCACCTGCACCAGGGAGCTGCGCAGCGAGACCTTCAGGAACCGCTTGCGGATCCAGGCGATCGCGATCAGCTCGCAGCCGACGGTGAACGAGGCGACGATCAGCGCCGTGTGAAGGTCGCTGATCAGGAACGGGAGTGCGTGGAAGCTGCCCCCGAAGAACGTGGCGCTGCCGGTGATCAGGCCGCGTGACAGTGAGGTTCCCCGGCCCGTGATCTCCCCGTCGTCGGAGAGGGCCTCCGAGAGGCCCATGCTGATCCCGGCGCCGAGCGCGGCGGCGAGCCCGACGAAGAGCGCCGCGCGCGAACCGGCGAGAAAGGCGGTGGCGAAGATCGGCGCCAGGGTGGAGACCGTGCCGTCGATCAGGCCGATCAGCGCCGGCTGGACCCGCTGGAGCATGAACCGCTCCTCGTCGGCCGGACCCATCCTCCCTGCGAGCCTTGCCACCAGTTCAGCCATACGAAGATATTACAAGCTAATTTAAGATAAGGTTTCCCTAAGATGTAAGATGTCCTATTAGGTTGCCCTGATGCGGATGGCCGAGACAAAGACCGACAGCCCTCCCCGCGACGACGCCGAGCTCGCCGAGCTGCTTCGCGAGCGCGGCCTGCGGGCGACCTCCCAGCGGGTCGTCATGCACCGCCTGCTTCGGGAGCGCAATCGGCACCTGAGCGCGGAGGAGCTTCTCTCCGAGTCGAGCCGGCAGCTGCCCGGTGTCTCTCTCCCCACCGTCTACGCCACACTCGAGCTCTTCGAGCAGCTCGGCATCGTGCGGAGGGTGAACGGCGGCGGCGGGACGCTCCTCTGGGACACCCGCAGCGACGCCCACCATCACATGATTTGCCGCAACTGCGGTCGGATCGAGGACATGGAGACGCCGCTCGACCTGGAAGGCGCCCGCCGCAGCGCTGCGCGCTCCGGCTTCCGGCCGGACCGGGCCGAGGTGGTCGTCAGCGGGCTCTGCGCGGACTGCTACCGCGGCTCGGGGTAGTTCGCCTCCAGGATCGAGACCACCGCGCCCTGCGGATCGACCAGGGTCGCCAGCCGCGCGACCGGGACGTCGATCGGCCCGAAGCCGACCTTCGCCCCCAGTGACGTGGCCTTCTCGATCGCCTCGTCCATGTTCTCGACGACGAAGTAGACCTGCCAGTGGGCGGGCATCTCGGAGGGCATTTCGCCGGTCATCTCCATCAGGCCGGCCATCCCCTCCGGCCAGCGCTGTCCCTCGACCTGCCACATGAGGATGCCCGGCGGTGCCTCCTCGTTGTGGATCGCGCTCCAGCCGAAGACCTGGCCGTAGAAGTCCTGCGCACCCTCGAGGTCGCGGGTCAGCAGGTTGTTCCAGGTCCAGGCGCCGGGCTCGTTGACGACCTGAGCACCCGGGTGCCGCTCCTGCTGGACGATGCCGATGAACGCACCCTCGGGGTCCCGCAGCATCGCGACCCGCCCGGAGTCGTTCGGGAGGTCGGCGGGGCCGAAGAAGACGCTGCCACCGGCCGCCTTGACCTGATCGGCGGTCGCGTCCGCATCCTGGACGCTGATATAGCTCGACCAGGCCGAGTGCCCCTCACCCGACTGGACCGGCCCGATTCCGGCGACCATCTTGCCGTTCCTCATCAGGAAGCCGTAGCCGCCGGTCTCCTCGGGATCGCCCGGCGCGTCCTCCGCCTCGACGCCGAGCAGCTCACCGTAGAACGCCTTGGCTCCGTCGACGTCGCTCGTCGCCAGGTCGACCCAGCAGAACTCTCCCGGTGCGTACTCGGTGCGCTCGCTCATCCTCGATCTCCTTCTATCGGGTTCGTCGCGCTCCCGCGAGCACGACCCGGGACACCAGCTCGGGATCGTCCCAGGTCGGGACATGACCGCAGTCGGGGAGCACGACCTGCTCGACCCGCTTGGGCAGAAGCTTCGCCGGGAGCGGTTTGTCCCGGACAAGGTTGTCGTGTTCCGCCCAGGCGAGTGTGATCGGAACCTTGATCGACTTGAGCTCCTCGATCCGGCCGGCTCGCATCAGGGCGCTCGCCTCCTCGTAGGCGGGCGCGGTCACGTAGGCCCTGGCGATCGCCTCGGCCTCTCCGGGTCGCAGGCGCTCGGGCCGGTGGATGAAACGCCCAAGCGCCCGGCGGCGTCCTCGCGCCGTCGACATCATCGGGCGAAGGAATGGCCGGGCCAACCGCCCGCGCCGGCGCCGGCGGGCCAGGATGCGGTCGGACTGGCCCGGCGACCGCTTCCAGAACCCGGCCGGGCAGAGGGCGACCACGGCGGCCGCGCCGCCCTGACGCGCGCACTCGACCGCGACCCAGCCGCCGAGCGAGATGCCGGCAACGGCCGGCTTGCCCTCGATCCCAAGTGCGTCGTAGAAGTCGAGGACGGCTGTGGCCAGGTTGGCCGCCCTAGGCGAGACGCCCTCGGGCAGCGCATCCGATTCGCCGAAGCCGGGCATGTCGACCGCGATCACCTCGCGCTCGGAGGTGAGGAGGTCCATGACCGGCGACCACTGGATCAGGGAACCGCCGAGCGAGTGGAGCAGCAGGAGTGGCTCCCCCTCTCCCCGCCGTACGTGGTTGAGCCAGACCGCCCCGACCGTGGAGCGGAGTTCGTCGGTCATAGCTCCAGGTCGTACTCCACGTACGTGTCCGAGTCGGCCCCGATGCGGTTGTAGACCTGCTGGGCACGGTGGTTGTCCGGCGCAGTCAGCCACTCCATCGCGGGCATGCCGAGCTCACGACAGCGGTCGGCGCAGACCCCGATCAGTGCGTCGGCGATGCCCTTTCCGCGGGCGTCCGGATCCACGAAGAGGTCCTCGAGGTAGCCGATCCGCGCCGCCTTCAGGCTCGACCACTTCCAGTCGAGGGTGGCAAAGCCGACCGCGTTCCCCTCGTCACGCGCGATGAAGATCGCGCCCTGATTGGGGTCGCCGATCAGCGTGTCGAACATCTTCCGGAGGCCGTGGTCGTCGGGCTTGGTCTCGTAGAACTCGCAATAGGCCCGGATCAGGGGAAGCATCTCCTCGACCTCGTCGGCCCGCGCCGGCCGGATCTCGATCCCCTCCGCGAGCTGGCGCGGCCCCTCGGCGACCGGTTCGTCTGGCATGGGCCGATACTAGGCTCTCGATGGTGCCGGCCAGGGGACTCGCCTTGCTTTTCGCTCTCTGCGCGCTGCTGATCGCCGGCTGCACGGATGACGAGGGCAGCGGCGGGACGACGCTCAGCGACGTACAGGGCATCACCCGGCAGATCGCCGGCCGCTGGACCGGGGCGCTTCACCAGAAGGGGCTGGCCCCCTTCAAGGTCGCGGCCGATATCGGGGCGGACGGCAACGGGCACGTCGCCTACACGGGCATCCGCTGCGGAGGGGATTGGACCCTCGACGAAGTTCACCAACCCCCGCCCCCCGACTACCTGTTCAGGGAGGAGATCACGGAGGGGGCCGGCGCCACCTGCAAGGGGACCGGCACCGTGACGCTGTCGCCGATCCAGAGCAACGCGCCGAACAGCCCCGCCTACAACGAGCTGAACTACAGCTTCACCGGCGGCGGCGTCACCAGCCGTGGACAGCTTCGTCGGACCGACATCGCCCACCTGATGCCGCTCTTCAAGGAGTCCGGGGTGCCCCCGTCGGGCTGATCTCTGCCGCCCAAGGAAGGCGGCGGCCGACCTCGAATAGAGAGGGTCGGCATGCCCGCAACGGAGTCGCCAGCACGTCTGATCGCCCGAAACGTCCTCGTGATCGTGGGTGTGCTGCTGACCCTGTACATCATCTACCTGCTGCGGAAGCCGATCAGCTGGCTGATCATCGCCGCGTTTCTGGCAATCGCGCTGGCGGGACCCGTCAACTTCTTCCAGCGCTACATGAAGCGAGGGATCGCGATCTTCCTCGTCTATCTCGGCCTGCTGGCGATCCCGATCGGGCTGGGGGCGGTGCTGATCCCCCCGATCGTCAACCAGGTCTCAGACGTCGCGACGAATGCCCCGAGCTACGTCTCGGACGTCGAGGACTACGTCCACAAGAACAGGACGCTCAACGACCTGAACGAGAAGTACGACATCACGCAGAAGCTCTCGGACGAGGCCAACAAGCTGCCCAGCAAGGCCGGCGACGCCGCCAAGGTCCTCCGCGACATCGGCTTCGGCCTGGTCAGCTCGATCTTCGCCGGCGTGACGATCCTGATCCTGAGCGTCTTCATGGTCGCCTCCGGGCCGCGATGGATCGAGAGCTTCATCCGCATGCAGAGGCCCGAGCACGCGGAGCGAATCGAGCGGACCCTGAGGAAGATCGCGACTGCTGTCGGCAACTACGTCGGCGGCGCGCTGCTGCAGGCGACGATCGCGGGGCTCGCATCGTTCGTCATGCTGACCATCCTCGGGGTGCCATTTGCGGGCCCCCTGGCGGTGGTGATCTTCGTCTTCGACCTGATCCCGGTGATCGGCGCCACCATCGGCGCGGTGCTCGTCGGAATCGTCAC
>CAVZRH010000024.1:0-30627 GCA_963777575.1 uncultured Solirubrobacterales bacterium | reverse complement strand
GGCGTACCATGAGGCAATGGCGACTGCGCCGAGGCTGGATCTTTTCGAGGTCGCTGAACTCGGCTCGGCCGGTTGAGGGACAACATCTCGCCGGCCGCTAAGGCACCCGATCAAGTGGTCAGGGAGCTGATCGTCGCCCTGCTGGCCGAGGGCCATGTCCTGATCGAGGACGCGCCCGGCGTCGGCAAGACGGCTCTCGCCCGGGCGCTCGCCCGCTCGCTGGAGGCCGAGTACGCCCGCGTCCAGTGCACCTCGGACCTGCTGCCCGCCGACCTGGTCGGCACCAACGTCTTCAACCAGCGCACCTCGACCTTCGAGTTCCACCCGGGCCCGGTATTCGCCAACGTCGTGCTGGTCGACGAGATCAACCGCGCCTCGCCCAAGACCCAGTCGGGACTGCTCGAGTGCATGCAGGAGCGTCAGATCACGATCGACGGCCACAAGCACGAACTGGCCCTGCCATTCGTGGTGCTCGCCACGCAGAACCCCTCCGAGTACGAGGGCACCTACTCCTTCCCCGAGGCGGAGCTCGATCGCTTCATGGTCCGGGTCACGCTCGGCTACCCGGACGCCTGGGACGAGTCCGCGATGCTGGCCGAGCACGCGGACCGCGACCCCGTCGAGGAGCTCCAGCCGGTCGCCGACGTGAGCGGTGTGCGCGGCGCGCAGGCGGCCCTCTCCGCAATCGAGGGGACGGAACCGCTGCGCCGCTACGTGGTCGCGATCTGCGACGCCACCCGCCGCGATGAGCGAGTCGAGCTCGGCGCCAGCCCGCGCGCAGGGCTGATGCTCTTTCGCGCGGCCAAGGCGCAGGCGGCGCTCGAGGGGCGCGACCACGTCCTCCCCGACGACGTCCAGGCGCTCGCGCCATCCGTCCTCGCTCACCGCCTGCTCCTCTCCTATGAGGTCGATGGTGACCAGCGCGAGGCGGTGATCCGCGAGGTGATCGACCGCGTCCCTGCGCTCTGATGGAACGGTCGAGGGAGTCCGCCGCCCCGCGGGCGCCCGCGACCGCCGCGCTGGGACTGGTCTTCGTCCTCGTCGGCCTCGGCTTCGGGCTGACCGCCGCCATCGTCTGCGGGGTCGCGCTGCTCGGACTGGCGCTCGGCGCCGTCGGCTGGGTCGAGCTCTCCACGCAGCGCGGGCGGCTCGAGCGGGTCTCGGGACCGGACGGCTCGACGAGAGCGAGCCCTATCCGCTTCGCATCCGGCTGCGCAACACGCTCCTCCCTCCCCCGGGCGGTGAGCTCTCCGACCCGCTGCTCGAGCGGAATGTCCCGATCGGGCCGCGCTGGTCGCGGCGGCTGGACCGCGCGGTCTGGCTGACCAGTCCGGGGCGCGTCCGCCTCGATCCGGCCCGGGTCGTCGTTCGCGACCCGCTGGGCCTCTGGCAGCGGCGGCTGGAGTCCGAGACCCCCCTCGACCTGGTCGTATTGCCCCGCACCGATCCGGTGCGCTGGGTGGGCCAGGGCGCGGAGCCGCGCGGACAGTCGCCGGGCTCGGGCCACGCCAGCGACGCGGTCTCTCGCCGGGCGGCCCGGCTCAGTTCGAGGTGGACGGGCTGCGGCCCTATCGCGACGGCAGCCCCGCCAGCCGCATCCACTGGCCCGCGGTGGCGCGGACCGGCGAGATGATCGAGCGCCGCCTGGTCGCGGGTGGCGAGCCGCGACCCCTGGTCGTCTTCGACCCACGTGGGGCGGCGGACCCGGCTCACCGAGAGCGCGCGATGCGCGCCACCGCCTCGCTCTGCGTCGAGCTCGGGCGCTCCGGCGGCTGCGACCTGCTGCTGCCGGGGGAGCGCCGCACGATCACGATCGACCCGGCGCTTCGCTCCTGGCCCGAGGCGCACGTGCGGATCGCGGTCTCCAGCCGGAACGCCGGCCCCGCGCTGATGCCCACGCTGAGGGGCTCCGCCGTCCTCTGGGTGAGCGCCGGCCACGGCCTGCCCGCCGCAGTGCGCCAGCTTCGTGCCGGGAGCTTCCTGATCACCCCGACCGGCTCCCGCCGCGCGGCTGCCTTCCGCGTCTCCGGCTGCTTCGGCTATCCCATCGGCGCCCTGGCCGAGCACCTGGGATGAGGCAGAGGGCGGCGGCGTGAGCGCGCTCTCCCTCCCCCGCCCCGAGCGGACCGAGCTGATCTGCTTCGCCGCGCTCGGCCTCGTCGCCTCCCTGCAGTGGGCCTCGCCGGTCTCCGACCCTCCCGCGACGCGAGTCGCGGTCGCCGTCGTGGTCGCGACCGCAGCCGGGGCGGCGCTCGCCGCGATCGGCCGCCTGCCGCGCCCGCGAGGGGCCCGCTGGGCGCTCGGCGCGGCCGTCGTCGCGGTTGCGCTGCTCGTCGGGCTGGTGGTCGTCGGGCTGCCGGCGCGACTGCTCCTGCCCGCACACTGGGACTCGAGCTCTCGGCGAACGTCAACCGCAGCCTGAATGGGCTCACCGACGTACCGATTTCCCTACGCCGGCGCCGACACCTGGACCCGCCTGGTGATCCTGCTGACAGCGCCGCTGATGGTCGGCGCTGCCGCCTTCGCGGCCTTCTCGGCCGCGCCGGCGCAGGGCCGCTGGGCGGATCTGCGCGCTCGTCCTGCTCGTCGGGCTCTACCTGGTCGCCGTCGCCTGGGCCCGGCCCGACCGGCAGCTGGCGGGGGGCGCGCTCCTCGTGCTGCTGGTCTACGCCTGGCTCTGGCCGCCGTCGATCGCGAGCGGCCGGGCGGCCGCGGGCTTCGCCGTGGCAATCGCCGCGCTGGTCGCGGTGCCCGCAGCCCGCGCTGGTCGACCCGGGCAAGGCGCTGATCGACTACCGCCACTGGAACCTGTTCAGCGCCCAGGGGCTGAGCTTCAAGTGGGACCAGTCGTATGGCCCACTCGACTGGCCCCAGAAGGGGACCCTCCTGTTCGAGGTGGCGAGCGAGAAGCCGCACTACTGGAAGGCGACCAACCTCTACCCTCGACGGGGTCCGCTGGACCCGATCGAGCGGCACCACCATCGTGCCTCGCCCTCGGCCAGCCGCTCAAGCTCCACCCGAAGGGGATCGCACCCCGGCCCGACCCCGAGTGGGTCGACCGGGTCAATTTCGAGGTGCGGAGCCTGACCAGCGACTTCGCCATCGGCGCCGGGACGACGCTCGCCCTCCGCAACGCCAACGCCTCACCCAACGCGGATGGAGTCTGGGAGATGAATCAGGAGCTGCAGCCCGGGTAACTCCTACACCGCGCTGGTCTACGACCCGAAGCCGAGCCCGATCGAGATGTGGGACGCGCGGCACGGCCTATCCGCTCGGAGGCGGCCCGCTACGCCTCCATTCACCCTGGACCGGGGCGCGAGGCCGGCGCCCGGTCGATCGAGGCGCCGCTCTGGGTGCGTCGGGCCCGGGCTCGATCTCGCGAAGGTCCAGGGCACGCCGTACGAGGAGATGTACGGGCTCGCCCGGCGCCTCACCGCCGGCGCGCCGACCCCGTACGACGCCGCCCAGCGCATCGAGGCTCTACCTGCGGAGCAACTTCGAGTACAAGCAGGACGTCCCCAACCGGACCTATCCGCTGCCCGCGTTCATCTCCCAGGATCGCGCCGGCTACTGCCAGCAGTTCTCCGGCGCGATGGCGCTGATGTTGCGCATGCTCGGCATCCCGAGCAGGGTCGCCGCCGGCTTCGCGCCCGAGGCCGTGATCCCCACCGCAGCAACTATCTGATCGACGACACCGACGCGCACAACTGGGTCGAGGTCTTCTTTCCCAGAATCGGCTGGGCCAACTCGACCCGACCCCGCCCGCAGCGCCGGCCGCCCAGCTCAACGACGAGCTCGGGGCCACCGACCCGCTGCCGACCGACAACGGCGCCCCCGGGCGCCAGGCTCCCGACGTGAGCGGGGGCGAGAGTCCGAGCCCGCCCCCCAACAGGGCGCGATCGCGAAGTCCGGACAGGGCTCCTCGGGGCCGGGCGTGTGGGCGATCCTCGGAGCCGTCATCGCGGTTGCGGCGCTTGCCGCGCTCGGCACCTACGCCATCCGCGTTCGACGGCGGGCCCGGCTGGGACCCGACGATCTGGCCGATGCCGAGCTCCTGGAGCTCGCCCGCACCCTCCGCAGGCTCAGAAAGCCGCTGCCGCCGGGGGCGACGCTGCGAAGCGCGCGGGACCTGCTGCAGCGGTCGGCCGGACCGGCAGCAGCGCGCTACGCCACGGAGCTCGAGACCCGCCGGTACCGGGATCCGGCCGCCCCACCACCGTCAATGTCCGAGCGCCGTGCCCTTGCCGGGCGCTGATCAGCGCCGTCGGTCTCCGTGGCGCTCTGTTGGCGCTGCCGCCGGTGGACCGGCTCCCAGCCGGCGTAGGGCGCGCGGGGGTCGGAGGACCAGTGGGTGCGCACCCACGGGACTCCGCCCACGGCCCCACCGTGGCACCGGAATGAGGGCGATCAGCAGCGCGCCGAGCACCAGGCCGGCCAGCAGCTTCCACCGGTCCAGGAGGGCCGCACCGGCGTTTGTCCCGAACTCGAGGTAGAAGGTCCCCGGCGCGAGGCTGGTGCTGCCGGTGACTCTGTAGTCGCCCTCCTCCGGTACGTCGAGCTTGACGAAGGCGCCAAACTCGCCGATCGTCTCACGGCGGGTCACCGAGGTCCCGGAGGTCTCGCCGTTCGCGAGGGACATGGCGATCGGCGCGCCGCCGTCGACCGGGACCACTGCGAAGACCAGGTTGGCGGCGCTCGGCTCGATCTCCGAACTCTGCCCCTGCACGCGGTCGAAGACGGTCACCTTGCCCTTGGGCAGATGGACCGTGCCGCCCGGCGGAAGCGAGACCTGTCCGTACTCATCCGAGTGATCGCTGAATCCGATGGCAAGCGCAATCCCGGCCGCAGCGAGCAGCATCAGGATCGAGATCGTCCGCTTGAGCCAGCGCATCGCCTACCCCCTATCGGCAGAACTGGACGTGAGTCCAAGCGCTCGGCGCATTGACTCGACCGATGTCCACCCCGCTCTCATCATGTTCTTATGGGATCCCGCCAGCATGAGCCCGTGCGCGTACTGGTGGTGGACGACGAGCCGCAGCTCCGCCGAGCGCTCGAGCGGGCACTCAAGCTCGAGGGCTACGAGGTCGAGCTGGCGGCGGACGGCGAGCAGGCCCTCGGCTCGATCGCTTCGGCGCCGATGGATGCCATCGTCCTGGACGTGCTGATGCCGAAGCGCGACGGCCTGGAGGTCGCCGCGTGCGCTCGGCGCCCGCGGCGACCGCACGCCGATCCTGATGCTGACCGCCCGCGACGCCGTCCAGGACCGGGTCGACGGTCTCGACGCCGGCGCCGACGACTACGTCGTCAAGCCGTTCGCGCTCGAGGAATTGCTCGCACGGCTCAGGGCCCTGCTCCGCCGGACGAACGGCGACACCGGTGAGCAGCTCAGCCTACTCGGACCTGACGCTCGATCCGGCGCACCCGCGAGGTCACCCGTGGCGACCGCGAGGTGCAGCTCAGCAAGACCGAGTTCGCGCTGCTCGAGCACCTGATGCGCCATCCGCGTCTCGTGCTGAGCCGGTCCCAGCTGTTCGAGGCGGTCTGGGGCTACGACTTCGGCCCGCGCTCGAACTCGCTCGAGGTCTACATCGGGTACCTGCGCCGCAAGACGGAGGAGGGCGGCGAGCCGCGCTTGATCCAGACCGTGCGCGGGGTCGGATACTCGCTTCGTGAAACGGGTCGCTCCTCCGACGCCTTCACCTCGCTGAGCGCCCTCGCACCAAATGAGCCTGCGCCGGCGGCTCGCGCTGCTCTCGGCGCTGGCTGTCGCCCTGGCCGTCCTGCTCGCCTCGGTGCTGGTCTACACGCTTGTCCGCGACCGGCTGCGGGGCGACATCGACCACGATCTTCGCCAGCAGGCCGAGCGGGTCACCCAGCGCTTCGCGGCGGGTCCGGCGCCTCCGGGAGCCGGGATCGCCGTCGCGCCGCCCCCGAGCGGCGGGACGCCGCGCACGGAGCGAGGGGACCAATACGCCCTGACGCTGCCGCCGCCCGAACCGGGCGGCCCAGAGGCCCTGGCCCAGATGATCTCCCCCAACGGCGTTGTCGTCACCGGGCCCGGCACGCCCATCTCGATCCCGGTCTCGAGCGAGGATCGCAGCCTGGCCGCGAACGGCGGACAGCCGAGGCTGGAGGACGCCAAGTCGGGCGACACCGATCTGCGAGTCCTGACGCAACCGCTGTCGGGAGGCACCGCAATCCAGGTCGCCCGCTCGCTCGAGGACACCAATCACACCCTCAACACGCTGATCATCATCCTGGCCGCGGTCAGCGCGGGCGGGATCGCGCTCGCCGCGGCGCTCGGGCCGGTCGTCGCGCGTGCGGCGCTCGCGCCGGCCGGCGAGGTATCGAACGCGGCGGAGGAGGTGGCGAGGACTCACGACCTCACCCACCGGATCGAGGTGCGTGGCGACGACGAGCTCGGCCGTCTGGCCGGCAGCTTCAACGAGATGATGGCCGCGCTCGAGCGCTCCGAGGCGGCGCAGCGACGGCTGGTCGCCGACGCCTCGCACGAGCTCCGCACCCCGCTCGCGACGATCAGGACGAACATCGAGACGCTCGGTCGAGGGGAGGCACTCGCCCCGCAGGAGCGCCGCCGGCTCGTCGCCGACGTGACCCAGGAGCTCGAGGAGATGACCGAGCTGGTCGCCGACGTGGTTGAGCTGGCGCGTGCGCCGGGTCAGGACGCGATCGTCCGTCAGGACGTCGCTCTGGACGAGCTCACCCGCGACGCGATCGAGCGGGCGGAGCGACGGTCGCGCGGAATCGGATTCGAGGCTCGCCTGGAGCCCTCCCTGGTCCACGCCGACCCGCAGCGGGTGGGCCGGGCGATCTCGAACATGCTCGACAACGCCACCAAGTGGAGTCCGCCCGGGAGCGGCATCGAGGTCGGGGTCGAGGGCGGACGGGTCACCGTCCGCGACCATGGACCGGGGTTCTCTGACGGGGACCTCGACAAGGTCTTTGACCGCTTTTGGCGCGCGGACGAGGCACGGAGCAAGCCGGGCTCCGGACTCGGGCTCGCAATCGTGCAGCGGGTCGCCGAGGAGCATGGCGGCACGGCTCGGGCCTCGAACGCTCCCGATGGCGGGGCGGTGGTCAGCCTCGAGCTGCCAGAGCTGCCCGACTCGACCTGAGGGCCAGCTCGAGCTCGAAGCGCGCGTCGGGGTCCGTCAGCTCCTCCCCGAACAGCTCCCGCAGCCGCGTCAGCCGGTAGCGGATCGTCTGCGGGTGCAGGTGGAGGGCGCGCGCCATCGCCGCGGCGTTGCCCCCGTACTGGACGAAGGCAAGGGCCGTCTCCTCCATCCGCTCCCGGGCGGCCGGGGTGAGCTCGGCGAGCGGCTCGAGCCTGGTCCGAACGAGCCGGTCCGCGAGGCCGCCGGACTCGAAGATCAGCAGGTCGGCGAGGTGCTGCTCGGCGACGATCGGAGCCGGCCCCTCGATGGCCCCGGCCTCCGCTGCCCGCAGGGCTGCATTCGCCAGAGCCCAGGAGGAGCCGCAGCTCGCCGCGCGGCACGGTCGGTCCCAGCGTGGCGGTGACCGACTCGGTCGCCCGCTCGAGCTCCGCTGTCCGGCTCGCGGTTGCGGCACCGGAGACGAGGACGCAGCCGATCCCATCCACCGTCCCGGCCAGGGCGTCGGTGGGCAGGCGGTGGGCGACTCGCGTCGAGGTCGGGCTCCGCCACCGCCAGGGGCGCTGCGCTGCGGGGCAGCCGCCAGCCGGCGGCCTGCGCCGCGACGCGCAGATCCGCCTCATCGGCCGGCGGGTCCCGCAGCAGGAGAGCGAGCAGCTCGCGGCGGCGGCGTTGCCGCTCGCCCTCCTGCTCGCGCTGCGCCTGGGCGTAGCCCTCGACCGAGTCGGCCGAGAGCTCATCGATGTAGGCGAAGATCGCCTCGGCGAGGACGGCGAGCTGATCCGGATCGACGTGGCGGCGCCGCGCTGCGGCCGAGATTCTGCGCCAGGCGATGCGCGCCCCGACGCGGTAGGCGGACTGCAGGGAGTCGAGGGTTCGGCCCTGGTGCAGCTCGCCGCGTCCGAGCCCGACGTAGACGTCGCGGCCGGACTCCCGCCCCGCGTCGGGATCGCGAATCAGGGCGACGAACTGGCGCAGCGCCTCGGTGACCCCGGTGCGGATGCCGGCGCCGAAGGACCCCTCCAGCGGCCGGGCGTACTCGGGCACCTCGCGGGCGATCGCGGCCAGGATCTCCTCGGTGGCCTCGGGGAGCTCGGGCTCGATCGAGTCGGCTAGCCCGGCCGGCAGCGCGCGCCATGGCTCGGCACCGAGGTCTTTTGTCATTTGAGTGATAAGAAATGGGCCTCGAAGTTGGCAATGAGGCTAACACCCGTGTCGGCTCCCTGCCTAATCTCGCAGCATGACCCACACAATGACTCGAGCCACCAAGGTCGCCAACCTCGGCGCCGTCGTGGTCCCCTTCCTGGCCACGCTCGCCGCGATCGTCCTCTTCTGGAACCGCATCGTCAGCGCCACGGACCTGGCGATCCTGGCGGTGATGTACCTGGTCACCGCCACCGGCATCACGGTCGGCTACCACCGCCTGCTGACCCACCGTTCCTTCCGGACCCATAAACCGACCGAGTATCTCTTCGCCTTCCTCGGCTCGATGGCGGTGCAGGGCTCGGTGATCGCCTGGGTCGCCGACCACCGCAAGCACCACGCCCACACCGACGTCGAGGGCGACCCGCACAGCCCGCACGTCGGCCACGGCGACGGCGTCGGCGGCGTGCTGCGCGGGCTCTGGCACGCGCACACCGGCTGGCTGCTCTCCGAGCACGGGCGCGCTGACTGGAAGAAGTACGCGCCGGACCTCTACGAGGACCCGCGGCATGCGCTTCCTCAATCGTCGCTTCGTCAGCCTGGTCTTGCTCGGGCTCGCGCTGCCGGCGCTCGTCGGCTTTCTGCTCACCGGCACTCTGCTCGGCGCCGCCACGGGCCTGCTCTGGGGTGGCCTCGTCCGGGTCTTCTTCGTCCATCACGTCACCTGGAGCGTCAACTCGATCTGCCACTTCCTCGGGACGCGCCGCTTCGAGGTGGATGACCACTCGACCAACGTCTTCTGGCTCGCCCTCCCCTCCCTGGGCGAGTCCTGGCATCACAACCACCACGCCTTCCCGCGCTCCGCCGTGCACGGCCTCCGCCGCTGGGAACTCGATCCCTCGGCCGCCCTGATCCGAACGATGGAGCGGCTCGGCCTCGCCTGGAACGTGATCCGGATCGCGCCCGAGCGGCAGGAATCGAAGCTCGCCGAGTCGAGCGGCACGCACGAAGTTCAAGCGGCTTCTTAGCCCGGTCTCAGGCTCCTCTCAGCCACCGCTGGCTTGATGGTCGGCGAACCCGGCACGACCGGGACGCAGACGACAAGGAGTGGCGATGAAGAGGAAACGAGGCATCACGATCCGATTCGGCCCGCTTGGCCTGTCGCTGCTCGCGGCGGGGATCACGGCGGTCGGAGTGGCCGCGGTCTCGCTCGCGGACAGCGGCAGCGGCAACCGGGGAACCGGCGGGAGCGAAGGCAGCTCGCAGACGCTCCCGGCGCCGCCCGGCGCCGGCCCGAGGATGTTCTTCCACGACGATCTCTCCGCGTCCGACAGGCAGAAGCTGGAGGACTTCCGGAAGTGCATGGAGGACAACGGCGCTCCGGCCCCTCCGGGTCCAGGCAAGTTCGACCCGAGCGAGGGCCCGCCGAAGCCGCCCAGTGCGGCCGACCGGGAGAAGGCCCAGAAGGCCTACGAGGCCTGCAAGTCGAAGCTGCCCGAAAAGCTCCAGAACGCCGGACCGCCCGGGGTGGGCACCTTCCACTGCGGACCGCCCCCCGGCGCTCCACCGCAGCAGGGCCAGAACCAGGAGCAGGGCCAGAACAAAGACCAGAGCAATCAGTCGAGCACGCAGTCGAGCGGAGCTGCCGCGTAGAGACTCGTCCACCACAACAAACGGCGTCGAATCCCTCGACGTCCATATCCCTCCCCCCAAGCGAACGGGCCCCGACGTGGGCCCGTTCGCCGTCAGTCGTCGACCCGGAAATCGAGAATCAGCTCGACCGGAAGAGGCGGCTCCGAGACATCACGTCCGTGTACTTCCTGCATCCGCTCGACGAACCACCGGCTGATGTCGGAATCGGACGAGACAAAGCGCTGGTGTGCCTCTGGATCGGTCGCCTCGACGTACACGATCGCGAGGGTGCCCCCATCTGGCAGCTGCTGGTGCCAGACGGCTTGGCGCGTGATTCCGGCGTCCTTCAGGGCGGCCACGTATTCATCGCGGCGAGCGCCCGCCATCTCGTCCCTGGTTTGGCGATCAAGGTCCTCCTTCCCACGCATGATGGGAATGGCAAACACGATCTCGGTCATAGCGCTCTCCCTTCCGTCAAATCGACCTTGTCGACTGAACCTATAGGGAGCCGAGCCACGCTGGCCCTACCCCGGCAGGCCGACCGACTCGAGTGCCGCCGAGATGTCGGAGTAGACGGTGAAGCTCGCCACCTTGCGGTCGCGCTGCTCGAGCACGTGGGCCAGGGGGACGTCCAGCTCGCCGGCGTCGTCCTTCTGGGTGATCTGAAGCCGGCCGAGCACGACCCAGCGGCCGTCGCGGGCGGCGCGGAGGCCCTGCGGCTGGAAGCGGTCGGACTCGAAGAGCTCGTCGATGTCCGCGCGCCAGCGCCCGTAGCCGCGCAGCCCCTTGTACGTCTTGTCATCGAGGAATACCGTCTCCATCCGGATCTGGAAGTCCGGGTGCAGCAGCGCCTCAAGTCCCTCTCCCCCGCGGTCGAATTCATCGTAGATGCGCCTCACCGCGTCCAGCGCAGAGCCGGTATCGGCCTCCTCCATCGCCGCGTTGAACTGACGTTCGAGCGTCTCGATGTCGTGCTGGTCGTACATATGACGGTTTCCAGTATCTCCCCAGTAGTGCGGATTCTCCTCGGCGCCGCTTGCGGCAAGCTATCGGAGCCATCGAGGAGGGAACGTCCAGCGTGAGTGGGTTGAGCCAACCGGCAGCCACCGGTGACGTCCGCGACCAGGAATTCGAGACCCGGCTCGCCTCGATCAAGGTCGGGACCTGGCTCTCCGCCCTCGTCTGCCTCGGCGCCGCGGTCTATGCGCTGGGCACCTGGGACCAGCCGAACCGGAGCCTGATCCTCGCCGCGATCACGATCGGCCTGCTCAGCACGCCGCTGATTCTGCTGCTCCCGCTCGAGCGGATCATCCGGGGGCCCCTGCGCGAACCCTTCTTCGTCGCCTGGTCGGTGGCCGACATCGTGCTGATCGGCGTCTGCGCCGGGCTCGACGGCGGCTCCCAGAGCCCGTTCGTGCTCCTGCTGGTCATGCCGTTCCTCTTCGCCGCCCTCTCCTATCCGCTGCGGCCGATCATCGTCGTGGCAATCGCACAGCTTGCGGCTCTCTTCATCCTCTCCTTCGCGGTCGGAGGCGGCCTCCCCTTCGACGGCTTCGGCCTGTTTGCGGCGGTCTGCGTGGCGCTGCTCGGCGGCTTGGAGGCGCGCGGCCAGGCCGAGCGTCGCCGGACGCTGTCGGAGGCCGCCGGCGCGCTGGTCCGCAGCGAGGAGTCGAGCCGACTCCAGGCCAACCAGCAGCGAGCGGTCGCACGTTTCGGCCAGCAGGCGCTGGAGGGAGCCGACACCGACGAGCTCGCCCGTGAGGCGAGCCGCATCCTGACGGAGGTCCTCGACATCGACTATGGCGGCGTGCTCAAGCTGCTGCCCGGCGGCGACGAGCTCCTGCTGGTTTCCGGCGTCGGCCTGCCGGAGGAGATGATCGGCCAGGCGCGCGTTCCGGCCGACTACGGGTCCCAGTCCGGCTATGCGCTCGCCACCGGGAAGGCCACGATCGTCGACGACTTGAGCACGGAGACCCGCTTCCAGCAGTCCGAGCTGCAGTCGGCTCAGGGAATGCAGAGCGCGGCGATCACCCTGATCAAGGGCAAGAAGGAGCCCTTCGGCGTGCTGGGAGCGGGATCACGCGAGCTCCACGGGTTCACCCAGGAGGATGTCGACTTCATGCAGGCGATCGCGAACGTCCTCGCGAACGCGGTTGAGCGGCGGCGCACCGAGGAGCGGACCCAGCACGAGGCCCTGCACGACGGTCTCACGGGCCTCCCGAACCGCAACCTCTTCCTCGATCGACTGCGGCACGCGCTCTCGGCGGGGGCCCGCCGCGAGACGGCAATTGCGGTGCTCTTCCTCGACCTCGACCAGTTCAAGCTCGTCAACGACAGCCTCGGTCATGAGGCCGGCGACGAGCTGCTCGCGGCCGTCGCCCCCCGGATCGAGCAGGCCCTGCGCCCGGGCGACACCGTCGCCCGGTTCGGCGGCGACGAGTTCGCGGTGCTCGCCGACGACGTCGGCGACGAGCACGGCGCGACCAGGATCGCGGAGCGCATCGCCGAGGCGCTCGCCCGCCCCTTCATCCTCCGCGAGCGTGAGCACTTCGTCAGCGCGAGCATCGGCATCTCGATCGGGACCGGCGTCGAGCCTCCCGAGGCCCTCATCCGCGACGCGGATTCGGCGCTCTACCGCTCCAAGGAGCACGGCCGCGGCGGCTACGAGATCTTCGACGAGGTGATGCGCTCCCGCGTCATCGAGCACATGCAGACCGAGAACGACCTGCGCCGGGCGCTCCAGCGCGAGGAGCTGGTGGTCCACTACCAGCCCGTCGTCCGGCTTCAGGACGGCACGATCGCCTCGATGGAGGCGCTGATCCGCTGGGACCACCCCGACCGTGGCCTGATCGGTCCCCTTGCCTTCATCCCCGTAGCCGAGGACTCCCGCCTGATCGTCCCGATCGGCCGCTGGGTGATCGAGCAGGCCTGCCGGCAGGCAGCGGTCTGGCAGCGGCTCCACCCCGACTCCGCCCCGGTCAACGTGTCCGTCAATCTCTCGGCCCGCCAGCTGGCCGACCCCGAGCTGATCCCGCACGTCGAGGGCTCGATCAGGGCGAACGGGATCGAGCCCTCCACCCTCTGGCTCGAGCTGACGGAGAGCACCCTCCTCGAAGACACGGCCTACGTGGAGCGCACGCTTGGAGCGCTCCAGCGCCTCGGAGTGTGCCTCGTCCTCGACGACTTCGGGGTCGGCTTCTCGTCGCTCGGCTATCTCAAGCGACTCCCCCTCTCGATCGTGAAGCTCGACCGCAGCTTCGTGGAGAACGTCACGGACAGCCCGAACGACGCCGCGATCGTGCGCGCGGTCAGCGACATGGCCGAGACGATCGGGATCGGCGTCGTCGCCGAGGGCGTCGAGAACGCGGACCAGGTCCGGGTCGCGCGCGAGCTGGGCTGCGGCTACGCGCAGGGATTCCACTTCTCGGAGCCGGTGCCGGCCTCCTACGCCGAGCGCCTGCTGGCCAGTCCGCTACCCACGTTTCGCTGATTGCTGGAGCCCGGATCCGGGCATAAGCACGCAAGCCATGATGGACGGGATAGTGGCGAGGCTGCGGGCGCGCTCGATCGACGACAAGCTCCTCGGCGTGGCTAACGACGAAAGCCCCACGGTCCTGGTCAGGCGCGCTCGGATCCTCCAGCGCCGCTATCGAGCCGGGGTGGCCGCCTCGCTGCGCAGTCTGATCGCCGCGGCGCGGCGAAACCAGCCGAACTTCTTCGCCGCCCGGCTCCAGCTGAAGGTGCCGGAGGTGCTCGCCAGCGCGCCGCTGATCCTGACGCTGGCCGACGAGCTCGAGGAGGAGGAGAGCATCAGCCCACGCGGCGTGATCCTGGCGGACCGGCTGGTGACCGATGGGGACTCTCCTGTATACGGGCCGGATCCCGTTCGAGCATCCCCCGCAGCAGACCGTGGAATCCGCTGTCAAGCACGCGCGCGCCGCGCTCCACCTGGGCTGAATCCGCGTCTGGTGGCACGCCGGTGGCGGCTAGCATCGGGCCGGCTTGGTTGAACGACTTCTAGCGAGAGTGCGGGGACGCAGCCTCGACGAGCGACTGCTCGCCGGTGAACGACCGGAGCGGAGTCGCCAGCTGAGCGCGCGAAGCGCCATCCTCCTCGAGCCGACGTACCGATCCGGGGTGGCCTCAGCGCTCAGGGAGGCGCTGGATGACGCCGAGCACGCCAGGCGGATCTTCCTCAAGGCACAGGTTCGGCTCAGGGAAGTGCAGATGATTCGGGCTGGATCGCTCATTCGCGACCTTGCTGACCAACTCGAGGCCGGCGCGGCAGTGAACCCGCGTGGGGTGATCCTCGCTGACCGGCTGATACGCGATGGGAACTCGCCGCTGTTCTGGCCGTCCGACGACAGCGTTCCAGGCTGCGGTCGATCAGGCTCGCTCCGCACTTCAAGCGGACTGAACCCGTTCGACTGCCCCAGTGCTTGCCGGGTAGCATGTGAACCCATTTCCGGGGGAATAGGGGATCCGTTGTCCGCAAGTCCAAGCGCAGACATTCCGCAGTTCGAGATCAGCTCGGGGCCCGGTCCGGACGACGTCTACGTCGTCCGGGTCGCCGGGGAGGTCGACATGTCCCACGAGGACGAGCTTCGAGCCGAGCTGCAGGGTGCCGTCGAGGCCGATGCGACCGGAATCGTCGTCGATCTGACCGAGTGCGAGTTCATCGACTCCAGCGCGATCCGCGCCCTGCTGCTCTCGCGCGAGCAGAAGAACCCCGACGACGGCCGCGAGAGCCTCGCGGTGGCCGCCTCGAGCGACCAGATCCTCCGCATCCTCTCGGTGATGGGGCTCGATCAGGTGCTCCCGATCGAGCCGACGGTCGAGCAGGCCGCGGCGCGCTCTCGGGCTGACCTAGACTGCCCGGCAGAGTCGGATGCATGACATCGCCGAGTTCCTGGCGGGCGCGGGACCCCTTCAGCGGGCTCGACGAGGCTGAGCTGGAGCGGCTCGCGAGCCGGACCGAGGTCGAGTTCTTCCCGGCCGGCACGACGATCTTTCCGCAGGGCGAGCGGCCACAGGGCCGGATCCGCGTGATCCGCCGCGGAGCGGTCGAACTCGTCGATCGGGGTCGCCCGGTCGACCTGCTCGGCGAGGGCGAGATGTTCGGCCATCCATCGGTGCTCTCCGGACAGCCCACCAGGTACGAGGCGCGCGCCAAGGAGGACTCGCTCCTCTACTCGCTGCCGGCCGACGACGTCGTCCCGCTCCTCGGCCGTCCCTCGAGCCTGCGGTTCCTGGCGCATTCGCTGCTCGCG
The DNA here is from genome assembly GCA_963777575.1 of uncultured Solirubrobacterales bacterium. Classification (GTDB taxonomy): domain Bacteria; phylum Actinomycetota; class Thermoleophilia; order Solirubrobacterales; family 70-9; genus DASUPK01. Next base: position 15,449 of record CAVZRH010000024.1, on the reverse strand, counting down.
CGCGCCAGGCCGACCTCGGGAGACGAACGGAGAGGCGGCGATCCCCGAGGTGGCGCGACAGTACGCCGCCGACCTGGTCAGCCGGCCGCCGGTGATCTGCAACCCCGAGACGACGCTGCGGGACGCGGCGCGCCTGATGAACGCCGAGGAGGTCAGCAACGTCCTGGTCGACCTCGAAGACGATGACTTCGGCATCGTCACCGACCGTGACCTGCGCTCACAGGTCGTGGCCGGCCGGCTCTCGCCGGACGACCCGGTGAGTGCGGCGATGAGCGCCCCGGTCATCGGGGTCGGCGGCGATCAGACCGGAGCCGACGTGATGCTGACCATGCTCGACCACGACATCCGCCACGTCCCGGTCTTCTCGCGGCCGGGGCAGCCACTGGGAGTGATCGTCGCCATCGACCTCGTCGCCGCGGAGACCAGCTCCCCGTTCGTCCTGCGCCGGGCGATCGCCAGGGCTCGCAACAAGGGCGAGCTGCAGGAGGCGGTCAGCCGCCTCCGCTCGACCGTGGTGACGCTCCACCACGCCGAGCTTCTCGCCGTTCCACATCAGCGACGTGGTCTCGGCCGTCTCGGATGCCCTGATCCGCCGAATGATCGAGCTCGCGATCGAGTCCGCCGGGCCGCCGCCCGCGGAGTTCGCTGGATGGCGCTGGGCAGCCACGGACGGCGGGAGCCGATGCCCTCGTCGGACGTCGACTCGGGGATGGCCTGGCGGGACCGGCCTGATCCGGACCCGATCACTACGGAGCCCCGACGCCGACTGGCGTCGATCCGACCACCGAGTACATGCAGGGAATCGCCGCGAACGTCGCCGACTGCATCCGGGTGCTCGGCTGGCGCCTCGACCCGCACGGGGTCACCGCCTCCGGCACCTTCTCCGCCAGCTCGATCGAGGAGTGGCGAGAGAGCATCGAGAGCTGGCTCACGGCGACCGAGCGACAACCGCGTCCTGATCGCCGTCTCGATCCTGCTCGACGGCAGCATCGATCCACGGGCCGGACCGGCTCGACGTCAAGCCGCTGCTCTTCGAGACCGGCGATCGCGAGACGCTCGAGCGGTGGATGCTGAGGCTGGCGCTGGCCGCGAAGCCGCCGACCGGGTTCATGAGGAACATCATCGTGGAGGGCTCTGGGAAGCACGCCGGGACCTTCGACATCAAGCACGGCGGACTGCTCCCGATCGTCGACCTGGCGCGCTACCACGCGCTCATGGGCGAGATCCCGCGCGAACCACACCCTCGACCGGCTGCGGGCGGCCACCGAGATGGGGCTCGTGGAGAAGACGGAGGCCCGCGTGCTCGAGGAGGCCTTCGAGCTGTTCACCGCCCTGCGACTGGAGCATCAGGTCCAGCAGCTCGAGGAGGGCCGCGAGCCCAATGACCACATCGACCCGAGGCATCTGGACCCGCTGACACGCAGGTACCTGCGGGACGCATTTCGCGAGGTCGAGGCGGTACAGCGCTCGCGCAGCTCCGAGCTGAGAGCCGCCCGGCGCCCCGGATGAGCCGAGCCGAGTCGCCGGCCGAGCTCGCCTTCCGCGACGCGCCGCTGCCGGCCTCCGGCACCCCGTGGCGAGAGGTCGACTTCACCGTGATCGACTTCGAGACCACCGGCCTCGATCCGGCCACCGACGAGATCATCTCCTTCGCCACCGTGACGGTCTCGGGCGGGCGGGTCACCCTCGCCGATGCCCAGTACGAGCTGATTCGGCCGGAGCGGATGCCGAGCTACGACACGATCCGCATCCACGGCCTTCGCCCGGCGGACCTCGTCGATGCGCCTCCGCTCGACGAGGTGCTCGATCGCCTCTTGCCTGCCCTCGCCGGCAGAGCGCTGGTCGCGCACGTGGCCGAGCGTGGAGCGCGGCTTTCTCGGCGCCGCCCTGCGCTCGCGAGGGCTGGAGCTGCCCAATCCCTGGGTCGATACCGCGGCGATCGACCGTGAGCAGCGGCGGCTCCGCCGGCTGCCCCCCGCGGCGAGCGAGCCGGTCGGGCTCTCCGACCTGGCGCGCTCGCTCGGACTGCCGGTGCACCGGCCCCACCACGCCGATGGCGATGCGCTGACGACCGCGCAGGTGTTCATCGCGCTGGCCAACCATCTGGACTCGGTCCAGGCGCAGACGATCGGCACGCTGCAGCAATTTTCGCTGCACGAGGCAAGAAAAACCCTCTCGCTGAGGGGATTGTTCCGCCGTTTCGGCCCCAGGCACGACTGAGGCTAAGCCGAACCGTCCAAGTTCCTCAATTTCCGGAAATTCGCCTTGACTGTGGTCTGCTCGCGGGCGTAGGGTCCGGTGTGAGGGCGCTCACGCCTCGACATAGGCCTCATCACAATGGATGTCGCGGGGCCGCAAACGGAGGGAGAGGGCATTGGCACCACCTGAAGGCATCTCCGACGTCGACCAGACGAAGCGCGACGAAGAACGCCTCGCTGAGCTCGGCTACAAGCAGGAGCTGTCGCGGACCTGGAGCGCGTTCACCAACTTCGCGATCTCGTTCACGATCATCTCGGTCCTCGCCGGGTGCTTCACCGCGTTCGGCTTCGCCTGGCTGAACGGCGGACCGATCGCGGTCTCGATCGGCTGGCCGGTGCTCTGCCTGCTGATCTTCTGCGTGGCCTTCTCGATGTCCGAGCTCACCTCCGCCTATCCGACGGCCGGAGGGCCGTACTGGTGGGCCCATGACCTCGGCGGCAAGGGCTGGAGCTGGATGACCGGCTGGTTCAACATCGCCGGCCTACTCGGGATCGTCGCCTCGGTCGCCTACGGCGCAGCGATCTTCCTCAACATCCTGCTCGGCCTCTATGGGCTGAACATCATCGGGATCAACTTCGGGGACACCAACCACATCCTGGGCGAGCAGTTCCTGCTCTTCCTGATCATCCTGCTGGGCTACACCGTGGTGAACATCTTCGCCGATCGTTTGCTGGCCCTGATCAACAACATCTCGGTCGGCTGGCACCTGCTCGGCGTGGCGGTGATCATCGGGATCCTCTGGATCGTCCCCGACAGCCACCAGAGCGCGAAATTCGTCTTCACGGAAAGGTTCAACGAGTCAGGCTTCTTCGGCGGCTCGACCGCCAACTTCGGCTTCTGGTTCTTCGTGCTGCCGATCGGCTTCCTGCTCACCATGTACACGGAGACCGGCTACGACGCCTCCGCCCACACCGCGGAGGAAACCCAGGGCGCGGCAATCGCCGCCGCCCAGGGAGTCTGGCGGTCGGTGTTCTACTCGGCGATCATCGGCTGGATCCTGTTGCTCTCGTTCCTGTTCGCGGCCACCAACGTCAGCGCGATCGACGACGGCGCCGGCTACTCGACGTTCATCTTCACCTCGGCGCTCGACTCCTGGGCGGCGAAGCTGGTGATCATGATCGCCACCATCGGCCAGCTGTTCTGCGGAGCGGCGGGCCTGACCAGCGCCTCTCGCACGTGGTACGCGTTCTCGCGCGACCGGGCGATCCCTGGTTGGAACCTGTGGCGGCGGGTCAATCGCGACCGGGTGCCGTTCAACGCCGTGATCGGTGTTTCGTTTTTCTCGCTGGTCATCTCGATCCCTGCGCTGTTCGGCAAGAATGACGTCCCGTTTGCTTTCTACGCCCTGACCGGGATCTGCACGGTCGGCCTGTACGTCGCCTACATCATCCCGGTGTACCTGCGGCTGCGGGCGGGCGACAATTTCAAGCCCGGCCCGTGGACGCTGGGAGCGAGGTACCGGTGGGTGAACTCCATCGGGATCTTCTTCGTGATCCTGGTGGTGTTCGCACTCAACCTCCCCTACACGCCCACGGGGCTGCCCTGGAATGACGGGTTCGATGCGAGCCTCGTCAACTACACGCCCGTGGCGATACTCCTGCCCCTGATCTTCGGGGTCTGGTATCTGGTCTCGGCGAAGAACAAGTACCAGGGACCGGTGAGCACGCTCGAGGAGGACGTGGTCACCCGAGACTGAGGTCTCGTTCGACATAGCAGCGCGGCGTCCCGCACCCAACGGGACCGCGGGATGTGAGCCGCCCACTCGGCCCGCGCCTAACGCGGGCCGAGTGCTTTCTGGGGTCCGGGATCAGAGAGCGATCTGCGAGCCGACGATCACCGTCCTATCGCTTGGCAGCTGGAAGGCGTCGATCGGGCGCGTCGCGTTCCGGGCCATCCCGACGAACAGCTTCTTGCGCCAAGGCCGCATCGGCGGGGCGTCGGTCGGCTTGATCGCGATTCGCGAAACGAAGTACGAGGCATGCTCGAGGTCGAGGTTGCGCTCGAGAAGACCCTGCTTGCGGCAGAGCCGCAGCGCGGCCGGGACGTCGATCGGCTCGTGGTAGCCGTTCCTGACCGTCACGTGAGACACCCTGAAATCGTCGCCGATCTCCTCGACCGTGAACCGCTCGAAGTCCTCTACGTGCGGGATGCTGACCATATCCACCGAGACAATCACGACCCTCTGCTGGAACGTGTGGGTGTTCTCGACCTCGATCCGAAGAGCCAGCGGGGCGGTCTCCTTGGTCGGATGGAGGTAGATGGCCACGCCGGGAACGCGCGCCGGTGGAGGGTCCTCGGCAGAGACGCGATCCAGGAACTCGGTGAGGGACCCCTCCTTGGCGGTCCGCTTGCGGGTGACGATCTCCTGGCCCCGGCGCCAGGTGATCATCACGATCGAGATCACCAGCGCAACGACGAGCGGAAGCCACGCACCATGCTCGACCTTGGCGATATTGGCGGCGAAGAACGACACCTCCACGGTCAAGAACAGGACCACGATCGGGACGAGCCTGCGCATGGGAGTTCCCCAGAGCAGCCGGGCGACGGCCGCGAAGAGCACCGTGTTGAGGATGAACGTTCCGGTGACCGCGACCCCGTAGATGTCTCCGAGCTTGTCGGCGGACTGGAAGATCAGCGCCAGCGTGATCACCCCGATACAAAGCCCCCAGTTGACGATCGGAACGTAGATCTGCCCCTCGATCTTCGAGGGGTGCAGAACGGTGAGGCGTGGTAGGTACCCGAGCTGGACTGCCTGTCGGGCAACCGAGAACGAACCCGAGATCGCGGCCTGGGAGGCGATGATGGTCGCCGCGGTTGCGAGGAGCAGCATTGGGTACTGCGCCCAGTCCGGAACCATCAGGAAGAAGGGGTTGACCGCGGTGCTCGGGTCATCGCGGATCAGGACCCCTTGACCGAGGTAGTTGAGCATCAGGGCGGGGAAAGCGACCGCGAACCAGCCGAGCCGAATCGGCCCGGCGCCGAAGTGACCCCTGTCCGCGTAGAGGGTCTCGGCGCCGGTGACGGCGAGGACGACGCCGCCGAGCGTCAGGAATCCCGCCGCGCCGTGGTCGGCCAGGAACCGAGCCCCCCACGTTGGTGACAGCGCCTGAAAGACCGCCGGATCCTTCAGCACCTGGTTCAGTCCCAGGAGCCCGATCGCGATGAACCAGACCAGGATCACCGGACCGAATAGCCATCCGATCGCACCCGAGCCGCGCCGCTGGATGAAGAAGAGGGCGAGCAGGATCACAAGTGAAATCGGCAGCACGAGGTGAGCGAGCTGCGGCTCGATCACCTTCAGGCCCTGAACCGACCCGAGGACCGAGATCGCGGGCGTGATGATCCCGTCGCCGAAGAACAGCGCGGCGCCGAAGATGCCGAGGGTCACCAGCGTCGCCACGCGGGTGGCCTTGTGACGCTGGAGCAGGGAGGCCAGCGCCATGATGCCGCCGTCCCCACGGTTGTGGGCGCGCATGATGAACCCCGCGTACTTGATTGAGACGATGATCGTCAGGGCCCAGAAGATCAGCGAGACGACCCCGTAGACGCCGGCCGTCGTCGCATGCGCGGCGGCTCGGTGGGTCGTGAAGATGACCTGCTCGGTGTACAGCGGGCTCGTCCCGATGTCGCCGTAGACGACGCCGAGCGCGCCGAGCGCGAGCACGGCCTTGCTGGCGTCGGTGATTACGTCCCGCCTGGTGTCCTCCAGCGCTTCGAAGCGCAGGCGAACGGCCTCCGCGTCCTCTTCCTTGTCACTCGGAGCCTCTGGCCCCCAGTAGCCGAGCTTGTGCGAGGCCTCGTTGAAGATCTGCTTCTCGCCGGGCGGCTTGCCCGTGCGAACCTTGCCATTCCCTGCTTTCGGAGGCTCCTTCACACCAACCGTGTGCGATGCCTCGTGAAGAGGATGTATGTGCCGCGGACCGATTTCGCTCATGCGATCCGCACCCCCACCGGCACACCCGCCGGGACTACGCCGTCTCCGTTCTGTCCAATCCCAGCGGTGGTCGGATCGTGCTCGACGACGACCCGGCAGGGCCGGTGGGCGAGCACGTATCTGGTCGTCGGGCCGAGCAGCCCCTCCTCACTGCGGTCGTGCTCGGTCGAGATGTAGATCAGGTCCGAGCGGCGCTCCTCCGCCTCCTCGACGATCGCGCGCCCCGGGCTCCGCGTCCCGATCAGCCGGCAGCGCACCCTGCAGCCGGCGACCTTCGCCTGCAGACTCGCCATCTCCAGCACCCGCCACGCTTCCTGCTCCTCTTCCTCGAGACCTCCGTCTAGCGGCAGCTGTTCGGGGACCTCGAGCACGTAAACGGCCTCTACGGCACCGTCGGGCCCGACCAGCTTCGCGGCCCGCGCCATCGCCTCGGTATCGACGCTGTTGCCCAGGATCGGGACGAGCGCCGAGTGATATCCGGATTGCTTGAGCTCGGTCATGGCTTCCCAATTCCATGATCGAGTGCGACCCGCTAAGCACCCGCTAAGGCCCGCCTGGGCCGCATAGAGATTTCGCTAATTCGTGCCCTGGTTACTGATCGGCGCGGAGGCGGTAGCCGATCCCAGGCTCGGTGATCACGTAGGTCGGGTGAGAGGGATCCGGCTCGAGCTTGGCGCGAATGTGGGCGAAGTGGACCCTCAGGTAGTGGGTCTCGTCCTCGTAGCCCGGCCCCCAGACCTCCTGGAGGAGTTGGCGGTGGGTGACGAGCCGGCCGGGGTGCTGGGCGAGCTGGCTGAGCAGGTCGAACTCGATCGGAGTCAGGTGAACCTGCTCGCCGCCGCGCCGGACGGCGCGATCCGCAAGGTCTACCTCGAGCTCGCCGACCCGGACGGACGAGTCACCGTCTTCGCTCCGGCGGCGCAGCACCGCGCGCATGCGGGCGAGCAGCTCCTCCGAGCCGAATGGCTTGGTGACGTAGTCGTCGGCTCCGGCATCCAGCGCCCGCACCTTCTGGCGCTCGTCGCCGACCGCGGAGAGCACCACGATCGGCACCTGGCTCCAGCGCCTGATGTCGGTCGCGACCTCGACGCCGTCACCGTCGGGAAGGACCAGGTCGAGGACGATCGCGTCGGGCGGCCTCGACGAGACGGCGTCGAGCGCCTCCTGCTTGGTGGTCGCCTCCTCGACGCGATAACCCGCGTTCCCGAGGATCACCTTCAGCCCCCTGACGATCTGGGGCTCGTCGTCGACGACGAGCACCCGCTGCGCGCCGGCGTTCATCCGACGGTCGCCGGCTGCTCGACGAGGGGGAAGGAGACGGCGAAAGCCGTGCCATCGGGCGAGTCGGCCTGCAGGCGCAGCTCGCCCCCGTTTGCCTCGACGAAGCCCTTGGAGATCGCGAGCCCCAGTCCCGCCCCCTCGCGCTCCTCGCCGGTATTGAACGGCTTGAAGATGGCGTCGCGCTGGGATACCGGGACTCCGGGCCCCCGATCCACGACCCGCACGACGACCTTGCCCGCCCCCACTCCCCCGCTGACCCGAACGGGCTGGCCCGGCGGGGAATAGCGCAGGGCGTTCTCGATCAGGTTGGAGAAGACGCGCTCCAGCTGCGAGGCGTCGGCGCGCACCAGCGGGAGCTCGCCGTCGAGCTCGATCTGAATTCCGTTGTGCGCCTTTGCCTGGTGAACGTGGGACACGGCGGTTGAGATCACATCGAGCAGATCGCACCAGTCGGTCCGCGGATGAACCGCGCCGGCCTCGATCCTCGAGAGGTCCAGGAGGTTCGCGATCAGCCGCGTGAGCCGCTCGGCCTCCTCCTCGATCGCATTGATCAGCGCGACCCGGTCGTCGGCTGCGGTGCCCTCCTCCCGGAGGCCCGCCGCCGCCGTGCGGATGGCAGTCAGCGGCGAGCGCAGGTCGTGGGAGATCGCGTGAAGGATCACGGTCTTCGCCGCAGTCGGCCTGCCGTGCCGCCTCCGCCTCGGCGCCCCGCGTCAGCCGCCCGCTCCCGCTCGTCGGCGACATCGATCAGGCGGGCGAGCGGAGTCGCGATGCGGTTCAGGTCAGCCTCGCTCCAGTCCGACGAGCTCGCCGCGTAGAGCCAGACCGAGCCCGTCCGCGTGGGCAGCCGCAGCACCGTCTCGCCCTGCCTCGCCTGTGGCGCCGAGCTGCTCTCCAGGCGAAGCTCGTCCGCGCCCGCCGCATGGAGGCTGCTCGCGATTCCGGAGACGACCTGGGCATGGCCGCCGAGCGCGGCCGTCGCGGCCTCCGCGAGCATCGCCGCCTCGGACTCGCGAGCGGCTGCCTGGTCGGCTCGCCGCTCCGCCTCCGCGGCTCGCTCCCGGGATTCTCCGGCCAGGCGTCCGACCACGAGCGCGGCGAATAGCAGCACTCCCAGCGCCACCACGTTGTCCGATTGCGAGATCGTCAGCTGGTGGAGGGGCTCGATGAAGAAGAAGTTGAGCGTCAGGACGCCAAGGAGGGCCGCGGCGAGCGCGGCGATCTGACCGCGCCGAATCGCCACCGCCAGAACGGCAATCAGGTAGATGCTGCCGAGGCCGGCAGCCGTAGCGATCGGATTCAGCAAGGCCACCAGCGCGGTGGCGAGTCCGACCCAGGCGACGGTCTCGAGAGCCGTGGCGGCGATGCGGCCCCAGTGGAACCGCGAACGCATGGACTTCATCTCCAGACCAGTCTAGGACCGGGGCTATCGCGGATCGAGCGCCTCGGTCGCCTGCACGAAGTCTCTCCAGCGCTGGTGCTCGGAGCTGCGCCACTCGTCGTCGCGCTCCGGCTCCACGCGGCGGTCGGCGGGCAGCATCTCCGGCAGGTCCGTGAGTGAGCCGATCACGCCGGCGCCGACGGCGGCGAGCGCGGCCGACCCGAGCACGGTGGCGTCCGCCCCGGCGGCCTCGACCGGAGCGCCGATCGAATCGGCCTGCAGCTGCAGCAGCAGCGGCTCGTTGGTCAGACCCCCGTCGACGCGGAGGGTCTCGACCGGCGCCGTCTCTCGAATCGCTGCTACGACGTCCGCCACGCGCCAGGCGATCCCCTCGAGCGCGGCGCGGGCCACGTTCTCGCGCGTGGTCCCGCCGTAGATCCCGGAGATCACGGCGCGGGCATTCGGCCGCCACCAGGGCGCCCCGATTCCCGCCAGCCCCGGCAGCACCCGAGCTCCGGCGGAGCTCTCCGCCTCGCGGGCAAGCTTGCTGAGCGCGGGAGGGTCCTCGGCGATGCCGAGCTGATTGCACATCCACTCGAGCATCGCTCCCGCGGCGAAGACGCCACCGTCGAGCGCGTACTCCACCTTGCCGTCGATGCTCCAGGCGACTGTCGGCAGCAGGCCGCCGGCCGGCTCCGGCACGCCCTCCCCGACGTGGGCGAGCACGAACACCCCGGTCCCGTAGGTCGCCTTCACGCGGCCCGGCTCGACGCACGCGGCCCCGGCCAGGGCGGCCTGCTGGTCGACGACCTGGCCACGGAAGGCCAGCTCGACGGGCCAGCTCTCGTGTTCGAGCGTGCCGAGATCGCCCGCGGTGTCACGGATCTCGGGCAGCACCTCGATCGGGATTCCGAAGATCTCGCAGAGACGCTCGTCGAAGCTCCCCGGCCTGTCGATTCGCTGTAGCTGGGTCCTCGAGGCGGTGGCCGGCTCGGTCGCGAACCCGGCGCCGAGGCGGTCGCAGAGGAAGGAGTCCACGGTCCCCATCCGCAGCCTGTGCTCGTCACGCGCTTTCTTGACGTCATCGTTGTGGCGCAACAGCCAGGCGAGCTTGGCGGCAGAGAAGTAGGGATCGAAGGGCAGGCCGCTGAGCTCCTTCACCTCCTCCTCGGAGTCTCGGAGCTCGTCGAGGATCTCCTGGGAGCGCTTGTCCTGCCAGACCACGATCGGGCTGAGTGGGTCCCCGCTCTCAGCGTCCCAGGCGAGCACGGACTCGCCCTGGTGATCGAGCCCGCAGGCGATCACGTCGCCGTCGGCGCCGTCGAGCAGCTCGCCGATCGCCTCAGTCACCGCTGTGAGCACCTCCGCCCCGTCCTGTTCGACCCAGCCCTCCTCGGGGTGGCGGTTCACCTTGTCGCGGCGGGCCTCAGCCAGCGGCTGCAGCCGCTGGTCGAAGAGCGCGGCCTTCACCCCGGTCGTTCCCTCGTCGATGCCGAGCAACATCCCGTCGCTCATGACTCCACCCTATTCGGCCAGGCGCGATTCTGGCTACCCGAGATCGACGATCACGGGGCCGCCAGCTGGATCGACGACACCGGTCCAGGCCGAGGGAATGTGCGCCGACCGACCGGGGACCAGACGGCCCACCCGGCCTCGCCAGAGCTGGCGTCCGTCCTGGCGGACCCGGATCCGCGCCCGGCGCAGGAACTCCGTCGAGCGGAGGAGGAAACGGTTGCGCGGCGGACCGTGCCCTGCGGACACCAGCAGGCCGGGAGCGACCCACGCGATCGGATCGCGAGCGACCACCCGAGTGCGGGCCGGCCACTCCCGGGCACCTCGCTGATAGGCGGCCACCGAAGCCGCCACGTGCCGGCCGTCAAGAGCGCAGATGTCCGCCGTTTCGGCCGGATGGAGCAGGTTGCCCGCCGCGAACACGCCCGGCGTCGTCGTCCGCAGCGCCTGATCGACGAGCGGTCCCAGGGAGCCGGGATCGAGGTCGCAGCCGGCCATCACCGCGAGCTCGTGGTCCGGGATCCAGTCAGCCGTGAAGATCACCAGGTCGCATTCGACGTTCCGCCTGGAGCCCGATTCGAGCTCTGTGAGCTCCACCGACTCCACCCTCTCGGCGCCGTGGATCGCGCTCAGCCGGGTGCGCGACCAGACCGGCGCCCGGTACCGGACCGCGGCGCCGGCGCGGAACGCGCCGAGGGACTGGTGTTTCGGGAGCTCGGTGACCAGGCCCGCGACCGAGGCGCCTGCGTGCGCGAGCGTCGCCACGGCCGAGAAGCTGACGTGTTCGGCGCCGACGATCACAGCCCGGCGCCCCACCCTCTGCCCCCTCAGGTGGACGAGCTGCTGCAGCGTCGAGGTCGTCATCACGCCGGTCGGGCGCGACCCCGGGACGAGCCGCGCCGAGCGGGGGCGTTCGCGGCAGCCCGTCGCCAGCACCACTGCGGGAGGCTCGAGCTCCCAGCGCCCCTTCGGCCCGGTCAGCTTCAGCCCCCGTTCCCCCTCCCAGCTCGTGACCATGGTCTCCGTCAGCACCTCGACGGCGAGCTCGTCAGCCAGTTCGCGGTAACGCTCCGCGTAGCGCGGTCCCGAAAGGACCTTGCGCAGGTCGCGCAGCCCGAAGCCGGTGTGGTCGGAATGGCGCGGGATGCCACCGGCCTCTCGCTCGCGCTCGATCACCGTCACAGGCCCAATGCCGAGGCTGCGCAGCTCGCTGGCCGCGGCCAGTCCGGACGGTCCGCCGCCGATGACCACCGGGCCGTCGTCAATCGCCATCGCTCGCCTCCAACGCCGCGGTGACCTCCGCCCCGCAGAAGAAGCCCTGGCAGCGCCCCATCAATGCCCGAGTGCGGCGCCGCAGGCCGTCGGCGTCGACCGGCGGGATCGCGCTGCCCAGCGCGGCCTCGATCTCACCGCGGCTGACCCGCTCGCAGAAGCAGACGATCCGTCCGTAGTCGGGATCGCGGTCGATCAGCTCCGCGTCCTGGTACGGACGGGCGCCGAACTCGCCGATGTTCGGCATCCGGAGCTCCGGCTCGTCAGCCGGCTCGGACAGCTCGAGCCCTGCCCCGGCGAGCGCATCCCTGACCCATTCGGCGATCGCCATCGATCCGCTGATCCCGGTTGATCTGATTCCGCCCGCGCAGACGTACCTTTGTTCGGGATGTGCGTTGAGTTGATAGTCGCGATGCTCCGTGGCCGCCCGGAGGCCGACGTAGGTGGCCGTCACCTCCTGGCGGGTGAGGCGGGGGATGATCCGCTCGCCCGCCTCCATCAGCGAGGCGAGCCCCGCCGCAGTCGTCGAGCGGTCCGTCTTGTCATCGACGTCGTCGGCCGTCGGACCGAGCAGCACGTTCCCATAGACGGTCGGTGAGACCAGGACACCCTTCGTCTTCTCGGTCGGCACCGGAAGCAGAATGTGGTGGACCAGCCCGCGGGCGAGCTTGTCGAAGACGATCAGCTCCCCCCGCCGTGGCACAACGCGGAAATCCGAGTGGCCGAGCATCGCGTCGATCTCGTCACTGCGCAGACCGGCAGCGTTCACCAGATGCTCCGCCCGGATCGCCCCCCGGGCTGTCTCGAGCTCGTGGCCGCCGCCCACCTGGCGGACGCCGGTGACCGCCGCGTTGAGGGCGACCTCGCAACCTCCCCTGAGGGCCTCGGTCGCGAAGGCGAGGGTGGTCGTGAACGGGCAGATGATCCCCTCGCCCGGGATCTCGACCGCGCCCTCCGCGCCCGGGCCCAGGTCGGGCTCGCGGGCATAGAGCTCCTCGAGGCCGACCGCACGCGTCTCGCGGTAGCCGTTCTCCTCCGCGGTCGCCCGGGTGCCCTCGAGCGCCTCCCGCTGCTCCGGCGTCCAGGCGATCATCAGCGCGCCGAGGGTCGCCACCGGGATGCCGACCCGGGCGGCGTACTCGCCGAGCAGCTCGTAGCCGCGCGCCACCAGCGGCGACTCGAGCGTGCCGGGCTTCGCGTCGAAGCCGGTGTGATGGATAGCCGTGTTCGCCTTGCTGGTCCCGGCGCCCACGTCCGGCCCCGCCTCGATCAGTGCACAGCGGCCGCCGCGGCGGGTGATCTCGCGGGCAACGGCGCAGCCAACCGCCCCCGCTCCGACGATCGCGACGTCGAAGGGGCCCTCGGGTGCTCGGCCATGACGCGAAACACCACTCACTCGGCGAGCATATTCGGGCTCCGCGGGCCGCTAACGTCCGGCCATGGCACGCCCCCTGATCGGAGTCTGCGCCGCGATCGAGCCGGCGACCTTCAGCGTCTGGAAGAAGGAACCCGCCACCCTTCTTCCCCTCTCCTACGCGCGGGCGATCCACGGGGCCGAGGCCATGATGGCGATGCTGCCGCCCGATCGGCGGGCCGAGGAGGATCCAGGCGAGCTGCTCGATCGAATCGACGCGCTCGTGCTGGGCGGCGGCGCCGACATCGATCCCGACGCCCAGGGCGTGGAGGCGCATGCTGAGACGGTCGGCACCAACCCGGACCGCGACCGCTTCGAGATCGCCCTCGCGCTGGGTGCGCTGGAGCGCGGCATGCCGCTGCTCGGCGTCTGCCGTGGGATGCAGGTCCTCAATGTGGCCTGCGGTGGCACGCTCGACCAGCACATCCCCGAGCGGCTCGGGCACGACATCCACCGCCCGGTCCCCGGCTCATGGGCGGAGCACGAGGTCCGCATCGACCCGGGCTCTCTCACGGCGTCCGCGGCTGGAGCGGCGTCGCTCACGGTGAAGAGCCACCACCATCAGGGCGTGGATCGCATCGCCGAAAACCTCAGAGCGAGCGCCTGGGCGACCGACGACGAGAGCGTCGAGGCGATCGAGTCAGGCGACGGTGGCTTTGTCCTGGGAGTGCTCTGGCACCCGGAAGAAGACGCGGCGGACGCGATCTTTCCGGCGCTCGTCGAACGGGCGTCCGTTTAGCCGGGCGACGTCGCGCGCGGGCCGCAGGATCACGATCTCACTCGATGTCTCGCCGCCGTAGAACTGCCAGTTGGTGTTCGTGATGAACGAGGACGCGGTGTTGAAGGTCACGTCCCAGGGCGCCGAGTTGAACCCCTCGGGGTTGAAGGGGTGGATGCTCTGCGTCCTCAGGATCACGTAGAGGACGACGAAGAAGACGAGGCTGAAGACGATCGTCGTCTTGCCGAGGACTTCCAGTCCTGCTCGCCTCGGGACGGGGGCCCGATCAGCCGGTAGATCAGCCGCTCCAGCCAGCCCGGCGGCCGCTCGAGCAGGATGCGCTCACCCTGGTAGACGCGGGCCATGTAGCCGCCGAGGAACGGGACCAGGGCAGTCAGAACCGCGACGAAGATCGCCAGCTGGAGCCAGCCGTTGACCGTCACAGCCGCTCACCCCGCAGCAGCGCGTAGAGCAGATAGACGAAGAGCAGAACGGAGACGACGAGCAGCGACCCCTCCGCGAAGCTCATATGCGGTCCAGTCCGTCGATCAGGAAGTAGAGGGTCGACGAAGAAGACCACTGCGATCCCGATTGAGATCAAGTCCATGGGATCAGGATTGCCCTGCTCCCATGAAGGCCCCGTTCAGGTTTCAGCGGATCACATAAAGATGTTGTGAAGGGCGGATCTTCTCGAAGCCTGGATTCCTGCCCGCGATCGACGATAGAGTCCGCGTGAAACCTGACGATGAATCGCTAGGGGAGAGGAGGTGATCCCGATGGGGACAGAGAACAAGGGACTTGCGACGGTTCTCCAAGTCATCGCGGTGGCTTTTTTCATCCTGCTTATCGTGGGTTACATCGCCGGCAAGGCCTGAGGCTTACGCACTGAACCGATAGCCCACGGCCGGGTACGAGCCGGGCGGGGAGGCGGGACAGGGAGTCGGAATCGATCCCGGCCGGGACGACGAGTGTGCCGATCCTTCGGTCGTTCTGAGTCAGCGGCAGGGCGATCCTTCCCGGATGGTCGGGCGCCTCGTCCAGCTGGAGTGCGGCGGAGGGCACTCGAGGGCAGTGGCAATCCGCTCGGCGGCGACCGGTAGTTCAGCGTCGAGGTCGGGGCGCCCGAGGAGCACCTGGGCGAGCTCGGCCGTCAGGTCCGCCTCGCGACGACGCAGGTCCGCCTCCTGCGCGCGGGCACGCCCGAGCTCAGCCAGCGTGCTCGCGAAGGCCGCGGCGACCAGGAACGCTCCCAGGGCGACCCAGTTCTCGGAATCCGCGATGGTGATGCTCCCCATGGGCGGGATATGGAAGAAGTTGAACGCCACCGCGCTGAGGACCGCGGTGAGCAGACCGAGTCGCAGGCCCCAGAAGACCGAGACGGCCGTCACCGCCGGGAGGTAGACCACCCCGAGCGACACGTCCGGGGCAATCGCCTTCAACGGATAGATGGCCGCCGTGCACAGCGCAACTGAGCCGAACGCGACGACGAGGCCGAGGGTGCGTGAGCGAGGCGGCTCTCTAAGCAGGACAGGTGTCCCGAGCTCCATTTCGCCTCAGAGTATGTTGGCTCGCGCTACCGCTTCTTCTTTTTCTTCTTGCACTTCTTCTTTTTGCGGGGCAACCGGCGAGGGCTGGACGCAGGCATGGCAGCGCCTCCGCCCGGCGTATCCTCGAAGGG
>CAVZRH010000023.1:0-18910 GCA_963777575.1 uncultured Solirubrobacterales bacterium | reverse complement strand
CCGCCCGCTGCGGTTAGGATGTGACTCGCCTTCGGGGAATAGGGGATCACGTTGTCCGCAAGTCCAAGCGCAGACATTCCGCAGTTCGAGATCAGCTCGGGGCCCGGTCCGGACGACGTCTACGTCGTCCGCGTCGCCGGGGAAGTCGACATGTCCCACGAGGAGGAGCTCCAGGCCGAGCTGCAGTCAGCCGTCGAGGCCGATGCGACCGGAATCGTCGTCGATCTGACCGAGTGCGAGTTCATCGACTCCAGCGCGATCCGCGCCCTGCTGCTCTCGCGTGAGCAGATGAACCACGACGACGGCCGCGAGAGCCTCGCCGTGGCCGCCTCGAGCGACCAGATCCTCCGCATCCTCTCCGTGATGGGGCTCGATCAGGTGCTGCCGATCGAGCCCACCGTCGAGCAGGCCGCGGCCGCGCTCTCGCCCTGAACCCGGTTCACCATCCCTGGAGGGACGGGTCCTTAGACTCCCCCTCAGAGACGGATGCATGACATCGCGGAGTTCCTGGGCGCCCGAGACCCTTTCAGCGGGCTCGACGAGAAGGCACTCGAGCAGCTGGCCAGCCGGACCGAGGTCGAGTTCTTTCCCGCCGACACAGAGATCCTGCCCCAGGGCGTGCAGCCCCAGGGCCGGATCCGCGTGATCCGGCGAGGATCCGTCGAGCTCGTGGATCGCAGCAAGGTGGTGGACCTGCTCGGAGAGGGCGAGATGTTCGGCCATCCATCGGTCCTCTCCGGAGAGCCGACCAGGTACGGCGTGCGAGCCCGGGAGGACACGCTCACCTACTCGCTGGCGGCCGACGACGTGGTCCCGCTGCTGGGTCGTGCCTCGGGCCTGCGCTTCCTGGCGCGCTCCCTCCTCGCCCGTGGCAGCAGGACGGGAGGGAATGGAGCCGGCCCGCCGGTTCCCGAGGTCGGGCATGCAACCCGCTGCGGCCCTGGTCCGCAGGCCTCCCGTGATCGTGAGACCGGAGACGACGCTCCGGGACGCCGCCCGGCGGATGGACGCCGAGGAGGTCAGCGCGGTTCTGGTGGACCTCGGAGACGGTCAGCACGGAATCGTCACCGACCGTGACCTGCGATCACAGGTCGTCGCCGGCCGGGTGAGTGCCGACGAGCCGGTGACGGCGGCAATGAGTACGCCCGTGATCGCCGTGGCGGCGGATGAGACCGGAGCCGACGTGATGCTGATGATGCTCGACAACGACGTCCGGCATGTCGTCGTCTTCTCGCCGCGCTCAGAGGTTCTGGGCGTGATCGTCGCCGTCGACCTCGTGGCCGCCGAGACGCGGGCCCCGTTCGTCCTCCGCCGAGCGATCGCGACGGCTCGCAACAAGCGTGAGTTGCAGGAGACGGTCACCGAGCTGCGCTCGACCGTGATCGCGCTCTGGCGCGCCGATATCTCGCCGGCCCAGATCAGCGAGGTGATCTCGGCGGTCACGGATGCCCTGGTTCGCCGCGTGATCGAGCTGGCGATCGAGACGGAGGGGCCTCCCCCCGCCGACTTCTGCTGGATGGCGCTTGGAAGCCACGGACGGCGGGAGCCGGTCCCCTCCTCGGACGCCGACTCGGGTATGGCCTGGCGGGACGCTCCCGAGGACGACCCGCTCAAATCCGGCGCCCGCCGCGCACTGGCGTCCAACCAGACCAAGAACTACATGAGCGGGATCGCGTCGAGCGTGTCCGACTGCATCCGCGTGCTCGGCTGGAGCCTCGACGCTCACGGGGTCACCGCCTCGGGATTCGCGTCGAGCTCGATCGAGGATTGGCGACAGAGCATCGCGACCTGGCTGACGAAGCCGACCGACAACAAGGTCCTGATCGCGATCTCGATCCTGCTCGACGGCCGCATCGTCTACGGCGATCGCGGGCTCGACGTCAAGCGCATTCTCTTCGAGGCCGGTGATCGCGAGGTACTCGAGCAGTGGATGCTGAGACTGGCCCTTGCCGCGAAGCCGCCGACCGGCTTCATGCGGAACATCGTCGTCGAGGGCTCGGGGAAGCGTCGCGGGACCTTCGACATCAAGCACGGCGGACTGCTGCCGATCGTCGACCTTGCCCGCTACGCGGCCCTCAAGGGCGGCATCGCACTGAACGCGACCCTGCCGCGCCTGCGCGCGTCCGCCGACGAGGGGATCTTCAACCAGGCGACCGCCCGGGTACTCGAGGAGGCGTACGAGCTGTTCAGCGCCCTCCGCTTCGAGCACCAGGTCGACGCAGCTCGAGCAGGGCGACGAGCCCGACGACCACCTGAACCCGGAAGAGCTCGATCCGCTCACCCGCCGCTACCTCCGGGACGCATTCCGGGAGGTGGGCGCCGTGCAGCGCTCGCTCGGCAGCGGACTGCCCTCGCGGCGATAGAAGTGGCTAGCCACGGACTCCAGCGCACTGCGCTCGTATCGGGATGCCGAGTTCCCGCCGGCCGAGACCCCTTGGCGGGAGGCCGCGTTCAGCGTGATCGACCTGGAGATGACCGGACTGGATCCGGCCTCCGACGAGATCATCTCCTTCGCCACCGTGACCGTCAGCGGCGGCACCGTCCGCTTCGACGACGCGCGCTACGAGCTGGTGCGGCCCAGGCGCATGCCGGACTGGGACACGATCCGGATCCACGGCCTCCGCGAGGTGGACCTGGAGGAGGCGCGCGCCGCTCGACGGAGCACATCGACGACCTCCTCGACGCGCTGACCGGGCGGCCGATCGTCGCGCACGTCGCCGAGGTCGAGCGCAGCTTCCTCGAAGCCGCCCTCTCGTCGGTCGGCACGAAACTGCGCAACCCGATCGTCGATACGGCCGCGCTAGACCGCGAGCTCCGCTGCTCAGGGGGCAACGGCCCGCCACCACGGGAGCCGATCGGGCTCGGTGACATGGTGCGCTCGCTGGGCCTTCCAGTGCATCGGCCGCACCACGCCGACGGCGACGCACTGACCACGGCCCAGGCGTTCATCGCGCTCGCCACCCACCTCGACGGCGCTCACGCCGCAGACCGTCGGATCGCTCGAGCGGCTCGCGAGCCCGCGAAGCGGCGCGGAATCCTCGGCTGGCTGCGCCGGTCCCGCGGCGACGACGAGAGGGAGCGGGCCTAGGCCCTGATCCGCTCGCCCTTGGGATCGAAGAGGGGCTCGGCGGCGACCTCACCCTCGATCCAGCGGCCGAAGATCTCGACAGAGACGGCGGTCCCCGGCTCGGCGTGCTCTGGCGGGATATATGCGTAGGCGATCGAGCGCTCCACCGTGTAGCCGTAGCCGCCGGTGGTGATCCGGCCGCGGATCTCGCCGTCGATCCGCACCGGCTCGTTGCCGAGCGCCACCGATCGCGGGTCCTCCAGCAACAGGCAGCAGAGCTTGGTCCTCGGGCCGCGCTCCTTCGCCTCGGCCAGGGCATCGCGGCCGATGAAGCCGTTCTCCTTGTCGAGCTTCACGGTGAAGCCGACGCCGCCCTCGTACGGGGTCTCGTCCGGCGTGATGTCGGCCCCCCAGACGCGATAGCCCTTCTCGAGCCGCATCGAGTCGATCGCCCGGTAGCCCCCGGCGACCATGCCGTGTTCGCGGCCGGCCTCCCAGAGCGTCATCCAGAGCCCGAGCCCGTACTCCGTGGGGCAGTAGAGCTCCCAGCCGAGCTCGCCCACGTAGGTGACCCGCAGGGCGCGCACGGGGACCTTCCCCACCGTGATCTCGCGCAGCGACATGTACGGGAAGTCCTCGTTGGAGAGGCTCTGCGGGGTGAGCGGCTGCAGCACCTCGCGGGTGCTCGGGCCCCAGATCCCGAAGCAGGCCCACTGCGAGGTCGTGTCGTGCACCTGCACTCTGCCATCGGCCGGCAGGTGCTTGCGGATCCACTCCCGGTCGTGGTTTCCGAAGGCGGTGCCGGTGACGATCGAGAAGCGGTCCTCGGCGAGCCGGCCGACCGTGAAGTCGCACTCGATACCGCCGCGCGAGTTGAGCATCTGGGTGTAGGTGAGCTTTCCGACCTCCCGCGCGACCCTGTTGTCGCAGAGGCGCTCGACCGCCTCCGCCGCCCCGGGCCCCTCGATCTCCATCTTCGCGAACGAGGTCTCGTCGAAGATCGCAACCGCCTCGCGGGTCGCGCGGTGCTCGGCACCGATCGCGGGCGACCAGTGCTGGCCGGCCCAGCCGCGCGGGCGCAGCGACTCGTCGCCCGCCTCCGGCGTTCGAGCTCGTACCAGTTGACCCGCTCCCAGCCCGACTTCTCGCCGAAGGCCGCGCCGTGGTCGCGATGCCAGACGTTGGCGGGCGAGACCCGAAGTGGGCGCCCGGCCTCACGCTCGTGGTTCGGGTAGAGGATGTCGTAGTAGGTCTCGTAGGTCTCCTTGATGCGGGCGTGGGTGTAGGCGGGCGAGCGGTACTGCGAGCCGAAGCGCCTGATGTCCATCTCCCACAGATCGAGGCTCGGCTCGCCTTCGGTGATCCACTCCGCCATCACCTTGCCGACGCCGCCCGCGCCCGCCAGTCCGTGGGCGCAGAAGCAGGCGCCGACGAAGAGGCCCGCCACCTCGGTCTCCCCCAGGCAGAACTCGTTGTCCGGAGTGAAGCCCTCCGGGCCGTTGATCAGGCGCATGATCCCGACCTCGTCCATCACAGGGACGCGGCGCTTCGAGTTCTCGGTGATCTCCGCGAACCGGTCCCAGTCGTCCTCGAGCAGGCGGCCGTTGAAGTCGGGGGGGATCTGGTCGAGGCCCGAGGTGCCGTGCGGCAGGAACGCCGGCTCGCTCTGCCGCTCGTAGCCGCCCATCACCAGGCCCTGGCCCTCCTCGCGGAAGTAGATGAGGAGATCAGGATCGCGAAGCGTCGGCAGGGGGTCCTCGCCGCGCTCGCGGAATGGCTCCGTGATCAGGTACTGGTGTGACATCGGGATCACCGGGATGCGGACTCCCCCCATCCGCCCGATCTCGGCGGCGTACATGCCGCCCGCGTTGACGACCACCTCGGCGGCGATGTCGCCGCGCTCCGTATGCACCCCCCGCACCCGCCCGTCGGCCACGTCGATGCCGGTCACCCGGGTGTTGGTGAAGGTCCGACAGCCGCCGCGACGAGCGCCGTCGGCGAGCGCGTTGGTGAGCTGTGCGGGATCCAGGTAGCCGTCGGTGGGGATCCAGGCCGCGCCCAGGACGCCGTCGGTCGACATCAGCGGGAACTTCTCCTTGGCCTCCTCGGCCGAGACCAGGTCCATCGGGCAGCCCGAAGGTCTTGGCCCAGCCGGCCTGACGGCGGAGCTCCTCCATCCGCTCCTCGCTGGAGGCGAGCCGCAGGCTGCCGCACTCGGTCCAGCCGGGATCGAACTCGGACTCCTCCCCCAGCTTCCGGTAGAGCTCGACCGAGTACATCATCATCTTGGTCAGCGACACCGAGCCGCGCAGCTGGCCCACCAGACCCGCCGAATGGAACGTGGTCCCGGAGGTCGAGCTGGGAGCGCTCCAGCAGGACGACGTCGTCCCAGCCGAGCTGAGCGAGGTGGTAGGCGATCGAGGTGCCGCCCACGCCGCCGCCGACGACCACGCAGCGGGCCGAGTCCGGCAGCTCAACCCTGCGAGCCATCAGCCATCCCTGGCCTCCTCGAGCCACCCGTCGAAGCTCTCGTTCGCCGCGGTCTTTCGCATCCGCTCGAAGTGCGTGGCGGCGTAGTCCTTGAAATCGACGTCGAGGTCGGAGGCGACGGTCTGGACCACCCCCCACATCGCCTCGCGGAAATCCGACATGAAGAGCATCAGGCGCAGCGTCGCCAGCCTCCTCGGACTCGCCTCCTCCGAGAAGTAGTCAGCAAGCAGCTCGGGGTGCCGGGACTCGGAGAACTCGTTGTTGATCGCGAAGTTCGCCAGGTCGAAGTAGCGATCCCCCATGCCCGCGTACTCCCAGTCGACGATCCAGATCCGCTCGGAGCCGCGCAGGAAGTTGCCGGCCAGCAGGTCGTTGTGGCAGGGGACCGGGTCGTGCTCCGGCCCGGAGAGAGCCGCCTCGATCTGGCGGGCTCGCTGATGGGCCTCGTCGTAGGCGGCGGGGATCTCGCCGCCTCGCGAGGCCGCGGTCTCGCGGTACTCCTCGACCACGCGGAAGGAGTCGAAGTTGGTCGGGAGATTCGCGCCCGACTCGTGCACGGACCGAATGGCCTCCAGCACCTGCTTCGTCGTCTCAGGGTCACGCAGGCCCTCCGGCGTCATCTCGGTGCACTCGACGAACTCCGTGACCAGGCAGGGCGGGTCGTCGAGTTGGGCCACGACCCGGGGTGCAACGCCGATTGCAGCGGCGTTCTCGTTCGCCTCGCGCTCGGCCGAGCGATCGATCCCGAGCAGCGAGGTGTCCTTGCCCGGGACGCGGATGACGTAGCGGTTACCGCCCAGGGTTACCAAGTAATTGCGATTCGTTATCCCGCCCTCGAGCGGCGTCGCCTCGCCCTCCGGTTCGCCCAAGTCCGACGAGAGACGCTGGACAATCCGTACTACCTCGTCCGTCACCCTTGATATCTCCCCACGTGCGAAATAGGGTCCGAAATGTCCACCGGTTATCTCTTCTATCGCATGTGAGGCCTTGAAGGGCTCACCGGGAACTTCCAAAAGGAAGCGGAGGAGGAGAAGGAATGGCACCTGAGGGCATCAGCGACGTCGAGGAAGAGCGCAAACGCCTGGAGGACGAGCAGCGCCTAGCGGAGCTCGGCTACGCGCAGGATTTGGACCGCGGATGGACCCGCTTCACGAACTTCGCGATCTCGTTCTCGATCATCTCGGTCCTGGCCGGCTGCTTCACGACGTTCTACGTCGCGTGGAACAACGGCGGACCGGTCGCAATCTCGATCGGCTGGCCGGTCATCGCGCTGATCATCCTCACGGTCGCCGTCAGCATGGCCGAGTTGGCGTCGGCCTATCCGACGGCCGGCGGGCCCTACTGGTGGGCCAACAGCCTCGGCGGACCGGGCTGGTCGTGGTTCACCGGCTGGTTCAACGTCCTTGGCCTGATCGGGATCGTCGCCTCGGTGGACTACATCCTGGCGTTCTTCTTCACGCAGCTGTTCGGCCTCTGGGGCTGGGATCTCGGCTTCATCAACTTCGCCGACGACGTGCACATCGTCAAGGAGATCTTCGCCCTGTTTGTGGTCATCCTCGCCTTACACGCGTTGATCAACATCTTCTCCCACCGCCTGCTGGCGTTGTTCAACAGCATCTCGGTGTTCTGGCACGTGGTCGGCGTCATCATCATCATCGGAATCCTGATCTTCGTGCCCGATCATCACCAGAGCGCGAAGTTCGTCTTCACGGAGAAGATCAACAACTCCGGATTCGCCGGCGGATCCGTCGGCAGCGGGACCTACTGGTTCCTCGTCCTGCCGGTGGGCTTCCTGTTGACGATGTACACGATCACCGGCTATGACGCCTCGGCCCACGTGGCCGAGGAGACGGTGGGCGCGGAGGAGGCTGCCGCGAAGGGCGTCTGGCAGTCCGTCGCGCTCTCGGCGGTGATCGGATGGTTCGTCCTGCTGGCGATCCTGTTCGCAGCGACCAACGTGGACGCTGTCAACGCGGGCTTCGGCACCTCGATCTCGGTCTTCACCTCCGCCGACATGAACCAGAACTGGGCCGAGGCGATCATCCTGATCGCGTGCGTCGGGCAGTTCTTCTGCGGGATGGCCTGCGTGACCAGCTGCTCGCGGACGTTCTACGCGTTCTCGCGTGACCGTGCCGTCCCGGGAGGGAAGATCTGGAGCCGGGTCAGCAGCAAGGGCGTGCCGGCTATTGCAGTGGTCATGAGCTGCCTGCTCGCCCTGCTGATTACGCTGCCCGCGCTCTTCGCCTCGGACAAGTTCGTGCCCCCGGTCGCCTTCTTCGCGGTCACCGCGATCGGCACCGTCGGGCTCTACATCGCCTACGTGACGCCGGTGTATCTGCGCTGGCGCGCCGGCGACTCATTCCAGCAGCGCTCCTGGAACCTCGGGCAGAAGTGGAGGTGGATCAACCCGATAGCGGTGGTCTTCGTCGTGTTCATGTTCATCATCCTCTGCCTGCCGTTCTCCAGCCTCGGCGTCCCCTGGGAGTCCGATTTCGACTGGAGCTTCTTCAACTACACCCCGCTCGTGGTCGCATTGGTCCTGATCGGGACCGGCCTGGCGTGGGTACTGGGCGCGAACAAGACCTACAAGGGCCCGGTGAAGACGATCGAGGAGGACGTCGCCACCAGGGACTGAACCTGAGCTGACATCGGCGCTGCGCGGCCTCCCGCGCCCGCTGGGCGGCGGGGTGCGAGCCGCCCACTGGCACCCGCGATTAGCGCGGCTCGTGGTCCAGTGCGTTGTGGGTCGGTGATCTGTTCACAGCGATGGCAGTGGCCGTCTGCTCGCCCACCATGCGGTTCAGCGCCGCGCGCACCTGAAGCGCGACCGCACCTCTGACGGCGTCTCTGTACAGAGGCGATTCGCCGTCCGTAAGCAGCCGCTCGACCATCGCAATCCCCCGTGGTCGGAGCTGTTCCCCGTGGCGCAGCAGCTCGGCGACGGCGAGCAAGGACTCACTGGCCTCGGCGACCTTCTCGCGGACGATGGGGACCTTGGAGGTCAGGCCCGCTGTCTGAGGGGCATCGGATTCGACGACCAGCCGCTCGACCCAGCTCGCCAGACGGCTTCGGTGTCGCTCGGAGCGCAGCTGCCTCGCGCGCAGGAGCAGAGCCGGATCACTCCCTGGATCGACACCTGAGGCAAGTCGCTCGTCCAGCGACCACTGCGACCAACGGACCTGCAGCCGCAGTGATTGCTGTTCAGCGAAACGTGCTACCCACTGCCCGAATCCCGCTCCCCCCGTGTAGGTGGCCTCTGTGAGTGACACGGTCGCAACTCCTTTGGCGATGAAGACGAACCGCCGACCAGACTTCCCCGGCACTCCCTCTCCTCACGGTACTCCCGAGGTCGAAGCAATAGAACGGGCGCGGCGAATCTTTGCGAAATCTTTATGCCGGACCGGTCATTCCGTCCCCGCCCCGCCGCCTAGGTCGGATCGAGGGCCTCTGTCGCACGAACGAAATCCCGCCAGCGCTCATGCTCGGTGGTGCGCCAGTCCTCGTCGCGCTCCGGCTCGACTCTCCGGTCGGCGGGCAGCATCTCGGGCAAGTCTCGTGAGCGAGCCGATCACGCCCGCGCCCACCGCCGCGAGCGCGGCGGCACCGAGGACGGTGGCATCGGCGCCCGCTGCCTCGACCGGCGCGCCGATCGAGTCGGCCTGCAGCTGAAGCAGCAGCGGCTCGTTGGTCAGGCCGCCGTCGACCCGCAGGGTCTCGACGGGCGCCGTCTCGCGGATCGCCGCGACCACGTCGGCCACCCGCCAGGCGATTCCCTCGAGCGCAGCGCGAGCGACGTTCTCGCGCGTCGTCCCGCCGTAGATCCCGGAGATCACGGCGCGGGCGTTCGGTCGCCACCACGGGCGCGCCGATGCCAGCCAGGCCCGGGAGCACTCGCGCGCCGGCCGAGGTCTCGGCCTCGCGCGCCAGCTTGCTGAGCGCCGGGCGGGTCCTCGGCGATTCCGAGCTGGTTGCACATCCACTCGAGCATCGCCCCGGCCGCGAAGACGCCGCCGTCGAGCGCGTACTCGACCTTGCCGTCGATGCTCCAGGCGACCGTCGGCAGCAGCCCGCCCGGCGGGCGCGGGCACGCCCTCGCCGACGTGGGCGAGCACGAAGACGCCGGTCCCGTAGGTCGCCTTCACACGGCCGGGTTCGACGCAGGCCGCGCCCGCCAGCGCCGCCTGCTGGTCGACCACCTGAGCGCGGAATGGCAGGTCCACGGGCCAGCTCTCATGCTTCAGCGTCCCGAGCTCCCCGGCCGTGTCGCGGATCTCCGGCAGCACCTCGATCGGAACGCCGAAGATCTCGCAGAGGCGCTCGTCGAAGGCCCCGGGCCTGTCGATCCGCTGGAGCTGAGTCCGCGAGGCTGTGGCTGGCTCGGTGGCGAAGCCGGCGCCGAGCCGGTCGCAGAGGAAGGAGTCCACCGTCCCCATCCGCAGCCTGTCCTCATCGAGCGCCTTCTTGACGTCGTCGTTGTGCTTGAGCAGCCAGGCCAGCTTGGCGGCGGAGAAGTAAGGGTCGAAGGGCAGGCCGCTGAGCTCCTTGACCTCGTCCTCGCGATCCGTGAGCTCGTCGAGGATCTCCTGGGAGCGCTTGTCCTGCCAGACCACGATCGGGCTCAGCGGCTCGCCCGTCTCGGAGTCCCAGGCGAGCACCGACTCGCCCTGGTGGTCGAGCCCGCAGGCGACAACCTCTCCGTCGGCCCCGCCGAGCAGCTCGGCCACGGCCTCGGTGACCGCAGCGATCACCTCCGAGCCATCCTGCTCGACCCAGCCCTCCTCGGGGTGCCGGTTGACCTTGTCCCGCCGCGCCTCCGCCACCGGCTGCAGGCGCTGGTCGAAGAGCGCGGCCTTCACCCCGGTCGTTCCCTCGTCGATGCCGAGCAACATCCCGTCGCTCATATCGACGGACCCTATTCCACCCTGGCGATCACGGGGCCTCCGCTCGGGTCGACTCGGGAGGTCCACCCGGCCGGGATGTGCGCCGATCGCCCGGGGACGAGGCGGCCGATGCGCCCGCTCCAGAGCTCCCGCCCATCCTGGCGGAGCTGGATGCGGGCGCGGCGGGCGAACTCGCGCGAACGCAGCAGGAAGCGGTCGCGCGGCGGGTCGTGGCCGGCGGTGAGCAGCAGGTTGGGGGCGATCCAGGCGAGCGGGTCGCGGGGAATGAGCCTGACGTGGGAGGGCCACTCCTCCGGCCCGCGCAGGTGGGCGGCGACTGCCGGCGCGACGTGGCGGCCGTCGAGGGCGCACACGTCAGCGGTCTCGGCCGGGTGCACCAGGTTTCCCGCAGCGAACACGCCCCTGGCTGGTCGTGCGCAGCGCCTGGTCGACGAGCGGGCCGAGCGAGCCATGGTCGAGCTCGCAGTCGGCCATCACCGCCAGCTCGTGATCGGGGATCCAGTCGGCGGTGAAGACGACCAGGTCGCAGTCGACCGACCGCGTACGGCCGGAGTCGAGCTCGGTGAGCTCCACCGATTCCACTCGCTCGTTCCCGTGGATCGCGGTGACGGCGGTGCGCGACCAGACCGGCGCCCTGTAGCGGACCGCCGCTCCGGCCCGGAACGCCGCCAGCGACTGATGCTTCGGGAGCTCCGTGACCAGGCCCGCGACCGAGGCGCCCGCGTGCGCCAGGGTCGCCACCGCCGAGAAGCTGACGTGCTCCGCCCCGACGATCACCGCCCGGCCGCCGACGCGCTGACCGCGCAGGTGGACGAGCTGCTGGAGGGTGGAGGTGGTCATCACGCCCGCCGGCCGCGATCCCGGTATCAGCCGCGCGGACCGCGGGCGCTCCCTGCAGCCCGTCGCCAGCACCACCGCCGGTGGCTCGACCTCCCGCCGGCCGGCTGGTCCGGTCAGCTTCAGTCGACCGGCCTCCCAGCCGGTGACCATCGTCTCGGCCAGCACCTCCACCCCGGCGTCGGTGGCCAGCTCGCGATAGCGCTCTGCGTAGCGCGGTCCGGAGAGGACAGTGCGCAGGTCGCGCAATCCGAAGCCGGTGTGGTCGGAGTGGCGGGGGATCCCGCCAGCCTGCCGCTCGCGCTCGATCACCGTCACGGGCTGGATGCCCAGTCCGCGAAGCTCGATCGCCGCCGCCAGCCCTGACGGCCCACCGCCGACGATGACCGGCCCGTCCTCAATCCCCATCCGTGGCCTCCAACGCGGCGGCGATCTCCGCCCCGCAGAAGAACCCCTGGCAGCGGCCCATCAGGGCGCGGGTTCGGCGGCGGAGCCCGTCGGCATCGGCCGGCGGGATCGGGCTCCGCAGCGCGGCGTCGATCTCGCCGCGGGTGACCCGTTCGCAGAAGCAGACGATCCGCCCGTAGTCGGGATCTCGGCCGATCAGCTCGGCGTCCTGGTAGGGACGGGTACCGAACTCGCCGATGTTGGGCATCCGAAGCTCGGCCTCCGCGCCGGGCTCGGAGAGCCCGAGGCCGGCGCTCGTCAGGGCGTCGCGCACCCATTCGGCGATTCCCATGGATCCGGTGATCCCGGTCGAACGAATCCCGCCAGCGCAGACGTAGCGCTGCTCCGGGTGGGCGCGCAGCTGGTAGTCACGGTGCTCTGTCGCCGCCCGCAGCCCGACGTAGGTCGCGGTCACCTCCTGACGTACGAGACGGGGAATGATCCGCTCGCCCGCCTCCATCAGCGAGGCGAGGCCCGCCCCGGTCGTCGAGCGGTCAGTCTTGTCCTCGACGTCGTCGGCCGTGGGGCCGAGCAGGAGGTTTCCATAGACGGTCGGCGAGATCAGCACGCCCTTCGTCTTCTCGGTCGGCACCGGCAGGATGACGTGATTGACCAGCCCACTGGCGAGCTTGTCGAAGACGATCAGCTCCCCCCTCCTCGGCGTAACCCGGAATTCGCGGTGGCCGAGCATCGCGTCGATCTCGTCGCTCCGTAGCCCGGCCGCGTTGACCAGGTACTGGGCGCGGATCGGGCCTCGGTCCGTATCGAGCTCGTGTCCGCCCCCGCTCGCCCGGACTCCACGGACCGGGGCGTTCAGTGCCAGCTCGCAGCCGCCCCTGACGGCCTCCGTCGCGAAGGCGAGCGTCGTCGTGAACGGACAGAGGATCCCCTCGCCCGGGATCTCGATCGCCCCCTCCGCCCCCGGCCCAAGATTGGGCTCCCGTGCGTAGAGCTCCTCGAGGTCGACGGCGCGGGTCTCCTCGTAGCCGTTCTCGGCGGCCTTTGCCCGGATCCCGGCCAAGCGCCTCCCGTTGCTCCGGCATTCCAGGCGACCATCAGCGCGCCCAGCCTCGCCATAGGAATGCCGACGCGGTCCGCGTACCCGTCGAGCAGCTCGTAGCCGCGAGCCACCAGCCGTGACTCGACGGTGTCCGGTTTGGCGTCGAAACCGGTGTGGTGAATCGCGGTGTTCGCCTTGCTGGTCCCCGCGCCCACGTCGGGGCCGGCCTCGGCGATCACGCAGTGCACGCCTCGGCCGGTGAGCTCACGGGCGACGGCGCAGCCGACGGCCCCGGCTCCGACGATCGCAACATCGAACGGGCCTTCGGGTGCAGTGCCCTCACGGAGCGAGCTACACCCTGCGGCGAGCATATGTCGCAGCCGACAGGCCGGTAGCTAACTTCCGCTCATGGCACGTCCCCTGATCGGAGTCTGCGCGGCGGTGGAGCGAGCGACCTTCGGTGTCTGGAAGGACGAGCCGGCGACCCTGCTGCCGCTCTCCTACTCGCGGGCGATCCACGGCGCCGGCGGCATGATGGCGATGCTGCCGCCCGACCGGCGCGGAGGAGGAGCCCGACGAGCTGCTCAATCGGATCGACGCGCTCGTGCTCGGCGGTGGCGCCGACATCGACCCGGAGAGCCAGGGCGTCGAGGCGCCACCCGGAGACGATCGGCACGCAACCCCGACCGCGACCGCTTCGAGATCGCTCTCGCGCGGGGCGCGCTCCAGCGCGGCATCCCCCTGCTCGGCGTCTGCCGCGGCATGCAGGTCCTCAACGTCGCCTGCGGCGGGACGCTCGACCAGCACATCCCGGACCGCCTCGGGCACGAGATTCACCGGCCGGTTCCGGGGTCATGGGCGGAGCACGAGGTCCGTATCGAGCCCGGCTCGCTCGCCGCCGAGGCGGCCGGGACCGAGCGGCTCACGGTGAAGAGCCATCACCACCAGGGCGTGGACCGGATCGCGGACACGCTCACGGCCACCGCCTGGGCGACCGACGACGAGAGCGTCGAGGCGATCGAGTCAGGTGACGGCGGCTTTGCGCTGGGCGTGCTCTGGCACCCGGAAGAGGACGCGACGGACGCGATCATCCCGGCGCTCATCTCGCGCGCCGGCGGGTAGTGCCGAATGCTGCGGCGGCGCGGACTGGCGGTCGGGATCATCGACCACGTCACAAAGGCCCGCGATGCACGCGGCGGCTACTCCATCGGCGCGAGTGCAGGGAGGAGGCCGAGAGGGAGGAGGGCTGGCGCACGACGGAGCACGAGCGCTGGCGAGAGTTGGTCCGCGCCACCGAGGCGCTCGATCCGCATTAGCCGCACCGCCCGGGCCTACACTGGAATCGAGATGAAATCCATGCGTTCGCGGCCCCCATTTGGCCGCATCGCCGCCGCGACCCTCGAGACACTCGCCTGGGTGGGCCTCGCCACCGCGCTGGTGGCCCTACTCGACTCGGTTGCCGAGCCGGCGGGACTCGGCAGCCTCTATCTGATCGCAGTGCTCGCCGTCGCCATCCGCCGCGGCCAGGTCGCCGCCCTCGCGGCCGCCGTGCTAGGCGTGCTGACCCTCAACTTCTTCTTCATCAAGCCCCTTCACCAGCTCACGATCGCGGACTCGGACAACGTGGTTGCGCTCGCGGTCCTGCTGCTGGCAGCCCTGGTCGTCGGTCGGCTCGCCGGGCAGTCGCGCCAGCGAGCCGCCGAGGCCGAGCTGCGGGCGGCCCAGGCCTCCGCGCGGGAGCACGAGGCGATCTTGCTCGCTGATGCAGCCGCCGCGCTGCTCGGTGGGACCGATGATCTTGTGGCGGCAATCTCGGCGAGCCTCGAGGCGGCAGGCCACGGGGAACTTCGCCTTGACGCCAGCGCCGCGCCCAGGGCTCGGGAGGGTGAAAGGGTCCTGCGGCTGCCCACCGAGGAACGCTCCGTCTGGCTGTATGCAGGCGAGTCGTCGGGTTGGTCCGATGCCGACCTCGACAGGGTCGCGCGGCCGCTAGCCACGTTGCTGGATGTTGCCGGTGAGCGCGAGCGTGCCGCCGCGCGCGGCGCCGAGGCGGAAGCGGCGCGGCAAGCGGATGCCGCCAAGACCGTGATCCTGCACGCAGTCTCACACGACCTGCGCTCGCCGCTCACATCGATCCGGACCGCGGCGGCCGGGCTGCGCGAGCAGGGAACCGCCGCCGAAGATCGGATCGCGCTGATCGACGCGATCGAGGCGGAGTCGGATCGCCTTACGCGACTGATCGGAAATCTGCTTGACCTCTCCCGGATCGAGGCCGGGGCGGTTCATCCCCGCACCGACTGGTGCGATCTGCTTGAAGTGATCTCGACCGCGATCTCCAACACTCGCGACGACCACACGCAGCGACGAATTCAGATCGAGCTGGACGCCGAGCTGCCACTCGTGCGCGCCGATGCGTCACAACTGGAGCGCGTCTTCGCCAACCTGATCGAGAATGCGCTGCGCTTCTCGCCGCACGACCAGCCGGTGCACATCAGCGGCGGCGTCGGGGCGGGCAAGGTGACGATCCGGGTTGTCGATCGGGGGCCGGGGGTGCCAGTGTCTCAGCGGAACGCGATCTTCAAGCCGTTCCACGCTGGCAACCATCGCGAGGGCGCCGGCCTTGGGCTCGCGATCTGCAAGGGCTTCGTAGAGGCAAACGGCGGCGAGCTCCGCCTGCAGGCCGACTCCGCGGACGGAACGGCGTTCGCCGTTTCGTTCCCACTGGTTGAGCAGCCGGCCACAGTCGGATGACGGCCGGAGACTCGCGGGTGCTCGTGGTGGACGACGAGCCCCAGATCGTCAGGGGGCTGAGGGTGATCCTCACCAACGCCGGCTACCGGGTGGAGGAGGCGACCACGAAGCAAGAGGCTCTCGACGCGGTCTCGGTGAGGCCACCCGACGCGATCGTGCTCGATCTGATCCTCCCCGACGGCGACGGGGTCGAGGTCGCCACGGAAATCAGGCGCTGGAGCCAGGTGCCGATCGTTGTGCTCTCGGCCGTCGGCGACGAGCGCCAGAAGGTGCGTGCGCTCGACGCCGGGGCTGACGACTACGTCACCAAGCCGTTCGGCAGCGAGGAGCTTCTCGCCCGGATGCGCGCGGTGCTGCGGCGCAGAAGTGAGGACGGCGAGGGTCCGATACGTGTCGGCGATCTCGAGATCGACCTCGCCGATCGGGCCGTGGGGCGATCCGGGGAGGAGGTCCACCTCACCCCGATCGAGTTCGACCTGCTCAGCCAGCTTGCGGAGCATCCCGGGCGCCTGGTCACCCATCGCCAGCTGCTCCAGGAGGTGTGGGGTCCCGGCTACGAGGACGAGACCCACTACCTGCGCGTGCACTTCGCCCACATTCGCGCCAAGCTCGAACCGGATCCGGCGAACCCTCGTTACGTGATCACGGAGCCTGGAATCGGCTACCGACTGCGCGCGGAGCAGTGACCTCCGCCTGGGCGCAGAATTAGCGAAATCTCTACGCGGCCCAGGCGGTCCTTAGCGGGTGCTTAGCGGGTCGCACTCGATCATGGAATTGGGAAGCCATGGCCGAGCTCAAGCAACGCGGATATCACTCGGCGCTCGTCCCGATCCTGGGCACCAGCGTCGATAACGAGGCGATGGCGCGGGCCGCGAAGCTGGTCGGGCCCGACGGTGCCGTAGAGGCCGTTTACGTGCTCAAGGTCCCCGAATGGCTGCCGCTCGACGGAGGTCTTGAGCAAGAGGAGCAGGAAGCGCGGCGGGTGCTGGAGGTAGCGCGTCTGCAGGCGAAGGTCGCCGGATGCAGGGTGCGCTGCCGGCTGATCCGGACGCGGAGCCCGGGGCGCACGATCGTCGAGGAGACGGAGGAGTGCCACTCGGACCTGATCTACATCTCGACCGAGCACGCCCCCAGCGAGGAGGGGCTGCTCGGCCCGACAACCAGATACGTGCTCGCCCACCGGCCCTGCCGGGTCGTCGTCGAGCACGATCCGACCACCGCTGGGATTGGACGGAACGGAGACGACGTAGTCCCGGCGGGTGTGCTTGTGGGGGGCGGATAGCGTGAGCGAAGACACCACCGATCCGCGGCACAAACATCCTCTTCACGAGGCATCGCACACGGTTGGTGTGAAGGAGCCTCCGAAAGCAGAGGCTGGCAAGGTTCGCACGGGCAAGCGGCCCGGCGAGAAGCAGATCTTCAACGAGGCTTCGCACAAGCTCGGCTACTGGCGGCCAGAGGCTCCGAGTGACAAGGCAGAGGACGCGGAGGCCGTTCGCAAGCGCTTCGAAGCGCTGCAGGACACCAAGCGGGACGTAATCACCGACGCCAGCAAGCTCGCGCTCGCACTTGGCGCCCTCGGCGTCGTCTACGGCGACATCGGGACGAGCCCGCTGTACACCGAGCAGATCATCTTCACGACCCACCGAGCCGCCGCGCATGCGACGACGGCTGGCGTCTACGGGGTCGTCTCGCTGATCTTCTGGGCCCTGACAATCATCGTCTCAATCAAGTACGCGGGGTTCATCATGCGCGCCCACAACCGTGGGGACGGCGGCATCATGGCGCTGGCCTCCCTCCTCCAGCGTCACAAGGCCACCCGCGTGGCGACGCTGGTGACCCTCGGCATCTTCGGCGCCGCGCTGTTCTTCGGCGACGGGATCATCACGCCCGCGATCTCGGTCCTCGGCTCGGTTCAGGGCCTGAAGGTGATCGAGCCGCAGCTCGCTCACCTCGTCCTGCCGATTTCGGTTGTGATCCTGCTCGGCCTTTTCTTCATCCAGCGGCGCGGATCGGGTGCGATCGGATGGCTATTCGGTCCCGTGATCCTGCTCTGGTTCATCGCGATCGGGCTCCTGGGACTGAACCAGGTGCTGAAGGATCCGGCGGTCTTTCAGGCGCTGTCACCCACGTGGGGGGCTCGGTTCCTGGCCGACCACGGCGCGGCGGGATTCCTGACGCTCGGCGGCGTCGTCCTCGCCGTCACCGGCGCTGAGACCCTCTACGCGGACAGGGGTCACTTCGGCGCCGGGCCGATTCGGCTCGGCTGGTTTGCGGTCGCGTTCCCCGCCCTGATGCTCAACTACCTCGGCCAAGGGGTCCTGATCCGCGATGACCCGAGCACCGCGGTCAACCCCTTCTTCCTGATGGTTCCCGACTGGGCCCAGTACCCGATGCTCTTCCTCGCAACCGCGGCGACCATCATCGCCTCCCAGGCCGCGATCTCGGGTTCATTCTCGGTTGCCCGGCAGGCGGTCCAGCTCGGGTACCTACCACGCCTCACCGTTCTCCACCCCTCGAAGGTCGAGGGGCAGATCTACGTCCCGATCGTCAACTGGGGGCTCTGTATCGGGGTGATCACGCTGGCGCTGATCTTCCAGTCCGCCGACAAGCTCGGAGACATCTACGGCGTCGCGGTCACCGGGACCTTCATCCTCAACACGCTGCTCTTTGCGGCCGTCGCCCGGCTACTTTGGCGGACTCCGAAGCGGAGGCTCGTGCCGATCGTGGTCCTGTTCTTGACCGTCGAGGTGTCGTTCTTCGCCGCCAACATCGCCAAGGTCGAGCATGGAGCCTGGCTCCCACTCGTCGTTGCGCTGGTGATCTCGATCGTGATGATCAACTGGCGCCGGGGGCAGGAGATCGTCACTCGCATTCGGACCGCCAGGGAGGGGTCCCTAACCGAGTTCCTTGATCGCCTCTCTGCCGAGGACCCTCCACCGACCGGAGTTCCCGGCGTGGCCGTCTACCTCCATCCAACCAAGGAGACCACCCCGCTGGCGCTCCGGATCGAGGTCGAGAACACCCACACGTTCTCGCAGAGGGTCTTGATTGTGTCGGTGGATATGGTCAGCATCCCGCACGTCGAGGACTTCGAGCGGTTCACGGTCGAGGAGATCGGCGACGATTTCAGGGTGTTTCACGTCACAGTCAGGAACGGCTACCACGACCCGATCGACGTCCCGGCCGCGCTGCGGCTCTGCCGCATGCAGGGGCTGCTCGAACGCAACCTCGACCTCGAGCATGCCTCATACTTCGTTTCGCGAATCGCGATCAAGCCCACCGACGCCCCGCCGATGCGGGCTTGGCGCAAGAGGCTGTTCGTCGGGATGGCCCGGAACGCGACGAGCCCGATCGACGCCTTCCAGCTGCCCAGCGAGAAGACGGTAATCGTCGGCTCGCAGATCGCTCTGTGAT
>CAVZRH010000022.1:0-45573 GCA_963777575.1 uncultured Solirubrobacterales bacterium | reverse complement strand
AGCAATCCATCCGAGACGAACCGCATCTCGCCATTGGGGCGAACGATCCCGTCCGCGATCACCAGCGCACCCGCATCACGTATGAGCAGAGCGGACTCGTCCGGGCAGATCGCATCCACCTCGAGCGCCTCGATGCCCGGAGCGACCTCGTCGCCGAACTCGAAACCCCGGACCTGGGGTCCGCCCTCGAACTCGTGCAGACCGGGCTCGGAGCACTCGATCGCGCAGCCGAATTCCTCGGCGAACCGCTCGGAATCGCGGAGGTGGTGGCGGTTGCTGAGCAGCACGCGGTCCGGCGGTTCGCGGCGGAACGGCTCGATTCCCTCATCGGGCGGCAGCAGCGGATCGATCAGCGCACGCGACGCCGGCACCCAGTGCGAGCTCACCCGCGCGTGGATCGTCGGGTGCTCCGCGGTCCAGTGCCAGACGCCGGGCAGGACTTCCTCCATACAGGCACCTATACCCCGAATACCATCGCGTCGTGCGCACGGTCGGCATCGACCTCGCGGCGCAGCCCGCCAACACCAGCGCCTGCACGGTCGAGTGGGGGCCGGGCCGGCCAATCGTCTCCCAGCTTCGCTCGGGACTGAACGACGACGCGCTGCTCGAGGCGATCGAGGGAGCCGACAAGGTCGGGATCGACGCCCCCTTCGGCTGGCCGGACGAGTTCGTCGAGGCGGTGAGCGCCCATCGCAATCGGACGGGCTGGCCGGGGAGCCGCGAGGATCAGGACCTCTACCGCTTCCAGCTCAGCTTCCGCGCCACCGACCGTCGCCTGATCGAACACGGCGCCCGCAGGCCCCTCAGCGTCTCTACCGACCTGATCGGTGTCGTCGCGATGCGCTGCGCGTTTCTCCTCGACCGGTTGGCCGCGTGGGGTGAGCCAGTCGACCGAGCCGGGTCGGGCAAGCTCGCGGAGGTCTACCCGGCCCCTGCGCTGAGCAGCTGGGGACTCTCCCCGACCGGATACAAAAGCCGGGTCGGCGCCTCGAGGCTGCCGGAGCTGCTGTCGCGGCTCGAGGAAGGACTCGGCGGCCTCGAGATGACGATGCAGCAGCGGGACCTCGCCGGCTCGGACCACAACTGCCTGGACGCTCTGGTCTGCTCGCTCGTCGCCCGCGCGGCGGCTCTGGGCCTGACCGAGCCGCCCGAGCCGGGAGCCGAGGCCGACCGCGCCACGCGCGAGGGCTGGATCCACCTGCCCACCAATCCGCTCCCCGACCTGCTCGAGACGTGACCGCCACACCGGAGGGGAAGCTCTCCCTGCGCCAGGTCGTCCGCGAGGGGTGGGGTGCCTATCGCAAGCACTGGACCTTCCTCGTGCCGGCGGCCGTCGTCGTGCTCCTGCCGCAGTCGATCGCCGACGGGTTCCTCGAGGGCAACCACGTCGAGCACCTGAGGCACTTCGCGGACTTCGCGACGCTCGGCGCGGTACTGCTGACCACAGCGGTCAACCTCCTCGGTCAGGCCGTCTACGCCGGGTTGGCGGCGGCGGCGGTCGTCGAGTGGCGCGCCGGCCAGCCCCTGCCGCCCCTCTCCACCCTGCTTCGCGCGATGCCGCTCGGTCGGCTCGTCGTGCTGGACCTCGTGGTCACACTGGTCACAGCGATCGGATTCGTCTTCCTCATCGTTCCCGGCCTGATCGTCCTCACCTACATCGCGATCTCGCCCGCCGTTCTCAAGCTGGAGCACCTGGGCGTCCAGCAGGCGCTCGCTCGAAGCATCCAGCTGGTCCGCGGGCACGCCCGCCAGGTGTTCGTGATCGCCATCGGCGCCATCGTGCTCACCGAGACCGCCGTGCAGGCGGTCGCCATCCCGTTCGACGGCACCCTGGTGCTGACGGTGGTGAACCTCATCGCCGAGGGCATCCTCCAGCCGATCGAGGGTCTCGCCATCGCGCTGGTCGCGATCCACCTGCTCGAGCTGCGAGGCGAGGCGCCGGCCCCGGCTGCGATGGCGCGGGCGCTGGTCGCTGAGCAGGGCTGACCGGGCGCAAAAAAACGGGCCGCCCCCCTAGGGCGGCCCGTTGTGAGTCGAATCTGCGGCGGGCGGGTTGTCCCTGCCTTGTTGGTTTCCTGCTCCCCTTGGCGAATGCCATTCTGGCCGCGGCGCGAAGGCGAGGCATCGGGGCGAACTGCGGGCTTGACTCCGTAGTTCTCCCCCTAATTCAAAAGAAAAGGGCCGGAGCATTCGCTCCGACCCTCGGCTTCCCAGCCATCAAGCCTCGGCGCATCCGGCGCCGCGTCACTTAGGCGGGCGGTTCAGTCGTCTGGATCGCGATCCTTGCCGACGGTGTCCTTGACCTTGTCGGCAGCGTCGCCGACCTTGTCCTTGACGCTCGAGGTGGCGCGGTCGACCTTGCCCTCGCGCTTCAGCTCGTCGTCATTGGTGAGGTCGCCGGCCGCTTCCTTCGCACGGCCCTTCGCCTCATCGATGTTCTCACCCATATTTCGATCGTCTCCTTTTTGTGGTCCCCATCGGTTACCCGACGACCATTGTGGGAAACGGATGTGACACCGGCGCCCGCGAGCGCAATGATCCGCACATGGGCAAGGAGACCAGGGAGCGGTTGAGCCAGGACGACGTCCAGATCCTGCGCCTCGAGTCCCCGGTGATCAAGGGGCACACGGGCAAGGTCCTGGTCATCGCGCCGGGCTCGAATGGCCGCTCGCTCTCCGTGGAGCGGCTTCGCGATCAGGTGGGCGAGCGGATGGCGGCGTTCCCTCGGCTCAGCCAGCGGGTCGAGGAGCCGCGGCTCGGGCTGGGCCGGCCCGCCTGGATGGCGGCTCCGGAGGTCGACCTCACCTGGCACGTCGCGGAACCCGACCGCGCCGATCCGCTCGCCGACGAGGAGCTCCGCCGCGCCGTCGGCGATCTGCTCTCCGAGCGCCTCGACCACACGCGCCCCCTATGGCGGCTGGACGCGCTTCCCATGACCGGCGAGCGCATGGCGCTGGTCGGGCGCATCCACCACGCGATGGCGGACGGGGTCAGCGCGATTCGCCTCATCGCCGGGCTGCTCTGGGATGCGGACGGCGATCCAGCGCCGGCGAACGGCCAGCCCTCGGAAAAGGCGCCGCTGGCTGTCCCGCCACCGGCCCGGCCGACTCAATCGACGGCGTCCGAGGCTCGCGAGACGCGGATCCTGGTGCGCCTTCCGGCCGCCCTCTGGCGGGAGCTGCGGCCGGGTCGCGACACCAAGCTCGACCAGCACATCGGCCCGGCGCGCGAGGTCGCCTGGACGAGCTTTCCGCTGGAGCGCCTGAAACGAATCGAGCACGGCGCGGGCGAGGGGACCACGGTCAACGACGTCGTCCTCGCGGTGGTCGCCGGAGCCCTGCGCCGCTGGCTTCCGCAGGCTGGTGGGATCGCCGACGACCTCCGGGTCCAGTGCCCGGTCTGCCTGCACGCCCGTGAGGAGGACGCGAGCCAGCTGGGCAACCGCGACTCCTTCATGAATCTCGATCTGCCGATTTCCGAAGCCGACCCCGCCGCCCGCCTTCGCCTGATCAACACGGAGACGAGCGAGCGCAAGCTCGACCACGACGCCGACGCCCTCTATGCCTTTTTCCACGCCCTCGGCCGATTCCGGCCGCTCTACCGCGGCGTCACCCGAATCACCTCCGGCCCGCGCGAGTTCGCTCTCTCCGTCTCGAACGTGCCGGGCCCGAGGCAGCGCCCGCTGATCCTGGGACACGCCGTGGAGCAGTTCAGCTCGTTCGCCGAGCCCGCCGACCGCCACGCCCTCCGGATATCGATCATCTCCCTCGGCGGGGAGCTCGCCTTCGGGCTCTGCTCCGACCCGGAGGCGATCTCGGGCCTCGACGGCCTCCGCGCGGCCCTTGCGGAATCGAT
The DNA here is from genome assembly GCA_963777575.1 of uncultured Solirubrobacterales bacterium. Taxonomy (GTDB): domain Bacteria; phylum Actinomycetota; class Thermoleophilia; order Solirubrobacterales; family 70-9; genus DASUPK01. The sequence continues at coordinate 41,718 of CAVZRH010000022.1, read as the reverse complement.
CGGCGAGCTCGAGGTGGAGGTCTGATGCCTCGCTCGCTGAAGGAGTACGAGAACAAGCGCGACTTCTCCAGGACCCGCGAGCCGAGCGGGAAGGCCAAACGGAAGGGCAAGGCGAAGCGCAAGCATCCCCGCTTCTCGATCCAGAAGCACTCGGCCACCTCGGAGCACTACGACCTGCGCCTCGAGGTGGACGGCGTACTCGCCTCCTGGGCGGTCCCGAAAGGCCCCTCGCTCGACCCCCGCGACAAGCGCCTCGCCATGCGGACCGAGGACCACCCGCTCGAGTACCTCGAGTGGGAGGGCGTGATCCCCGAGGGCTCCTACGGCGCCGGGCCGATGATCGTCTGGGACCGCGGCGTCTTCGAGAACATCTCGGAGACGCGGCGTGGCGAACCGATGGATCTCGACGTCGCCATTGGGAAGGGGGACGTCAAGCTGTTCATGCTCGGCGAGAAGATCAAGGGCGCCTACGCCCTGGTCCGCACCGGGCCGCCCTCCGAACGGGAGAGGTGGCTCCTGATCAAGAAGCGAGACGAGGGGTCCGACGCGAGGCGCAGGCCGACCTCCTCGCAGCCTGAGTCCGTGCTCAGCGGCCGCACCATCGAGCAGGTACTCGACGAGGAGGCGGAGCCCGGGCAATTCGCCCGCCACCGGGCACGTCGCCGGACGCGACGGCGGTAGGCTGGATCCATGGCCACCGCGGCCGAGGCACGGACGCTCCAGAACTACATCGCGGGACAGTGGCGCGACGCCGAGGCGAGCGACGCGCTGGAGGACCGCGACCCCGCGACGGGCGAGCTCATCGCCCGCGTCCCGCTCTCGGGCCGCGCCGACGTCGACGCTGCGGTGCAGGCCGCCCGCGACGCACAGCCCGCCTGGCGCGAGGTGTCGCCGCAGGAGCGCGCCCGCGCGGTGCTGGCGCTGCGCGATGCGCTGGTACGGCATCGCCAGGAGATCACCGCCCTGGTCACCGCCGATATGGGGAAGACACTCGCCGATGCCGACGGCGAGGTCGGCCGCGGGATCGAGTCGGTGGAGTCCGCGGCGGCGATCCCTCACCTGCTCAAGGGCGAGACGCTCGAGGGTGTGGCGACCGGCGTGGATGTCGAGATGGTCCGCCAGCCCGTGGGCGTGGTCGCAGCCATCACCCCCTTCAACTTCCCCGCGATGATCCCGCTCTGGTTCCTCCCCTACGCGGTCGCCTGCGGCAACGCGTTCCTGCTGAAGCCATCGGAGCGGGACCCGCGGCCGACCGAGCGGATCTGCGAGCTGATCGACGAGGAGGAGATCTTCCCGCCCGGGGTGGTCAACCTCATCCACGGCGGCCGTGACGCCGTCGAGGCGATTCTCGACCACGACGGCGTCGACGCGATCTCCTTCGTCGGGCAGGCGAGCACCGCGCGGCTGATCGCCACCCGCTCGGCCGAGACTGGCAAGCGGGTGCAGGCGCTCGGCGGCGCAAAGAACTCGATGATCGTCGCCGAAGACGCCGACCTCGACAGCGCCGTGCCGGCGATCATGGGCTCGGCGTTCGGCGCGGCCGGGCAGCGCTGCCTCGCCGGGTCGGTCTGTGTGATCGCGGGTGACGAAGCCCGCCAAACGGAGGTGCGGGAGGCCCTTCGTTCAGCGGCTGAGGGGCTGAGCACCGGGCCCGGCGCCGATCCCGGCACGGACGTCTGCCCAATGGTCGCCCCCGAGGCCCGCGAGCGGGCGGAGACCGCGGTCGCGAACGCGGAGTCCGGCGGCGCGGAGATTCTGCTCGACGGCCGCATCGGCGGGGGCGAGGCCGGAACCTCCCTCGGCCCCACGCTTGTCGAGGTCAACGACCCGGAGTCGGAGCTGGCACGCGAGGAGATCTTCGGCCCGGTGCTGGCGCTGGTCGGAGTCGCCGACCTCGACGCCGCCATCGAGTTCGCCAACGGCTCCCGGTACGGCAACGCGGGCTCGATCTTCACCACCTCGGGCGCGGCGGCGCGCGCCTACCGCTGGGGCATCGAGGCGGGGATGCTCGGCGTGAACATCGGCGTCCCGGCGCCCGTGGCCTGGTTCCCGTTCTCGGGGTGGAAGGACTCGATCGATGGCGACCTGCACGCGAACGGCCGCGACGCCGTCGAGTTCTACACGCGGAAGAAGGTCGTCACCAGCCGTTGGTGACTACGCCTGGCCGATCAGCGCGCCGCTGACGGCGACGATCAGCCCGCCCATCGTCACCTGCACCAGGGAGCTGCGCAGCGAGACCTTCAGGAACCGCTTGCGGATCCAGGCGATCGCGATCAGCTCGCAGCCGACGGTGGACGAGGCGACGATCAGCGCCGTGTGAAGGTCGCTGATCAGGAACGGGAGTGCGTGGAAGCTGCCCCCGAAGAAGGTGGCGCTGCCGGTGATCAGGCCGCGTGACAGTGAGGTTCCCCGGCCCGTGATCTCCCCGTCGTCGGAGAGGGCCTCCGAGAGACCCATGCTGATCCCGGCGCCGAGTGCGGCGGCGAGCCCGACGAAGAGCGCCGCGCGCGAACCGGCGAGAAAGGCGGTGGCGAAGATCGGCGCCAGCGTGGAGACGGTGCCGTCGATCAGGCCGATCAGCGCCGGCTGCACCCGCTGGAGCATGAACCGCTCCTCGTCGGCCGGACCCATCCTCCCTGCGAGCCTTGCCACCAGTTCAGCCATATCGAGATATTACAAGTAATTTAAGATAAGGTTCCCCTAAGATCTAGGAATGATGCATAGGGTGTCCCGCAGCCGAAGGCGAGGGACAACCCGTTTTGTGAGTGTTCCCCTGACGCTGATGGCCGAGACCCACGCCCCTCCCCGCGACGACGCCGAACTCGCCGAGCTGCTCCGCGAGCGCGACCTGCGGGCGACCTCCCAGCGAGTCGTCATGCACCGGTTGCTGCGGGACAGCAATCGCCACGTGAGCGCGGAGGAGCTTCTGTCCGAGGCGAGCGAGCGGCTGCCGGGCGTCTCCCTTCCCACCGTCTACGCGACGCTCGAGCTCTTCGAACAGCTTGGCATCGTGCGGCGAGTGAACGGCGGCGGCGGGACGCTCCTCTGGGACACCCGCGCCGATGCCCACCACCACATGATCTGCCGCAACTGCGGCCGGATCGAGGACATGGAGACCCCGCTCGACCTCGATCGGGCACGCCGCAGCGCCGCGCGCTCGGGCTTTCGGCCCGACCGGGCCGAGGTCATCGTCAGCGGCCTCTGCGCGAGCTGCGCGCGGAACTAGCCGCCCCTACCTGGGCTCCGGGTAGTGGGACTCGACGATCGAGACCACCGCGCCCTGCGGGTCCACCAGGGTCGCCAGCCGCCCCACCGGCACGTCGATCGGGCCGAAGCCGAGCTTCGCTCCACTCGAGGTGGCCTGCTCGATCGCCTGGTCCGCGTTCTCGACGATGAAGTAGACCTGCCAGTGGGCGGGCATCTCGGAGGACATGTCGCCGGTCATCTCCATCACGCCGCCCATCCCCTCCGGCCAGCGCTGTCCCTCGACCTGCCACATGAGGATGCCCGGCGGTGCCTCCTCGTTGTGGATCGCGCTCCAGCCGAAGACCTGGCCGTAGAAGTCCTGCGCACCCTCGAGGTCGCGGGTCAGCAGGTTGTTCCAGGTCCAGGCGCCGGGCTCGTTGACGACCTGAGCGCCGGGGTGCCGCTCTTGCTGGACGATGCCGATGAACGCACCCTCGGGGTCCCGCAGCATCGCGACCCGCCCGGAGTCGTTCGGGAGGTCGGCGGGGCCGAAGAACACGCTGCCACCGGCCACCGTGACCTGATCGGCGGTCGCGTCCGCATCCTGGACGCTGATATAGCTCGACCAGGCCGAGTGCCCCTCATCCGACTGGACCGGCCCGATTCCGGCGACCATCTTGCCGTTCCTCATCAGGAAGCCGTAGCCGCCGGTCTCCTCGGGATCGCCCGGCGCGTCCTCCGCCTCGACGCCGAGCAGCTCACCGTAGAACGCCTTGGCGCCGTCGACGTCGGTCGTCGCCAGGTCGACCCAGCAGAACTCTCCCGGTGCGTACTCGGTGCGCTCGCTCATCCTCGATCTCCTTCTATCGCGTTCGTCGCGCTCCCGCGAGCACGATCCGGGCCGCCAGCTCGGGATCGTCCCAGGTCGGGACATGACCGCAGCCGGGTAGCACGACCTGCTCGACCCGCTTGGGCAGAAGCTTCGCCGGGAGCGGTTTGTTCCGGACGAGGTTGTCGTGTTCCGCCCAGGCGAGTGTGATCGGAACCTTGATCGACTTGAGCTCCTCGATCCGGCCGGCTCGCATCAGGGCGCTCGCCTCCTCGTAGGCGGGCGCGGTCACGTAGGCCCTGGCGATCGCCTCGGCCTCTCCGGCTCGCAGGCGCTCGGGCCGGTGGATGAAACGCCCAAGCGCCCGGCGGCGTCCTCGCGCCGTCGACATCATCGGGCGAAGGAATGGCCGGGCCAACCGCCCGCGCCGGCGCCGGCGGGCCAGGATGCGGTCCGACTGGCCCGGCGACCGCTTCCAGAACCCGGCCGGGCAGAGGGCGACCACGGCGGCCGCGCCGCCCTGACGCGCGCACTCGACCGCGACCCAGCCGCCGAGCGAGATGCCGGCAACGGCCGGCTTGCCCTCGATCCCGAGTGCGTCGTAGAAGTCGAGGACGGCTGTGGCCAGGTTGGCCGCCCTAGGCGAGACGCCCTCGGGCAGCGCATCCGACTCGCCGAAACCGGGCATGTCGACCGCGATCACCTCGCGCTCGGCGGTGAGGAGGTCCATGACCGGCGACCACTGGATCAGGGAACCGCCGAGCGAGTGGAGCAGGAGGAGTGGCTCCCCCTCTCCCCGCCGTACGTGGTTGAGCCAGACCGCCCCGACTGTGGAGCGGAGTTCGTCGGTCATAGCTCCAGGTCGTACTCCACGTACGTGTCCGACTCGGCCCTGGTGCGGTTGTAGACCTGCTGGGCACGGTGGTTGTCCGGCGCAGTCAGCCACTCCATCGCGGGCATGCCGAGCTCACGACAGCGGTCGGCGCAGACCCCGATCAGTGCGTCGGCGATGCCCTTTCCGCGGGCGCCCGGGTCGACGAAGAGGTCCTCGAGGTAGCCGATCCGCGCAGCCTTCAGGCTCGACCACTTCCAGTCGAGGGTGGCAAAGCCGACCGCCTTCCCCTCGTCACGCGCGATGAAGATCGCGCCCTGATTGGGGTCGCCGATCAGCGTGTCGAACATCTTCCGGAGGCCGTGGTCGTCGGGCTTGGTCTCGTAGAACTCGCAATAGGCCCGGATCAGGGGAAGCATCTCCTCGACCTCGTCGGCCCGCGCCGGCCGGATCTCGATCCCCTCCGCGAGCTGGCGCGGCCCCTCGGCGACCGGTTCGTCTGGCATGGGCCGATACTAGGCTCTCGATGGTGCCGGCCAGGGGACTCGCCTTGCTTTTCGCTCTCTGCGCGCTGCTGATCGCCGGCTGCACGGATGACGAGGGCAGCGGCGGGACGACGCTCAGCGACGTACAGGGCATCACCCGGCAGATCGCCGGCCGCTGGACCGGGGCGCTTCACCAGAAGGGGCTGGCCCCCTTCAAGGTCGCGGCCGATATCGGGGCGGACGGCAACGGGCACGTCGCCTACACGGGCATCCGCTGCGGAGGGGATTGGACCCTCGACGAAGTTCACCAACCCCCGCCCCCCGACTACCTGTTCAGGGAGGAGATCACGGAGGGGGCCGGCGGCACCTGCAAGGGGACCGGCACCGTGACGCTGTCGCCGATCCAGAGCAACGCGCCGAACAGCCCCGCCTACAACGAGCTGAACTACAGCTTCACCGGCGGCGGCGTCACCAGCCGTGGACAGCTTCGTCGGACCGACATCGCCCACCTGATGCCGCTCTTCAAGGAGTCCGGGGTGCCCCCGTCGGGCTGATCTCGCGCCCAAGGAAGGCGGCGGCCGACCCCGAATAGAGAGGGTCGGCATGCCCGCTACGGACTCGCCAGCACGTCTGATCGCCCGGAACGTCCTCGTGATCGTGGGCGTGCTGCTGACCCTGTACATCATCTACCTGCTGCGGAAGCCGATCAGCTGGCTGATCATCGCCGCGTTTCTGGCGATCGCGCTGGCGGGACCGGTCAACTTCTTCCAGCGCTACATGAAGCGAGGGATCGCGATCTTCCTCGTCTACCTCGGCCTGCTCGCGATCCCGATCGGCCTGGGGGCGGTGCTGATCCCCCCGATCGTCAACCAGGTCTCAGACGTCGCGACGAATGCCCCGAGCTACGTCTCGGATGTCGAGGACTACGTCCACAAGAACAGGACGCTCAACGACCTGAACGAGAAGTACGACATCACGCAGAAGCTCTCGGACGAGGCCAACAAGCTGCCGAGCAAGGCCGGCGACGCCGCCAAGGTGCTCCGCGACATCGGCTTCGGCCTGGTCAGCTCGATCTTCGCCGGCGTGACGATCCTGATCCTGAGCGTCTTCATGGTCGCCTCCGGGCCGCGATGGATCGAGAGCTTCATCCGCATGCAGAGGCCCGAGCACGCCGAGCGAATCGAGCGAACCCTGCGGCGGATCGCGAACTGCTGTCGGCAACTACGTCGGCGGTGCGCTGCTGCAGGCGACGATCGCGGGGCTCGCAGCGTTCGTCATGCTGACCATCCTCGGGGTGCCGTTTGCGGGCCCCCTGGCGGTGGTGATCTTCGTCTTCGACCTGATCCCGGTGATCGGCGCCACGATCGGCGCCGTGCTCGTCGGAATCGTCACCGCCTTCGTCAACTTCCCCATCGCACTGATCATCTGGATCGTCTTCGCGATCGTCTACCAGCAGGTCGAGAACTACGTGATCCAGCCGCAGATCCAGAAGCGGGCGACGAAGGTCGAGGCGTTCATCATCCTCGTCGCCGTGCTCTTCGGCAGCACCCTCTTCGGCATACTCGGCGCGATCCTCGCGGTCCCGATTGCGGCCTCGATCCAGATCGGCGTGACCGAGTACCGCGAGTACCGTCGCGAGGTTCTGGCGGCCGAGCAGGAAGCCGGCGGTCCGACCCCGGCGCCTCCGCCCGAGGGGCCGACTCCGGCCCCCGAGGCGACCTAACCGGTTCCGACCGGCTCGGGTGCGTCGGACTCGTCGGAGGCGCTCTCGAGCGCCCGCTTGAGGATGTCGCGGAGAGCCCGCTGGTCCTGCTTGGAGAGTGAGGCGATCGGCGCCGGCGGCACAGCCATCCGCCTGGTGATCTGGGACCTCATCCACTCCCCGTCCTCCGTGAGCACCAGGAGCTTCACCCTCCGGTCCCCCTCCGCGGCCTCGCGGCGGACCAGCCCGCGCTCCTCCAGGCGATCGACGATGCCGGTGACGTTCGAGTTGTCGCAGAACAGAGCGTGGGCGAGGTCGCTCATCTTGCGCGGTCCACCTCCCAGAATCCGTAGAGCGATCATCTGCTGGGGGGCCAGATCGAACTCGCCTCCCGTGGCCAGGAAGCGCCGCTTGTTGCTGACCATGAGCCAGTGCATCAGGCTCCACGCCTCGCTGCCCGGGTCGGTCCTGCCGGTCTCCCCCGCGAGCCACGAATCCGGACCCCGCCGGCCGGCACGCTTTTCGCCCTCCACCTCTCCCTCGATGCCGCTCATATCGTAACAGAATACTGGCACGGCGCGATATTTGCAAGGTTCAACCATTTTTGTATACTGCCGTGCTTCTTTTGCAAAGCGATGCGACCGGAGGGGGAATCCGGATGCCGAGCAGCAACGGAGTGCCGACAGAAGCCAACGGGATCGAGGTGAGCGGCCTCGTCCGCGAGTTCAAGGGCGGCGTGCGCGCCGTCGACGGAATCGACCTCGAGGTCCGGCCGGGTGAGATCTACGGCTTCCTCGGCCCGAACGGCGCCGGCAAGTCGACCACTGTCCACATGCTGACCACCCTCCTCCCTCCCACCGCCGGATCGGCGCGGGTGGCCGGTCACGACGTCGTCAAGGACGGCGCCGCCGTCCGTGACGCGATCGGCGCAGCCCTTCAGGAAGCGGCGCTCGACCCCAATCTGACCGCCCGGGACCACATGCGGCTCCAGGGCGCCCTCCACGGAATGTCGAAGGCCGACCGAACCAGGCGCGGCGACGAGCTGATCGAGCGTGTCGGCCTCTCCGATGCGGCCGACCGCAAGGTCGGCGACTACTCGGGAGGCATGAAGCGCCGACTCGACCTGGCGCTGGCGCTTCTGCACGGGCCGCGGGTCCTCTTCCTGGACGAACCGACCACGGGCCTCGACATCCAGAGCCGCGCCGCCCTCTGGGACGAGGTCGCCCACCTCTCCCGCGACGAGGGCATGACGGTCTTCCTCACCACCCAGTACCTCGAGGAGGCCGATCAGCTCGCCGACCACCTCGGAATCATCGATCAGGGCAAGCTCGTCGCCGAGGGCACCCCCGACGCCCTCAAGGCGGAGGTCGGCCGCCCCACGGTCGAGGTCGTCCCGGCCGACCACGCCGACCGCGACCGCGCCGTCGAGCTGCTCCGTCCCTTCGGCGAACTGGTCCCCGGGACGCCCCAGGGGGCGGCGGTTCGGCTCGAGGAGGGCAGCGAGGAGCTCGCCGACATCATCCGCGCCTTCGACCAGGCGAATGTCAGGGTCGCGAACCTCGAGCTCCACGAGGCGAGCCTGAACGACGTCTTCCTCACCAAGACCGGGCGTTCCCTGGAGGGGGCTCAGCGCGAGGCTGCGGATGAGGATGAGACCGGGGAGCATCCCGCCCTCGAGGGGGCACCGGCCTGATGGAGGCCGCCACCGTCAACGCGCCGACGGCACTCGTGCGCAGCCGGCCCTCGATCTGGGTCCAGGCTCCCGAGCTCGCCCGTCGCTCGATCATGCGGACCGTTCGCCAGCCCGCGGCGATCATCCCGGCGACGACCTTCCCGCTGATCCTCGTCGCGATCAACTCGGTGGGGCTCAAGTCCGCCACCACCCTCCCAGGCTTCCCGACCAACTCCTACGTCACCTTCGCCCTCGCCTTCGCCTTCATCCAGGCAGGCCTCTTCGCCGTGATCGGCACCGGGCAGAACCTCGCCGAGGACAACCAGGACGGCTTCTTCAACCGCCTCCAGCTGACGCCGATCCACCCCGCTGCACTCGTGGCCGGTCAGCTGGCCGGGACTCTCGCACTCGGTCTCTTCCAGGCCGCTACCTACCTCGCGGTCGGGCTGATCGCAGGCGCCCACATCGAAGCCGGGCTCGCCGGCGCGGTGGTCCTGGTCGCCCTCTCGATCGCGATCTCGCTTGCCTTCGGCTCGATTGGCCTGGCGGTCGGGATGCGCGTCGACGCGCCGGAGAAGGTGCAGAGCCTGTTCCCACTGCTCTTCGTCTTCCTCTTCCTCAGCTCGATGAACCTGCCCCGGAACCTGATCCAGACGGACTGGTTCCGGGAGATCGCGACCTACAACCCGGTCAGCTACATGGTCGAGGGTCTTCGAAGTCTGTTGATCACGGGCTGGGATCCTGAGGCTCTCGCGCTCGGCTTCGGCTGCGCGCTCGGCATCCTCGCGCTCGGGATCACCTTCGCCTCGCTCGGCCTCAAGGAGAGGATGGTGCGGACGTGAGGCGCTATTTCTCGGTAGCCGGCGGGCTGGCGTGGCGCCTCCTCCACACCCTGGTCACCAACCCGCTGCTCTTCCTGCCCCCGATGCTGATGCCGATCTTCTTCTTCACGGCCTTCGCGGGCGGGCTCTCGGCGATCAGCAACGCGCCCGGCTTCGACTTCGCCCCCGGCTACACCTCATTCATCTTCGCCTTCGTCCTCTGCCAGGCCGCTGCCTTCGGCGGAGTCTTCAGCGGCTTCTCGATCGCGGCCGACTTCCAGTTCGGGTTCGGCCGGCGCCTGCTGCTGGCGACCCCCCACCGCACCGCGCTGATCCTCGGATACGGGATCGTGGCACTGATCCGCGCAACGGTGACCCTCGGCGCGGTGACGCTGATCGGGCTCGCGGTGGGCATGAACCTCGAGAGCGGCGGTCTCGACCTGTTCGGGACGTATGGCCTGGCCGCGATCATCAACATCACCGGCCTGCTCTTCGCCGCCGGCGTCGCGCTCCGCTTCCGCAGCCTCCAGGCGACGCCGTTGATGCAGGTGCCGGTCTTCCTCTTCCTCTTCCTCTCCCCCGCCTACGTCCCACGCGAGCTACTCGGTGGCTGGGTGCATGCGGTGGCTCCCTTCAACCCGGCCACCCATGTCATGGAGACGGTCCGCGACCTGATCGCCGGGACCGGGTCCGACTACCTGGCGACGCTGGGCATCATCGGCGCGCTGCTCGCCGCGGTCTTCGTCTTCGCGATCACCGGGCTGCGCCGAGCCGAGGCCGCGGGCTAGGTTCGGTCCGAGATCCGCTGGTCCGCGCGCCGCTTGGCGCCGTCGGTGACGAGCTTCCCCCAGCGACTGCGGTTGCCCGCCACCCAGCGGTAGGCACGGTCGGTCGCCCGCGGCATCCGCGAGGTGAGCTCCGCCAGTGGCGACCCGGCGGGGAGCATCCGGAGGAGCTCCGGAAAAGCCTCGCCCGCCGAGCGAGCCATGCCGTCTGCGCCGACAAGGTGCCAGGAGGCAAGCCGCCGTTCCCTGGGCATGCCCCTGAGCAGACGCTCCCCCGCCTCGGACTCGATCGGGACCGGCCGGATCGACCCTCGCCGGTCCCAGGCGAGCACCTTGCCGAGGCACCAGCGGCAGAAGCCGCAGTCGCGGTCGTAGAGCAGCGTCGCCCGGTCCATGGCGGGATTCTCCCTGAGAGGTAGGGTGCGGATCGTGGCGACAGCGACCATCTGGGATGAGATCGTGGATGCGCTCGACGCCCTCAACGGCGGGCCCCACGCCGGCTTTCGCGCGGTCCACGCCAAGGGCACCATCTGCGAGGGGACGTTCACAGCCACCCCGGAGGCGGCGAAGCTCTCCCGAGCCGCTCACCTCCAGGGGGACCCGGTCGAGGCGACGGTCCGGTTCTCGAACGCAAACGGCCACCCGCTTGCCGAGGACGCGGACCCGATCGCCGGCCGCGGAATGGCGGTCAAGTTCCACCTGCCGGATGGCGAGGCGACCGACATCGTCTCCGTCCCTCTGGTCGTCTTCTTCGCCCGGAACGCCGAGGACTTTCTCGAGATGACGCGGGCCCGCATCCCCGACCCGGAGACGGGACAGCCCGACCCGGAGAAGGTGGGCGCCTACCTTGGCCGAGCACCCCGAGGCCGGGGTCGCCCTCCAGAAGGCCCTGCCGAAGCTGGCCCCGACGACGAGCTTCGCGACCTCCGACTACCGGGCGCTGCACGCTTTTTGCCTGGTCGACGCCGAGGGCGGAACGCACTGGGGCCGCTACACCTGGGAGCCCGAGGAGGGTCCGGAGTACCTGAACGAGGAGCAGGTCGCCGCGGCCTCCCGCGACTACCTCCAGGAGGAGATCAGGGAGCGGCTGGCCGAGGGCATCGCCCGGTTCACGCTCGAGTTCACTCTCGCGAACGAGGGCGATCCGCTCGACGACCCGACGGTGGAGTGGGAGGGTGAGCACGAGGTGATCGAGCTCGGCGAGCTCGAGGTGCTCCGGGTGGTCGAGGATGCCGAGACACCTGGCAACCCGATCGTCTTCGATCCGATGCGCCTCACCGACGGGATCGAGCCCTCGGCGGATCCGATCCTCGCCGCCCGGCCGAAGGCCTACAGCGTCTCGATCGAGCGCCGCACCTAGTCGAAGTTGAGCACGAACGCGGGGTGATTCGGCGAGATCCGGCGGAGCTCATCGTCGGACGCGTCGGCCTCGATGCCCATGAAGCCCTTCACCTCCCAGGACCACTTGTCCACGTAGAGGCGCAGCAGCGGGAGCTTCTCGGCGTCCGCGACCTCGTCGGCGTGGAAGTGGCGGACCTTGCGTCCGCTGCGCAGCTCACCCTCTCCGGCCGCCCGCAGGTTGCGGACCCACTGGGTGTTCCCGCGAGGCGACAGAAGGTAGGTCCGGCCATCGATCTCGAACGGGTTCACGGGGTTGGTGCGCGTGTCGCCGCTCTTGCGCCCCCGAATCGCGAGCGTCTGCGAGCCCGCCACGCCGATCCCCAGCCGGTGAAGACCCTTGATCAGCGGATTGACCACGTGCGCCGTGAACCAGTCGGGCTTCTTGTACGTCGGCTGCTCGGGCATAACCTCAGCCTAACGGGGCCCAGTGTTTCGGCCGGGGTCTGCCGGGTAGCCCTTGGGCCATGTCAACACTCGCAATCATCGTGATCATCGTGGTGGCCCTGATCGTGCTGCTGTTCGTCGCGCGAATGGTCACCCAGCGGCGAAGGATCGCCCGGGAACGTGAGATGCGCAGGCGCGAGGCCGAGGCCGAGGGGCACCGCTCCATGGCCGAGGACCACCGGCAGAAGGCCGAGGAGCTCCAGGAGAAGGCCGTAGATGCCCAGGAGCGCGCCGACCGCCACGAGGAACGGGCGAGCGAAGTCGCACCTGACCGAGACTGAGCCATGTACAGGCGCAGCGGTCCCGGCCTGCTCACGGTCATCTACCTGGTGATCGGTGTGTTCGCCGCCGGCGACCACAACTACATCCACCACGACACGGTGGGCCAGGTGATCTCCGCGCTGGCGGCGATCCTGCTCTGGCCCCTGGTCGTCTTCTTCGACGTCAACCTCCACATCCACTGAGGAGGGGCAGCGGAGGATGGTTGGAGTAGGTTCCGCCGGATGAGCGACGGCGAAACCGTCATCAGCTGGCCAGACGACCACACGCCCGAGCGGTCGGCATTTCATGCGGTGAACGAGCTGCAGATGCCCGCCGAGCCCGAGGTGGTCTGGGCATGGATCTCGCGGCCCGATCTCTGGCCGAGCTACTACTCGAACGCGAAGTTCATCAAGCACCTGGGCGGGTCCTGGCCGATGCTCGAGCTGGGGAGCCGCTTTCGCTGGCTGAGCTTCGGCGCCTTCGTCACCTCGGAGGTCGTCGAGCACGAGCCGCCGGAGAGGATCTCCTGGGACGCAAAGGTGCTGGGCGGCCGCGGCTACCACGGCTGGCTCCTCCGACCGCAGGACGGTGGCACGTACGTCCGAACCGAGGAGACCCAGAAGGGCCCCGGCATCCAGGTCGTGAAGGCGGCGCTGCGGCCGATGATGGTGCGCCTCCACCAGCGCTGGCTCGAGGGACTCTCCAGGGTCGCGGCCGAGGGGCCGCCCCCGCCTCCGTAGTCTTCGTCCATGGGTGCGATCGACGAGCTCCGCGAGCAGCTGGGCGAGATTCACGACCTGGGCAGGGCCGCGTCGCTGCTCGCCTGGGACGAGCGGACGATGATGCCCAAGGGCGGCGCCGCGGCCCGGGCCGAGACGATGGCGACCCTGGCGCGCGTCCGGCACGACATGTTCATCGACGATCGGATCGGCGGCCTGATCGACCGGGCGCGTTCCGAAGTGGACACTGACGCTGCCGCTGGCGAGTCGATCGACGCCGACCTGATCAGGGTCGTGGCGCGCGACTGGGAGAAGGCTCGCCTGGTGCCCTCCGACCTGCGAGCCGAGCTCGCACGCGCCAGCTCGATCGCCGAGAACGCCTGGGTCGAGGCGAAGGCGCGCTCTGACTTCCCGATGCTGCTCCCTGACCTCGAGCGGATCGTCGAGCTCACCCGCCGCTTCGCCGAGTGCTACGACGGCTTCCCCGGCTTCAGCCGGACCTACGACGCTCTGCTCGACGAGTACGAGCCCGAGATGACGACAGAGCAGATCCGGACGGTGCTCGCGGACCTGCGCGAAGGGCTGGTGCCGCTGGTCGCAGAGGCGACCCGGAACGGGGGCCGCCCGGAGGAGGACCCGTTCCGCGGCGAGTTTCCCGCCAACGATCAGCGCGAGCTGGTCAAGCGAGTGATCGCGGAGCTGCCCTTCCCGGAGGACTCCTGGCGGCTCGATTCGACGGAGCATCCCTTCGCGCTCTCGATCGCGACGACCGACGTCCGCCTGACCACGCGATACGACGAGAGCAACCTCGCGATGGCCCTGTTCAGCGCCATGCACGAGTCGGGTCACGGCCTCTATGAGGCCGGCGTCGATCCCGAGCTCGACGGCACGCCGCTCGGGAACGTGCGCTCCCTGGGGCTGCACGAGTCCCAGAGCCGGCTCTGGGAGAACTGGGTGGCCCGGGGCGGTCCCTGGCTCGAGCGGCATCTACCCCTTCTGCGCGAGCGTTTCCCCGACGCCTTCGATGGAATCGACCCAGCCGGCCTCGAGCGGGCCGCAAACCAGGTCGAGCGCTCGCTGATCCGGATCGAAGCCGACGAGGTGACCTACAACCTCCACATCCTGATCCGGTTCGAGCTCGAGCTGGAGATCTTCGAGGAGGGCCTGGCGCTGGCCGATCTGCCCGAGGCCTGGAATGCGCGCTACCAGGACTACCTTGGGATCGAGGTCCCCGATGACGCCCACGGCGTGCTCCAGGACGTGCACTGGCCGGGCGGCGCCTTCGGGTACTTCCCGACCTACAGCCTCGGCAACGTGATCGCCGGCCAGCTCTGGGACGCCGCGGAGCGGGATCTGGGCGATCTGCCGGGGCAGATCGCAGAGGGTGACCTCGCATCGCTGGGCGGCTGGCTGCGAGAGCACGTCCACCGCTGGGGCCGCCGCCTCTCACCGACCGAGATTCTCGAGCGGGCGGGCTGCGGCGAGCTCTCGGTGGAGCCGCTGCTGCAGCACCTCCGCGAGCGCGTGGCAGTCGCCGTTCAGGCGTAGGGGCTCACCCAACATGCCGCAATTTGCGGGTATGTTTGCTCCGGGAATGGCCGTTGGATCACGCCGCAACGGCGTATACGGGGGCTGGACTCGCGCGGGGAACACGCGCGTCTTCGTGCGCGTTCCGGCTGAGCTCAAGCACCTCTCTGAGCACCCGGCCTCCTTCAACGGGAACGGGGACGCGCCCGAGCTCGACGCCACGCCGATCGTCCTGGTCCACGGGCTGACGTCGAGCCGCACTCTCAAGCCCCTGATCCGCGCTCTCGGCACGCGGCGGCCGGTGTACGCGCCGGACCTGCCGGGCTTCGGGATGAGCGATCAGCCGATCCATCCGCTCGACGTCCGCGGCCTTGCCGACGCGCTGAGGCGCTGGCTCATGACAACGACATCGCCCCTGCGATCGTCGTGGGCGTCTCCTTCGGTTCTCAGATCGCCGTGGAGCTGGCGGTCCGCCACCCCGCGGTTGTCGACCGCCTCGCCCTGGTCGGCCCCACCTTCGACCCGAGGGCGCGCAGCAAGAGCAGGCTGGCGCTGCGCTGGGCCCGCAATGCACCACGCTGGTCGCCCCGCCTGGCGCCCACGGTCATGCACGACCTCATCGACGCGGGTCCCTGGCGCAGCCTGCAGACCCTGCGGGAGGCGCTCGAAGACCGCGTCGAGCGGAAGCTCTCGAGGGTGGAGGCGCGGACCCTGGTGGTGCGACCCGAGCGGGACCACCTCGTCCCGGAGGCTTGGACGGAGCGGGTGGCGGAGCTGATCCCCGAATCCGAGCTCGCGGTGCTGCCCAAGGCGGGCCATTCGATCAGGCCGCGAACGGCGGTGAGGCTCACCGCCCTGCTGGCGCGGTTTCTCGGCGACGACGACGATCTCGAGCCCGAGGAGGAGCGCGAGTCGGAAGGCCGGCCGGTGCAGAGCTTCAGAAAGGCTTTCGAGCCGGCGCCCCGATAGGGTCGCCCTCGATGGAGATCCAGCGGCACAGGGCGCCGATCCGGATCGCCCTGCTCTTCCTGACGATCACCACCGGGATCCTCGCGGTCTGGATCCTGGTCGCGCCAAAGGGCTTCTACGACGACTTCCCGGGCGCCGGTGCTCACTGGGTATCGGCGCTGCCGCCCTACAACGAGCACCTCGAGCGCGACTTCGGGGCCGCCTCACTCGGTCTCGCCGTACTCACGGGGCTCGCCGCCTACTGGATGGATCGCCGAGTGATCCAGGCGGCGGCCCTCACCTTGATCGCGGCCGGGCTCCCGCATCTGATCTATCACCTGACCACGACCGGCCACTACTCGACCGGCGACAACGTCGCCAGCCTCTTCGGCCTGGCACTCGACGTCGCGTTACCGCTCGGAATCCTCTATCTGGTCAGCGACGGCGCGCAGCGGCCGACCACGCGACGGGCGGAACCCGAGCGGGTCTAGCCCTTCCCCGAGATCCGGTCCCAGGCGTGGCTGAGCTTGCGCTTCAGCTCGCCCTCCTCGGGATCGGTGAGGTCTTCGGCAGTGACCTCCAGGGCGGCCGGGTTGGCTCCCGGCTCCGGCAGACTGTCGGCCTGCTCGCGGTCGATCTTGAGCAGCACGCCGCCCTCGAAGATCTCCTCCACCTCGGGGGCGTCGACGAAGCGGTGGCCTCCGGGCAGCACGCTGGTGTCGAGGACGATGCCGTCGAAGATGTCCTTCTCGGGCACGGCGAGGACGTGCTCGACCTTCCCGATCCTCTTCCCGTCGCAGGTGTATACGTCGACGCCCTCGTTGAGGGCGAGGTAGGAGCTCGGAGCTCCGAGATCTTCCACGCCGCGGAGGCTAGCGCCCTGCAAGGATCCCGCGATGGACTTCGGCGTCTCCTATTTCCCGACCGACGAAACCATCGAGCCGGCTGCGCTCGCTCGGCTCGCCGAGGAGCGGGGCTTCGAATCGGTCTTCGTCACCGAGCACACACACATCCCGGCGAGCCGCGAGACGCCCTACCCGGCGGGCGGCGAGTTGCCACGCGAGTACTGGCGGATCTACGACCCCTTCGTCGCGCTCACCACGATGGCCGACGCAACCGAGCGCATCCGGATCGGGACCGCGATCTGCCTGTTGATCGAGCGCGACCCGATCGAGACGGCCAAGGCCGTCGCCTCGCTCGACCGGCTCTCCGGTGGGCGCTTCCTGTTCGGCGTCGGGGCGGGCTGGAACCTCGAGGAGATGCGAAATCACGGCACCGACCCGGCGAAGCGCTTCCGGATCCTGCACGAGCGGGTCGAAGCCTGCAAGGCCATGTGGACGCAGGAGGAGGCGAGCTACCACGGCCAGTACGTCGACTTCGACCGGATCGTCTGCCGCCCGGCGCCGCTCCAGGAGCCGCACCCGCCCATCCTGGTCGGCGGCAATGGCCCGCGGGTCCACGAGCGGGTGGTCGCCTATGGCGATGCCTGGTTCCCCAACAGGATTCCGCCGGACGAGCAGATGATCGCCCGGGTGGAGGAGCTCCAGCGGCTGGGCGACGAGGCCGGGCGCGGGCAGATCCCGGTGACGCTTCAGATTCCGCCACGAGACCCAGCCGTGCTCGAGCGCTACGAGCGGGCGGGCGTGACTCGGGCCGTCCACATGCTCCGCCCCGGCGATGCCGCCGACGCGGGCTCGGCGGAACGCAAGCTCGACGAGTGGGTGGAGCGCATCCAGTCCTACAGCGCCGGCTAGGCGAGGCCGGCGCTGCGCAGAGCCTCCCCAGGTTGGTCGAAGCCCACCTGCCGAAGCAGCTTGCCGTTTCCGACGGTGAACACGTAGCTCCACTCACGGTCGACCTTGATGCCGCTGCGCCGTCCGATCAGCTGCAGCCGCGCGCGGAGATAGACCTTGTCCCCTGCCTCCCGGAACTCGAGCGGTTTCCAGTTGCCCTCGGACCAGTGAACGTCGAATCTCTCGAGGTACCGGCGCACCTCCTCGACCCCAGTCGCGGTCACGGCTCCCGGCAGAGTCTCGGCCTCGATCAGCTCGATCGCCGGGTCGCACAGGGCGAGCGCGGCGTCCACGTCGCGACGGTCGCATGCGTCCACCCAGGCCCGGGCGATGTCAAGGCTCTCTCCCACCTGATCGATCCTCTCACGGCGATCTCGTGACCACACCCGAGAGTAGGATCGCGCCGTTCCGATGTACCACGCCCTGCTCTTCTTCCACATACTCTCGGCCTTCCTCCTGGCCGCGGGAATCGTGATCTTCAGCTCCTTCGCCCTGGGCGGCCCGGTGAACCGGACGACGAAGCTGATCGGCGAGATTCTCTGGGGCGTCGGCGGCCTCGGCACGCTGGTCTTCGGCGTCTGGCTGGCGCTCAACCGCCCCGAGTACGAGATCTACGACGGCTGGATCATCGCCGCGCTCGTCCTCTGGTTTCTCGCAACCGGCTCGGGCGCTCAGGCCAGCCGGGGGATGCAGCCCGCCGGCGATGACTCGGCCATAGCGATCGATCGCCGCACCGCGTTCGCGCACTGGATGCGGGTCTTCTGGTTCCTGCTCCTGCTCATCGTGATGGTCTGGAAGCCGGGGGCATGAGCGTGCCCGCCCTCATTCGGCCAGACAGCTGGGACCTCCCGCTCTTCGTCCACATCTTCGGCGCGATGCTCCTCGTCGGCGCGCTCACCCTGTCGGCCGTCTCGCTGATCGCCGCCTGGCGAAGTGGCTCCGGGCCGCTGACCAAGCTCGGATTCATGAGCCTCTTCTACGGGGCGATCCCCGGATACATCGTCATGCGAGGGGGCGCCGCGTGGATCGCCCACAAGGAGGGGCTCGACAAGGACAATGTCGACCTGACCTGGATCAACATCGGCTTCAGCGTCTCCGACATCGGCGTCGTGCTGCTCATCGCGAGCGTGGTGATCGGCGGGACCGCCGTCCGCACGATCAACCGTGGCCAGGGCGGCACGCCGAACATCGCGACCCGCATCGCTACAGGTCTGGTCTCGGTCTTCCTGATCGCTTGCCTGGTCGCCGTCTGGGCAATGACCACGAAACCGGCGTAGCCGGGTTCGTGGTCATAGATTCGGCGGCGGTGTTTGTGGCCGCCGTTGATGGCGAAGCCGTCAGCCGCCCAACAATTTCCCGATCGCGCCACCGGCGCTCTGAGCACCACCACCCGAGCCGCCCGACGCGGTGCTCGTCACCCGGCCCTCGGAGGGCTGGATCAGCACCCAGCCGTTGCCGCTGAACGCCATCTGAACCGTCTCGCCCGAACCGCGGCCGATGAAGGTCTTCAGGTTGACGTCGGTCTTCACCGAGGTCTTGACCCCCTCGGACCAGGTGATCGCGGCCTGCGGGTCGGCGAAGGTGTCTGTGCCGTCGAGCTCGATCATCACCGGCGGACCGTCGGAGAGCATCGCGACGTGCCCGGATCCCGATAGGTGCGTGTTGTAGAGGCCGCCGCCCATGAAGCCCGAGACGCCCTCGACCTTCTTGATGTCCCAGTCGATGTCGGCGTCGAAGGCCAGCAGGTTGGCGCCGTTGACGGTGATGGCCTCGCCGGCCAGCTTCACCAGCTGGATCTCCTGCGCCAGGTCGGCGAGGAAGACCTCACCCGACCCGGAGATCTTCATCAGCTCGGCCCCCTCGCCGGTCACCGCCTTCTTGGCCATCCGCTTCAGACCGCCCGAGCCGGCGTGCTCGAACTTGACGTCGCCCTGATAGGCGACCATCGAGCCCAGCTTGGCCTGGATCGTCTCGTCCGCGAGCCGGACCTTGAGCATCTTCGAGCCCTGCAGCTGGAAGGGCTCCGAGCCCTGTGTCTCCTTGAACTGCCCGAGGGTCTCCTCGACCGCCATCTGCGCACCTCCGTCGTCAAGTCTTTTGCGAGCGGGCAGCCTAACCGCGGGGCGTCGCCGCGAGGCGAATCCGTCGTTTCCTACTTCTGGTAGGTTCTTCCTACGGTTCAGTAGCAATTGCAAACCCAGTGAGTATCGGGAGGTAGATATGGCTGAGAATGATCCGGCGGCTGCGCTCGGCTCGCTCGACGGAGCTGACGCCTCGCAGCTCGCGGCGATGGTCGGTCAGGTCCCCGACGAGCAGCTGGCGGAGGGGATGGCGAACCCGGAGGGTCGCCGGATGATCCTCGACGAGATCTTCAAGCGGATGTCTGAGCACGCCGAACCCCACCAGATCGAGGGCATCGACGCAGTCGTCCATTTCGAGATCACCGGGGCGCCGGACGGCGGCTCCGACGTCTACGAGGCGGTCATCCGCGACGGCAAGGTCGAGGTCTCGGACGAGCCAAAGGAGCAGCCCAAGGTCAAGATCACGACGGCCCCGGTGACCTTCCTGAAGCTGGTCACCGGCCAGCAGTCGGGACCGGTGCTGTTCATGACCGGCAAGCTGAAGCTCGAGGGCGACGTGATGTTCGCCAGCCGGATGACCAGCTTTTTCCGCATCCCCACGGCGGCGGGATAGGGGAAGACAGCAGCTCGAGCCGAAGCGGGAAGCTCGCTGCGATGAGTTTTGGCCCAGCCGCCGGTCTAGATGCGAAAGGAGGCAGACATGGCAAGGCTGACCTATTCCATCCAAACCTCGCTCGACGGCTACATCAATGACGAGGAGGGAAACTTCGGCTGGGCCAGGCCCGGCGAGGAGGTGCACACCTTCTTCAACGAGCTCGAGCGGCCGATCGGCACCCACCTCTACGGGCGCCGCATGTACGAGATGATGCGCTACTGGCAGGACCCCCCGGACCTCGAGTCGCAGGCGGAGTACATCCGCGACTACGCCGGGATCTGGCAGGGCGCCGACAAGGTCGTCTACTCGCGGACGCTCGACTCCGCCTCGACGCCGCGAACCCGGATCGAGTCCGAGTTCGACCCCGACGCCGTCCGCGAGATGAAGGAGGCGGCCGACGCGGACCTCAGCGTCGGCGGCCCCGTGCTCGCAGCCGAGGCGCTCCGAGCTGGACTGGTCGATCGGCTCGATCAGGTCGTCTACCCGGTGATCGTCGGCGGCGGCACGCGCTGGCTCCCGGACGGCCTTCGCCTCGATCTCGAGCTGCTCGAGGAGCGCCGCTTCGACAGCGGCGCGGTCCATCTCGGCTACGCGCCCAGGAGCTAGCGCCGACTGAGCTACAAATCATCGCCGCCGACGATGAGGAGGTGTCAATGAGCCCCGGAAAGAAGACGAACGGATTCACCGACGAGGAGCGAGCCGCGATGAGGGAGCGCGCTCGGGAGCTGAAGGCCGACAAGCGTCGCAGCGGGAGAAAGGGGAAGGCGGACGGGGAGAGCGACGTCGTCGCGAAGATCGCCGAGATGCCCAAAGCCGATCGCGTGATGGCCAAGCGGCTCCACGCGATCATCAAGAAGAATGCGCCGAGCCTCGCGCCGAGGACCTGGTACGGAATGCCGGCCTATGCCGATGACGGGAAGGTCGTCTGCTTCTTCCAGAGCGCCGAGAAGTTCAAGTCGAGATACGCGACCCTCGGCTTCAGCGACAGGGCGAACCTCGACGAGGGCGCCATGTGGCCGACTTCGTTCGCACTGAAGAAGTTGACGGCCTCCGAGGAGGCAAAGATCGTCGCGCTCGTGAAGAACGCGGTGAGCTGAGGACTAGGCGGCGACCTGCGGCGTGCGCTCGCCGCGGCGCAGCCGGCGGCGCTCGGTGCGGGCGACCATCCGGAAGTGGCCGGTGTTGTAGCCCTCGCGAATCGAGCGGGGCGTGAGCGGCCGAGCGCCGCGCAGGCCCCGGACGACGGCCCGGAATGCCCGCTGCTGGCGACGGCTGTAGTCGACCCCGTAGAGCTCGCGGACCCGCGCCGGCAGGCTGCCCAGCATGTCCTCGAACCGCTCGCGGAATTCGCGGTGCGACGGGGGCGCGACCTCGCGTGGCATGCCGAAGAGCTCACCGAAGCGCACGTACTCCTGCCAGAGCCGCTCCCGCTCGTTCTCGCTCGAGGCGATCGACGAAGAGCTCGTAGAAGAACGGGCCCGAGTCGGCGATCACGGCCAGCGTCCAGAGCATCAGCTCTGGATCGAAGGCCGAGTACGGCGTGCCCGCCGGGACCTTGCCCGCGTCCTCGGGCATCTCCCCCCGCACCCGCTCGTGCAGGCGGTGGACGAAGGCGAGCGCTCTGTCGGCCTCGGCCCTGGTGCCGAAGAAGATCGTCTCGAAGACCTCGGCGGTGTGGGAGAGCCGTTGGAAGGGCTTCAGCTTGGCGTTGGTGTGCTCGGTGGTGCCGACGAAGGCGAGCGGGTTGAGGGCGCCGATCATCAGCGCCCGCTGCCCGTAGAAGAGGCCGACGGCGCGCTCGGAATGGACCCGACGCAGGATCGAGCCCTCGGGGAAATAGCCGTCGCTGACTTCTCCCCTCAGGCGCTCGTCGATCACGCCGATCAGGGCCACTAGCCGCGGACGCTATCCAGCAGGCTGGCCGTAAAGGCGGTGATGCGTTCTCGCGAGTAGCGCTCGGGGTCGTCCAGGTGCATCCGTCCCCCCTGCTCGGCGAGCACGATGATCGTCTGGACGAGCAGGTCGACGTCCGAGATCGGCACCTCGAGCTGCTCGACCCCCCAGCGGACGATCGAGTCGAGCTGCTTGGCGACAGCGGTGCGGTCGCGCTCGACGTGCTCGCGGACGATCCCGGGTTGCGCCTCGATCGGCATCAGGGAGAGGCGCCAGGCGTTGGGCCGGGTCTCGACCGCGCGTAGGAACGCGTCGAGGCCGTCGACCAGCACCTGGGCCGGGTCGGCGTCCTCGGCCGGGATGGGCATCAGCTCGGCGAGCTGGTTGAGGGCCCGCTCTTCCTCGCGCTCGAGCAGGGCCTCGAGCAGTTCGGCGAGCGAGCCGAAGAGGTCGTAGACCACCGGCTTGGTCACCCCGGCCCGCCGCGCGATCCCCTCCATCGAGACCGACTCGTAGCCCTTCTCCGCGATCAGCTCGAGGGTCGCGTCGAGGAGCTGCTCGCGGCGCTCCTCGGGCGGCAGCCTGGGCGCGTAGCGGCGCGGCTTCTGTTCCTTGGTCGCCTTCTTCGGGGGCGTCACGCGGTCACTTTCTCCCGCTCCGCCGGCTCGGGCGAGCGGCGCAGGGTCTCGTAGCGGTAGTCGGGCCAGCAGCGGAGACAGCTGCGGGCCGAGCCGGGATTCCTCGCCTCCGCGCCCTGAGCTCGGGACGCAGCGTAGATCGGCGCGTCGAGCGTCGGTGGTCGAACGGCTCAGCCTCGCCGTCGATCTCGGCCGCCGCCGCTCGACACCCTCGGCTCGAGGTCGACCAGCGCCAGCTTCGCCCCCATCGGCCCGAGCCGCCTCGCGACGTCCCGGCCGATGCCGTTGCCGGCACCGGTGATCAGCACCACCTTGCCTTCGATCTCGTAGCGCCCCATCTGGTCAGTCCTCCTCAATTCCTACGCCGCCGTAGTTACGGCACCGTAGCATATGGTCTGGAGGCTACGTCCCGGGTGGGTTCAGACGCTCTTCTGGGCGGCCGCCGCGAGGCGACCTAGCTCGCGGCCGAGGGTCTCCGGCGTCCAGTCGTCATCGCCAGAGAGCAGGAGGCGTGCACCTGATTCCCCGACTCCGGCGATCGAGTTGCCGACCAGGCGGGCCGTGCGGTCGATTTCGTCGCTCGAGCGCTTGCCGTTTCCGTTCGACTCGAGCCAGCCCTTCGCCAGCTCGGTCAGGCGCCTCACCTGCTCCTCGCGGCCACGCTGTATCCGGTCCGCGACGGCGGCGTTGCCGCCCCCTTCCCCCAGGAAGATCAGGCGGTAGACCTCCGGCGAGTCGCCCACCGCTCGCAGGAAGCCGGTGAAGCCCTCGACCAGCGTGGTCTCGGGATCGGAGAGATCGGCGTTCGAGAAGGCCCCCTGGATCTCACCGACGATCCGCTGCTCCTCGCGGGCGAGCAGCGACCTGAAGAGATCGTCCTTGCTGTCGAAGCACGCGTAGACGACCGGCTTGGTCACCCCCGCCTCGTCGGCGACCGCCTGCATCGAGGTCCCGTCATAGCCTGTCTGGAGAAAGAGCTTGAGCGCCGCGTCGAGCACCTCGGGCCGCCGGCGCTCCGGTCCGAGATGAGCCGCCCGCTTCCGGGGCGTGTGTGACGAGGTTCTCGTTTCCAAAATCCTACTCAGGGTAGCATCTTGCTACTCTCGGTAGGAATTGCAGCATGAAGCCCCCGCAGTGCCGGTGGGCAGGAGCACCGACAAAGGAGAAGAGAAGCGAGATGGCAACCGAAGAGCAGACGATTGCTGACGACAGCAACGCCCAGCAGGTTGATGGGCAAATCTCCGAGCAGCTCGGGATCGACGCGCCGGACGCGACCTACTCGCTCGAGCTCTCCCAGGACCAGAGGGACATCCGGGAGTGGGCCCACGGGTTCGCCGAGCAGACGGTGCGGCCGGCGGCGCACGAGTGGGACGAGAAGGAGGAGTTCCCCTGGCCCGTGGTTCAGGAGGCGGCCAAGATCGGGCTCTACGGCTTCGAGTCGATCGCGCAGTTCTGGGCCGATCCGTCGGGGCTGACCTTTCCGCTGGTGAACGAGGAGCTTTTCTGGGGCGACGCCGGGATCGGCATGTCGATCTTCGGAACGACACTGGCGGTCGCGGGAATCTTCGGCTCGGGCACGCCCGAGCAGCTGGTCGAGTGGGTGCCGCAGTGCTTCGGCGACGAGAACGACGTCAAGGTCGGAGCCTTCTGCGCCTCCGAGCCCGACGCGGGGTCCGATGTGTCCGCCTACCGGACCACCGCCAAGTACGACGAGGCCAAGGACGAGTGGGTGATCAACGGCCAGAAGGCCTGGGCGACGAACGGCGGGATCGCCAACGTCCACGTGGTGATCGCCTCCGTCGACCGCGAGCTCGGCTCCCGCGGCCACGCTGCCTTCGTCGTCCCCCCTGGCACCAAGGGCCTCGAGCAGGGCGCCAAGGTGAAGAAGCACGGCATCCGCGCCTCCCATACCGCCGACGTCCACCTGGACGACTGCCGCGTCCCCGGCTCCTGCCTGCTGGGCGGCAAGGAGAAGCTCGACGAGCGGCTCGCCAAGACCCGCGAGGGCCAGAGCTCCAAGGGCCAGGCGGCGATGCGGACCTTCGAGCTCTCCAGGCCGACGGTCGGCGCTCAGGCGGTCGGCATCGCCCGAGCGGCCTACGAGTACTCCCTCGACTACGCCAAGGAGCGCGAGGCGTTCGGCCGCAAGATCGTCGAGAACCAGGCGATCGCCTTCGCCCTCGCCGACATGAAGATGGAGATCGACGCGGCACGCCTCCTCGTCCACCGGGCCGCCTGGATGGGCAAGACGGGCAAGGACTTCGACTCCGCCGAGGGCTCGATGTCGAAGCTGAAGGCCGGCGAGGTCGCCGTCTGGGCGACTGAGCGGGCGATGCAGATCCTGGGCGGGAACGGCTACTCGCGCGAGTTCCCGGTGGAGCGGATGCACCGCGACGCCAAGATCTGGACCATTTTCGAGGGCACCTCCGAAATCCAACGACTCGTGATCAGCCGGGCGATCTCCGGCGTTCAGATCAAGTAGGGACGGGTATGGCATGGCAGTGGAGGCGTCGATGAAGGCGGCAACAGACAACGGGCTCGGCACCTATGAGGAAGTCGAGCTGCACGGCCAGCAGGTGAGCTTCCAGGCCGCCGGCTCCGGCGACCAGGTGGTGTTGCTGCTGCACGGGATCACCTCGACCGCCGAGGCCTGGCGCGAGGTGATGCCGCGGCTCGCCGAGCGCTACACGGTGATCGCGCCGGATTTGATCGGCCACGGCCGCTCAGCCAAGCCGCGCGGCGACTACTCACTGGGCGCCTACGCCGCCGGCGTCCGCGACCTGCTCGCCGTGCTCGGCTTCGAGCGCGGAACCGTCGTCGGCCATTCGTTCGGCGGTGGCATCGCGATGCAGTTCTCCTACCTCTTCCCCGAGTACGTCGACCGGATGGCGCTGATCTCCTCCGGCGGTCTCGGGCGTGAGGTCCATCCTCTGCTCCGCGCCGCCACCCTGCCGGGCTCCGAGTGGGTTCTGCCGCTGATCGCCCGCGAGTGGCCGGTGCGCGCCGGCGATGCGGTTCGCTCCGTCGCGGCAAAGATCGGCATCGAGGCCGGCCCCGACCTGGCCGAGTTCGCACGCGGCTACGCCTCTCTCACCGAGGAGGGGGCCAGCGACGCCTTCATCCACACGATGCGCTCGGTGATCGACCAGCAGGGCCAGCGCGTCTCCGCCCTCGACCGCCTCTACCTCGCGGACCAGATACCGACCCTGATCGTCTGGGGCGACTCCGACCCGGTGATCCCGGTCGAGCACGGCCGCAACGCCCACGGAATCGTGGAGCACAGCCGCTACGTAGAGATCGAGGGCTCCGGCCATTGGCCGATGCTCGACGCTCCGGACCGGATCGTCCGCGAGCTGACCGAATTCATGGAGGAAACAGAGCCGTTCGAGTGGTCGCTGGAGAAGGTGCGCGAGCGCCTGCAGCGTGGGCCAACCGCGCCCGACGCGATCGCCGCCACAGCCGACTAGAGGAGGCCAGCGATGCCCTTCATGACCTTGCTCGGGGCGAGCAGCGATCCGCCAGCGGGGGGAGCAGCGACCTCAGACGTGATCTACGCCACCGCCGGCGCGGTGGTGGCGACGATCCTCCTGCTCGGCCCGATCCTGCTCTACAAGCAGGGCCGGTTCCCGCTGCTCGGCCGGGCCGCCGACCTCGCCGAGCGCGTCACCGGCCTGCCCGGCTGGGCCGCGCTGCCCGGCACCTTCCTCGCGATCACCCTGCTGATCGCCGTCTTCGGCATGTACTGGGACATCTCCCTGCACATCGACCAGGGCCGCGACCCCGGCCCGCTCGCCAATCCCGCCCACTACTTCATCCTCGCCGGGCTCTTCGGCGTGCTCACCGCGGGCGTCCTCGGCATCGCCCTGCCCGACAAGCCGACCCCCACCTCCTTCGAGATCGCGCCCGGCTGGCACGCGCCGATCGGCGCCCTGATGATCGCGATCTGCGGCGCGAGCTCGCTGGCGGCCTTCCCGCTCGACGACATCTGGCACCGGATCTTCGGTCAGGACGTGACCCTCTGGGGCCCGACCCACCTGATGCTGATCGGCGGCGCCGCCCTCTCCGTGCTCGGCGCCTGGGCCCTTCACGCAGAGGGCGACGAGGTGCGCCGGGCCGCCAACCGACCTCTCCTGACCTGGACACGGTTCCGGGAGATCATCCTCGCCGGCGCCTTCCTGGTCGCGCTCTCCACCTTCCAGGCCGAGTTCGACTTCGGCGTGCCCCAGTTCGCGCTCGAGCTGCAGCCCGCGCTGATCATGCTCGCCGCCGGCATCGGCCTGGTCACGGCGCGGGTTCGCTTCGGGCCGGGCGGAGCCGCGGCGGCGCTGCTCGGCTACATCGGCATCCGCGGCACCCTCACCCTGTTGATCGGCCCGCTGTTCGGCGAGATCACGCCCCATTTCCCGCCCTACGTCGTCGAGGCAGCCGTCGTCGAGGCCGTTGCCCTGCTCTACCTGCGCGGGCTTCATCCTGTCGGCGGCCACAAAAACCGCCGCCGGATAGACGAGCGGCCGATCACCTTCGGCGCGCTGGCGGGCCTGGGCATCGGCACGATCGGCCTGGCCGCCGAATGGCTCTGGTCCCACGTCTGGGTGGTCAACCCCTGGCCCTCCTCCCTCTTCCCCGAGGCCGCGATCACGGGCCTGATCGCCGCAATCGCCGGCGGCCTGATCGGCGGCTACGTCGGCCGCTGCCTGACCCCGGCGGTGCCCGCGCCGCGAGCGCATCCCGCGCGCGGTCCTGCCCGTCGCGGCCGTGGCCGCGGTCGGCGTGATCGCCTTCTGGATCCCGGTGACAGCCGGGCCCGGCGTCCGCGCGACCCTCGACCTGAACGTGCAGAACACGCCCGACGGCCGCGTCGCCACCGGCACGGTCCAGCTCGACCCGCCCGACGCCGCCAACGGTGCCTACTGGTTCAACGTGACCAGCTGGCAGGGCAAGGACGGGCCTGCCCACATCGACACGCTCGATGAGATCGGCCGAGGCCGCTACCGGATCACTGAGCCGATCCATGTCGACGGCACCTGGAAGACCACCCTGCGCCTGCACAAGGGACGCGAGCTGGCCGGGCTGCCGATCTTCATGCCCGCCGACCCGGCGATCCCCGTCTCGCAGATCCCCGTCCAGTCCCAGGAGAACCGCACCTTCGAGCTCGACCATCAGCTGCTGCAGCGGGAGCAGAAGAAGGGCGTGGCGGGCTGGCTGACGCTGGCCGCCTACCTCGGGGTCGGCCTGATCTCGTTGGCCCTGATCTTCGTGGTCGGCTGGGGGCTCTCGAGGCTCGAGAGCCGTGGCGGGGGGCCGCCGGATGAGTCCGCCGAGCCCGCCGGGGTCGGGCCTGCCAAGGAGATCGACGAGGGCCCGAAGCCGGGCGCCAGACCCGCGACGGTCTGATGAATCCGACGCTCGTCATACCCCTCGCCCATGCCGGCCACATCCTGGCCGACGCGGCGATCTTCGGGGTCCCGGTCGGCTCGGTCCTGCTGACGATCTGGGGCCTCAACCGCTGGGGTCCGAAGGACCAGTGAGGGTCCGAACCAGCTAGCTCAGGCCGAGCTCGGTGTCCTCTTCGCGTAGCCGCGTGGCCGCAGTCCAATCCGCTTCTTGAGGCCGGGCGTACCATGAGGCAATGGCGACTGCGCCGAGGCTGGATCTTTTCGAGGTCGCTGAACTCGGCTCGCGGTTGAGGGACAACATCTCGCGGGCCGTGAAGGCACCCGATCAAGTGGTCAGGGAGCTGATCGTCGCCCTGCTGGCCGAGGGCCATGTCCTGATCGAGGACGCGCCCGGCGTCGGCAAGACCGCTCTCGCCCGGGCGCTCGCCCGCTCGCTGGAGGCCGAGTACGCCCGCGTCCAGTGCACCTCGGACCTGCTGCCCGCCGACCTGGTCGGCACGAACGTCTTCAACCAGCGCACCTCGACCTTCGAGTTCCACCCGGGCCCGGTGTTCGCCAACGTCGTGCTGGTCGACGAGATCAACCGCGCCTCGCCGAAGACCCAGTCGGGACTGCTCGAGTGCATGCAGGAGCGTCAGATCACGATCGACGGCCACAAGCACGAACTGGCCCTGCCGTTCGTGGTGCTCGCCACGCAGAACCCCTCCGAGTACGAGGGCACCTACCCCCTCCCCGAGGCGGAGCTCGATCGCTTCATGGTCCGGGTCACGCTCGGCTACCCGGACGCCTGGGACGAGTCCGCGATGCTGGCCGAGCACGCGGACCGCGACCCCGTCGAGGAGCTCCAGCCGGTCGCCGACGTGAGCGGGGTGCGCGGCGCGCAGGCGGCCCTCGCCGCAATCGAGGGGACGGAACCGCTGCGCCGCTACGTGGTCGCGATCTGCGACGCCACCCGCCGCGATGAGCGAGTCGAGCTCGGCGCCAGCCCGCGCGCAGGGCTGATGCTCTTTCGCGCGGCCAAGGCGCTGGCGGCGCTCGAGGGGCGCGACCACGTCCTCCCCGACGACGTCCAGGCGCTCGCGCCATCCGTCCTCGCTCACCGCCTGCTCCTCTCCTATGAGGTCGATGGTGACCAGCGCGAGGCGGTGATCCGCGAGGCGATCGACCGCGTCCCAGCGCTCTGATGGAACGGTCGAGGGAGTCCGCCGCCCCGCGGGCGCCCGCGACCGCCGCGCTGGGACTGGTCTTCGTCCTCGTCGGCCTCGGCTTCGGGCTGACCGCCGCCATCGTCTGCGGGATCGCGCTGCTCGGGCTGGCGCTCGGCGCCGTCGGCTGGGTCGAGCTCTCCACGCAGCGCGGGCGGCTCGAGCGGGTCTCGGGACCGGGGCGGCTCGACGAGAGCGAGCCGTATCCGCTTCGCATCCGGCTGCGCAACACGCTCCTCCCTCCCCCGGGCGGTGAGCTCTCCGACCCGCTGCTCGAGCGGAATGTCCCGATCGGGCCGCGCTGGTCGCGGCGGCTGGACCGCGCGGTCTGGCTGACCAGTCCGGGGCGCGTCCGCCTCGATCCGGCCCGGGTCGTCGTTCGCGACCCGCTGGGCCTCTGGCAGCGGCGGCTGGAGTCCGAGACCCCCCTCGACCTGGTCGTATTGCCCCGCACCGATCCGGTGCGCTGGGTCGGCCAGGGCGCGGAGCCGCGCGGACAGTCGCCGGGCTCGGGCCACGCCAGCGACGCGGTCTCTCGCCGTGGCGGCCCGGCTCAGTTCGAGGTGGACGGGCTGCGGCCCTATCGCGACGGCAGTCCCGCCAGCCGCATCCACTGGCCGGCGGTGGCGCGGACCGGCGAGATGATCGAGCGCCGCCTGGTCGCGGGCGGCGAGCCGCGGCCCCTGGTCGTCTTCGACCCGCGTGGGGCGGCGGACCCGGCTCACCGGGAGCGCGCGATGCGCGCCACCGCCTCGCTCTGCGTCGAGCTCGGGCGCTCCGGCGGCTGCGACCTGCTGCTGCCGGGGGAGCGCCGCACGATCACGATCGACCCGGCGCTTCGCTCCTGGCCCGAGGCGCACGTGCGGATCGCGGTCTCCAGCCCGAACGCCGGCCCCGCGCTGATGCCCACGCTGAGGGGCTCCGCCGTCCTCTGGGTGAGCGCCGGCCACGGCCTGCCGGCCGCGCTGCGCCAGCTCCGCGCCGGGAGCTTCCTGATCACCCCGACCGGCTCCCGCCGCGCGGCCGCCTTCCGCGTCTCCGGCTGCTTCGGCTATCCCATCGGCGCCCTGGCCGAGCACCGGACGAGGCAGAGGGCGGCGGCATGAGCGCGCTCTCCCTCCCCCGCCCCGAGCGGATCGAGCTGATCTGCTTCGCCGCGCTCGGCCTCGTCGCCTCCCTGCAGTGGGCCTCGCTGGTCTCCGACCCTCCCGCGACGCGAGTCGCGGTCGCCGTCGTGGTCGCGACCGCAGCCGGGGCGGCGCTCGCCGCGATCGGCCGCCTGCCGCGCCCGCGGGGGGCCCGCTGGGCGCTCGGCGCGGCCGTCGTCGCGGTTGCGCTGCTCGTCGGGCTGGTGGTCGTCGGGCTGCCGGCGCGGCTGCTCCTGCCAGCACACTGGGACGAGCTCTCGGCGAACGTCAACCGCAGCCTGAATGGGCTCACCGACGTACCGATTCCCTACGCCGGCGCTGACACCTGGACCCGCCTGGTGATCCTGCTCACAGCGCCGCTGATGGTCGGCGCTGCCGCCTTCGCGGCCTTCTGGCCGCGACGGCGCAGGGCCGCGGGGCGGATCTGCGCGCTCGTCCTGCTCGTCGGGCTCTACCTGGTCGCCGTCGCCTGGGCCCGGCCCGACCGGCAGCTGGCGGGGGGCGCGCTCCTCGTGCTGCTGGTCTGCGCCTGGCTCTGGCTGCCGTCGATCGCGAGCGGCCGGGCGGCCGCGGGCTTCGCCGTGGCCATCGCCGCGCTGGTCGCGGTGCCCGCAGCCGCGCTGGTCGACCCGGGCAAGGCGCTGATCGACTACCGCCACTGGAACCTGTTCAGCGCCCAGGGGCTGAGCTTCAAGTGGGACCAGTCGTACGGCCCACTCGACTGGCCTCAGAAGGGAACCCTCCTGTTCGAGGTGGCGAGCGAGAAGCCGCACTACTGGAAGGCGACCAACCTCGACACCTTCGACGGGGTCCGCTGGACCCGATCGAGCGGCACCACCATCGAGCCCGCCCTCGGCCAGCCGCTCAAGCTCCACCCG
The DNA here is from genome assembly GCA_963777575.1 of uncultured Solirubrobacterales bacterium. GTDB lineage: Bacteria > Actinomycetota > Thermoleophilia > Solirubrobacterales > 70-9 > DASUPK01. Next base: position 10,419 of record CAVZRH010000022.1, on the reverse strand, counting down.
AAGGGGATCGCACCCCGGCCCGACCCCGAGTGGGTCGACCGGATCAATTTCGAGGTGCGGAGCCTGACCAGCGACTTCGCCATCGGCGCCGGGACGACGCTCGCCCTCCGCAACGCCAACGCCTCACCCAACGCGGATGGAGTCTGGGAGATGAATCAGGAGCTGCGCCCGGGGAACTCCTATACCGCGCTGGTCTACGACCCGAAGCCGAGCCCGATCGAGATGCGGGACGCGGGCACCGCCTATCCGTCGGAGGCGGCCCGCTACGCCTCCTTCACCCTGACCGGGGGCGCGGGCGGCGCCCGGTCGATCGAGGCGCCGCTCTGGAGCGCGTCGGGCCCGGGCTCGATCTCGAGAGAGGTCCAGGGCACGCCGTACGAGGAGATGTACGGGCTCGCCCGGCGCCTCACCGCCGGCGCGCCGACCCCGTACGACGCCGCCCAGCGCATCGAGCTCTACCTGCGGAGCAACTTCGAGTACAAGCAGGACGTCCCCAACCGGACCTATCCGCTGCCCGCGTTCATCTCCCAGGATCGCGCCGGCTACTGCCAGCAGTTCTCCGGCGCGATGGCGCTGATGCTGCGCATGCTCGGCATCCCGAGCAGGGTCGCCGCCGGCTTCGCGCCCGGAGGCCGTGATCCCAACCGGAGCAACTATCTGATCGACGACACCGACGCGCACAACTGGGTCGAGGTCTTCTTTCCCAGGATCGGCTGGGCCACCTTCGACCCGACCCCGCCCGCAGCGCCGGCCGCCCAGCTCAACGACGAGCTCGGGGCCACCGACCCGCTGCCGACCGACAACGGCGCCCCCGGGCGCCAGGCTCCCGACGTGAGCGGGGGCGAGACTCCGAAACCCGCCCCCCAACAGGGCGCGATCGCGAAGTCCGGGCAGGGCTCCTCGGGGCCGGGCGCGTGGGCGATCCTCGGAGCCGTCATCGCGGTTGCGGGGCTTGCCGCGCTCGGCACCTACGCCATCCGCGTTCGACGGCGGGCCCGGCTGGGACCCGACGATCTGGCCGATGCCGAGCTCCTGGAGCTCGCCCGCGCCCTCCGCAGGCTCAGAAAGCCGCTGCCGCCGGGGGCGACGCTGCGAAGCGCGCGGGACCTGCTGCAGCGGTCGGCCGGACCGGCAGCCGCGCGCTACGCCACGGAGCTCGAGACCCGCCGCTACCGGGATCCGGCCGCCCCACCACCGTCAATGTCCGAGCGCCGGGCCCTTCGCCGGGCGCTGATCAGCGCCGTCGGTCTCCGTGGCGCTCTGTTGGCGCTGCCGCCGGGTGGACCGGCTCCCAGCCGGCGTAGGGCGCGCGGGGGTCGGAGGACCAGTGGGGCTCACCCACGGGACTCCGCCCACGGCCCCACCGTGGCACCGGGATGAACGCGATCAGCAGCGCGCCGAGCACCAGGCCGGCCAGCAGCTTCCACCGGTCCAGGAGGGCCGCACCGGCGTTTGTCCCGAACTCGAGGTAAAAGGTCCCCGGCGCGAGGCTGGTGCTGCCGGTGACTCTGTAGTCGCCCTCCTCCGGTACGTCGAGCTTGACGAAGGCGCCAAACTCGCCGATCGTCTCACGGCGGGTCACCGAGGTCCCGGAGGTCTCGCCGTTCGCGAGGGACATGGCGATCGGCGCGCCGCCGTCGACCGGGACCACTGCGAAGGCCACGTTGGCGGCGCTCGGCTCGATCTCCGAACTCTGCCCCTGCACGCGGTCGAAGACGGTCACCTTGCCCTTGGGCAGATGGACCGTGCCGCCCTGCGGAAGGGAGACCTGTCCGTACTCATCCGAGTGATCGCTGAATCCGATGGCAAGCGCAATCCCGGCCGCAGCGAGCAGCATCAGGATCGAGATCGTCCGCTTGAGCCAGCGCATCGCCTACCACCTATCGGCAGAACTGGACGCGAGTCCAAGCGCTGGGCGCATTAAATCGACCGATGTCCACCCCGCTCTCATCATGTTCTTATGGGATCCCGCCAGCATGAGCCCGTGCGCGTACTGGTGGTGGACGACGAGCCGCAGCTCCGCCGAGCGCTCGAGCGGGCACTCAAGCTCGAGGGCTACGAGGTCGAGCTGGCGGCGGACGGCGAGCAGGCCCTCGGCTCGATCGCGTCGTCGCCGATGGATGCCATCGTCCTGGACGTGCTGATGCCGAAGCGCGACGGCCTGGAGGTCGCGCGTGAGCTCCGCGCCCGCGGCGACCGCACGCCGATCCTGATGCTCACCGCCCGCGACGCCGTCCAGGACCGGGTCGACGGTCTCGACGCCGGCGCCGACGACTACGTCGTCAAGCCGTTCGCGCTCGAGGAGTTGCTCGCGCGGCTCAGGGCCCTGCTCCGCCGGACGAACGGCGACACCGGTGAGCAGCTCAGCTACTCGGACCTGACGCTCGATCCGGCCACCCGCGAGGTCACCCGTGGCGACCGCGAGGTGCAGCTCAGCAAGACCGAGTTCGCGCTGCTCGAGCACCTGATGCGCCATCCGCGTCTCGTGCTGAGCCGGTCCCAGCTGTTCGAGGCGGTCTGGGGCTACGACTTCGGCCCGCGCTCGAACTCGCTCGAGGTCTACATCGGGTACCTGCGCCGCAAGACGGAGGAGGGCGGCGAGCCGCGCTTGATCCAGACCGTGCGCGGGGTCGGATACTCGCTTCGTGAAACGGGTCGCTCCTCGGCTTCCCCTGCGGAGCGCCCTCGCACCAAATGAGCCTGCGCCGGCGGCTCGCGCTGCTCTCGGCGCTGGCTGTCGCCCTGGCCGTCCTGCTCGCCTCGGTGCTGGTCTACACGCTTGTCCGCGACCGGCTGCGGGGCGACATCGACCACGATCTTCGCCAGCAGGCCGAGCGGGTCACCCAGCGCTTCGCGGCGGGTCCGGCGCCCCCGGGAGCCGGGATCGCCGTCGCGCCGCCCCCGAGCGGCGGCACGCCGCGCACGGAGCGAGGCGACCAATACGCCCTGACGCTGCCGCCGCCCGAACCGGGCGGCCCGGAGGCCCTGGCCCAGATGATCTCCCCCAACGGCGTTGTCGTCACCGGGCCCGGCACGCCCATCTCGATCCCGGTCTCGAGCGAGGATCGCAGCCTGGCCGCGAACGGCGGACAGCCGAGGCTGGAGGACGCCAAGTCGGGCGACACCGACCTGCGAGTCCTGACGCAGCCGCTGTCGGGAGGCACCGCAATCCAGGTCGCCCGCTCGCTCGAGGACACCAATCACACCCTCAACACGCTGATCATCATCCTGGCCGCGGTCAGCGCGGGCGGGATCGCGCTCGCCGCGGCGCTCGGGCCGGTCGTCGCGCGTGCGGCGCTCGCGCCGGCCGGCGAGGTATCGAACGCGGCGGAGGAGGTGGCGAGGACTCACGACCTCACCCACCGGATCGAGGTGCGTGGCGACGACGAGCTCGGCCGTCTGGCCGGCAGCTTCAACGAGATGATGGCCGCGCTCGAGCGCTCCGAGGCGGCGCAGCGACGGCTGGTCGCCGACGCCTCGCACGAGCTCCGCACCCCGCTCGCGACGATCAGGACGAACATCGAGACGCTCGGTCGAGGGGAGGCACTCGCCCCGCAGGAGCGCCGCCGGCTCGTCGCCGACGTGACCCAGGAGCTCGAGGAGATGACCGAGCTGGTCGCCGACGTGGTTGAGCTGGCGCGTGCGCCGGGTCAGGACGCGATCGTCCGTCAGGACGTCGCTCTGGACGAGCTCACCCGCGACGCGATCGAGCGGGCGGAGCGACGGTCGCGCGGAATCGGATTCGAGGCTCGCCTGGAGCCCTCCCTGGTCCACGCCGACCCGCAGCGGGTGGGCCGGGCGATCTCGAACATGCTCGACAACGCCACCAAGTGGAGTCCGCCCGGGAGCGGCATCGAGGTCGGGGTCGAGGGCGGACGGGTCACCGTCCGCGACCATGGGCCGGGGTTCTCTGACGGGGACCTCGACAAGGTCTTCGACCGCTTTTGGCGCGCGGACGAGGCACGGAGCAAGCCGGGCTCCGGACTCGGCCTCGCGATCGTGCAGCGGGTCGCCGAGGAGCATGGCGGCACGGCTCGGGCCTCGAACGCTCCCGATGGCGGGGCGGTGGTCAGCCTCGAGCTGCCAGAGCTGCCCGACTCGACCTGAGGGCCAGCTCGAGCTCGAAGCGCGCGTCGGGGTCCGTCAGCTCCTCCCCGAACAGCTCCCGCAGCCGCGTCAGCCGGTAGCGGATCGTCTGCGGGTGCAGGTGGAGGGCGCGCGCCATCGCCGCGGCGTTGCCCCCGTACTGGACGAAGGCAAGGGCCGTCTCCTCCATCCGCTCCCGGGCGGCCGGGGTGAGCTCGGCGAGCGGCTCGAGCCTGGTCCGAACGAGCCGGTCCGCGAGGCCGCCGGACTCGAAGATCAGCAGGTCGGCGAGGTGCTGCTCGGCGACGATCGGAGCCGTCCCCTCGATGGCCCCGGCCTCCGCTGCCCGCAGGGCTGCATTCGCCAGAGCCCAGGAGGAGCCGAGCTCGCCGCGCGGCACGGTCGGTCCGAGCGTGGCGGTGACCGACTCGGTCGCCCGCTCGAGCTCGGCTGTCCGGCTCGCGGTTGCGGCACCGGAGACGAGGACGCAGCCGATCCCATCCACCGTCCCGGCCAGGGCGTCGGTGGGCAGGCGGCGGGCGACTCGGTCGAGGTCGGGCTCCGCCACCGCCAGGGGCGCTGCGCTGCGGGGCAGCCGCCAGCCGGCGGCCTGCGCCGCGACGCGCAGATCCGCCTCATCGGCCGGCGGGTCCCGCAGCAGGAGAGCGAGCAGCTCGCGGCGGCGGCGCTGCCGCTCGCCCTCCTGCTCGCGCTGCGCCTGGGCGTAGCCCTCGACCGAGTCGGCCGAAAGCTCATCGATGTAGGCGAAGATCGCCTCGGCGAGGACGGCGAGCTGATCCGGATCGACGTGGCGGCGCCGCGCTGCGGCCGAGATTCTGCGCCACGCGACGCGCGCCCCGACGCGGTAGGCGGACTGCAGGGAGTCGAGGGTGCGGCCCTGGTGCAGCTCGCCGCGTCCGAGCCCGACGTAGACGTCGCGGCCGGACTCCCGCCCCGCGTCGGGATCGCGAATCAGGGCGACGAACTGGCGCAGCGCCTCGGTGACCCCGGTGCGGATGCCGGCGCCGAAGGACCCCTCCAGCGGTCGGGCGTACTCGGGCACCTCGCGGGCGATCGCGGCCAGGATCTCCTCGGTGGCCTCGGGGAGCTCGGGCTCGATCGAGTCGGCCAGCCCGGCCGGCAGCGCGCGCCATGGCTCGGCACCGAGGTCTTTTGTCATTTGAGTGATAAGAAATGGGCCTCGAAGTTGGCAATGAGGCTAACACCCGTGTCGGCTCCCTGCCTAATCTCGCAGCATGACCCACACAATGACTCGAGCCACCAAGCTCGCCAACCTCGGCGCCGTCGTGGTCCCCTTCCTGGCCACGCTCGCCGCGATCGTCCTCTTCTGGAACCGCATCGTCAGCCCCACGGACCTGGCGATCCTGGCCGTGATGTACCTGGTCACCGCCACCGGCATCACGGTCGGCTACCACCGCCTGCTGACCCACCGCTCCTTCCGGACCCATAAACCGACCGAGTATCTCTTCGCCTTCTTCGGCTCGATGGCGGTGCAGGGCTCGGTGATCGCCTGGGTCGCCGACCACCGCAAGCACCACGCCCACACCGACGTCGAGGGCGACCCGCACAGCCCGCACGTCGGCCACGGCGACGGCGTCGGCGGCGTGCTGCGCGGGCTCTGGCACGCGCACACCGGCTGGCTGCTCTCCGAGCACGGGCGCGCTGACTGGAAGAAGTACGCGCCGGACCTCTACGAGGACCCGGGCATGCGCTTCCTCAATCGTCGCTTCGTCAGCCTGGTCTTGCTTGGGCTCGCGCTGCCCGCGCTCGTCGGCTTTCTGCTCACCGGCACTCTGCTCGGCGCCGCCACGGGCCTGCTCTGGGGTGGCCTCGTCCGGGTCTTCTTCGTCCATCACGTCACCTGGAGCGTCAACTCGATCTGCCACTTCCTCGGGACGCGCCGCTTCGAGGTGGATGACCACTCGACCAACGTCTTCTGGCTCGCCCTCCCCTCCCTGGGCGAGTCCTGGCATCACAACCACCACGCCTTCCCGCGCTCCGCCGTGCACGGCCTGCGCCGCTGGGAACTCGATCCCTCGGCCGCTCTGATCCGAACGATGGAGCGGCTCGGCCTCGCCTGGAACGTGATCCGGATCGCGCCCGAGCGGCAGGAATCGAAGCTCGCCGAGTCAAGCGGCACGCACGAAGTTCAAGCCGCTTCTTAGCCCGGTCTCAGGCTCCTCTCAGCCACCGCTGGCTTGATGGTCGGCGAACCCGGCACGACCGGGACGCAGACGACAAGGAGTGGCGATGAAGAGGAAACGAGGCATCACGATCCGATTCGGCCCGCTTGGCCTGTCGCTGCTCGCGGCGGGGATCACGGCGGTCGGAGTGGCCGCGGTCTCGCTCGCGGACAGCGGCAGCGGCGGGAACCAGCGGGAGCGAAGGCAGCTCGCAGACACTCCCGGCGCCGCCCGGCGGCGGCCCGAGGATGTTCTTCCACGACGATCTCTCCGCGGCCGACAGGCAGAAGCTGGAGGACTTCCGGAAGTGCATGGAGGACAACGGCGCTCCGGCTCCTCCGGGTCCAGGCAAGTTCGACCCGAGCGAGGGCCCGCCGAAGCCGCCCAGTGCGGCCGACCGGGAGAAGGCCCAGAAGGCCTACGAGGCCTGCAAGTCGAAGCTGCCCGAAAAGCTCCAGAACGCCGGACCGCCCGGGGTGGGCACCTTCCACTGCGGACCGCCTCCCGGCGCTCCTCCGCAGCAGAGCCAGAACCAGGAGCAGGGCCAGAACAAGAACCAGAGCAATCAGTCGAGCGCGCAGTCGAGCGGAGCTGCCGCATAGAGACTCGTCCACCACAACAAACGGCGTCGAATCCCCTCGACGTCCATATCCCTCCCCCAGGCGAACGGGCCCCGATGTGGGCCCGTTCGTCGTCAGTCGTCGACCCGGAAGTCGAGGATCTGCTCGACCGGAAGGGGCGGCTCCGAGACATCGCGTCCATGTACCTCCTGCATCCGCTCCACGAACCACCGGCTGATGTCCGAATCTGACGAGACAAAGCGCTGGTGTGCCTCGGGATCGGTCGCCTCGACGTAGACGATCGCGAGGGTGCCGCCATCCGGCTGCTGTTGATGCCAGACCGCTTGTCGGGTGATTCCGGCGTCCTTCAGCGCGGCCACGTATTCATCCCGGCGAGCGCCCGCCATCTCCTCCCTGGTTTGGCGATCAAGGTCCTCCTTCCCGTGCATGACGGGAATGGCAAACACGATCTCGGTCATAGCCCGCTCCCTTCCGTCGAAACGACCTTGTCGACTGAACCTATAGGGAGCTGGACCACGCCGGCCCTACCCCGGCAGACCGACCGACTCGAGCGCCGCCGAGATGTCGGAGTAGACGGTGAAGCTCGCCACCTTGCGGTCGCGCTGCTCGAGCACGTGGGCCAGCGGGACGTCCAGCTCGCCGGCGTCGTCCTTCTGGGTGATCTGAAGCCGGCCGAGCACGACCCAGCGGCCGTCGCGGGCGGCGCGGAGGCCCTGCGGCTGGAAGCGGTCGGACTCGAAGAGCTCGTCGATGTCCGCGCGCCACCGCCCGTAGCCGCGCATCCCCTTGTACGTCTTGTCGTCGAGGAAGACCGTCTCCATCCGGATCTGGAAGTCCGGGTGCAGCAGCGCCTCAAGTCCCTCTCCCCCGCGGTCGAATTCATCGTAGATGCGCCTCACCGCGTCCAGCGCAGAGCCGGTATCGGCCTCCTCCATCGCCGCGTTGAACTGACGTTCGAGCGTCTCGACGTCGTGCTGGTCGTACATATGACGGTTTCCAGTATCTCCCCAGTAGTGCGGATTCTCCTCGGCGCCGCTTGCGGCAAGCTATCGGAGCCATCGAGGAGGGAACGTCCAGCGTGACTGGGTTGAGCCAACCGGCAGCGACCGGCGACGTCCGCGATCAGGAATTCGAGGCCCGGCTCGCCTCGATCAAGGTCGGGGCCTGGCTCTCGGCCCTCGTCTGCCTCGGCGCCGCGGTCTATGCGCTGGGCACCTGGGACCAGCCGAACCGCGAGCCTGATCCTCGCCGCGATCACGACTCGGCCTGCTCAGCACGCCGCTGATTCTGCTGCTCCCGCTCGAGCGGATCATCCAGGGGCCCCTGCGCGAACCCTTCTTCGTCGCCTGGTCGGTGGCCGACATCGTGCTGATCGGCGTCTGCGCCGGGCTCGACGGCGGCTCCCAGAGCCCGTTCGTGCTCCTGCTGGTCATGCCGTTCCTCTTCGCCGCCCTCTCGTATCCGCTGCGGTCGATCATCGTCGTGGCAATCGCACAGCTTGCGGCTCTCTTCATCCTCTCCTTCGCGGTCGGAGGCGGCCTCCCCTTCGACGGCTTCGGCCTGTTCGCGGCGGTCTGCGTGGCGCTGCTCGGCGGCTTGGAGGCGCGCGGCCAGGCCCAGCGTCGCGCGGACGCTGTCCGAGTCCGCCGGCGCCCTGGTCCGCAGCGAGGAGTCGAGCCGACTCCAGGCGAACCAGCAGCGAGCGGTCGCACGCTTCGGCCAGCAGGCGCTGGAGGGAGCCGACACCGACGAGCTCGCCCGTGAGGCGAGCCGCATCCTGACGGAGGTCCTCGACATCGACTATGGCGGCGTCCTCAAGCTGCTGCCCGGCGGCGACGAGCTCCTGCTGGTCTCCGGCGTCGGCCTGCCGGAGGAGATGATCGGCAGGGCGCGAGTCCCGGCCGACTACCGGTCCCAGTCCGGCTACGCGCTGGCCACCGGGAAGGCCACGATCGTCGACGACTGGAGCACGGAGACCCGCTTCCAGCAGTCCGAGCTGCAGTCCGCTCAGGGCATGCAGAGCGCGGCGATCACCCTGATCAAGGGCAAGAAGGAGCCCTTCGGCGTGCTCGGAGCCGGATCACGCGAGCTCCACGGGTTCACGCCAGGAGGACGTCGACTTCATGCAGGCGATCGCGAACGTCCTCGCGAACGCGATCGAGCGGCGGCGCACCGAGGAGCGGACCCAGCACGAGGCCCTGCACGACGCGCTCACCGGTCTCCCGAACCGCAACCTCTTCCTCGATCGGCTGCGGCACGCGCTCTCGGCGGGGGCCCGCCGCGAGACGGCGATTGCCGTGCTCTTCCTCGACCTCGACCAGTTCAAGCTCGTCAACGACAGCCTCGGCCACGCGGCCGGCGACGAGCTGCTCGCGGCCGTCGCCCCCCGGATCGAGCAGGCCCTGCGTCCGGGCGACACCGTCGCTCGGTTCGGCGGCGACGAATTCGCCGTGCTCGCCGACGACGTCGGCGACGAGCACGGCGCGACCCGGATCGCGGAGCGCATCGCCGAGGCGCTCGCCCGCCCCTTCATCCTGCGCGAGCGTGAGCACTTCGTCAGCGCGAGCATCGGCATCTCGATCGGGACCGGCGCCGAGCCTCCCGAGGCCCTGATCCGCGACGCGGACTCGGCGCTCTACCGCTCCAAGGAGCGCGGCCGCGGCGGCTACGAGATCTTCGACGAGGTGATGCGCTCCCGCGTCATCGAGCACATGCAGACCGAGAACGACCTGCGCCGGGCGCTCCAGCGCGAAGAGCTCGTGGTCCACTACCAGCCCGTCGTCCGGCTTCAGGACGGCACGATCGCCTCGATGGAGGCGCTGCTCCGCTGGAACCACCCCGACCGTGGCCTGATCGGTCCCCTTGCCTTCATCCCCGTCGCCGAGGACTCCCGCCTGATCGTGCCGATCGGCCGCTGGGTGATCGAGCAGGCCTGCCGCCAGGCCGCGGCCTGGCAGCGGCTCCAGCCCGACTCCGCCCCGGTCAACGTGTCCGTCAATCTCTCGGCCCGCCAGCTGGCCGACCCTGAGCTGATCCCGCACATCGAGGGCTCGATCAGGGCGAACGGGATCGAGCCCTCCACTCTCTGGCTCGAGCTGACCGAGAGCACACTCCTCGACGACACGGCTCACGTGGAGCGCACGCTTGGAGCGCTCCAGCGCCTCGGCGTGTGCCTCGTCCTCGACGACTTCGGGGTCGGCTTCTCGTCGCTCGGCTATCTCAAGCGACTCCCCCTCTCGATCGTCAAGCTCGACCGCAGCTTCGTGGAGAACGTCACCGACAGCCCGAACGACGCCGCGATCGTGCGCGCGGTCAGCGACATGGCCGAGACGATCGGCATCGGCGTCGTCGCCGAGGGCGTCGAGACCGAGGACCAGGTCCGGGTCGCGCGCGAGCTGGGCTGCGGCTACGCGCAGGGATTCCACTTTTCGGAGCCGGTGCCGGCTTCCTACGCCGAGCGCCTGCTGGCCAGTCCGCTACCCACGTTTCACTGATTGCCGGAGCCCGGACCCGGGGATAAGCACCGAAGCCATGATGGACGGGATAGT
>CAVZRH010000021.1:0-65159 GCA_963777575.1 uncultured Solirubrobacterales bacterium | reverse complement strand
CACGTCCCCTGATCGGAGTCTGCGCGGCGGTGGAGCGAGCGGCCTTCGGTGTCTGGAAGGACGAGCCGGCGACGCTGCTGCCGCTCTCCTACTCGCGGGCGATCCACGGCGCCGGCGGCATGATGGCGATGCTGCCCACCCGACCGGCTCGCAGAGGAGGAGCCCGGCGAACTGCTCAGACGGATCGACGCGCTCGTGCTCGGCGGTGGCGCCGACATCGACCCGGAGAGCCGGGCGTCGAACGCCACCCGGAGACGATGGGGACAACCCCGACCGCGACCGCTTCGAGATCGCTCTCGCGCGGGGCGCGCTCCAGCGCGGCATCCCCCTGCTCGGCGTCTGCCGAGGAATGCAGGTCCTCAACGTCGCCTGCGGCGGGACGCTCGACCAGCACATCCCGGACCGCCTCGGGCACGAGATCCACCGGCCGGTTCCGGGGTCATGGGCGGAGCACGAGGTCCGTATCGAGCCCGGCTCGCTCGCCGCCGAGGCGGCCGGGACCGAGCGGCTCACGGTGAAGAGCCATCACCACCAGGGCGTTGACCGGATCGCCGACACGCTCACGGCCACCGCCTGGGCGACCGACGACGAGAGCGTCGAGGCGATCGAGTCAGGTGACGGCGGCTTTGCGCTGGGCGTGCTCTGGCACCCGGAAGAGGACGCGACGGACGCGATCATCCCGGCGCTCATCTCGCGCGCCGGCGGGTAGTGCCGAATGCTGCGGCGGCGCGGACTGGCGGTCGGGATCATCGACCACGTCACAAAGGCCCGCAATGCACGCGGCGGCTACTCCATCGGCGCGAGCGCAGGGAGGAGGCCGAGCGGGAAGAGAGCTGGCGCACGACGGAGCACGAGCGCTGGCGAGAGTTCGTCCGCGCCACCGAGGCGCTCGATCCGCATTAGCCGCACCGCCCGGGCCTACACTGGAATCGAGATGAAATCCATGCGTTCGCGGCCCCCATTTGGCCGCATCGCCGCCGCGACCCTCGAGACACTCGCCTGGGTGGGCCTCGCCACCGCGCTGGTGGCCCTACTCGACTCGGTTGCCGAGCCGGCGGGACTCGGCAGCCTCTATCTGATCGCAGTGCTCGCCGTCGCCATCCGCCGCGGCCAGGTCGCCGCCCTCGCGGCCGCCGTGCTAGGCGTGCTGACCCTCAACTTCTTCTTCATCAAGCCCCTTCACCAGCTCACGATCGCGGACTCGGACAACGTGGTTGCGCTCGCGGTCCTGCTGCTGGCAGCCCTGGTCGTCGGTCGGCTCGCCGGGCAGTCGCGCCAGCGAGCCGCCGAGGCCGAGCTGCGGGCGGCCCAGGCCTCCGCGCGGGAGCACGAGGCGATCTTGCTCGCTGATGCAGCCGCCGCGCTGCTCGGTGGGACCGATGATCTTGTGGCGGCAATCTCGGCGAGCCTCGAGGCGGCAGGCCACGGGGAACTTCGCCTTGACGCCAGCGCCGCGCCCAGGGCTCGGGAGGGTGAAAGGGTCCTGCGGCTGCCCACCGAGGAACGCTCCGTCTGGCTGTATGCAGGCGAGTCGTCGGGTTGGTCCGATGCCGACCTCGACAGGGTCGCGCGGCCGCTAGCCACGTTGCTGGATGTTGCCGGTGAGCGCGAGCGTGCCGCCGCGCGCGGCGCCGAGGCGGAAGCGGCGCGGCAAGCGGATGCCGCCAAGACCGTGATCCTGCACGCAGTCTCACACGACCTGCGCTCGCCGCTCACATCGATCCGGACCGCGGCGGCCGGGCTGCGCGAGCAGGGAACCGCCGCCGAAGATCGGATCGCGCTGATCGACGCGATCGAGGCGGAGTCGGATCGCCTTACGCGACTGATCGGAAATCTGCTTGACCTCTCCCGGATCGAGGCCGGGGCGGTTCATCCCCGCACCGACTGGTGCGATCTGCTTGAAGTGATCTCGACCGCGATCTCCAACACTCGCGACGACCACACGCAGCGACGAATTCAGATCGAGCTGGACGGCGAGCTGCCACTCGTGCGCGCCGATGCGTCACAACTGGAGCGCGTCTTCGCCAACCTGATCGAGAATGCGCTGCGCTTCTCGCCGCACGACCAGCCGGTGCACATCAGCGGCGGCGTCGGGGCGGGCAAGGTGACGATCCGGGTTGTCGATCGGGGGCCGGGGGTGCCAGTGTCTCAGCGGAACGCGATCTTCAAGCCGTTCCACGCTGGCAACCATCGCGAGGGCGCCGGCCTTGGGCTCGCGATCTGCAAGGGCTTCGTAGAGGCAAACGGCGGCGAGCTCCGCCTGCAGGCCGACTCCGCGGACGGAACGGCGTTCGCCGTTTCGTTCCCACTGGTTGAGCAGCCGGCCACAGTCGGATGACGGCCGGAGACTCGCGGGTGCTCGTGGTGGACGACGAGCCCCAGATCGTCAGGGGGCTGAGGGTGATCCTCACCAACGCCGGCTACCGGGTGGAGGAGGCGACCACGAAGCAAGAGGCTCTCGACGCGGTCTCGGTGAGGCCACCCGACGCGATCGTGCTCGATCTGATCCTCCCCGACGGCGACGGGGTCGAGGTCGCCACGGAAATCAGGCGCTGGAGCCAGGTGCCGATCGTTGTGCTCTCGGCCGTCGGCGACGAGCGCCAGAAGGTGCGTGCGCTCGACGCCGGGGCTGACGACTACGTCACCAAGCCGTTCGGCAGCGAGGAGCTTCTCGCCCGGATGCGCGCGGTGCTGCGGCGCAGAAGTGAGGACGGCGAGGGTCCGATACGTGTCGGCGATCTCGAGATCGACCTCGCCGATCGGGCCGTGGGGCGATCCGGGGAGGAGGTCCACCTCACCCCGATCGAGTTCGACCTGCTCAGCCAGCTTGCGGAGCATCCCGGGCGCCTGGTCACCCATCGCCAGCTGCTCCAGGAGGTGTGGGGTCCCGGCTACGAGGACGAGACCCACTACCTGCGCGTGCACTTCGCCCACATTCGCGCCAAGCTCGAACCGGATCCGGCGAACCCTCGTTACGTGATCACGGAGCCTGGAATCGGCTACCGACTGCGCGCGGAGCAGTGATCTCCGCCTGGGCGCAGAATTAGCGAAATCTCTACGCGGCCCAGGCGGTCCTTAGCGGGTGCTTAGCGGGTCGCACTCGATCATGGAATTGGGAAGCCATGGCCGAGCTCAAGCAACGCGGATATCACTCGGCGCTCGTCCCGATCCTGGGCACCAGCGTCGATAACGAGGCGATGGCGCGGGCCGCGAAGCTGGTCGGGCCCGACGGTGCCGTAGAGGCCGTTTACGTGCTCAAGGTCCCCGAACGGCTGCCGCTCGACGGAGGTCTTGAGCAAGAGGAGCAGGAAGCGCGGCGGGTGCTGGAGGTAGCGCGTCTGCAGGCGAAGGTCGCCGGATGCAGGGTGCGCTGCCGGCTGATCCGGACGCGGAGCCCGGGGCGCACGATCGTCGAGGAGACGGAGGAGTGCCACTCGGACCTGATCTACATCTCGACCGAGCACGCCCCCAGCGAGGAGGGGCTGCTCGGCCCGACAACCAGATACGTGCTCGCCCACCGGCCCTGCCGGGTCGTCGTCGAGCACGATCCGACCACCGCTGGGATTGGACGGAACGGAGACGACGTAGTCCCGGCGGGTGTGCTTGTGGGGGGCGGATAGCGTGAGCGAAGACACCACCGATCCGCGGCACAAACATCCTCTTCACGAGGCATCGCACACGGTTGGTGTGAAGGAGCCTCCGAAAGCAGAGGCTGGCAAGGTTCGCACGGGCAAGCGGCCCGGCGAGAAGCAGATCTTCAACGAGGCTTCGCACAAGCTCGGCTACTGGCGGCCAGAGGCTCCGAGTGACAAGGCAGAGGACGCGGAGGCCGTTCGCAAGCGCTTCGAAGCGCTGCAGGACACCAAGCGGGACGTAATCACCGACGCCAGCAAGCTCGCGCTCGCACTTGGCGCCCTCGGCGTCGTCTACGGCGACATCGGGACGAGCCCGCTGTACACCGAGCAGATCATCTTCACGACCCACCGAGCCGCCGCGCATGCGACGACGGCTGGCGTCTACGGGGTCGTCTCGCTGATCTTCTGGGCCCTGACAATCATCGTCTCAATCAAGTACGCGGGGTTCATCATGCGCGCCCACAACCGTGGGGACGGCGGCATCATGGCGCTGGCCTCCCTCCTCCAGCGTCACAAGGCCACCCGCGTGGCCACGCTGGTGACCCTCGGCATCTTCGGCGCCGCGCTGTTCTTCGGCGACGGGATCATCACGCCCGCGATCTCGGTCCTCGGCTCGGTTCAGGGCCTGAAGGTGATCGAGCCGCAGCTCGCTCACCTCGTCCTGCCGATTTCGGTTGTGATCCTGCTCGGCCTTTTCTTCATCCAGCGGCGCGGATCGGGTGCGATCGGATGGCTATTCGGTCCCGTAATCCTGCTCTGGTTCATCGCGATCGGGCTCCTGGGACTGAACCAGGTGCTGAAGGATCCGGCGGTCTTTCAGGCGCTGTCACCCACGTGGGGGGCTCGGTTCCTGGCCGACCACGGCGCGGCGGGATTCCTGACGCTCGGCGGCGTCGTCCTCGCCGTCACCGGCGCTGAGACCCTCTACGCGGACAGGGGTCACTTCGGCGCCGGGCCGATTCGGCTCGGCTGGTTTGCGGTCGCGTTCCCCGCCCTGATGCTCAACTACCTCGGCCAAGGGGTCCTGATCCGCGATGACCCGAGCACCGCGGTCAACCCCTTCTTCCTGATGGTTCCCGACTGGGCCCAGTACCCGATGCTCTTCCTCGCAACCGCGGCGACCATCATCGCCTCCCAGGCCGCGATCTCGGGTTCATTCTCGGTTGCCCGGCAGGCGGTCCAGCTCGGGTACCTACCACGCCTCACCGTTCTCCACCCCTCGAAGGTCGAGGGGCAGATCTACGTCCCGATCGTCAACTGGGGGCTCTGTATCGGGGTGATCACGCTGGCGCTGATCTTCCAGTCCGCCGACAAGCTCGGAGACATCTACGGCGTCGCGGTCACCGGGACCTTCATCCTGAACACGCTGCTCTTTGCGGCCGTCGCCCGGCTACTTTGGCGGACTCCGAAGCGGAGGCTCGTGCCGATCGTGGTCCTGTTCTTGACCGTCGAGGTGTCGTTCTTCGCCGCCAACATCGCCAAGGTCGAGCATGGAGCCTGGCTCCCACTCGTCGTTGCGCTGGTGATCTCGATCGTGATGATCAACTGGCGCCGGGGGCAGGAGATCGTCACTCGCATTCGGACCGCCAGGGAGGGGTCCCTAACCGAGTTCCTTGATCGCCTCTCTGCCGAGGACCCTCCACCGACTGAAGTTCCCGGCGTGGCCGTCTACCTCCATCCAACCAAGGAGACCACCCCGCTGGCGCTCCGGATCGAGGTCGAGAACACCCACACGTTCTCGCAGAGAGTCTTGATTGTGTCGGTGGATATGGTCAGCATCCCGCACGTCGAGGACTTCGAGCGGTTCACGGTCGAGGAGATCGGCGACGATTTCAGGGTGTTTCACGTCACAGTCAGGAACGGCTACCACGACCCGATCGACGTCCCGGCCGCGCTGCGGCTCTGCCGCATGCAGGGGCTGCTCGAACGCAACCTCGACCTCGAGCATGCCTCATACTTCGTTTCGCGAATCGCGATCAAGCCCACCGACGCCCCGCCGATGCGGGCTTGGCGCAAGAGGCTGTTCGTCGGGATGGCCCGGAACGCGACGAGCCCGATCGACGCCTTCCAGCTGCCCAGCGAGAAGACGGTAATCGTCGGCTCGCAGATCGCTCTGTGATCCCGGGGTGGTTCCCTGCTTCGTAGCTAGTTTCCGGCCATACCCCGCCCGCTGATCGGAGTCTGCGCCGACATCGAGCGAGCCAGCTTCGGCGTCT
This sequence comes from uncultured Solirubrobacterales bacterium, assembly GCA_963777575.1. Lineage (GTDB taxonomy): Bacteria > Actinomycetota > Thermoleophilia > Solirubrobacterales > 70-9 > DASUPK01. The sequence goes on along the minus strand of CAVZRH010000021.1, from coordinate 59,308 downwards.
GGAAGGGCGAGCCCGCCGTGCTGCGGACGCTCTCCTACGCGCGGGCGATCCCCGGTGCCCACCCGCCAGGTCGAGCCGCACCGACCCGCCCTGCCCCAGGCGTATATTCGGACGGGCTGTCATGGCTCGACGGATCCCCAGGGACGAATCGCTTGCGCGAGTCCACGGTGTGGGCGCGCTCTTCTCAGCCGCCTACGGCAACGTGGGCTCGTCGATCTACTACGCGCTGGGCGTCACAGCCGCCTTCGCCCTCGGCCTGACCCCCGTTGCCTTCGTGATCGCCGGCCTGATCTTCATGGCCACGGCGGCCACCTACGCCGAGGCGACCGTCATGTACCCGGAGGCGGGCGGATCGGCGAGCTTCGCGCGCCACGCGTTCAACGAGCTGGTCAGCTTCATCGCGGGCTGGGGGCAGATGCTCAACTACATCATCACGGTCGCGATCTCGGCGTTCTTCGTGCCGCATTACCTGGCCGTCTTCTGGCCGTGGCTCGGAAACTCGCCGGGCGACATCATCGGCGGCGTCGTCGTGGTCGTCTTCCTGGCGGCACTCAACGTGAAGGGGACCCAGGAGTCGAGCCGGCTCAACCTGATCCTGGCGATCGCCGACCTCTGCACGCAGGTGATCCTGGTCGTGATCGGGCTGGTCCTGGTCTTCAGCCCGAGCATCCTGGTCGACAACGTCCACCTCGGTGTGGCACCGAGCTGGGGGGACTTCCTGCTCGGGATCGCGGTCGGAATGATCGCCTACACCGGCATCGAGACGATCTCGAACATGTCGGAGGAGGCGAAGGATGCCTCGAAGACGATTCCAAAGGGGGTGGGGCTGACCGTGGTGGCCGTGCTCGGCCTCTACGCCCTCCTCCCCCTGATCGCCCTCTCGGCCATGCCCGTCCACCACGTGGCGGGCCATTACTCGACCGACCTCGGCACCAAGTTCGCGGATGACCCAGTGCTGGGGATCGTGGAGAACCTCGGGCTGGGGGCCGGGCTCACCAACATCCTCCGCTACTACGTCGGCGTCCTGGCGGCCGTCATCCTGCTGATCGCCACCAATGCCGGGCTGATCGGTGTCTCCCGCCTCACATTCTCGATGGGCCACTACCGGCAGCTGCCCGAGCGCCTGCGCCAGGTCCATCCCAAATACCGCACCCCGTACGTCGCCATCCTGGTGTTCTCGGCCATCGCGATCATCACGATGATCCCGGGGGAGACGAAGCTGCTGGCGACCCTCTACTCGTTCGGCGCGATGCTCTCCTTCACGATCGCCCACATCTCGGTGATCCGGCTGCGGCGCCGCTTTCCCGACAAGGAGCGCGAGTGGAAACCGCCTGGCAACGTGCGCGCCTTCGGCTTCGACATCCCCCTCACCGCGGTGTTCGGCGGTTTCGGCACCTTCGCGGCCTGGATCGTGGTGATGGCGCTCAACCCGCGCACACTCGTCATCGGTGCGATCTGGATGGCTCTCGGTATCTCGATCTACCTCCTCTACCGGCGACGGCTCGGCCTCTCCCCCACCCAGACCCACAAGGTGTTGCTGCCCGAGCCTCTCGGCGTTGAGGAGGTCGAGTACAAGAGCATCCTGGTCGCCTTCGAGGACGACGAGCCCTTCAACGAGCAGACGATGGTCACCGCCGTCAAGCTCGCGTCCAAGCGGCGCCGTGCCGTGCACGTGATCGCGATCGTCACGGTGCCGAATCACCTCCCGCTCGACGCCCCGCTCGAGCGCCAGGAGGAGGACGCGCAGTCGAAGATCGAGCAGGCCAAGCTGATCGGCGGCCTGCGCGTCAGCGGCCACATCCATCGGGCAAGACCCAACCAGGCCGGCCACTCGATCGCGGAGGAGGCCCGTGAGCTGAAGGCGAGCGCCCTGGTGATGGGGCTCCGCTATCGCAACGGGGCGCCGCTCTACGGCAAGACCCTGCAGACGGTGCTGGCCGAGCGGCCCACCAGGGTGATCGTGGTCGGGGAGCCCGAGCGGGCTCGTTCGGCCACCACCGCGGGACCGCCGGTGCCGCCCAGTGTCGGCGCCCCGGCCTAGGCCGAACTAGCCGCGCTCGAACATGCGGCGCTTCTCGTAGTCCGTGACCACCTTGTCGAACAGGCCCTGCTCGAGCTGGCCGTAGTTCAGGTAGTGCTTGTGGACCGCGTCGCCGAACGCCTGCTTGGCGAAGTCGCTCTTCTCCCAGAGGTCGACCGCCTCGCGAAGCGATGACGGGAACGCCTCGGCCTCTCCGGCCTCGTAGGCGTTGCCCTTCAGCTCGGGACCGGGATCGGTCTGGTTCTCGATGCCGTCGAGCCCGGCGGCGAGCAGAGCGGCCATGGCGAGGTAGGGGTTGGCGTCCGCGCCGGGGATCCGGCACTCCACGCGTGTGGACTGCCCATGCCCGACGACCCGGAAGCCGCAGGTGCGGTTGTCGCGGCCCCAGGAGACAGAGGTCGGCGCCCAGCTCTCAGCCGCGTAGCGCTTGTAGGAGTTGATCGCCGGCGCGACGAACAGGGAGAGCTCGCGGATGTGGTTTCGCATCCCGCCGATGAAGTGCATGAACGTGTCCTTCTCCTCGCCGTCGTCGTCGACGAAGACACTCTTGCCGTCGTCGTCCACCAGGCTCTGGTGGACGTGGCAGGAGCTCCCGATGTCATCCTCGGACGGCTTCGCCATGAAGCTCGCGGAGATGCCATTCAGGAAGGCGATCTCCTTGACGCCGTTCTTGTAGATCGTGTGGCGGTCCGCGGCGGTGACGGCGTCCGCATAGCGGGTGTTGACCTCGTGCTGCCCGTTCCAGGCCTCGCCCTTGGAGAACTCGATCGGGATGCCTGCGGCGTGCATGCCACGGCGGATCGGCCCGAGGTAGCTCTCGTCCATCGTGGTGGCGAGGATGTGGTAGTCGAGGATGTAGGGGATCGTCGGGGTGAGGTTCTTGAAGTCCTTCTCCCAGGCCTCCGCGTAGCTCTCCTTGTAGAGGTAGAACTCGAGCTCGGAGGCGGCGTAGGGCGTGAAGCCCATCTCCCGCGCCCGCTCGTACACGGCGATCAGGACCTGGCGGGGCGAGGCGACCACCGGAGTGCCGTCGTGATTGACGACGTCGGCGAGAACCAGCGCGCTGCGGTCGAGCCAGGGGATCTGCCGCAGCGTCGACATGTCCGGGGCGATCCCGAAGTCCCCGTAGCCGTCCTCCCAGTTCGCCATCTCGTAGCCGGGCAGCGGCTCCATGTCCATGTCGAGCGCGAGCAGGTAGTTGCAGCCCTCCACCCCGTGCCCGACCACCTCGTCGAGGAAGTACTCGACCTGGATGCGCTTGCCGAACAGCCGGCCCTGCATGTCCGTGAAGGCCGTGACGACGGTGTCGATCGTGCCCTCCTCGGCCTGCTTGCGGAGATCGTCGAGGGAGAGCATCCCGCGGGTGCCACCGGGGCCACCGGGCCTGGGAGCAGCTTCCTTGCTCTTCTCCCCTGATGCCACGCACGGACCCTATATCGTCGGCACGTGGCGAGCAAGGACGCGATCGCGGTGATCGAGCCTGCAACCGAGCAGGTGATGGCCGAGCTTCCCCGTGCGGGCGTCGAGGAGACGGACGCCGCGGTCGAGCGGGCCAAACTCGCCTTTCCGTCCTGGCGATCAATTGCCCCCGGCGAGCGCTCCGCACTGCTCCATCGGCTCGCCAACGCGATCGAGGTACGGGTCGACGATCTGGCGACGCTCGAGGCCCGCAACGCGGGCAAGCCGATCTCGGACGCCCGCGGAGAGATGGGCATGGTGGTCGAGACCTTCCGCTACTACGCCGGCGGACCCGAGCGGCTGACCGGCAAGACGATCCCGGTCGCAGGCGGCGTCGACATGACCTTCCGCGAGCCGCTCGGCGTCGTCGGCCTGATCACCCCGTGGAACTTCCCGCTCACGATCGCCTCCTGGAAGGTGGCCCCCGCCCTCGCCGCCGGCAACACGGTCGTCCTCAAGCCTGCCGAGCTCACCCCCCTGACCTCGCTCGAGCTCGAGAGGATCGCGCTCGACGCCGGGATCCCCGAGGGCGTCCTCAACGTGGTGGCCGGGCCCGGCAGCGTCTGCGGGCAGCGGCTGGTCGAGCACCCCGACGTCGCCAAGATCGCCTTCACCGGCTCGACCGAGGTCGGCCGGCGGATCGCCGAGGGCGCGGCCGGCACGATCAAGCGGGTGACCCTCGAGCTCGGCGGCAAGTCCGCCAACGTGATCTTCGGCGACGCCGACCTCGACGGCCGCCGCCTCCTCTGCGCCGATCGCCGTCTTCGGCAACGCCGGACAGGACTGCTGCGCCCGTTCGCGCATCCTGGTCGAGCGCTCGGCGATGGACGAGTTCATGTCCGAGCTCGAGAGCACGGTCAAGTCGATCACCGTCGGCGACCCGCTCTCGGAGTCGACCCAGATGGGGCCGTTGATCTCCGCCGACCAGCTGCACACCGTCTCCTCCTACGTCAACGGCGACGCACCGGTGGCGATCCGCGGCTCGGTGCCGGACGGCCCCGGCTACTGGTTCCCGCCGACGGTGCTGGCGCCCGTCTCCAACGACGCCCGACCCGCCCGCGAGGAGATCTTCGGGCCGGTCGCCTGCGTCATCCCCTTCGACGACGAGGCGGAGGCGATCCGGATCGCCAACGACACGATCTACGGGCTCTCCGGCTCGGTCTGGACGCGCGACGGCGCCAAGGCGATGCGCACGGCGCGGGCGATCGAGTCGGGCGTGATCTCGATCAACTCCAACAACTCGGTGAGGGTCTCGACCCCGTTCGGCGGCTTCAAGCAGTCCGGGGTTGGCCGCGAGCTCGGGCCGGACGCGCTCGATGCGTACACCGAGGTGAAGAACGTCTACTACGCGACGGAGGGATGATGGCTGGGCGACTGGAGGGCAAGGTCTGTGTGATCACGGGTGCGGCGAGCGGCATCGGCGCGGAGACGGCGCGCCTCTTCGCCCAGGAGGGCGCACGCGTCGTCGGAGTCGATCTCTCGGAGGGAGCTGAGGGCGAGCTCACGATCCAGGCCGATGTCGCCGACGAGAGCTCGGTGCAGGACATGTACGCACGGGCGGCGGGTCAGATGGGACGCATCGACGTGCTCTTCAACAACGCCGGCATCAGCCCGGAAGACGACGTCTCCGTGCTGGACACCTCGCTCGAGGCGTGGCAACGGGTGCAGGACGTCAACCTGAAGTCCGTCTTCCTCTGCTGCAAGCACGGTATCCCCCACCTGATCACCGCCGGCGGAGGGTCCGTGATCAATACCGCGTCATTCGTCGCTGTGATGGGCGCCGCCACCTCCCAGATCTCCTACACCGCCTCAAAGGGCGGGGTCCTCGCGCTGTCGCGCGAGCTCGGAGTGGAGTTCGGGAAGAGGGGCGTCCGCGTCAACGCTCTGTGCCCCGGCCCGGTCAACACACCCCTCCTGCAGGAGCTCTTCGCGAAGGATCCGGAGAAGGCAGCGCGCCGGCTCGTCCACCTGCCGATGGGCCGCTTCGCCGAGGCCCGCGAGATCGCCCAGGGGGCCCTCTTCCTGGCGAGCGACGAGAGCTCCTACGTGACCGCATCGACGTTCCTGGTCGACGGCGGCCTCTCCGGCGCCTACGTAACGCCTGAGTAGCGCCGCTAGGCGACGGCCTCCAGAAAACGGCCGCAGAGCTCGCGGCCGAGGCGGTTCCACTCCCGGATCCTCGGCTCGGTTGCCTCGCGGAGCGCGTCCGGGTCGACGCCGATGCGCACGGCGTCCTCGTCGGCGCGGTAGTCGTCGATCCAGTAAGCGAGGTCGGCAGGCGACACCTCCGCGTGGAACTGAATGCCCCATGCCACGTCGCCGATCCGATACGCCTGAGTGCACACCGGGGTGCGCGCGAGAATCGCAGCGCCCTCTGGAGGCACCGCCTCGTAGCTGTGCCACTGGAACGCGTTGAAGCTGGGCGCGAGCGGGCCGATCACCGGATCGGCCGCACCCTCATCGGTGACCTCGACGTCGTACCAGCCGATCTCCGGCTCGCTTGCGCGTCGCGCCTCCCCGCCGCCCGCATCGGCGAGCACCTGGGTCCCGAGGCAGACGGCCAGGATCGGCATGCGGTCGTCGAGCATCGCCGCCAGGAAGTCCTTCTCGAAGCGCAGCCACGGGTGGCGGTCCTCCTGGTCGGCATGCATCGCACCGCCGAAGGTGAGCACCGCGTCGTAGTCCGCGATCTCGCGCGGGGGGCCCGTCCCTCGCTCGGAGAGCCTCCACTCCTCGAGCTCGACGCCGCGCTCCCGCATCTCATCCGCGAACACGCCGGGACCGGCGTCCGGCTGGTGGACGATGGCGAGGGCGCGCATCGGTGGGATACTGGCGAAACCCGAGGAGGTTTGGCATGGACGCATCCCAAAGCACCAAGAGGGCCGTCGAAACCGAGGGCGCGGCCCCTCCCATCGGCCCGTACTCCCAGGGGCTCGTGGCGGACGGAGTCCTCTACTGCAGCGGGCAGGTGCCGCTCGATCCCGCCACCCAGGACCTGGTTGAGGGTGGCATCTCGGAACAGGCCCAGCGCTGCCTCGAGGCTCTGGATGCGATCTGCCAGGCGGCCGGCACGCGGCTCTCCGAGGCCGCGCGGATCGGCATCTACCTGACGGACATGTCCCAGTTCCCCGAGGTGAACGAGGTCTACGCGAGCTTTTTCTCCGAGCCGTTCCCGGCTCGCACCACGATCGGGGTCGCGGCGCTGCCGAAGGCGGCCCTGGTGGAGATGGATGCGGTGGTGCCCCTCGGCCCAGGCTCCGGCTGAGCAATCCTTCTAGGCATGGCTCCGCTGACCGACACGATCTCGCTGGACGAGATCAGGCGCGCCCGCGACGTGGTCGCCGACGTCGCACGCGACACCCAGGTGATCGAGTCGCGCTACCTCTCGCGGACCACCGGCGGCACGATCGCGCTCAAGGCCGAGAACCTGCAGCGCACCGGCTCCTTCAAGGTGCGTGGCGCCCTCAACAAGATCGCCTCCCTGGATGCGTCGGTGAAGGGCGTCGTCACCGGGAGCGCGGGCAACCACGGACAGTCCCTCGCCTATGCGGCGCGGGCCCGCGGATTGACCGCGACGATCTTCATGCCGGAGCGCGCCGCGCTCGCCAAGATCGCCGCGGCCCGCGAGTCCGGTGCGGAGATCCGGCTCAGCGGCAGCGCGATCGACGACTGCATCGGCGACGCCCTCGCCTACGCCGAGGAGGAGGGGCTCGCCTTCGTCCACCCCTTCGACGATCCCGCAGTGATCGCCGGCCAGGGCACGATCGGGCTGGAGCTGCTCGACGAGGTCCCGGACCTATCCCGGGTCCTGGTCCCGGTCGGCGGCGGAGGCCTGGCCGCCGGGGTCGCGAGCGCGATCAAGGAGAGTCGGGACGGGGTCGAGGTGATCGGCATCCAGTCCCACTGTCCGCTGGCCGATGGGATCGCCGTCAAGCAACCGGGCGAGATCACGGGACCACTGCTCGAGCGCCTGCTCGACGACCTCGTCACGGTCGACCAGGACGCGGTCGCCGACGCGATCATGCTCCTGCTGGAGCGCACCAGGCTGGTTGTCGAGGGCGCCGGCGCGGTCGGCGTGGCGGCCCTTCGCCAGGGGGCCGTGGAGCCGGCGGAGTCCGGGAGGACCGTGGCGATCCTCTCCGGCGGCAACATCGACATCGGCGTGCTGGCGGACATCACCCGGCACCACGAGACCGAGCGGGGCCGCCGCCTGCGGATCTTCACCAAGATCGCCGATGAGCCGGGATCGCTTGCGGCATTGCTCACCTGCCTCGGGGAGGGCGGCGGCAACCTGATCGATGTGGACCACGTCCGAGAGGGCGTCGGCCTCGCGGTCAGCGAGACGGGGGTCGAGCTGGTGCTGGAGACCCGCGGCCCCGAGCACGCCAAGCGCCTGCTCAAGATGATCGAGGACCTCGGCTACAAGCCCGACGTGCTGAGCTGAGACTCCTCGTAGTCGTCGAGGTCCAGGCGCCTGGTCCGACGCCGGTACTCGAGCGTGAAACCCGGCCAGTTGTTGGTGTTGCGGCCGTTCTCGTCGATGTACCAGTTGCTGCAGCCCGTCTGCCAGACCGAGGTGGAGAGCCGATCCTGGATCTCGCGGTCGAATGAGGCCTGCACCTCGGGTCGCACCGAGAGCGAGCCGGCGCGGCTTCGAAGCTTGCGGACCGCGTCGAGGATGTACCGCATCTGGCTCTCCAGCTGGAAGATGATCGAGCCCGAGCCGAGATTCGTGTTCGGCCCGTACATGATGAAGAGGTTGGGGAAGCCGGTGACGGTCATGCCGAGGTAGGCGTTCGCGCCATCGCCCCACGCCTCGTTCAGCTCCACCCCGCCCCTGCCCCGAATCTCCATCGGCGCCAGGAAGCGAGTGCTCTCGAAGCCGGTCGAGAGGACCACGACGTCCGCGGGACGCTCGGTGCCGTCCGCCCCCACCACCCCGCTCTGGCTCAGCTCGCGGACGCCCCCGATGGTCAGCTCGACGTTGGGGCGATCGAGCGCCTCGTAGTAGTCGCCCGAGATCAGGACCCGCTTGCAGCCCAGGACGTGATCGGGGTTCAGAGCCTCCTTGAGAGCGGGGTCGCTCACCTGGTCGTCGAGGTGGCGCTCGTGCATGCGGATGCCGAGCTTCGCCACCGGTCTGAACTGATTGAAGGCCGAGACGAAGATCTCGAAGGCGAGCCACTGGCGGAACCGCTGTGCCCAGCGGGCCGGCGGAAAGACTCTGAACAGCGCTCTCTCCCAGGGCCGGTAGGCACGGTCCTTCTTCGGGATCACGTACGGGGCGGAGCGCTGGTAGACGTCGAGCTGCTCGACCCGGGACGCGATGGCGGGGACCACCTGAATCGTGCTCGCGCCGGTACCGATCACGGCGACACGCTTGCCATCCAGTTCGACGTCGTGGTCCCAGCGGGCGGTGTGGAAGATCGGTCCTTCGAAGCGGTCGGCGCCGGGAATCCGCGAGAGAGCCGGCCGGCTGAGCTGGCCGCAGGCCGAGACCAGCACGTCCGCTTCGACGGTTTCCCCGCCACCCGTCTCGATCCGCCAGCGGCCGGATTCCTCGTCGAAGTCCGCCCGCTCGACCTCGACGCCGAGGCGCAGCTTGGGGCCGATGCCGTACTCCTCGACGCACCGCTCGAGGTAGCTGAGGATCTCCGACTGCGGCGAGTAGACGCGGCTCCAGTCCGGGTTCGGCTCGAACGAGAACGAGTAGAGGTGCGAGGGGACGTCGCAGGCCGCGCCCGGGTAGGTGTTGTCGCGCCAGACGCCGCCGATCCCCTCGGCCTTCTCGAGGATCGTGAAGGAGTCGATCCCGGCCCTCTTCAGGGTCATCGCGAGCCCGATGCCGCCGAAGCCGGCGCCGATGATCGCCACGCTCGGCGTGCGATGCCCGTTCTCGGATCCGTTCCGGGAGGCCGTCATCTCCGCCAACGGGCGCCCCGCCCAGATTCGCTCCATGGCGCGACCGAGGTCGACCATCGCCTCGTCCGCCTCCCGCAGCAGGCCGGCGCCGAGCTGGAAGTCGTGCCACATGCCCTCGAAACGGGTGTACGCAACGTCGACGCCCTCATCCCTCAGCCCCCCTACCAGCTGGTCGGAGTCGCTCAAGAGGAGGTCATGGGTGCCCACCTGGACGTACGTCGGCGGCATTCCGCGGAGCTCCGCACGCAGCACGGAGAGCTCGGGGTCCAGCGGATCCGCCGCTCCGCGATAGAGGTCCCCGCCCCTGACCGCCCAGTCGCGACGGAGCCCGGCGTCACGGCGGCGGTTGAATCTCATCGACGGACCCGAGCAGGTGAGATCGAACCAGCCGTTGAGAAGTGCCAGTCCCGCCGGGAGGTCCTCGCCCGAATCCCTGAGTCGCGCCGCCAACGCGATCGCCAGGCCAGCTCCGGCCGAGTCGCCAACGATCGCAATCGAGCCTGGATCGAGGGCCGCGGCGAGCTCGCGATAGGCGGCCAGAGCGTCCTCCAGCCCCGCCGGATGCGGGTGCTCCGGTCCGAGCCGATAGTCGAGCACGTGCACTGGCGCCCTGCCGGCGACGCCGATCTGAGCAGCCAGCCCGCGGTGGGTTCGCGGGGAGCCGAGTACATAGGCGCCGCCGTGCAGGTACAGAACGGCCCTCTCGGGGCTTGCGCCTTCGGCGACGATCCGGTCGCAGGGTCGCCCCCCGAGGGTTTCCTGAGTCACGGTGACGCCGGGCGGCGTCCGGGTGATCCTCGCCGCCGCCTCCGTCCAGGCGCGCTGCGCGCGAATCGGAATCCACGGGCGCTGAATCGAGCGCTGCAGCGCACGGGTGACGGGCTTGGCCAGCGGCCGTGGCAGGTAACGACTCACAGGCCCCGGAGAATAGGCTCCCCCTATGGCCTCCCACGAGACCGTCGACCTGACCACCGAGGACTCGGCGGCCACGATCCTTCTCAACCGGCCCGAGGCCCTCAACGCCTGGAACGAGCAGTTCGGCCGCGACCTCCTGGACGCCGTGACAACCGTCGCCGAGGACGACTCGGTGCGCGCCGTGATGATCACGGGGGCAGGCCGGGGGTTCTCCTCGGGAGCCGACCTCAAGGAGCAGCGATCGGACGGCGATGGGGTTCCGGACCTGAGCGCCCGGCTGAGGGACGTCTACCACCCGATCATCACCAGCCTGCGGGAGATGCCGAAGCCGGTGGTCGCGGCGGTCAACGGTCCCGCCGTCGGGATCGGCTGCTCGCTCGCCCTGGCCGCCGACCTGATCGTGGCGGCCGAGTCCGCCTACTTCCTGCTCGCCTTCGTCAACATCGGCCTCGTCCCCGACGGCGGCTCCACCGCCTTCATCCCCGCCCGCGTCGGCTACGCCCGCGCTGCCGAGATGGCGATGCTCGGGGAGCGGGTTCCCGCCGACCAGGCGCTCGAGTGGGGCCTCATCAACCGCGTGGTCCCCGACGGCGACCTCCAGGGTGCCGGCGACGCTCTCCTTCTTCTCCTCGCCAAGGGACCGACCACGTCGTACGCAGGTGCCAAGCGGCTGCTGAATCGCAGGATGTACGCGGGGCTCGCGGAGCAGCTCGAGGCCGAGGCGGACGCCCAGCGCGAACAGGGCAGTAGCCAGGACTTCATCGAGGGCGTGCTGGCCTTCGTCGAGAAGCGCCCGCCCAACTTCACCGGCCGATAGCCGATGGCCAGCTGGGACGACGTGGTCGCGATCGGCGAACGGTTGCCCGAGGTGGCTGCAGGAACCTGGTGGGGCACGCCGGGCCTGTTGGTCCGGAAGAAGGGCTTCTGCCGGATGAGGGCCAATCCCGATGCTCTGGTCATCAAGGTCGCGGACCTCGATGACAAGGAGGCGCTGCTGCGCGGCGATCCGGACACCTACTTCACCACCCCCCACTACGAGGGGAGTCCGCACGTGCTGGTTCGACTCGAGGCGATCGACCAGGACGAGCTGGCTGACCTGATCGAGGACGCCTGGCGACTGACCGCACCGCGCCGGCTGGTCGCCGGCTACGAGGGCGAATAGGCAACTACGCTGGGCGAGGATGTTCTTCCGGCAAATCCTGCACGAGGACCTGAGCTGTGCCTCCTATCTGGTGGGCGACACGGGCGCCGGCGTGGCGGCCGTGATCGACCCGCAGTGGTCGATCGAGCCCTATCTGCGGCTGAGCCGCCTGCACGGCGTGAAGATCGAGCACGTGCTCGAGACGCACAACCACGCCGACCACGTCTCAGGGCACGGACGGCTGGCGGCGGCGACCGGCGCCACGATCCACATCCACGAGATCGCCGCCGCCGACTACCCGCATGAGGCGTTCTCCGACGGCTGGAGGCTTCAGCTTGGGGACGCGACGATCGAGGCGATGCACACCCCCGGTCACCGGCCCGAGCACACCTCCTTTCTGATCCGCGACGCCGAGCGCGGCGACGATCCGTGGGCGATCCTGACGGGCGACTCGCTCTTCGTCGGCGACGTGGCGCGGCCCGATCTGGCGATCGAGAAGCGTGAGGGAGCCGCCGCGATCTTCCACTCGCTGAACGAGCGGCTGATGGCGCTGCCCGACGACGTCGAGGTCTGGCCCGGCCATCTCGGCGGCTCGTCCTGCGGCAGCGCGGGGATCGACCACAAGTCCACCTCGACGATCGGATTCGAGCGCGCGCACAACCGGGCGCTGCGCTTCGCGAGCGAGGAGGAATTCGTCGACGACGCGGTCTCCACCCTCGGCGATCCGCCCCCGAACGTCGAGCACATCGTCGCGATCAACCAGGGGCCTCTGGTCGAGGAGATGGGAACGCCTGTCCCGCTCGCGCCGCGCGCGGTCGAGGTCGGGATCGCGGAGGGGGCGTTGCTGGTCGACGCCCGGACCAACGAGCAGTTCGACGAGGCCCACGTCCCGGGAGCGATCAGTGCCTCGGCCTACGAGACGGGGTTCGCCACGAAGGTGGCGAAGGTCGCCCCTCCCGAGGTGGAGCTGATCGTCGTCGCGGCCTCCGACGGCTACGAGCTGGAGGCGGCCGCGCTGCTCGCCTCGGTCGGGCTGCGGGTGCGCGGCTACCTCGAGGGCGGCATGACGGCCTGGCGGTCGGAGGGGCGTCCGGTAAAGCGGATCGAGCTGATCGACCCGGACGAGCTGGCCGAGCGGCTGGAGGGCGGCGACCTGCTCGTCCTCGACGTCCGCGAAGACAACGAGTTCGCCGAGGCTCACATCCCCGGCTCGGTCAACCTCCCCTACGGCGACCTGCCCGAGCGGCAGGGAGAGCTGCCGCGCGACCGCGCGATCGCCGCGATCTGCAGCGGCGGCAAGCGCAGCGGCCTCGCCGCCTCGATCCTTCAGCGCGAGGGGTTCGAGCGGGTCCTGCACGTGGCCGACGGCGGCGTCGGCACCTGGCGCCGGGCCGGGCGCCCTGTCGAGAGCGCCTAGCGCTGCTCCGACAGCCCGGCGGCTTCGAGGGCCGCACCTTCGTCGTAGAACTCGCGGATACGCAAGATCATCCCGTCGCGGATCGTGAGCAGCTCATAATTCGTCGAGCGAACCTCGGCGCCACTCATCACTCCGCGGCCCACTTCGGTGGCCTCGACCAGCACCTTGTCGCCTCCGCAATCGATGATCCGCCGAACGTCATATCTGTATTCAGCGAAGCTTTGGAGCCATTCCTCGAGCCGCTCCCTGACTCCCTCACGGCCCCGGTAGATCGTTCCGTCTTCGGGTGCGCTCCACTCGACCTCTGGGTGGCACAACTCCATCGTTCTGGGCATCGCAGCCAGCAGCGCGTCCTTGCCCGTAGCCGGCTCATACCAGCGCCTCGCGATCTCGACGTTCTCCTCAGAGATGTGGGGCAGTATCGCGCCCTACTTCTTCTTCTTCGTCCCCTTCCCCACGGTGATCTTCTTCAGGAACGGGATCAGCCGCTTGATGAAGGCGTTCTTCGGATAGGCCGCGTTCGGGTCGTTGTGCGCGTAGGTCGACTGTCGGTTGACCAGCTTCAGGTTCGACTTCGGGATGCGTGCGGTCTGAGCCAGCGCCTGCGCGGCCAGCAGGACGTTCGGGCCGCCCAGTGCCGCTCCGAAGGCATAGATCCGAAGCCGCTTCGGCAACTTCGCCGCGTCCGTCGAGTGGACGTTGAGGACCGACTGTGCCGGGTTCGCCACACCGTCACCGACCGCGCCCGAGTCGATCGACAGCCTCAGCGGGTGGTACCAGGCGGTCCCGTCGATGTTCTGCAGGCCCCAGCCGGAGAACATCGTCGCCCAGCGCTGGATCGGCGTGATCGCGTTGTCTCGGACCCAGGTACGGGGATCACCGCTGGGTGCCAGGTGCCCGGAGTGGACCTGGGCGGCCCTCAGGCTCGACGGCGAGGTGGCGGCGTCGGTCGCGTAGCCGTAGCCCGCCTCGTTGGTCGGATGCACGTCAGGCGGGGGCTTCAGGTTCGAGGGCAGCAGGGGCCATTGGGCGAGGACAGCCGGTCCGTTCGGATCCGCCTTCGTCAGGGACGAGCCGACCATGCCGAAGAGGCCCGCATACGGCGCCGGGATGCCGCCGAAGTTGAGCCACGGCGATGACGTCTGCAGGTTCGCGAGCGAGGTGCTCGCCTGGTCCGCCGTCACCGGGGTCGGGCTGCTGGCGCCGTCTATCAGCACCAGGCCGGAGAGGTCCTTCCCTCCCGGCCTGCCGTTGAAGTCCCAGGTCGCGTAGGCGGTGGCGATCGATCCCCCGAGTGAGTGTCCGCCCATCGCCACGTTGCGCCCCTTCCTGGCGGCGGCCTTGACGACCACACGGAGGTCCTGGATCTCCGTGTTCATCCCCCACTCCCGGGCGAACGGGACCTGTGAGTCAGGAACGGGCTGGTACCCGCCGGGCTGGCCGATGTGGTTCAGGTAGTAGTTGAAGACGTCGGTCGTGCTGGCCGTCCCCTGCTTCAGGCGGTTGAGGACCGACTGGTCCTCGAGGAAGTTCTCCCGGCGCTCGACCGACCAGACCTGCCAGTCCGGCAGCGTCTTCGCGATCGTCCGGGCCAGGGGCTGGAAGTAGCCGCCCCCCGCTGAGGTGCCCGGGTTGAGGACGAGGACGTTTTTGGCCTTCGGGTCGCCGATCTTCAGCACCCCGACCACGTTCAGGTTGTCCGGTGTTCCCGGTGAGGCGAAGCCCCGCATCACCTTGAACTTGACCGGGATCTTGGCCCCGGCCGCCGGTGCGAAAGCCGCGCACAGCGCCACCGCCGCGAGCGCGATCAGCCCTAGCCGCAACGGCTTCCTCTGCCCTGCCCTCATTCGATTCTCCTCTCGTCCTCTCCTGGCATCACTGAGACAGCACGCTGAAATGTATCGGCGCGACGGCCTCGGCAGCCTGCTGCGAGTATCCGCGCAACTTCGACGTAATTGAGGGGTTCTGATCGATCCATGAGGCGCGCCGCATTTCTGATCTCGCTCGTCGCCGTGCTCGTCACGGGGCTGCTGGGGAGTACCGGCGCCTTCGCCGCGAAGCCCGGCTTCAACCTGGCGACGCAGCGGCTCGAGGGCGCCTACAAGTTCGCGCTCCAGGACCGGCGCTTCGACCCCGCGGGGTGCTACGCGCCGCCTGCCCGAGCTGGCGGGAATCCTCACCAGCGCCACCGGGCGGACGGTCGGGGTCGCTCGCGGACCCAACGGGCTCGGCCACCTGAACCAGGTCTACGTGCTCAAGTCCGGGACGAACTGCAACCGGCTGCGCATGGCCCTGCGGGCCGTCGGGGGCACGTACGTCCTCGACTCGCAGATCGGCAGCGTCCGGATCCTGGGCCGCAAGGGGGCGGCGACGCCCGGGCTCGCCCGAACGCTGCGCAACGTCACCCTCGCCACCAAGTCCTACACGCTCAACAAGCCGGACACGGCACCGCGGCTCGAGGTGCTCTGCTCGGGCGGGAGATACCCGATCGGCGGCGGCATGTCGCAGAGCCCGACCGTCGGTGCCGACGGAGACGGGATCTACCCGCACTCCTACGAGCGGCTCGGCGCACAGCTCGGCTTCCACATCAGCGTGGTGGTCTTCGATCCCAGCCCGACCCAGACGACCAGCCGCCAGGTCACGGTGCAGACGGTCTGCGGGCGCGGCGTGATCCCGGCAACCCCGACGCCACACAAGACCGTCTGGGTCAGGGCCGGCCAGACGAAGACCGTGACGGCACGTTGCCCGAAGGGCCAGTTCCTGGTCTCGGGCGGCTTCCAGCGCACCAACTTCCGCAGCGACGGCGGCGACTACATCACCGAGTCCAGGATGGCGAGCAAGAAGTCCTGGACCGTCACCGGCAGCGCCTACGGGACCGGCCAGGGTGAGCTCACCGCGATCGCCTACTGCGCCCGGATGAGCAAGCCGAAGCTGACCGAGGTGACCTCGAGCCCGGCCCCGATCGGCGCCAACCAGCTGGCGAGCACAACGACACCGTCCTGCCCGAAGGGCAGGCGGCTCGTCGCCGGCGGCTTCTCCAACGGCGGCGGCTCCCCGAACGCCTTCTTCGCCGAGGGCACGATCAACCAGAGCAACAGCTTCACCGCCCGCAGCTACGGCTTCTTCGGGCCGGCCTCGAACCTGACGGCCTACGGCTACTGCTGGCCGGCCAAGGGCTAGTCAGGCACCCTCGGCCGGCCGCAGTTCAGACGGACGCGGCGAAATCGTTGATGCCGCTGGACTCGAGGCACTTGACCTTGTCCCCGGTCGCCTTGTCCTTGCGGGTTACCTGGGTCGCCGTGGCGGAGACCGTCACAGCGGTCCCATTCGCCTTGGCGGTCAGCCCCGTCGAGACGAACGGGAGGGTCGCCGTGTACGAGCCCTTGCCATTGCTGACGGCCTTCACGCTCTGCCCGTAGCTGCCGGACGGCGTCACCTCGATGAAGGTGATCTTCCGGCCGCTCAAGCACGCGCCCTTGGCCTTGACCTTGCCGGTCACGGTGACCGACGTCGTCTTGGTCTTGCCCTGGGAGTCGGTCGTATTGATCGGCGTGGTGAGCACGCTCACCTTGCCGTGCACCTTGAGGGGGCCCTTGGCCGCAGCCCCGCTCGCCGCGAAGACCGCGACGATTGCTACCGCGCCCAGCGCGGCGGCGGCATACATCTTTCTCATCAGCTTCCTTTCCCTAGCTTCATTACGAGTCACTTCTTCGTTTTCTGTTGCTGCTTCTTCTTCGGACCGAGAAGGTCCGAGGCGAAGGAGGTGGTGCCCGTGCGAGTCGCGGCGGCCAGGTGCTCCAGCCCGAAGAGGTCCTCGACGGTGCGGAAGACCGAGTACGGGTTGTAGGCACCGGTGTTGGTCGATCCGGGAGTCAGGAACTTCGACATCAGGAGCGTCCCGACCGGCGCCCCGTTGACCGCCGGCGTCGCCTCCCCGAAGGTGACGATCAGGACGCCGTCGCGCTGGTAGGCGGGCGAGGCCATGATCTTCGGCACCCAGGTCTGCAGGAACTCGTCAGCCTGGGCCGGGCCCGGATCGCTCACCGTGTCGTCGCACTGGCTCGGCTCGCCCGTGTTGCAGAGGTTGGGCGAGATGAACGTGAAGTTGGGTGTGCCCGTCTGGAGTGCGCCGTCCAGCCGGTCGAGCGGAACGTCCCTCTGCTGGCAGCTCCCGAGATCGAGCAGTGAGTGGAAGTAGACGAAGGGGTTGTGGCGTGCGGCATAGCCGGTGCCGGCGTAGTCCGTGGCCGGATCGGCCTTGCGGACGTCGTGGGTCGGCATCCGCCGCGCCGGAGCTCGGATGCACGCAGGTCTGCGGGGGACTTGCCGGCGCGGTCTGTCCCTGAGCGACCGGCTCCGGCTTCCCCATGTCCTCCATGTAGGCGCCCCAGGTGAACCTGGCGCTGAAGAGCTGATCGGCCACGTTGATCGCCTGCGCCGGATAGGCGCAGCCGTTCCCCGAGACGTTCCCGCTGCCGTCCGGCTGCGCGCTGCCGGGGAACTCCGTGTAGGTGGTGCAGTCCGCCGAGGTCAGCGCGTTGGGCGCTTGACCGCCGACCATCGCGATGTAGTTCGGCAGCCCCGCGTCGGTGAGCAGCGAGTAGTTCGAGAGCAGCTGCCCCTGCGGCCTCAGCTGGTTCGCGAGATAGGGCATCTTCGAGTTCGCGCCGAATGCCTCGTCGTAACCCGGGCTGGAGAGGGTGATCACGAAGACGTGCTTGACCCGCCCGGCCTTCGGCGTCTTGGTCTTCGGCGTCTTCGCCGCCGCCGGAAGAGGCGTCGGCGTGCTCACCGGGATCGACGGCGCCGTGATCGTCGGGCCGGTGCTCTTCGCGGGCGCCGCCGCCGGCGCGGCCGCGGGCGCCGGTGCGGCGGGAGCGCTCGATTGGTTCCCTCCCAGAGCCGCCAGCGCGGCACGAAGCTGCGAGGCCAATCCGCTGTCGCCACCGCTCGCGAGCGTGCTGCCGACGATCAGGGCCGTGGCAACGCTCGAAGAGGCCATGATCAGGCGGAAGCGGGTCGCGGTGACGCTCCCAGCGGTGTCGATCACCCAGCGGAGGGCGCGAGTCATCGTCGTCTACTCCTTCGCCAGCTGGTTGCCGCAGCGCGAGCAGAACCGCGCCCCCGGCTCGTAGGGCGTCCCGCAGCTCGGACACTCGCCGGTGGCCTGGGCTCCGAGCTGCTCGAGTGCCTCCTCGATCTGGCCGAGCTCGATGTCCACCCTCTGCAGCTCGGCCGCCTTGCGGGTGAGCACGTCGAGCTTGACGTGATCCCGGATCGCCATCTCGTAGAAGGCCCCGCCGAGATCGGTCTGCATCAGGGTGAACTTCTCGAGCAGCCTGTCCCGCTCCGCGATCAGCTCGCGGTTGACCGGCTGCTCCGCGCTGGACTTCCGCGCCGAATGGCCGTTGTGGGAAGTGCCGCCCGGCCGGCCCAGGCGGGGCGCCTGGATCTTCGGCACCTTGATCTTGGGGGCGTGCAGCCGAACCGCGGGCTTGGGGACTTTCGGCATCTCAGTCACCGTTCCCCTGGGCCGCCGGGTTGCTCGCCCCACCGCCGCTGCCGCCGACCACGATCACGTCGGGCAGGTCCTTCTGCGAGTCGACGTAGTTCTTGCCCACCTTCTCGGCCTGCTGCTGGACCAGCGCGGTGTCCGAGGCGACCTTCTGCGCGTCGGGCGTGAAGCCCTCGACCTTGTGGACGTCGCCGTACTGCGTCTTGTCGACCAGCTGGCCCTGGTCGCCCGCGCTCCGCTTCACGGAGACGACCTGCGCGTCCTTGAACTTGCCCTTGAGCTTGCCGAGGGCCTTGGTCGCCTCTGCCTTGCTCTTGAACTCGCCCGAGAAGAGGACGTAGGTGTTCGCCGGAGGCGCCGGCGTCACCGTGAACTCGGAGATGTTGATGATTCCGACATCGGCCGCGCCCTGATCGGTCGCGGCCTTCTTGGCCGCGTCGACGGCGGCCTGATCGGTGCCGTCGACCGGCAGCGTCTTCAGTTCGACCGTGTAGCCCTGGTCGAGGGTGAAGTCGCTGGTGATCGGCGTCGCCGCTGCGGTCGAGGCCAGCGCGGTGCCGCCGCCCCCGCTCGCCTGCAGGCTCTTGAGAGCCTCCGCGAGCTGCTGGTCGTTGTTGTTGCCGCCGCCATTCCCCTTGCCGACCAGGACTCCGATCGCCACCGCGATCGGCAGGACGACGAAGAAGAGCACCGCAGCCGCCCGCGCTCCCGAGGGCCCGGCGGGCCGGCCGGAGCCGCGCCGGCTCCGCCGCGCGGCGGTGGCGAAGTAGCGCGACGTCGGGGCGCTCGCGTCGCGGCGGCGAGCCCCGCAGCTGACGCAGTAGCGCTGCTTCTCATCGAGCGGAGCGCCGCATTCCTCGCAGTGGGCGTAGTCCGCCTTGGCCTCGGCTGTAGATCCGGCGGCGCTCTTCGTGGGCGCCGGCTTGGTGGTGATTGGCTTCTCGCTCGTTGCCATCAGGAACTCCTCACTCGAAGAGGGTTGGTGGGGCATAGATCTGAATCTGGGATCCCTTGGCGTCCCCGATCAGGTTCAGCGTCAGCTCCGCCTTCTGGTCGACGCCGAGGTGCGTCAGCGAGGCCCGGCCCGCAGCCACGTACCGCCCGCCCCTGCGGGCGACGGCGTACACGTCGAGGCCGTACTGAGGGATCCCGGTGCCGTTGGACACCTCGGCCACGACGCTGCTCCCCCCCTTGCCATCGTGTGAGCCCGCATCGCTCACGTCGAGCTCCGGCACGTCGCCGGCCTCGGGGGCCAACGCCGGCGGCGCTCCGATCCGCGCGTAGGCAGGGCCCGACCCGATCTTCTCCTTGGACACGTAGACCCAGGTCGTCTCGGCGCCGGCCGCAATGGCCGGAGCATGCGACTGGAAGTACGGGACATTCCGCCCGGCGTTGAGTGGGTCTCCCCCACGCGGCCCGACCTCGATGGGCAGGTCGCTCACCGGCGCGTCGCCGCGGTTGCGAAGCACGACGACGATCGCGGAGCCGTCCTTGCCAGGGATGACCGAGGTGCGGACCACCCGCACGGCGGGATCGGTCCCATGCAGAACCAGTGCCTTGCGGCTGGCCAGAGTGCGGTCGGCCTGGAGCGAGGCGCGCTTGTTGGCGTCCTGGGTGGTCGCGCAGCCCGAGATCGCCGTGGCGAGGCCAACGAGCGCGACAGCCGGGATCAGTGCGGAATTAACCGAACTCACCGCTGATGTACTCCCTGGTCCGGCCCTGGTCGGGCTTGCCGAAGACCTTCTTGGCGCCGCCGTATTCGACGAGGTCGCCGAGGTACATGAAGCCGACGTAGTCGGCGACGCGATAGGCCTGCTGGAGGTTGTGCGTGACGATCACGACCGCCACGTCCTCCCGCAGCTTCACGATCAGCTCCTCGATCTTCTCGGTCGACTGCGGGTCGAGCGCGGAGCAGGGCTCGTCGAGCAGGAGCACCTCCGGCTTGGCCACCAGCGCTCGCGCGATGCAGAGGCGCTGCTGCTGGCCGCCCGAGAGCCTCAGGGCGGGATGCGAGAGATCGTCCTTCACCTCCTCGAAGAGGCCGGCGCGCTCGAGCGCCTCGCAGACCGGCGCCTCCAGCGAGCGGCGACTGCCCCGCCGCGAGCCCTGCTCGCGCAGGACGTAGGCGAGGTTGTCGAACACGCTCATCGGGAACGGGTTCGGCTGCTGGAAGACCATCGTCACCCGCCGCCGGAGCGCGGTCGGCTCCATCGAGGAGATGTCGACGCCGTCGAGGGTGACCCGGCCGCTCAGGGACGCAGAGCGGGTCAGCTCGGTGAGCCGGTTGAGCGAGCGCAGCAACGTGGTCTTGCCGCAGCCCGAGGGGCCGATCAGGGCGAGCACCTCGCCCTGGCGGACGGGCAGCGAGACCTCCTTGACCGCCAGCTTGCCGTCGTAGGCGACCGAGAGCTGATCGATGTCCATGCGCGGGATCGAGAGCTGCGGCGCGCCGATGCGCCGGCGCCTGGCGCCGGTGAACCCGGCGGGCGCCGAGCCGTTGCCATTGCCGTTGCCGTTCGTGTGTTCGCCGCGACGGTCCGGTGCCTCCCGCGCCTCCGGCGCGTTCTCGAGGTCGAGGCGGCGGACGGGAGGTGGCTTCAGGAATTCCATGAGCCTGCCTTTCGGGAGCGGCGATGGACGACGTCGACCGCCGCGTTGAGGAACAGGACGAGCACCAGCAGGACGAACGCGGCCGCGTACGCCTTCTGCGGGTTGTTCAACTCCCCCGTGGGGGCGTTGGAGTAGACGTAGTTGGTCAGGGTGCTTCCGGCACCCTGCAGGTAGTCGAACGGGAAGACCGAGCCCGTCGGCTCGAAGTTCTGCAGGGCTCCGAGGAGGACCACGATGATCGCCGTGTCGCCGATGATCCGGCCGAGCCCGAGCATCGCCCCGGTCGCCACCGAGGGACGCGCCGCGGGCAGCAGGATCCGCCGCGTCGTCGCGATCTTCGTCTTGCCCACCGCGTAGGAGGCCTCGCGGACGTGGGCGGGGATCGCCTGCAGGCCCTCGCGCGTCGCGCTCACCACCAGCGGCAGGGCGACCAGCGAGAGCATCGCGCCGGCGGCGAAGAAGGAACGCCCGAAGACGACGCCGCTCGACTCGCGGCTGAGAAAGGCGAGCGCGGTGCTGGAGAAGATCACCGTGCCGAACAGCGCCAGCACGATCGACGGTGTGCCGGCGATCATCTCCACGGTCGACTCGACGATCCGTGCGAGGGCGAAGGGCCGGCCGAACTCGCTGAGCCAGACCGCGATCGCGATCCCGAGCGGCAGGGCGATCGCGATGCCGATCGCCGCGACGATGAAGGTCCCGATCAGAGGGTCGAGGAAGCCGCCGGTCTCCGCCTGCGTGAAGCCGGTCTTCGGCGAGGTCGTGAGCAGCTCGGGCCGCACGTACTGGATCCCCTTGACCAGCATGTAGATGACGATCGCCGCGGCGATCGCGCAGAAGAGCAGGCCGAGGAACCAGCAGAACGCGAGGCCGATTCGGTCCGAGAGCCTCCAGGCGCTTAGTTCGGCCGCGGTGTTTGTGGCGGCCGTGGATCGGCGAAGCCGTGAACCTGTTCATTCGGCGGAACAGGCTCATACGTGGGCCGTGTACTTCTTCATCGATTGACGGGCGAACCAGCCGGCGAGCGAGAGCATCGCGGCCGAGAAGAGGAGGAGCGACGCAAACGCGAACAGAGTCGCCTTCGACGGCGCCGAGGCGAGGCCGTCGATGTTGGCGATGATCGTCGGCGCAATCGGGCGCGACGGCTCGACCAGGAAGATCGCGCCGTCGAACGGGTTGGGCGTGAAGCTCACCCCGCCCGAGACCATCGCGAGCATGATCGCCTCGCCGATCGCGCGGGCGGTCGCGATCACGGTGCCGGCGATCAGCGCCGGGCGCGCCGTTCGCACGGCGATCTTCCAGAAGGTGCGCCAGCGATTGACCCCGGCGGCGAGCGATCCCTCGAGCCAGCTCTTCCGCACCGCCCCCAGCCCGTCGCAGAAGATCGAGATCATCAGCGGGGCGATCATCACGGTGAGGATCACCACGGCCGTTCCCAGCCCGTAGCCGGTCAGGGAGATGATGTGGTCCACCGACGCCCGGCTCGACTCGGTGATCAGGTGGTTGTTGACGAAGGGCACCAGCACCAGCACCCCGATCAGCCCGTAGACGACCGAGGGCACGCTGGCCAGCAGCCGCACGACCGGCTGCAGGATGTTCCGCATCCACTCCGGCGCGAACTCGACGATGAAGACCGAGACGAAGAGGGAGCAGGTGAAGGCGATGACGACGGCTCCCCCGGTGATCAGGATGGTGCTCCAGATCAGCGGCCAGGCGTGCAGCGTGTAGACCGGCTCGGCCCCCGGGGTCTCCCCCGACTGGAAGATCGTCTGCAGCTGGTTGTCGACGCTGCCGCCTGCCGTGAACCACGAGAGGCCGTTGTGCTCGAAGGACGGCCAGCCGCGGACGAAGACGAACACGACCATCGCCACCAGCAGGCCGACCACGGCCACGACCAGCGCGCCGAGCGTGAGCTCGGCGCGCCGGTCGGTCCACCGCGGAATCTCTTCCGCGGAGAGGAATTCCTCCTCCAGGTCGAGGGAGTAAGCCTCGGTGGCCAACTCGCCTCTGCTACTTCTTCTTCTTGCCGCTTCGATTGAACGCCGGCACGCCGCCCGACTTGGAGATGATCTTTCCGGCGATCGGGCTGGTCCTGACCCAGTCGGCGAACTTCTGCACCTGCCGGTTCGGGCCGGCCGTCGGAAGCACCAGGAAGATGAACCGCGAGAGCGGGTACCTGAGCTTCTTGACGTTCTTCGCCGAGCAGGGAACCCCGTTCAGGTTCACTGACTTGACGCCCTTGCCCTGCCAGGCGAGACCGAAGTAGCCGATCCCGTCCGGGTCCCCGGCAACCGCGTTCTTGACCAGGCCGTCGGCCGTCAGCGCGGTGACGTTGGTTGCCGCCGGCTGGTTGTTGAGCACGCCCTGGAGGAAGAAGTTGAACGTTCCTCCGTTCGTGTCACGGCCGAAGGGGTGAATCGTGGTGTTCTTGTTCGACCCCGGGACCTGGCTCCAGTTGGTCGTGACCGCGTGGTAGATGTCGGCGACCTGTGGAATTGACAGGTTGCTCACCGAGTTGCTCGGGTGAACGTCGACGCAGAGTCCGTCGAGGTAGAGCTTGATGTAGGTCGTCCCCGCATCGCTCGGCAGAGGCGGACGCGCCTGCCCCGCGAACTGGCTCCTGCCCGACTGCACGTCCGCGACGCCGGCGTTGCCGCCGTTCGCCGTGTAGAGGAAGTGCGCCTTGCCGTGGGTGACCTTCTGGTACTTCGAGAAGAGCGGCCTGAGTACCGGCTCCGCCGCGACCGAGCCAGACCCGATCAGGGTCGTGGCGGCCGCCGAGGCCGGAGCGGCGAGGGCGATCAGCATCCCCGCCGCGACCGCAAGGGTCTTGATTCTCATCAGCTTTCGAGTTCCTTTCCCGCTTTGTTGATTGTTTTGATCAACTAAGAGCGGGCACGGTAGCACGTTTACCGGTTTCCCAATCGGGTTACTGGAGATAGCGAATAAGTGAGTATGGCGGACCGACGGGACGGCTTCGCCATGCAGGTCGCGGCTAGTAGCCGCTTGGGTGGCGCGCGACGAACGAAGAGGTGTCGTCGCGCATCACGGTCGACCAGCGCGGCCCGTTGCCGCCGCCCGGCCCGCCGGTGTCCCAGCGCAGCCCCGCGACGTAGGCCCAGGCGTGGCCTGAGTTCGCGAAGACCGTGATCCAGTTGCCGCCGCCCGAGTCCCCCCAGACCTCGAGGCCGGTGGAGTCGAGCGGGCTGGAGAGGAGACCGCCGCCGTGCAGCATGAAGCTGACCGCGCCCGAGCAGTCGTAGCCGCTCGACGTGAATGAGCCGTGGCCCCCGCCCCAGATGTAGGGAAGGTCGTTGATCTGGTTGGCCGCCTCGATCGCGCCGCGCACCGCGAGCGGGGCGTTCGAGGGCGGGATCGCATCGCCGTTCGAGTCGAGGGTCGCGTGCCCGGCCGGCGCGGGAATCTCCGAGAGGTCGGCCTGGATCTGGTGCTCCTTCTGGAGCAGAGCGTTGAGAGCTCCCTGCCGGGCGTTGCGGGCGGACGCCAGCTCCGACTGTCGCTGGGAGATCTGGGCGTGCTGGCTCGCGATCTGGCGTTCCTTGGCGGCGACCGCGTCGCGAGCGGCCAGGATGCGGTCGTGGGACGCCTGCAGCTGGTTGACGAGGGCGGTGATCTGATCGCGCAGGCCGCGGACCCGGGTGACGACCTCGTTGTCGTACTGCTGGATGTGGTCGACGTACTCGGCACGGGTGAGCAGATCCGACCAGCTGGCCGACTGCATGACGACCGACGGTCAGGTCCGGGTCGTTCGCCTTGTACATGTTCACGAGCAGCTGCTCGAGCGCCGCCACGGCCGACTGCAGCTTCGCCCGCACGCGAGTCAGCTCCGCCTTCTCGGCGTTGAGCTCGGCCGTCGCCTTGTCGAGCTCGGCCTGCTTCTGCTGAAGCTCGTGCTCCGCCGCGTCCTGCTCCTGGCGCAGCCGCGACTCCTCCCCGATCAGCCGGTCGACCTCGGCGTTCATCTGGTCGATCTGGGAGCTCAACGGCCCCTCGGCCGAATGGATCCGGTTGAGCTCCGACTGCTTCTGCTCGATCTTGGACGCCGGATCGCCGAGCGCGCTCTGGCCGATGAGCGAGGCGATCACGAGCGTGACCAGCACCATCAGCGCGAGCACGGCAGCACGCCCGCGGGGGGTGCTTCTCTGTCTTCGGATCGGTCGGATGGGCATCGGAGGGGTGCGGCAGGCACGCCGCACAGGGCTCGCCAGGCTAACCGCTGGGCACCCGAATGTGAGCGCTCGTTAACACGAGTGCAAGATCCGTTGCGGATGCAGGAATTCGCGCCTGGCCGGGGGCGCGAGGCGGACCGAGCGCTTTGTCTACGATCGCCCGATGGCCGAGGAGTTCTGCGACGTCGGCAGGGGCGTGACCCTCTGCTACGAGACCTTCGGGGATCCGGACGACACGCCGATCCTGCTGATCATGGGCCTGGCGACGCAGATGATCGCCTGGCACGAGGACTTCTGCGAGGGGCTCGCCGGATCGTGGCTTTCACGTGGTCCGCTTCGACAACCGCGACATCGGCCGCTCCACCCATTTCGACTTCCAGCCGCCGGGCGTCAAGCAGATGCTTACCCGGCACCTCCCTGACGAGCAGTATTCGCTCAGCGACATGGCGGAGGACACGGCGGTGCTCCTTCGCGAGCTGGGAATCGCGCCCGCCCACGTGGTCGGCGCCTCGATGGGCGGGATGATCGGGCAGATGCTCGCAGCCGAGCATCCGGAGGTGGTCAGGTCCCTCACCTCGATCATGTCCACGACCGGCAGCCGCCTGCACGGCCAGCCGGCGTTCTCCGTCTACCGCTATCTCCTCCAGCCTCCGCCCCGCGACCGCGACGGCTACATCCAGCGCTCCGCCGAGATCTTCGGGCTCGTCGGGTCGACCGGCTTCGACCGGGATGAGCAATACGTCCGCGAGCGGGCGGCCCGCAGCTTCGACCGCGGGTTCGACGTCAGGGCGGGCGGCCGCCAGCTGGGGGCGATCGTCGCCTCCGGCGACCGGACCAAGACGCTGAGGAAGATCACTGCGCCGACCCTGGTCATCCACGGCACGGTGGACAAGATGATCCGCCCCTCGGGCGGCAAGGCCACCGCCAAGGCGATCCCGGGCGCGCGGCTGATGATGATCGAGGGCATGGGCCACGACCTCCCCCGCGGCGCCTGGCCGCAGATCATCGACGCGATTGCGGAGCACGCCAGGGCGGCGGACGGCGCCAGGCCGCGCACCGGAGCGGCCGCCTAGGCACGAACGATCGAGGCGTGCACCGTCCCATCGGTGCCGGCGATCCAGATCGAGGTGCCGTCGCGGAGAGTGTCGACCCGGCCCGGCATCGCGGGGTCGCGGAACTCGATCTCCGCGTCGATCGACTCGGGCGCGGGGCCCGCCGCGAGCTCCTCCTCGAGCGGCGTCCAGTAGTGCGTGTTGTTGATGTGCCCGGCCGGGTCCATCTCGGAGGCCCGGAACGTCCAAACCGACCGCTCCGCGCCGTCGGGTGGATCGGGATGGCGGAGGCGCACGTTCGCGTCGCGGTCCCCTGCGCTCTCCGCGTAGATCGAGATGAACTCGGGCGGGAAGCGCATCGGCCGCCCACGCTCCGGATCGAGACAGACCCAGAGCGCAACCGTCTCGACCTCGGCGTTCTCGCCTCGAATCGAGGTCCTGCGCTCGGCGGAGAAGCGCCCGATGCCGCTGCAGAACGTGCGCAGCTCGAGGTCCTCTCCGAAGCGCGGAAAGGCCTCCACCCGGATGCGGTTGCGCCGGACGATCCAGGCGCCCTCCCCCTCGAACCCCGCGTCGACCAGATCGGCGTAGGCGATGTCCTGGAGCCAGCGCGCCAGCGCGTCCAGACGGCAGCGCCCCGCGTCGTCGGCGTCGGCGATCCCCGGGCGCATTCGCCACTCGAAGACCCGGCCGCCAGGCCAGTCGACGAACTCGTCTACTTGAGCTCCTCGAGCGAGTCGCGCAGCCGGTCCATCATCGACGAGAGGTCGGGGATCTGGTCGCGGTCGGCGACGATCCCGAAGTCCATGTGGCCGTCGTAGCTCATCACGGTCATGTTCAGCCCCATGCCGTCGGTGATCACCGAGACGGGATAGTGGGCGAGCAGCTTGGCGCCGGCGCAGTAGAGCGGGAACTGCGGTCCCGGCACGTTGGAGACGACCAGGTTCCAGGTCGGTCTGCCGGGTCCAGTGGAGATCGCGAAGGTGGCGCGGGCAGCGCGGGCGAAGACCGCCGGCGGGATGAAGTGGTTGGTGTCCTGGAGCAGCTCGGCGGGCAGCGCCCGGTGCTGCTCCTTCATGGCGGCGAGCGCGCGGTGGGTCTTCTCGAGGCGGCGCACCGCGTTCGGCTCGTTGGTGAAGAACGGCGCGCTCATCAGCATGATCCGGTTGCCGTAGGTGCCCATCTGCTCGTCGGTGCGGACGGAGACGGGCACCTGCACGACGAGCGGGTCCGGCGGCAGATCGTCGTGCTCCAGCAGCCAGCTGCGGACGGCGCCCGCGCAGATCGAGACGACCACGTCGTTGACGGTGCAGCGGTGCTTGTTCTTCACCTCCTTCACCTCGTCCAGGTCGAGTTGGCCGAAGGCGAAGCGCCGGTGCGGGGAGATGCGGCCGTTGAAGAGAGTCTTCGGCGCCTTGTAGGTGGCGTGAGCCAGCACCCCGGTCTCGCGGTTGGAGATGGGGCGGGTGAGCCGGTCCGTCACCTTCGCGACCAGGCTGGTGCCCGGGATTGCCGCGAAGACGGGCGAGGAGTCCAGGTTCGGCAGAGCCCGCGGCAATGAGCGCAGCACGCGGAGCGGGTAGCGCGGCAGGCCGAGGAGGCCGCGGGTGAGCATCTCGAGATCGCTCGGTTTGCGATCCGCTCCGTTCGCCTGCGACTCCGGGAGCTCTCGCCCATCCGGGGCGAGATCGAAGAGGACGCCCATGATCTCGGCGCCCGAGAGGCCGTCGACCACCGCGTGATGGATCTTGGTGAGCAGCGCCACCTGCCCGTCCTCGAGGCCGTGGATCAGATAGAGCTCCCAGAGCGGCCGCGAGCGATCGAGCGGCCGCGAGACGATTCGGGCCACCTGCTCGGCGAGGTTCTCGATGGTCCCTCCCGGCGGCAGCGCCAGCTCGCGGACGTGGAAGTCGAGGTCGAAGTCGGCGTCGTCGAGCCAGTAGGGATAGTCGAGGCCGAACGGCACCTCGACCAGGCGCCAGCGCAGCGGCGGCAGCAACGGCAGGCGCTCATCCATCAACCTGCAGATGTCCGCGAAGGTCACCTCCCCGCTCTCCTTGGTCGAGGGATCGAGGATCGCGAGCCCGGCGACGTGCCCGGTCTGATTCGAGCTCTCCAGGGCCAGGAACTGCGCGTCGAGGCTGGTCAGCTGACGCATTGGCGGCGATTCTCCCAGGCGCCCGTGCTCAGCCGCAACCCGGCCCCGTGTTTAGGAAGTTACTTGCGCAGGCAACTATCCTCGAAAGAGACTTCGCCAACCTCCCAAGGAGGACCCAGATGGACCTCGCACTGCTTGGTTCTTCGTCTGGTGGTGGGACTGCTCTTCGTCGGCCACGGCGCCCAGAAGCTCTTCGGAGTCTTCGGCGGTGGCGGCCTGCGAGAGCACCGCCGACATGTTCGACATCATCGGCCTGCGCCCCGGCCGGCACGCACGCCCGGGCGGGCGGCACCGCCGAGTTCCTGGGCGGCCTGCTGCTCGCGCTTGGGCTCTTCACTCCCTTCGCCGCCGCGGCCCTGATCGGCGTGATGACGGCCGCGGTCGTCGTCGTCCACCGCCCCGAACGGGATCTGGAGCTCGAACAAGGGCTACGAGTTCAACCTCGTGATGGCCGCCGTGGCGTTCGCCCTCGCGGGAATCGGAGCCGGGAGCTGGTCGCTCGACAACGCCTTCGGCTTCGACCTGAACGGGACCATCTGGGCGCTGGCCGCACTCGCCGCCGGCCTCATCGGCGGCGGCGCCGCGGTGATCTGCGGGCGGATTGCGGCCGGTCACGAACCGCACCCAGTGTCGTAGCTACTTCCCGAAGATCAGCGGCAGCTGCAGGCCGATCGCGAGTGCGGTCAGTGCCAGCGCCGTGAAGCGCTGGTACGGCCGCAGCGCGAGTGCTGCCAGCGGCAGGAACCAGATCAGATACCAGGGCAGGAACCAGGTGGTGGTGACGATCACCGCGCAGGTCGCCCAGCCCGCGTTCTCGAGCCAGTCGCCGCCGCGGTAGACGCGGACCAGGAGCCCGGCGATCGCAACGAGCAACACCAGCATCCCGATCCGTCCGAG
Organism: uncultured Solirubrobacterales bacterium; assembly: GCA_963777575.1. Taxonomy (GTDB): domain Bacteria; phylum Actinomycetota; class Thermoleophilia; order Solirubrobacterales; family 70-9; genus DASUPK01. Next base: position 29,992 of record CAVZRH010000021.1, on the reverse strand, counting down.
GGTGTGGTTGGCGAGCCCGAGGCCGAGGACGTCGTTGATCACCCCGGGAACGTCGTTGGGAGTCTCGAGCCGCGCGTCTCGCTGGAGGACGTGCAGGAGGCTCGAGACGTGGGTGCCGAAGGCGAGCACCGTGATCGCCCCGATGACCACCGCTGCCAGCAGCCCCCAGATCAGAGCCCTGACCGGGCGCTTCGATCCGAGCAGGGCGAAGGGCAGCAGCACGACCGAGGAGCTCTTCACGGCCACTGCGCCGACCAGCGCCGCCATCCCCGACTGCCGGCCGCCGAGCAGCAGGTAGATGCCGCCGAGCGCCACCGCGAGCATGAGCAGGTCGTTGTGTGCGCCACCCACCGCGTACGCGAGCAGGATCGGGTTGAGCCCGAAGAAGAGCGTCGCCGGCAGCGGCGGGCGCCCGAGCCGCGTCGCACACGCCCAGACCAGGGCGACGCAGCCGAGGCTGGCCACGGCCGTGATCGCCTTGAGCAGCCAGATCCCGGTCGTGAAGCTCACCCAGCCGAGGGGCAGGCTGGCGAGCGTGAACAGGGGCCCGTACGCGGTGGTGTTGAGTGGCCAGCCGACGTAGATATAGGAGGGGTCGGTGGGCGCGGCCGAGAGCGGGTGGACGTACGGGTTGAGGCCGTGCACCACGTCGAGCCGGGCATAGCCCACGTAGTTGAAGAGGTCGCTGGAGAGGAGCGGCGGAGCGATCACGAAGATCAGGTGGAGGAGCACGATCGCTCCCGAGGCCGACCCGAACCCGAATCGAGTCCGCAAGGGCCAGCACGCCCAGGTAGCAGACGCCGAGCACGATGAAGGCCACACCGAACTCGGTGCCGGTCAGCGACAGGTCGAGCACGTGTAGCGGCCCCCGTAGCGAGTCCGGCAGCCCGTGATGGATGTGGAGCGTCGGCCCGAAGCGCTTCGCCGAGGCACCCGCCGCCATCAGGAAGGCGGCCACGATCATCCCCCCCAGCGTCGCGTTGGCGACCAGGGCCCGCCACCGGGCCTCCAGCCGGGGCAGCGCGGGCAGCGCCGGACGGATCGCCGCCGCCGGCTCGACCGCCGAGTCAGCGGATGCGGGAGTGGACTCCATCGCCGGCGCGGATCGTAGGGCTCATCTCTAACCCGGGTTAAGCCCGCATCCCGCGGGTCAGCCGCCCTTGGGCGGGCGCACCAGGTAGGTGCTCTGAGGCGTGCTGTACACCGGCACGAAGCCGGCGGCCTCCAGCGCCCGGATCGCCGAGTGCACATGCGCGATCACGGCCCCGGCCTTGAGGCGTTGCAGGGCGGCGCGCAGGTCCGGCGCCCCGTTGCGAAGCACCCCGTAGTTGTCGCGCAGCTCCTGCGGGGTGAAGTGCTCGAGCCAGCCGTTCAGCACCACGCGCGTGTCGGGCGAGCGCCAGTTGATGTAGGAGCCGACGCCGGCATAGGTGACGATCCGCCCGTGCTCCGGCGGGTGGGCGATCGCGTAGTCGGCCACCGGGAAGCCGAGACTCGGGTCGTCGCGGGCGGGTCCCAGGACGACGGCCCAGGCGAGCGCCGCCGCGGCGGCGACCGAGCCGGCGACCGCGACCGGTAGGCGCAACGGCCCGGGGCTGCGGTTCGGCGCAGTCCAGACGACCTGCAGCGCCAGCACGGGCCCGACGAAGACGATGTTGCGGACCGAGTATCCGGCGAAGACGAGGAAGCCGGCGGTCACGAGCAGGGTCGTGGCGCGGCGGGGCCGCGGCGAGTTCACCCACATCCAGGCTGCGAAGACGGTCGCGAGCCCCAGGTACAGGATCGCCAGCGGGTCGTCGAAGGCCGACTGCCACTCGGTGCTCGCCAGCGAGATCGCCTGATTCTGGAAGCTCAGCAGGTAGGACCAGATCGCCGCCCCGAGCGGTGTCGAGACCGTCACGGTCACGGCGGCCAGCACCCCGACCAGGCCGAGGACGGCGATCCGGGAAAGCGGCGGGTTCCCCGGGATCCCGCGCCAGTGATCGATCGCGAACCCGGCCGTCGCCAACCCGAGCAGCAGCAGCCCCGCGATGAACCCTCCGTGCAGATTCGCCCAGAGCGCGAAGAGGATGACGATCGCAACCGGCACCCACCAGCGGGATCGGCGCTCCGGGCCCGGCCCGGCGCGCCCGCGCCAGACCATCGCGAGGAGCGCCACCAGAAGCGAGAAGATGACGACGGTGAAGCCGGCGGCACGTGGATGGATCACCGCGAGCAGGCCGGGGAAGTAGAAGGCCGTCACGGCGATCAGCATCGGCCACCCCTTCCGCCGGCAGAGCCAGAGCAGCAGAGCCAGCGGGGCGGTGATCAGCAGCGCGTAGACGAGCGTCAGCCCGGTCGGACCCAGCGCCTGCGAGACGCGGAAGAAGGCGAGCTCCGAGAGCCACTGCTGGTTGAACCAGGTTCCACCCTTCGCGATCGTGGCGAACGGATAGTGGTCGACGACTCCGTGCTGCGCGACCAGGCGTCCGCTGACCAGCGAGAGGTAGAAGTCGCCATTGTGGAAACGGTCGAGGCAGAGCGCGAGCGCGCCGACCAGCGCGATCAGGGCGCCGATCAGCGCCCAGGTTGACCGCGGGGTGAATCGGCCAGCCAGGCCGGCGTCCGGACGCGTCACCAGGCGCGTATTCGTAGCGGTTGGACCGGTCCTTGTGTGATAACCAGGCGTGAAAAGGGGCAAAAAGCCGCGTTTTGCAGCGGTTTCAGCGTCTGCTAACATGTACGACCCCGCCGGGCCATGGAAACCCGGCATTTGCAGCGTTTTCGCGCAGTTCTTCCACACTTAGTCGGCAGCCTTCGCGAAGCAGTGCTCGAGACCGCGGAGGTAACTCATGTCCAAGACCACAACTGCAACCAAGCGCGCCCACGCGTCCCGCGCCCGCCGGTGGACCTGTGCCGGCTGCGAGGTGACCGTGCGCTACGCCGCCGGCAGCAAGTCGACGCCCCGGAGGCCCGAGGGCTGGACCCACAGGGGCGGCCAGTGGCTCTGCCTGCACTGCCAGCGCGAGAAGGCCGTCGAGAAGGCGACCATCGGCGCGAAGGGCGACGGCTGGGCCTCACGGCGCCAGGCGCTCCTCGAGTTCGAGCTGCGCCGCAGCCCGGAGGAGCCCGACGGCGTGATCGCCAAGCGGGCCAACTGCTCCACCGGCCACGTGCGCAAGGTCCGCGAGGAGCTTGAGCGCGACGGCAAGCTCCGCAAGGCCGCTTAACCACACCGAAAACCCGGCTACGCCCCATTCGGTCGTCGAAATCGGGTAGGGTGGCCGCGAAATGCACCTGCCGAATCGCGTCGTCGTCTGACGCGAGCGGGGGAACCACTGGAGCTTCGGCTCTGAGGGCGAATCGGAATCCGTAGCGCACTCTTTCGGCGCGAGCCCGTCAGCTAACCCCGTAGGCCCGAGAAAGAGAGGCTGGCATGAGCACGTTGATCGATCATCTCGCGACCGATCGCATCCGGGGCGGACGGCTCGTCCTCGCGTACAGCATCGGAGCGATCTGCGGAATTGTCCTTGCGGCGCTGGCGCTGCTGATCGCCGGTACCGGACCGTAGGCCCGGGCGACAACCCGTCTCGGCCCTAGCGGCCGAGCGCCGCCATCCAGGCGAAGAGCGCCGCGTTGGCCGAGTGCAGCTGGACGCTCCCCTTCGGTGCGTTGGCGCGCGACGCCTTCTTCCCGTACCAGGTGCGCAGATAGAGGCCGTGCCGGTCGCGGGCCCGGTGCAGCGCGCTCCGCGCGTTGCGCTGCACGATCCCGTACCAGTCGCCGTTGTTGTCCATCTGTGCGAACTCGAGCATGGTCCGGACGTACCAGAAGTCGAACTGCGGGCCCATCCAGAAGCGCTGGTAGACCTGCAGCGTCCTCGCCGCCAGGTCGGCCGCCCGCTGACAGAACGACTGCCTGCCGGTCTGCTCGCAGATGATCCGGTGGGCGAGGATCATCGGGCCGTTGACGTAGGGCATCGGCGAGGGGGCGAAGGGCGGGAAGTTGTTGAAGGCCGAGCTGGCCTCGCCCGGCGCCGGCACCGACTGCCCTGACGCTTCGAGCTTCGCCGCCTCGTCCGGGTTCGCGCTCAGCGCGCGCTCGTCCGCCGCTGCCGCGGCGGCCGGCGAGGTGGAGCCGGGCCCTGTGGGCGGCGCGCCCGAGGTCGATCCGGTCTTGTAGGTCTTGGGCTTGCGAAGCCGCGCGTAGAGCCCGGTGGCCGGATCCGTCAGCCAGACGTCGCCCCAGGCGATGAACTTGAGTGCGTCATCGAGGTAGGCCTGGATGTGGGTGAGCGCGTAGAGCCGGGCGGAGAGCAGCGTCCCTCCCGCCAGCGACTCACCCGCGTAGAAGCTGTGATTGGTGTTCCACCAGATGCCCCCCGGCCGACCCGCGTGGTGTCCCAGCCTGAGACGCTGATGAACCGCTGCGCGACCTCCGCGTCGTAGAGATAGCGCGGATTCCCGGTTGCGCGATAGGCGTCCAGGAACGCGAGGCCCCACCAGCCGTTGTCGTCGAACCAGGTGGTCTTCCCGGGGTTGTGCTGCCCCGGCTTCGGCCCGAAGCCGGGCACGGGCTGAAGGTTCGGGTTCAGGTAGCGCTCGGCCCCCCGGGCGAAGCGGTTGAGCTGGCGTCGATGGCGGTTTGAGGGCTGCGCGATCTGCAGCCCGTTGAGGGCCTCGAACAGCGGCACGATCCCCCACAGCGAGGCCACTCTGCCCTGGTCGAGCACCGCGCGGTACCAGTGCATGCGAGGGCTCCACCACTTGTGAACCTGCTTGACGCCCTTGTTGGCGGCGGCGAGGTAGTGCGCCTGGCTACGGCTCCGGGCCGAGGCCGCGGTGGGCAGGACCGCCGCCCCGGCGATGGCGATGGCCAGGAGCGTGATTACGGCAGTTATCGAGCTTCTTCGGACGAGCGACACGCCTTCCCCACGAACACCCTACGCGGGGACTTGACGCGGTACGCGGCTACGCCTCGATCGGCAAGCGCTCGCCCACGCCGGTCAGCTCCAGCATCCGCCGGACCTGCGGCGAGCTTGCCGGCCTGATGCGCAGGCGGCCGCCGTTACTGCGGGACCGCCGGTCGAGAGCGAGCAGCAGCCGAATGCCGGAGGCATCCAGGAAGTCGAGCTGATCCAGATCGAGCTCGATCTTCCTCGCTCTGGTCGCCTCGGCGCGGCGCATCTCGCTGTCGAGCTGATCGACGACCGAGAGATCGATCTCTCCCAGCACCTGTACGCGCTCGACGGCCTCGCTGCTCTCGGTCTGCACTGCGAACGAGCGGTCCTCTGTGCCGCCTCGCCCCGGTATCCCCCTTCTCATCGTCTCCTCCTCAACGAATGTATGAGTCTGGCTACTCAGTAATAGCGCAGCAGCCAGTCACCTGATGTCAGCCTTGTGACTTCACCGCACAAGATCCGCGCTCATTGCGGGATCGGCACCTGGGCCCCCGGGAAGAAGTGGACGCGGACGTGCGCACCCTGGTCGTTCTCGCCGATGAACCAGAAGTCCGAATAGACCCAGAAGGCAAGAAGAAGAAGCACTGAGCTAGAGCCCACCGCCGCTCTTTCCGGACGGCGCTACTCGCCCTCCCCCGCCTCCTCGGCGAGTACCCCGACCAGTCCGTCGATGTCCTTCCGGTCCCAGAGCTCCGCATGGCGCTCGACCAGCTCGCGCAGCCGCGCGTCCTCGAGCGAGCTCGGCGTCTCCTCCGTCGGCAGCCCGTCGAGCCTCCCCTCGAGCCGCGCGCGGGCGCGCTGTAGATGGCTGTTCGCGGCGGCGACGCTGATCCCCAGCCGGCTCGCCGTCTCCCGCGCGGAGAAGCCGAGCGCCTCTCGCAGGATCAGGACCGCACGCTGCCGGGCTGGCAGAACTCGCATCGCGACGACGAGCGACCGTTCGAAGTCCTCCCTGGTCAGGTAGCGCCCCTCCGTGGCCGGCTCCAGGCCCGGCATCTGCCAGTTGTCGGCAGGCGTCGCCTGGTCGACATCGATCGGGACGACCCGCTTGGGGCGCCGCTTGGCCTCGTCGAGAGAGGTGTTGGTCACGATCCGCTGGAGCCAGCTCCGCAGCGAGCTCCGTCCCTCGAACGAGGGCAGCGCCCTCCAGGCGCGCAGCAGCGCTTCCTGGAGGGCGTCCTCGGCATCCTGCGACGAGCGCAGGATGCGACGGGAATGGGCGTGCAGCTCGTCGCGATGGCGCTCGACGATCCGCGCGTACTCCCGCTCGAGTGGCCGCGCGCGCGAAGAGACGTCGGCCCTCACAGCTGCGCTATCTCCCACGGATATCCCTCCGGTTCCGTTCGCATCACCACCCGCCGCCGCTTCCATCTCGCTTCCTCCTGTCGAACGCCCATCGGTAGACGAATACTGTTTGAACTCGAACGCTGTTCTAGCATGACTCACGGCTTTCTGCAACGTCGTTCGACAGCAGTACGCTGTTCGAGATGATCGATGAGCCCGATAAGAGGACGACGAACGAGGAGGCCGGGGATGGACAGGCGGGACTGCCCACTCCTCCCTGGCAGCGGGTCCCGGAGCGCGCGGGCAGCCGACGGCGCGATCCGCTGACCCGAGAGGCGATCGTCGCCGCGGCGCTACGCGTCCTCGACAGGGACGGTCTCGGCGTCTTCAGCATGCGCCGGGTCGCCGAGGAGCTCAACACGGGGGCCGCGTCGCTCTACTGGCACGTCGGCTCGAAGGACGGGCTGCTCGACCTCGTCATGGAGGAGGTGATCGGAGAGCAGGAGGTCCCCGATCCGGAGCCCGAGCATTGGCAGGAGCAGCTCAAGGAGGTCGCGAGGGTGATGCGCCGGACCATCCTCCGACACCGCGACATCGTCCAGATCTCGATCGGCCGGATCCCGATGGGCCCGAACGCCCTCCGCCTCTCTGAGGGGGTGCTGGCCATCCTGCGCGGCGGCGGCGTCCCCGACGAGCTGGCCGTGCAGAGCTACCTCCTGCTGATCTCCGTCGTCAACGGCTTCACAATGGACGAGGCCGGGTTCGATGAGGAGGCACCACCGAGCGCGCCGCCGCGGGAGGAGGCAGGCCAGATGGTCCGCGGCTATCTCGAGTCGCTCCCGACGGACCAGTTCCCGAACCTGACCGAGGTCGCCGACGCCTTCGCGATGGGCGACCAGGACGAGCGGTTCGAGCTGCTCCTCGACCTGTTCGTGGAGGGCCTCGCAAGGCGCGCAGCCGAGCAGCGTGCCTGAGCCTCACGCCGACCTCGGGTCCTGGCGCGATTCGCGCTAGCCGGACGCGTCGGCGCTCGGCGGACGGCAGAGACGACCCCGGAGCCAGACGGAGGCTTCAGAGAGCTGCAGCCGGCCGGCGATCAGGCCCTGGGTGAACTCGATGCCCTGCTCGCCCAGGCGTCCGTCCGGGGAGCCGGGCGGATCGTGCCGCAGGTTCTCGGAGATCCAGCGGGTGAGGCTCCCCCCGCCGAACATCGAGGCCCGCGCGTAGCCGACGAAGTGGCGGACCTGCCCGATGCTGCCGTCGTCGAAACGTCGCTTGAACCCCTTCCCCGGGATCCGATTGCGGCCGCCGCGAGCCAGGTCGGTGAGCGCGCGCCGCCCCTTGCTGATGCCGGCCGCCTGCTGTCCGAGGTCGAGCAGGAACTCGTTGACGCTGTCGTCGGTCTCCGCGAGCTGCCCGGCCAGTTCGGCGAGCCGCTCGCAGGCCGTACCGGTGAGGTGGCGGTCCACCGTGGGATCCGACTCGTCGCCGAGCGGATCGACCAGCAGGTAGCCGAGCACCACCGCACCGATCAGGCACACCGCCACGGCCGCGAGCAGCACCTTCATTCCGGTAGTTGATCAGCTCGGTCACCCGATCGAGCCCTCAAGCTCAGGTCGAGGCCCAGATTGCGTCCCATCGGAGCGTCGGGGAACCGGCGCATGAACCGAACCGATTCGCAAGGATCCGATTCAGGCCTCCGCTTGGGGGCATGTGCGAGACGGGAGTTCGGAGAGGTGACCAAGGGTGTGCGCCAAGGATGGCTAAGCGGTTCCTACTGACAATCGCTCTGGGCAGCGCGCTGGCTGTGCTCGGCGCCGGTACCGCCAGCTCGCTGAGCGTCGGCGTCGGCGACCTGACCGTCACCGCGCCAAAGCTTCCGGAGCCGCTGCCACAACCGCTCCCGGATACCAACGTCCAGGTCCCCAAGCTGCCGAACCTCGGCGGCGGAGGTTCCACCGGTAGCGCAGGTGGCGGCGGCTCGAGCGGCGGCGCCTCCAGCGGCGGCAGCTCGAGCGGCGGCAGCGCAACCGCCGGGGGCGGGTCGACTTCGGGCGGATCCTCTGCCGGCGCGAACGGCGGCGGCAAGACCGGCAAGAGGGCGGCGGCAAGGGCCTCTTCGCCAAACACAGGGGGGAGCGGCAGACCGCCAAGGACGTGGTGGTGGATCAGCGCGACGGCATCACCCAGCCCATCCTGCGAAACCCGGATGGCACGCCCACGCCTCGTAACCCGGGCCTGACCACCGCGACCTTTGGACCCGCTCCCATCGGGGTCCCGAATCCGGTGATCGACTCCTTCGAGATTCCGCCCTTCCTGCTCCCGATCTACCAGTCCTGCGGTACCGAGTACGGGGTCCCCTGGCAGGTACTGGCGTCGATCAACAAGATCGAGACGGCCTTCGGCACGAACCTCAATGTCTCCTCGGCCGGGGCCCAGGGCTGGATGCAGTTCATCCCCTCGACCTGGGCGTCCTACGGAGTCGACGCCAACAACGATGGAAGGAAGGATCCGTACAACCCGGTCGACGCGATCTGCGCCGCGGCCCGCTACCTGAGGGCCGCGGGTGGGGATCACGACATCCGCCAAGCGGTGTACGCCTACAACCACGCCGACTGGTACGTCGATGAGGTGCTGCTGGGAGCGCAGCAGTATGGCCGCCTTCCGGATGCGTTGGTCGGCTCTCTCACGGGCCTCACGGAAGGAGCTCACTTCCCCGTGGCAGCAGATGCTCGCTACGCCGACGACATCAGCGATGCGGCCGCCCTCACCCGGTCGACGACGCAGCGCAAGGCCGCCGGCAACGCCGCGGACGTCATCCAGTCCGATGCGAATCGCCGGAGCATCAACATCTACTCCAGCCTGGACGCTCCGGTGGTCGCGGTCAACGACGGCGTCATCAGGAAGATGGGCAAGAGCAAGGAGCTCGGCAAGTTCATCGTCCTCCAGGACGCCTACGGCAACCGCTACACCTACTCGCAGCTCGGCTCGATCTCCCAGATGCATCCGGTGCCTCGTCAGCACAAGCTGGGCGCCAAGGCCTTCAAGCTCGAGGGGCCGCAGCGGGACGCCGCCCCGAAGGCCCCAGCGGGCGCCGAGGCCGCGCAGGACAACCAGACCTTCCAGTTCGACCCGAAGACAATGCAGCTGAAGCCGCTCAAGATCGGATCCCGGGTCGTCGGGGGCTCGGAGATCGGACGCGTCGGCAAGTCGCAGGCCGGCCCGCCGCGGCTCAACTTCGCGATCCGGCCGGCCGGACGCGGCGCTCCCAATATCGACCCGAAGCCGATCCTCGACGGCTGGAAGCTCCTCGAGACCACCGCGATCTACCGGGCAAACGACAAGAACCCGTTCGGGTCGGACCCGACCGTGGGCCAGGTTCTCCTCGAGTCGAAGGCCGCGCTGATGCAGCGGGTGCTCGCCGACCCGAAGCTCTCGATCTACAGCTGCGGCCGCAACGACGTCCGGACGGGCCAGATCGACAGGCGGGTGCTCGCGGTGTTGGAGTACCTGGTCGCCAAGGGCTACCGACTCACCATCACGGCGCTCAAGTGCGGCCATTCGTACCTGACGGCTTCAGGCAACGTCTCGGCTCATTCATACGGCTCGGCGGTCGACATCGCCGCTGTCAACGGCATCCCCATCACCGGGCACCAGGGGCCGGGGTCGATCACCGAGGCGGTGATCAAGGATCTGCTCCTGCTCCAGGGCGCGATGCGCCCAGCGCAGATCATCTCCCTGATGGACCTCGGGCCACCGACCTTCATCCTGCCCGACCACTACAACCACATTCACGTCGGCTACACGTTCTCGACGAGCGGGAACCTGAGCCAGCTCGGGGAGATGCTCAAGCCCGAGCAGTGGCAACGGCTGATCCAGCGCCTCGGGGAGATTCAGAACCCGAAGGTGCCGGCGAAGCCCTCGGCCGCCGCGGTCCCCACCAAGGGCAAGCGGCCGACCGGGGACTAGCGCGCGGTCTGTGCCCAGCATCGAGATCGAGCAGATCACCATCGGATCGGATCCGGCGGCGTGGGCTCGCGCCGGCTTCGCGATCGAGGGGAATGCGAGCCGGGCGGGCACGGTCGCCCTCCACTTCGAGCCCGGAGAGGGAATCGTCGGGTGGCGGCTCAGCTCACCGGCTGGCGGCGAGATCGACGGGCTGCCGCAGGCAGCGCCGGCGGACGTACCAGCGCCCGCCGGCGGGTCTCACCCGGCCGGCGTCACCCAGATCGATCACCTCGTCGTCCTCACGCCGGAGCTGGACAGGACGACCGGCGCTCTCGATCAGGTCGGGGTCGAGCGCCGGCGGGTGCGTGAGGTCGAGACAGCTGACGGGCTGCTGCGGCAGGGGTTCTTTCGCCTCGGCGAGGTGATCCTGGAGGTGGTTGAGCACGCGCGGGTTGAGGATGGCCCGGCCCGCTTCTGGGGGATCACGTTCGCCGTCCGGGACCTCGAGGCGGCCGCCGAGCTGCTCGGCGACCACCTCGGTTCGATTCACGACGCCGTCCAGCCGGGCCGCAGGATCGCGACCGTCCGCCGAGAGGCCGAGCTCGGGCTGCCGGTGGCGTTGATCAGCGCAGAGGACCGAACCTAGTCCGGGTACTCGTCCTTCCGCCGGATGCTCCCCGGGTCCTCGGGCGGCGGCTTGGGCGTGCGCTCGAGCAGGAACGAGAAGTACGGGGCGACGAACGGGTCGGGCGCCATCACCTGGTAGGTGAAGTAGATGGTCCCGTTGTCCCGAGCGAAGGCGATGAATCCCGGGCCCTCGCGGAGGCCGTCCTTGAGATCGGCGCCGACCTGCTCGGACCACTCCTGCAGCCAGTCGGGCGGATTCTCGATCATCTCCTTGACCTCGGGCACCTCCTGGGCCTGCTCCTCCGTCATCGCGAGCCCGAAGTCGAACGGGAAATCGGTGTCGTAGGTCGAGACGTAGGGGAACTGCCAGCCCATCCGCTCCTTGTAGGCGTTCAGCCGGTCGATCGGCGCCCGGGAGAAACCGACGAACGTCACATCCTGGTGGTTGAGGTGGACCAGCGAGCCGTCGAACTCGTCGCCGAGGCTGGTGCAGCCGGGGCAGGCCCCGACCTCGTAGTCCGGCCCGTACATGATGTTGTACGCGAGCAGCTGCGAGCGGCCGTCGAAGAGCTCGGCGAGGCTCTTCTTGCCCTCCTGCGTGTCGAACTCGTACTCCTTCTCGACCGGGACCCAGGGCAGCGCCCGGCGCTTGTCCTTGATCTCGTTGTTGCGCTCGGCCTGCTCGGCCTCGAGCTTCGCGAGCTCCGCTCGCGCCGCCTCCCACTCCTCGCGGGTTCCAACGTTGTTCTCGGGCATCTCGGCTCCTTCCTCTCGTGGTACATCAGACGAGACTCGGTGCAGACGGGAAACTAATCGCTCAACTCACCAAGGCCGCCCGCGCAGCGGCCTAGTCTTGAACTCGTGAGCCCGCCCACCAAGCCGATCGATCTCGATGCCTGGCGCGAACTTCCGGCCGCCCAGCAGCCGGAATGGCCGGACCCCGCGCGCGTTGGAGATGTCACCGCGGAACTGGCGGAAGAGGCGCCCCTCGTCCTTGCGGGCGAGTGCGACCAGCTCACTGAGCGCCTGGCCGCGGTTGCCGCGGGCGAGGCGTTCGTCCTGCAGGGAGGCGATTGCGCGGAGACCTTCTCGGGATCGGCGGCCGACTCGGTGCGAGCGAAGATCGAGACGCTGCTCCAGATGGCGCTCGTCCTCACGTACGCAGCAGCCGTCCCCGTTGTGAAGATCGGCCGGATGGCGGGGCAGTTCGCAAAGCCCCGATCGCGCCCGACCGAATCTCGGGACGGCGTCGAGCTCCCGGCCTATCGAGGCGATGCCGTGAACGACTTCGAGTTCACACCCGAGGCGCGGCGACCCGACCCGGCGCGACTGCTCCAGGCGTACAACAGCGCGGCCGGGACTCTGAACCTCTGCCGGGCGTTCGCCAGCGGCGGCTACGCCGACCTCCACCAGGCGCACGCCTGGAATCAGGACTTCGTGGCGCAGAGCCCGGCCGGGCAGCGCTACGAGCAGCTCGCCGGCGAGATCGATCGTGCGCTCGCGTTCATGAAGGCCTGCGGCGCTGACTCGGAGGAGCTCCACGGGGTGGAGCTCTACGCCAGCCACGAGGCGCTCCTGCTCGACTACGAGCGGGCGCTTACCCGGATCGACATCCGCACCGGCCTGCCCTACGACCTCTCCGCTCATCTGGTGTGGATCGGTGAGCGGACCAGGGATCCGAATGGTGCGCACGTCGAGTTCTGCCGTCAGGTCCGCAATCCGATCGGCGTGAAGCTCGGCCCGACGGTGTCGCCCGACGACGCCATTGCGCTGGTGGAGCGGCTCAACCCTGGTCGCGAACCCGGCCGGCTGACCTTCATCACCCGGATGGGCGCCGGCGAGATCCGGAACGTTCTGCCGCAGCTGGTGGAGAAGGTCACCGAGCACGGTGCGCCGGTCGCCTGGGTCTGCGATCCGATGCACGGAAACACCTATGAGGCGCCCAGCGGGCACAAGACCCGGCGGTTCGACCACATCCTCGACGAGGTGGCGGGCTTCTTCGAGGTTCATCGCGCGCTCGGCACCCACCCGGGCGGCATCCACGTCGAGTTCACCGGCGACGACGTGACCGAGTGCATCGGCGGGGGCCACGAGATCGCCGAGGAGGAGCTGAACGAACGCTACGAGACAGCGTGTGATCCCCGGCTCAACCGACGCCAGGCGCTCGACCTGGCTTTCATGGTCGCGGAGATGTACCGCGGCGAGCGGTAGGGAGCGTCAGACCCCCAAGGACGTCGTGATGGATCAAGGCACCGGGATCACTCAGCCTGTCCTGCGCAACCCGAACGGCACGCCGACGCATCAGAACCCGGGGATAACCACCGCGACGTTCGGATCGCCCTGATCGGGGTTCCGAACCCGGTGATCGACTCCTTCGAGATCCCGCCCTTCCTGCTCCCGATCTATCAGTCCTGCGGCACCGAGTACGGCATCCCGTGGCAGGTACTGGCCTCCATCAACAAGATCGAGACGGCCTTCGGCACCAACCTCAACGTGTCGTCGCGGGGGCCGAGGACTGGATGCAGTTCATCCCCTCCACGTGGCGGCCTACGGTGTCGATGCCAACAACGACGGCAGGAAGGATCCGTACAACCCGGTCGACGCGATCTGCGCTGCGCCCGCTACCTGAGGGCCGCAGGTGGAGATCACGACATCCGCCAAGCGATCCTCGCCTACAACCACGCCGACTGGTACGCCGACGAGGTCCTGCTGGCGCCCAGCAATACGGCGCCTTCCGGATGCGCTGGTCGGCTCGCTCACAGCCTCACCGAGGCGCTCACTTCCCAGTCGCCGCGAATGCCCGCTACGCCGACGACATCAACGACGCCGCTGCCCTCGCCCGGTCGACCACCCAGCGCAAGGCCGCCGGCAACGCCGCGGACGTAATCCAGTCAGATGCCAGCCGCCGAAGCATCAACATCTACTCGAGATGGAGTCCGGGTCACCGTCAACGATGGGTCATCAAGAAGATGGCAATAGCAGGACCTGGCAACTTCATCGTCCTCGAGGACGCGTACGGCAACCGCTACACCTACTCTAACTCGACTCATTTCCCAGATGCATCCGGTGCCTCGTCAGCAGAAGCTGGGCGCCGGCGCCTTCAAGCTCGAGGGGCTTCAGCAGACGCGCCCCGATGCCTCTCGGCGCCCAGCCCGCGCAGGATACCCAGACCTTCAACTTCGACCCGAAGACAATGCAGCTGAAGCCGCTCAAGATCGGATCCCACGTCGTCGGAAGTCGGAGATCGGTCGCATCGGCTAGACGCAGGCCGGCCCGCCGCAGCTCAACTTCGCAATCAGGCCTGCCGGACGCGGCGCTCCCAGCATCGATCCTAAGCCGATCCTCGACGGCTGGAAGCTGCTCGAGACCACCGCGATCTATCGCGCGAACGACAAGAACCCCTTCGGCTCTCAACCGACCGTCGGACAGGTTCTGCTCGAGTCGAAGGCCGCGCTGATGCAGCGCGTACTCGCCGACCCGAAGCTCTCGATCTACAGCTGCGGCCGCAACGACATCCGGACCGGCCAGATCGACAGGCGCGTGCTCGCGGTGATGGAGTACCTCGTCGCGAAGGGCTACCGACTCACGATCACTTCGCTCAAGTGCGGCCACTCGTACCTGACGCTTCGGGCAACGTCTCTGCCCACTCGTACGGCTGCGCGGTCGACATCGCCGCTGTCAACGGCATCCCGATCACCGGACACCAGGGGCCGGGATCGATCACCGAGGCGGTGATCAAGGATCTGCTCCTGCTCCAGGGCGCGATGCGCCCCGCGCAGATCATCTCCCTGATGGATCTCGGCCCGCCGACCTTCATCCTGCCCGACCACTACAACCACATCCACGTCGGCTACACCTTCTCGACGAGCGGGAACCTGAGCCAGCTCGGAGAGATCCTCAAGCCCGATCAGTGGCAGCGGCTGATTCAGCGCCTCGGTCAGATCCAGAACCCGAAGGTGCCCTCGAAGCCCTCGGCGGCAGCGCTGCTCGCCAAGGGCAAGTCACCGAGCGGCGATTAGCCCGGGTACTCGTCCTTCCGCCAGAGCGCCTGGGTCCTCTGCGCCGGGCTTCGGCGTGCGCTCGAGCAGGAACGAGAGGTACGGCGCGACGAACGGGTCGGGCGCCATCACCTGGTAGGTGAGGTAGACGGTCCCGTTGTCCCGAGCGAAGGCGATGAATCCCGGGCCCTCGCGGAGGCCGTCCTTGAGATCGGCGCCGACCTGCTCGGACCAGTCCTGCAACCAGTCGGGCGGATTATCGATCATCTCCTTGACCTCGGGTACCTCCTGGGCCTGCTCCTCCGTCATCGCGAGCCCGAAGTCGAACGGGAAATCGGTGTCGTAGGTCGAGACGTAGGGAAACTGCCAGCCCATCCGCTCCTTGTAGGCGTTCAGCCGGTCGATCGGCGCCCGGGAGAAACCGACGAACGTCACATCTTGGTGGTTCAGGTGGACCAGCGAGCCGTCGAACTCGTCGCCGAGGCTGGTGCAGCCGGGGCAGGCGCCGACCTCGTAGTCCGGCCCGTACATGATGTTGTACGCGAGCAGCTGCGAGCGGCCGTCGAAGAGCTCGGCGAGGCTCTTCTTCCCCTCCTGCGTGTCGAACTCGTACTCCTTCTCGACCGGGACCCAGGGCAGCGCCCGGCGCTTGTCCTTGATCTCGTTGTTGCGCTCGGCCTGCTCGGCCTCGAGCTTCGCGAGCTCAGCTCGCGCCGCCTCCCACTCCTCGCGGGATCCAACCTTGTTCTCGGGCATCTCGGCTCCTTCCTCTCGTGGTACATCAGACGAGACTCGGTGCAGACGGGAAACTAATCGCTCAACTCACCAAGGGCGCCCGCGCAGCGGCCTAGTCTTGAACTCGTGAGCCCGCCCACCAAGCCGATCGATCTCGATGCCTGGCGCGAACTTCCGGCCGCCCAGCAGCCGGACTGGCCGGACCCCGCGCGCGTTGGAGATGTCACCGCGGAACTGGCGGAAGAGGCGCCCCTCGTCCTTGCGGGCGAGTGCGACCAGCTCACTGAGCGCCTGGCCGCGGTTGCCGCGGGCGAGGCGTTCGTCCTGCAGGGAGGCGATTGCGCGGAGACCTTCTCGGGATCGGCCGCCGACTCGGTGCGAGCGAAGATCGAGACGCTGCTTCAGATGGCGCTCGTCCTCACGTACGCAGCAGCCGTCCCCGTTGTGAAGATCGGCCGCATGGCGGGGCAGTTCGCAAAGCCCCGATCGCGCCCCACCGAATCTCGGGACGGCGTCGAGCTCCCGGCCTACCGCGGAGATGCCGTGAACGACTTCGAGTTCACACCCGAGGCGCGGCGACCCGACCCGGCGCGACTGCTCCAGGCGTACAACAGCGCGGCCGGGACTCTGAACCTCTGCCGGGCGTTCGCCAGCGGCGGCTACGCCGACCTCCACCAGGCGCACGCCTGGAATCAGGATTTCGTGGCGCAGAGCCCGGCGGGACAGCGCTACGAGCAGCTCGCCGGCGAGATCGATCGTGCGCTCGCGTTCATGAAGGCCTGCGGCGCTGACTCGGAGGAGCTTCACGGGGTCGAGCTCTACGCCAGCCACGAGGCGCTCCTGCTCGACTACGAGCGGGCGCTGACCCGGATCGACGTCCGCACCGGCCTGCCCTACGACCTCTCCGCTCATCTGGTGTGGATCGGTGAGCGGACCAGGGATTTGAATGGCGCGCACGTCGAGTTCTGCCGTCAGATCCGCAATCCGATCGCCGTCAAGCTCGGCCCGACGGTGTCGGCCGACGACGCCATTGCGCTGGTGGAGCGACTCAACCCTGGTCGCGAACCCGGCCGGCTGACCTTCATCACCCGGATGGGCGCCGGTGAGATCCGGAGCGTTCTGCCGCAGCTGGTGGAGAAGGTCACCGAGCACGGTGCGCCGGTCGCATGGGTCTGCGATCCGATGCACGGAAACACCTATGAGGCGCCCAGCGGGCACAAGACCCGGCGGTTCGACCACATCCTCGACGAGGTGGCGGGCTTCTTCGAGGTTCATCGCGCGCTCGGCACCCACCCGGGCGGCATCCATGTCGAGTTCACCGGCGACGACGTGACCGAGTGCATCGGCGGGGGCCACGAGATCGCCGAGGAGGAGCTGAACGAACGCTATGAGACGGCGTGCGATCCTCGGCTCAACCGCCGCCAGGCGCTCGACCTGGCTTTCATGGTCGCGGAGATGTACCGCGGCGAGCGGTAGGGCCCATCCGCAGCTCATGGAGCACACCACGCACGGATACTGGCTCGAGGAGGCGGGCGAGCGGCACCGGCTCCCGCCCGCGGCCGGGGACCTGAACTGCGATGTGCTCGTGGTCGGCGCCGGGTACACCGGCATGTGGACCGCCTGGCAGGTCTCCCAGCTCGAGCCGGAGGCGAGCGTGATCCTGCTCGACGCCGATCGCTGCGGGCACGGGCCGAGCGGCCGGAACGGCGGCTTCGCCAACGCGCTGTGGTTCAGCGCGCACACCCTTAGCGATCGGGTCGGGGGAGCGGGCGCAGGCGGGAGTTCTGCGAGCCGCGCAGGACGCCGTTGACGAGATCGGCCGCTTCTGCTCGGAGCAGGAGGTGGACGCCTGGTACCGGCAGAGCGGCTACCTGCAGGTCTCCGCGGCGCCCGCCCAGGACCATGTCCCGGACGAGGCGCTCGAGGCCTGTCGCGAGCTCGGGGAGGGCGACCAGGCCCAGGAGCTGAGTGCGGATCAGGTGGCGGACCGGTGCCGGTCGCCTCGATTCCGTGGCGGCGTGCTCTACCCGGGTGCGGCGACCGTTCAGCCGGCGCGGCTGGCGCTCGGCCTGCGGGATCGACTCGCCGAGCGCCCCGGCATCCGGGTCTTCGAGGGCTCGCCGCTTCGCCGGCTCCGCGCCGGCAGCTGGGGTTGCCTGGCGGAGACGCCGGAGGCCCGGATCCAGGCTGGATCGTGCGTCCTCGCCCTCGGGCCGGCGTGTGGCGCAGCCGGCTCTCCCCTGCGCGGGCGCCTCACCGTCACCTCCAGCCACATGGTGCTGACCGAGCCGGTACCGGACCTCCTCGAGGAGATCGGCTGGACGGGTGGGGAATGCATCACCGACAGCCGGGCGATGGTCCACTACATGCGGACGACGCCGGAGGGCCGGATCGCCTTCGGCTGGGGCGGGGGGCGGATCGCCTGCGGCGCACGCCTCGGACGGCGCACCGAGCACGACGGCGACGTCGTCGGCGAGGTCGCCTCCCACCTGCGCTCATTCTTCCCGGGTCTCGAGGGCCGCCGGATCACCCACGCCTGGGGAGGACCGATCGACGTCTCGCCCGGCCACCTGCCGATGGTCGTTCCGGTCGGCTCCGACCGGGTCTACGGCGTCTTCGGCTACACCGGCAACGGAGTCGGTCCGTCCCTGATGATGGGACGAACCGCGGCCTCGCTGGCCCTGGACCGGCGGGACGAGCAATCGCGGCTTGCCCTGGTCGACCCGGCGCCGCGCCGGGTACCGACGGGGTTGGCATCGTGGCTGGGCGGCAACGCGATCCGCGCCGGCCTGGTGGCGAAGGAGGCGGCCGAGGAGAACGGCACGACCGCCGCTCCGCTGAGCAGGGGCCTGGCCGCGATCCCCGAGCGGATCGGCTTCCACATCGGGCGCTGACGCCGCGATAGGGTCAGTGGCGGTGTGATCTCCGCGCCCATCCGATCTTGGCGGCAGGCCACCTCCGGATGGGAACTCGGGCTGGCGCTCGCCCTGGCGCTGGTCGTACTTCGGCTCGGCGAAGCTCGGACTGGCGCTCGCCTTCTCCAACGAGAGCGTGACGGCCATCTGGCCGCCGACAGGGATCGCCCTCGCCGCCCTGGTCCTCTGGGGACGAGGCCTTTGGCCGGGCGTGTTGTTGGGAGCCTTCCTCGCCAACGTCACCACCGACGTGCCGGTCTACACGGCGGCCGGGATCGCCGTGGGGAACACGCTGGAAGCGGTGGTCGGGGCGTGGCTGCTCGAACGCGTCGGCTTCCGTCCCAGGCTGGTGCGGCTGCGCGACATCTTCGCGCTGGTCGTGCTCGGTGCGGTGATCAGCACCGCGGTCAGCGCGACGATCGGCGTCGCCAGCCTCAGCGTCGGGGACTCGCTCTCGGAAAGCACGCTGACGACGTGGCGCCTGTGGTGGCTCGGCGACATGGGGGGCGACCTGCTGATCGCGTCCACGATCTTCGTACTCGTCACCCACTGGCCCTATCGCGATCTTCCGGGAACCGCCGCCGAAGGGGTGGCCCTGATCGTCTCCCTCATCGGCATCGAGCTGCTGGTCTTCTCCAATGATGTTCCCGCCACCTATCTCGCGTTCCCCTTCATCGTCTGGGCGGCGCTCAGGTTCCTGCAGCCTGGCGTGACCGTCGCCGCCCTGGCCTTCGCCATCATCGCCGTGAGCTTCACCGGCAACGACTCGGGGCCCTTCTTCCGGCGCTCGGGGGACGACGGCCTCCTGCTCGCCCAGAGCTTCTCGGCGATCGTCGGGCTCACCGGCCTGATCCTGGCGAGCGTCACCTACCAGCGCAGGCGGGCCGAGCGCCGGGCGCAGCACCTGGCGCACGATCTCCAGGCGGAGCTGCTGCCTCCCCAGCTTCCCGAGATTCCCGAGTTCGAGGCGGCCGGCTGGTACCGGGCCGGCGCCCAGGGGCAGGAGGCCGGCGGGGACTTCTACGACGTCTTCGAGACGAGCGGCGGTCGTTGGGTGGCGGTGATCGGGGATGTCTGCGGCAAGGGGCCGGAGGCGGCGTCGCTGACCGCGCTCGCTCGCTACACCCTGCGAGCCGTCGGCCGCCAGGCGACAGGCCCCAGTGATGCGCTGCAACAACTGAACGAAGCGATCCTCGAACAGCGATCCGACCACCGCTTCATGACTGCCGTGATGGTGCAGCTCGATGTCGGGGACCACGAGCAGGGTGTGGCCCTGAGCAACGGCGGGCATCCGTCTCCACTTCTGGTCCGGGCCCGCGGGGAGATCGAGGAGGTGCCGCGGGGAGGCGGGATGCTGCTGGGGATCTACCCCGACCCCGAGCTGGTCGATCAGCGCCTCGAGATGCTGCCCGGGGACGCGCTCGTTCTCTTCACCGATGGGTTGGCCGAGCGACGCGACCCCAAGGAGGATCACCCCGCACGGATCAGGGAGCTGCTGCGATCGAGCGCCGGCGCCAGCGCGAGCGAGACCGCGACGCGGCTCGGCGAGCTGGCCATGGCCGACAACGGCAAGCCCGATGACGATGTGGCGGTGGTCGTCCTGCGCCGGATCGACACGCAGGAGTCCAACGGCGGAACCACCTCGCCGTCACCGGCCGGATCGATAGCAGTCGACTTGGAGCCCGGCCCGAAGTGCCCCGGAGAAGCGAGGGCAGCTCTCTCGCCGCTGGCTGAGGCCCTCCCCACCCAGGTCTACCTGGACGCCTGCCTGCTGGTGAGCGAGCTGGTCACGAACAGCGTCCGTCACGCTCGGCTCCGGCCGCACGACCCGATCCGGCTTCAGGTCCGGGTCTCGGACCGCCTGCTTCGCGTCGAGGTGAGCGATCCGGGTGAGGGCTTCGGCGCCAACGTCCCGGAACCGGTCGCCGCACGCGGGCCGGGTGGATGGGGGCTCTTCCTGACGGAGCGACTCGCGGATCGCTGGGGAGTCGATCGGGAGAGCGGCTGGACCACGGTCTGGCTGGAGGTGGACCTCCAGCCGCCGGCGCCGACTCCCTGAATGAACGCGGTCTAGCCGGCGGGAGGCTCGTCCAGGAGCTCGATCTGCTTCGAGACCCCCGTCATCTCGAGTACCTCATTGACCTGGTTCGAGCCCTTGACCACGACGAACCGTCCCCCCTCGGCGCGCACACGCTGGTCGGCCATGATCAACGCCCGCAGGCCCGAGGAGTCGATGAAGGTGAGTCCCCGCATGTCGACGACGAACGTCCCTGTCTCGGGAGACCCGTCCGCGACCAGCAGCCGCTCGAACCGATCGACGCCGGCCAGGTCGAGCTCGCCCGTCAGGCGCAGGCTGCGCACCCCGCCGCTGTCGGAAACGGCGATCTTGAGGAGATCGTTTGCGTCCATGCGTTCCGTGACGCCAGCCTATACGCACGTCTCCGCGAGCCTGCGCAGGAACCGCCGCGTGACGGCGCGGTGGATGCGCTGTTGGGTCTGCGCATAGATCCAGACCCCCACCCTCGCGAAGGGCCCGCTGCCGCGGAGCCAGGGGTAGAAGTTGTGCACCTCCATGCGAACGCTGATCCGGCCCTGGCCGTTCCCACCGGGCGACTCGATCGGCGCGAGGGACAGTCGGAGGAAACCCTGATCGCGGCCCTCTCGTGAGACCAGGATGCCCCGCTTGATGCGCCAGGTGACGGAGCCGCTGCCGCCCTGCAGGTCGAATTCGGGCGAGTGGAAGCGCAGCATGACGAGCGGCCGCACCAGCAGCACGACGCACTGGTCCTGACCGTCGGATCTCACCCGGATCAGGCCGAGCGTGAAGCGTGTGATCAGGCGCCAGTACTCCGCCGCCGCCCACTGGAGGAAGGCTGGGGTCAGCAGGCGCGACACCGGCTCGCGGACCTCGAGCTCGGCGCCCTGAACGGATTCCACCGCGCCGGTTCGCGGCACCTTCCCGAGCCGGTCCGGGAACAGCCGGATCTCGCCGCCCATCAGTCGATCTCCGGGTCCTCGGCGAGTGCCCTGCTGAGCGCCTCGCTGAAGTGGACCGGGTCGATCCCGAACTCGGCCGCCGCGGAGTCGTCGGTGACCGTGGTCGGAGTCGAGAGACCCTCGATCAGCGGCCGCGCGATCTTCGCGTCGACCGGGGTCACCAGCCCGATCCACAGGGACGAGAGCCACGGGGTCAGCAGCGGCACCGGGAGCTTGGGACGGGGATTCGTTCCCAGCGCGTGGGCCATCCGGTCGAGCATCTCGCCGTAGGAGAGGACGTCCGGCCCTCCGATCTGGACCTCTCGCCCGGACCGAGCTCTCGACGTCCGGCGCCCTGCTGAGGTAGGTGACCACGTCGTCTACCGCGATCGGCTGCGTCGGCGTGGACAGCCAGGCGGGCGCGATCATCGCCGGCAGGCGCTGGACCAGGAAGCGGAGCGTCCGGTAGGACTCGCTGCCGGCGCCGACCACCATGGCCGCTCGGAAGTAGGTCAGCGGGGGCCCCGACTCCCGCAGGATCTCGGCCGTGCGCTCGCGACTCTGCAGGTGCTTCGAGCGCGGCTCGTCGCCGAGCCCGCCGAGGTAGACGACCCGGCCGACCCCCTCCCGCTTCGCCATCTCCGCGAAGTTCGTCGCCGAGCGGCGCTCCATGTCCTCGAAGTCGCCCTCTCCGCCGCGACCCATCGAGTGCACGAGGTAGTAGGCCACCTCCACCCCCTCCCCCGCACCCCGCAGGGAGTCGGCATCGAGCACGTCCCCTTCGAACAGCTCGAGCCCACGATCGGCCAGATGGCCGGCGCGGGAGCGATCGCGAACCAGGCAGCGGACGTTCCAGCCGTCCGCGGCGAGAGCGGTGGCGAGCCGGCCGCCGATGAAGCCGGTCGCTCCGGTGACAAGCGCGGTGCGACTACGGGCCATCATCCTGGCCTGGCGAGCTGTCCCGCACTGTGAACCGGGTCCGGCTCGAGCGCCGTCGCACCGAGGCGCTCGGCGAGGTCGTCATCAGCGCCATTCCCTCCGAGCAGCACCGAGACGCGGGCGGCCAGGTCGCGGACCTGTTCCGCGACGGCCTCGAACGCATCCGGTGTGACCGCCGCGAGCACGACGGCGGCTGGGGCGAGCTTTGCGACCGCGTCGGCGATGGTCTCGATCGGGGTGTCGCTTCCGAGAAAGGCGATCCTCCAGCCGCGCTCGCGCAGCACGAGGCCGAATGCGATCAGCCCGAGGTCGTGCCGCTCACCTGGAGGGCACGCGAGCAGCGCCAGCGGCCCGGCACCCGCCCCCCAGTTGCGACCCAAGGACAGCATCCGGCCGCGGAGGACACCGGTCGCGAAGTGCTCCTGGGCCACTGAGATCTCTCCGCTCTCCCAACGCTCCCCGATGTTGTGCATCACCGGCAGCAGCACCCGGCTCGCGACCGCGTCGATGGTGAAGCGCGCCAAGGCGTCGTCGAGGATCGCGTTCGCATCCGTCTCGTCGAAGCGCTCAAGCGCAGCGCCCAGGCGAGGTGCATGATCCGGAGCCTCGTCGGTGCGACGCTCCGCTGCGACAGAGGCCGGATCAGGCGGCCCCGTCAGCCGCGACGCCTCGGCGGCGGACACGCCGGAGTCGATCAGCGCCTTCATCGCTCTCACCTGCTCCTCGTCCCCGGGCCCGTAGAGGCGAAACCCGCCGGGACTGCGCTCCGGCCGCAGCAGGCCGTAGCGGCGCTCCCAGGCGCGCAGCGTGTCCACGCCGACGCCGGTGCGCCGGCTGAGCTCGCCGATCCGCAGAAGCGGGGCATCGTCGGGTGTGGAGGACGGGACAGACACTGGACAGACTCTTGACAGACCTCAGCCTAGCTGTTACAACCGTGCCCGTCAACTCTAGACAGACTCTCGATGAGCATTGGACAAGGAGGCACGATGGCATGCACGCGATGACCAATCTTCTGGATCGCGCCCTGGACTTCACCGTCCTTCCGGGCTACTCGCGGATTGGCTTCGCGCTGCGCGGTCTGCACCCGCTCGAGCCGGTTCCGGATTCGCTCGAGAACAGGGTCGTGCTGGTCACGGGCGGAAGCTCAGGCCTCGGGGAGGCCGCCTGCGAGGGCTTCGCCGCGGCGGGCGCCGATGTCCACATGCTGGTGCGGGACCAAGAGCGGGGCGAGCGCGCCTTGTCGCGAATCACGTCGCGGCGGCCCGATGCCCTCGGCTCGATCGAGCTCGAGGTCTGCGATCTCTCGAGCCTCTCCTCGGTCCGGCGCTTCGCGGAGAGCTTCCAGGCGCGCCGCGACCGACTCGACCTTCTGGTCAACAACGCCGGGGTGCTTCCCCAGGAGCGTGCCTACAGCCCGGACGGCGTCGAGCTCACCTTCGCGACCAACGTGCTGGGTCCCTTTCTGCTCACCTCGCTGCTTCTTTCCGTCCTGCTCCTAGCCGCTCCATCGCGTGTGATCACGGTCTCCTCCGGCGGCATGTACACGGCGCGGCTCGACGCCGACGATCCCCAGCTGGAGCGCCGCAGCTACGACGGTCCGCGCTTCTACGCGCACGCGAAGCGCACCCAGGTCGCCCTGAACCGGGTCTGGGGCGAGCACTTTCCGGCCAACCGGATCGCATTTCATGCCATGCACCCGGGCTGGGTCGACACTCCGGGCCTCCGCTCCTCCCTGCCGCGCTTCCGGCGGCTGATGCTGCCGCTGCTGCGCGACGCCCGCCAAGGCGCCGACACGATTGTCTGGCTGGGAACCGAGCCGGCGCTCGAGCCCCCCACCGGCGGGTTCTGGCAGGACCGCCAGCCCCGCCCGGAGCACCGCCTTCGCTCGACGCAAGAGACCGCCAAGGAGCGGGAGCGCGTCTGGAAGGAGTGCGAGCGCCTCACGGCCGCATCGGAGGCGCGGCGTTCGGCCACGCCCATCCGCTGAGCCCACGAACGAGGAGGAACAAGAGATGGCCCGATACACCGGAATCGTCGAAGCACCCCACAGCGCGGAGGAAGTCTGGCACTACCTCGCCGACCTGCGCTCAGTGCGGGAGTGGGATCCCAGCGTCGACCACGTCGAGTTGGTCGACGGCGAAGCCCGCACCGAGAGCGCTCGGTACGAGCTCGAGGTGAGCTTTCGCGGCAGGGCACTGACCCTCCCCTATCGAACCGTGGAGGTCGATCCGCCTCGCCGCGTCGTGTTCACGGCCGGCACCGACTCGGTGTCGATTCGCGACGAGGCTCGCATCGAGCCCGTCGGGCCCTTGGCCAGCACCGTGACGTGGAACGCCGACCTCCGGCTTCGCGGCATCCGGCAGGTGATCGACCTTCTTTTGCGGGCGCCCTTCAAGCGGATCGGGCAACACGCCGAAAGAGGCCTCGGCGAACGCCTGCGAAAGCCCGTCCTCACCCCGGCGGACGACCGGGTGCGGGCATGAGGCGCACCGTCGATCCGAAGCGCGTCGCGGTGGTTGGCGCGGGCGTCTCCGGGCTGGTCGCGGCGGCCGAGCTCCACCGCGTCGGGCACGACGTCCGCGTCTTCGAGGCGGGCGACTACGCCGGCGGGCACACCAACACGATCGATGTCGAGACTCCGCTGGGATCGCGCGCGGTCGACACGGGCTTCATCGTCTTCAACCAGCTCAACTACCCCAACTTCGAGCGAATGCTGCGCGAGCTCGGGATAGCCACGCAGCCGGCCGACATGAGCTTCTCGGTCTCGGATGGGCACGGCGGCTTCGAGTGGGCGACCACCGGGCCACGCGGGCTCTTCGCGCGCCCGGCGCACGCGCTCGACCCCCGCTTTCACCGCATGCTGCACGACCTCGTGCGGTTCAACCGAGAGGCCCGAAAGCTCGTCGGCCGCGGCGGGCAAGGCCCCTCGCTTCGCCGCTTCCTCACGGACGGCGGCTACTCGGAGTACTTCGTAGAGCGGCTGCTGGTCCCCCAGGCCTCCGCAGTCTGGTCCGCCGATCCTCGGCTGATGTGGACCTTCCCGGCCGGCTTCCTGGCCGAGTTCTTCGAGAACCATCGTGTGCTGCAGCTGCGCGATCGGCCCTCCTGGCGCTCGATCACGGGCGGCTCGCGCCGCTACGTCGAGGCGCTGACCGAGCCCTTTCGCGACCGCCTCCACCTTCGCGCCCCAGTGCGGCGCATCCATCGCTGCCCTCGGGAGGTCGTCCTTACCCTCGACGACTCTTGCGAGACGTTCGACGAGGTCGTGATCGCTGTGCACTCCGATCGAGCGCTGCGAATGCTCACCGACCCAAGCCCCGCGGAGACCGCCGTCCTCGGAGCGATCCCCTACCAGCGAAACGAGGCTGTCCTTCACACGGACGCAACTCTGATGCCGCGCCGCCGCGCCGCCTGGGCGAGCTGGAACTACCACCTGGCCGATCGACCAACAGGCCGGACGACAGTCACGTACCACATGAACCGCCTGCAGTCGCTCGAGGCGGGCTCCGACTTCTTCGTCTCCCTGAACATGGGCGACGCGATCGATCCCGACGCGGTGATCCGAACCATCGGCTACTCACACCCGGTCTTCACTCCGGAGGGAATCGCCGCTCAGGGCCGCTGGGCGGAGATCTCAGGAGGGCGGACCCACTACTGCGGCGCCTACTGGCGCTGGGGGTTCCACGAGGACGGGGTCTGGTCTGCGCTGCGCGCGGTCGCGAAGCTCGGAGCGCGTGGTCCACTACCGCAGCCGGACGACTCCGCATCGGAGACTGAGTTCGCAGAGGCGATCCCGGCGGCACTGGCGGAGGCGGCATGACGAGCTCGGCCGTCTATGAGGGCTCGGTGGCGCACCGTCGGACCGGTCCGGTCTCCCACTCGTTCGGCTATCGGCTCTTCCTGCCGCTGCTCGATCTCGACGAGCTCCCGGAACTGCTGGACTCGATCCCGCTCTGGTCCGCACGCCGGCCCGCGCCGGCCCGGTTTCGCGACATGGACTATCTACCGGGCGGGTCCGGATCGCTGGCCGACCGCGCGCGCGATCTGGCGCAGGTGCGACTCGGTCGCAGACCGGCCGGACCCGTCCGGCTGCTCGCCAATCCTCGCTATCTCGGCATCGGCTTCAACCCGGTGTCCTTCCTGTTTCTCCACGGCGACGACGGGATCGGCGTCGACTCCGTGATCGCGGAGGTCACCAACACGCCGTGGGGGGAGCGCACCGCCTACGTGCTCGACGGTCGGCGCGGCGAGGATGGGCCGATCGTCGGCACGTTCGAGAAGCGGATGCACGTCTCCCCCTTCCAGCCGATGGACCAGACCTATGAGATCTCCGCGAGCGCACCCGCCGAGAGGCTGCGCATCAAGATCCGCAATCTCGAGGGAGACCGGGACGTGTTCGTCGCCACGATGACGTTGCGGCGGCTCGAGCTGACGCGGGCGCGCATGGTCCGGCTGCTGCTCGCGTATCCACCCATGACCCTCGCGACGCTGGCGCGGATCTATGCGAACGCGCTGCGACTCAGGGCACGAGGAGCCACCGTCCACCCGCACCGCGATTCCCACCGCCCGCTCAGCGAAACCGCGCCTACGTCCTGACCGTCAACCAGCGCGGAAGGACCGAGGGTCCTCTTTCGAGGGCCCGGTTACGACAAACCGGATCCGAACCTTCCTGCGAGCGACCTTCGGACACCTCATTCGACCACGAGGCCGTGCCGCATCGTGTTCTCGGTCATCACCCTGGGCTCGACGAACTGAAGTAGGTAGTCCGGCCCGCCCGCCTTCGAGCCGATGCCCGACCGCTTGTTGCCCCCGAACGGCTGGCGCGCGACCATCGCGCCCGTGATCCCGCGATTCACGTAGAGGTTGCCCACGGGCGTTCGCCGGGTGACGTACTCGACGACCTCGGGGCTGCGGGAAAAGAGGCCGCCGGTGAGCGCGAAGGGCAACGAGTCGACGACGTCGCACGCCTCCTCCATACTCCCGACCCGAGAGACGGCGAGCAGCGGCCCGAAGATTTCCTCGCGCAGTACGGGCGAGCCGTCCGGAAGCCCGTAAGCCACCCGCGGCGGGCAGAACCAACCCCCCTCAGGAGGGACGGCTGCCTCTCCCGCCAGCCGGCCCTGCTCCTGCGCGGTGCGCGCGTAGCCCTCCACGCGATCGCGCGCCTCGCGCTCGATCACCGGCGGGACTTCAGTCGTGAAGTCCTCGGCCTGTCCGACGATCATCGCCTCGGTGGCGCCTGTGAGCCGTTCCACCAGGGCGTCGTGCACGGCCTCGTGAACGAGCACCCGCGCAGCCGCCGAGCATTTCTGGCCGGCGTACACGAACGCCGATTGGACCACCGCTGGCACGACCTCGTCGAGGTCCGCGTCCGAGTCGACGATGACGCAGTTCTTTCCCCCCATCTCCGCCACCACGCGCTTCACGTGATCCTGACCCTCCGGCGTCTCGGCGGCCTTCCGCACGATCTCGAGCCCCACCGCGCTCGATCCGGTGAACGCGATCACGTGCACCCGCGGGTCCCGCACGAGCGCTGCACCGGCGTCGCCGAAGCCGGGCAGCAGGCTCAGCGCGTCGGGCGGCACGCCCGCGGTGCGCAGCGCCTCCACGAGCATCAGCGCCGAGCCGGGGGACTGCTCCGCCGGCTTCAGAATGACCGCGTTGCCGGCCGCCAGCCCGGCCGCGGTCATGCCGGTGGGGATGGCGAGCGGGAAGTTCCAGGGCGATATCACGGCCACCACACCGCGCGACGCGTAGCGCATCGTGTTGCGCTCGCCCGGCACCTGAAGCAGCTCGCGGCCCCGCTCGAGCTCGATCCCCCCGCGGGCGTAGTACTCGAGGAAATCGATCGCCTCGCATACGTCGGCGTCGGCCTCGCCCCAGGGCT
Organism: uncultured Solirubrobacterales bacterium; assembly: GCA_963777575.1. Lineage (GTDB taxonomy): Bacteria > Actinomycetota > Thermoleophilia > Solirubrobacterales > 70-9 > DASUPK01. The sequence continues at coordinate 1,744 of CAVZRH010000021.1, read as the reverse complement.
TCGCGCACTCGCGCACCTGGAGCGCGGCGAGCTCGAGCCGCCGCTCCCGCAGCCAGGCGGCGGCGGCGCGCAGGACTTCGGCACGCTCGGCCGCGGGTTTCGAGGCCCAGGCCTGGTGCCCGCGGGCGGCTGCCTCAACCGCTGCGGCTGCGTCGGACTCGGTTGCGCGTCCCGCATGCGCCACCACCCGTGAGGGCGCTCCCGGATCTGTTGACTCGAACCCCGTGTCCGCCCCTTCAGAGGATCCGATCAGTAGGGGAACGCGAAATGGCAGCCGAGCATCCAGTCGGCGCAGCGCCTCGAGGAGGGAGTCGCGGACTGGCGCCCGCCGAAGCTCGAGGATCGGCTCGTTTGCGAATGGCGGCAGGCTCACGGAGCGGCGAGCAGCTCCTCGAGCGCGGTGCCCTCGCGCCAGTTCTGCAGGAATGACTCGTTGGAGGTGTTCTCGAGCAGACGGCGCACCAGATAGGCCATCCCGGCAACCAGGTCGCCCACCGGGCAGTAGCTCCGCACCCGCATCCCGTGCTCGACCAGCGCCTGCGCGAGCTCGTCGCCCAGGCCGAGCAGGACCTGGAGCTCGAGATCGCGATCCTCACCCCCAGCGGCGCGGCTCGCCGCCATCGCGTAGGCCACCGAGCGCAGGTTGTGGGAGGCAATCGCGACCCGTACCGCCGGGCGGGCCTGGACGAGCCGCCCGGTGAGCCGCTCGAAGTTGCGATCGCATTCAGCCTTCACCTCGAACACCGGCGGCGTCCAGCCGTGCTGGCGCGCCTCCACGACCTCGTGGTCCCAGTACGCCCCCTTCACCAGCCGAATCACGAGCGGCGGCGTGCGCCCGGTGGCGCGCGCGCCGTCCAGGATGCGATCGAGCTGGGTGGGCGACTCCCGCAGGTAGGCCTGAAGCACGAGCCCCACTGACGGGCCGCGGCGGAACTCCTCCTCGTCGAGCAGCTCGAAGAAGAGCTCCGTCGTCGCCTCGAGCGTGTCCAGCGACTCCATGTCCACGTGCAGGTGGGCGTTCTTCTCACGGGCCAGCCGTAGCAGCGGTCGCAGCCGCCGGGCGGCGTCGTCGCGGCCGACTGCGGGAGCTTCCGGGCGCATCAAGGGGGTCAGAGCGGAGACCTTCACCGACACGTTCACGCGCGGCACCGGCCCCACCGAGTCCTGCTCGAGCACGGGTCGCGGCGGCCAGCGGGCGGCGTCGGCCGAGACGGTTTCGAGCGCCTCGCGGCAACGGGCCGCGTAGCGATCGGCCTCGGCCTGCGTCACCGTCGCCTCCCCGAGCAGGTCGAGTGAGGTCGCGATGCCGTCCTTCCATTGTGAGCCGATCGTCTCCAGCGCCGCGGCGGGCGTCTCTCCGACGATGAAGCGGTGCGCCATGTGCCGGACACTGCCCGCGACCGCCACCCCAAGCGCCCGCCGCCCCGCTGCGGAGCTGGTCATGCGCATCGCCGTCTCGACCGGCAACGGCCGGTCGTCCACCTCGGAGAGGTAGCCGCGCAGGTGGCCGGCGAGGTCGTCGAGCGAGCGCGTCGCGGGGGTGACATCCACCATCCGGAAGAGCGCCGACCGCAGCTGGTCGTCCTGCGTAGCCAACTCCATCGCCTTCGCGTCGAGATTGCGGATGGGGTGCCGAGCCCCGGATGGAAAGGCGTCCGCGAGCGACCGCCCGATCCGCCGCACCTCGGGTTCGAGCTCGGCCGCTGGGGGGGCCTGATCGGCCACTGCCCTCAGGCTACCCCGG
>CAVZRH010000020.1:0-88487 GCA_963777575.1 uncultured Solirubrobacterales bacterium | reverse complement strand
GGCTTCCGCGAACCGCAGGTCGTCCGCCGCCTCGCCGCGCGCAGCGCGGTGGAATTGGCGTCCCGGTAGACGCCGCCGCCTGTGCGAACCCGACCTGTATACAGAAACGATGTCTGTGTCGAGATCGCAGGCGTGGAGAGCGCCAGTTGGGGTACGATCTAGGCGCGATGTGTATACAGATCGGACGGCGGCGGGCACGGGAATGATCGAAGCCGGAGTGCCTGCGCCTGAGTTCACCCTGAGCGACCAGGACGGCAAGCCGGTCTCCCTGGCGGATCACCGCGGCCGTACCGTCGTCCTTTATTTCTATCCCAAGGCGGACACCCCGGGCTGCACCACTCAGGCGTGCGGGGTGCGCGATCGCTCCGCCGAGTACGCAGCAGCGAATGCGGTAGTGCTAGGAGTCTCCCCCGACCCCGTTTCGGAGCTGCGCGCCTTCGCCGACAAGTACGGCCTCGCCTTCACGCTGCTTTCCGACACCGATCACCGGGTCGCGGAGCGCTATGGGGTCTGGACCAAGCTCAACCTCGGCGGCCGGGTGCTCTGGGGAAACCAGCGCTCCACGGTGCTCGTTGATCCGCTGGGCAATGTGGCCAGGGTGTTCCCGGACGTCAGGCCTGATGAGCACGACGAGTTGGTGCTGGCCGCGCTGGCCGAGCCGCGCGGCGTCATCAGCGGGTAGGGGTTCAATGAAGGAGGATGAGATGCAGACGACGACCAATGGAACGAACGGGAGCCCGGACGGCGACATCCGCGAGGTTCCCGAGACCTTCAAGCTCTCGGACTGGCCGCCGCAACTGCTGGTACGCGGCCGCCTACGACGTCGAGCTCAGGCGCGAGCTGCTGGGTCGCCGGATCGGCGACCACAGCCTGATCATGTACCGGCGCGAAGACGGCCAGCCGGTGGCGCTGGAGAACGCCTGCTGGCATCGGCTCATGCCTCTCTCCGAGGGCAAGATCGAGGGCGACAACGTCGCCTGCGGCTACCACGGGCTGGTCTACAACCCGGAGGGGCGCTGCGTCTTCATGCCGTCACAGAAGACGATCAATCCCGGCTGCGCGGGTGCGGCGCTATCCGGTGGAGGAGCGGCATCGCTTCGTCTGGGTCTGGACTGGCGATCCCGCGCTCGCCGACCCGGACCTGATCCCCGACATGCACTGGAACGACGACCCGGAGTGGGCCGGCGACGGCAAGCTGATCCACCTCGAGTGCGGCTACAAGCTGATCGTCGACAACCTCATGGACCTCACCCACGAGACGTTCGTGCACGGCGCCAGCATCGGCCAGCGTTCGATCACCGAGGTTCCGTTCGAGGTCACCCACGGGCCGAACTCGGCCACCGTCACGCGGTGGATGACCGACGTCGAGCCGCCGCCCTTCTGGCGGATGCAGCTGGGGTGGAAGCTCGAGAAGGAGCCGGCTGAGGTCCCCAACGTCGACCGCTGGCAGATCATCCACTTCGAGGCGCCGAGCACCATCGCCATCGACGTCGGCGTGGCACCGACCGGCACCGGCGCCCCGGAGGGCGATCGCTCGCAGGGCGTCAACGGCTACGTGCTCAACACGATGACGCCCGAGACCGAGAAGACCTGCCACTACTTCTGGGCCTTCGTGCGGAACTACAAGCTCGAGGACCAGCGCTACACCACGATCATCCGAGAGGGCGTGACCGGGCGTCTTCGGCGAGGACGAGGTGGTGCTCGCCGCGCAGCAGAGGGGCGTCGACGATCACCCCGAGAAGCAGTTCTACAACCTCAACATCGACGGCGGGGCGATGTGGGCCCGCCGCCTGATCGACAAGATGATCGCCGAGGAGGCGACGATCCTCGGTACCGCGCATCCGCCGGCGAGGCCGCAGAGCAGGAGGGCACCTCCACCCGAGTGGAGGCGACCGAGGCCGACGCCGAGCGCCTCGGTGTGAACTGAGCGAGAGGCATCGGGTGGCCACGGTCGCGACACCCGAGGTGGCGACGCCAGGTGGCCACTTCGGCGAGGCGCGGATCCGCGCCGTCAGGGACGTCGCGAGCGATGTCCGGATGATCGAGATCGAGCCGTCCGTCGGGGTGCGCCCGTATGAGACCGGGAGCCACCTCGACATCGCGGTCGACATCGACGGCTTGCCGGACATCCGCTCCTACTCGCTGGTCGGCGAGGGACCCGTCGACGGCGCCTACCGGATCGCAGTCAAGGAGATCCACGACAGCCGCGGCGGCTCGGTCTGGGTGCGCGCGCTGGAGCCCGGGCGAGTCGTCGCAGGTCTCCGAGCCGAAGAGCCACTTCGAGCTGCAGTACGGCCGCTCCGAGTATCTGCTGGTGGCCGGTGGGATCGGGATCACGCCGATCTTCGGCATGGCGCATGCGCTCGAGCGCCACGGCAGGCCGTTCCGCGCTGCTCTACGCGGCGCGCACGCGCGAGCAGATGCCCTTTCTCGACAGCTCTCCGAGCTGCTCGGCGACCGCCTGGAGCTGTTCGTCTCGGCGGAGGGCAACCGGCTCGACATCGGGGCGCGAGATCGAGCGCCTGCACCCCGACGGGGAGCTCTACCTCTGCGGTCCGCTGCGCCTGCGCGACGCCGCCCAGCGGGAGTGGCGTGATCGCGAGCGCCGGGCGGACCGCCTGCAGTTCGAGACCTTCGCCTCCGGCGGCGTCTTCGCTCCGGAGGAGTTCATGGTCCACGTCCGCGACGCGGATCAGGACGTGCTGGTGCGAAGCAACCGCACGCTCCTCGATGCCCTGAAGGACGACGGCGTCGACATGATGTGGGATTGCCTGCGGGGGGAGTGCGGTCTCTGCACCGCGACCGTGATCGACGTCGAGGGTGAGCTCGATCATCGCGACGTCTTCCTCAGCGAGCAGGAGAAGGAGGAGGGCGGGGCGATCGTCACCTGCGTCTCACGGGCCGTCGGCGGAGCGATCACCATCGACACTGGCTTCAGGCCCGACCCGGAAACAGGCCAATAGACTTGGTTTTCTCGCGCACAGGCGCGACGGAGAAGGAGAGACAGATGGCAAGCGCGACGTCCGAGGTGGGCGCGTTCCCGAGCCCGTTCTCGATCGAGACCCCGCAGGGATGCGAGGGCTGGGAGGAGATGTACCCCTACTGGTCGCTCTTCGACGAGCACCGCAAGGAGGCGGACGAGAACCGCCTCTGGTTCTGGAACTCGATGCACTTCCCCCTGCCGATGCCGGCCTTCGACATCGTCGAGACCGATCACCCGTACGCGGCGTTCGCCGGCTGGCAGAACCGCGCCTTCGCCGTCCCGCCGGTGATGGGCGTCGACTACCGGATCGTCAACGGCTACGTCTACATCTCGCCGAATCCGGTCACCGACCCGGAGGAGATCGGCGAGCGCGCGGAGATCTTCCAGAAGCGAGCGGGCTACTACTTCTCCAACTGGGACGAGCTCTATGTCGGGTGGCGTCAGAAGATGGAGGCGCTCAACCGCGAGGTCGAGGCGATCGAGGTGCCGACCCTCGGCCGGTACGAGGACGAGGAGGTCCTGTTCACCGACCGCAAGCTCAGCGAACATCGAGTTGCTCGACGCCTATCGCCACGCGACTCCACTGCGCCGAGCTGATGTGGCAGCACCACTTCGAGTTCCTGCTGCTCGGCTACGGCGCCTATCTGACCTTCGCCGAGTTCTGCCGAGAGCAGCTGCCCGACATTCCCGACCAGCACATCTCGCAGATGGTCGCCGGGGTGGACGTCGACCTGTTCAAGCCCGACGAGGAGCTGAGGCGGCTCGCCCGCCTGGCGATCGAGACCGAGGTCGCAGACGCGTTCCAGGAGGGGCGCACGCCCGACGAGATCAACGCCGAGCTCGCGCAAGAGCGACGCCGGCAAGTCATGGCTGGAGGAGCTCGAGAAGATCAAGGACCCCTGGTTCAACATGGGCACCGGCGACGGGCTCTACCACTACTTCGGCAGCTGGAACGACGACCCGAGCATCCCGTACGCGTCACTGATCGGGCACATCGCCGCGCTCCAGGCGGGCGAGGAGATCGACCGGCCGACGGAGGAGATCGTCAGGGAGAGGGACCGGATCGCCTCCGAATACCGGGCGCTGATGAAGGAGGAGGCGCAGCCGACCTTCGATGAGCTGATCGGCCTCTCGCGCAAGGTCTTTCCCTACGTCGAGGAGCACAAGTTCTACTGCGACTACTGGTTCCAGTCGCGCTTCTTCAACAAGATCCGCGAGTTCGGGGCCGCTGCTGGCCGAGCACGACTTCCTCGCCGACGGCGAGGACATCTTCCAGCTCTCCCGCCATGAGGTGATGGAGGCCCTGGAGGAGCTCGGGCTCACGTGGGCGACGGGCGGGGATGCGCTCGGCCCGCATCGCTGGCCGCCGATCGCGGAGCGCCGCAAGGAGCTCCTGGAGAAGCTCGGCGAATGGACGCCGCCGCCCGCTCTCGGGACGATGCCCGAGGCGGTCAACGACCCGATGATCGTGATGCTCTGGGGCATCACCAAGGAGCGCCTCGAGGCGTGGGCTCGCGCCCAGGACGGCGACGGCGCGGAGCTCTCGGGCTACGCGGCCTCCCCTGGCGAGATCGAGGGACCGGCCCGCGTGGTCCAGGACCTGGAGGGCATCTCGGACGTCCGCGCCGGCGAGATCCTGGTCTGCACGATCACCTCGCCGTCGTGGGCGCCGATCTTCAGCAAGATCAAGGGAACCGTCACCGACATCGGCGGGATCATGTCCCACGCGGCGATCGTCTCGCGCGAGTACGGGCTCCCCGCCGTGGTCGGGACCGGGACGGCCACCTCGCGGATCAAGACAGGCCAGATGCTCCGGGTCGACGGCTCCACCGGTGTCGTGCAGATCCTCGACGGCAACGGCGATGGCGGCTGACCGGATTCGCGCGCTCGCCGAGCTGCGCCGCTCCGACGAGCAACGGTTCGGTGCCAAGAGCGCCAGCCTGGGAGAGCTGATCGACGCTGGGATCCCGGTGCCGCCTGGGTTCGCCCTGTCGGCGGAGGTCTACCTCGCCGCGGTCGAGAGCGTCGACCTCACTGGTGACGCGGAGAGGTGCGCCGCGGCGATCCGAGCGACGCCGCCTGCCGGACGAGCTGCGCGACGAGCTCGCCGGCGGCTACGAGGCGCTGTCCTCCGAGGCGGGCGACCAGAGCCCGCCGGTGGCGGTCCGCTCCAGCGCGATCGGCGAGGACTCGGAGGAGGCGACCTTCGCCGGGCAGCAGGAGACCTTTCTGTGGGTGCGAGGCATCGATCAGCTCTACGAGGCCGTCCGCGACTGCTGGGCGAGCCTGTACAGCCCGGAGGCCGTCAGCTACCGAGCCGAGATGGCCACGGAGGAGCAGGCGCCGGCGATGGGGGTGACGGTGCAGCTCATGGTCGACGCCCGGGTCTCCGGCGTGATGTTCACGTGCAACCCGCTGAACGGCGATCCGAGCACCGTGGCCGTCAACGCGAGCTGGGGCCTGGGCCTCGCTGTGGTCGGCGGGGAGGTGACGCCGGACGAGTATCGGGTCAGCAAGGTGACGCGCGAGGTCCTCTCCAAGTCCATCGGGCCGAAGGAGCTCGAGTATCTGCCCGACCCCTCGGGCAGCGGTGCCACACGGGCCGAGGTCCCTGCAGAGCGCCAGGCCGAGGCGTGCCTGGACGAGCAGCAGCTCGGGCAGCTGGCGGATGTCGCCCGGAAGATCGAGGGCCACTTCGGCAGCCATCAGGACATCGAGTGGGCGATCGCGCGCGACGATGGCGAGCTCTACATGCTCCAGGCGCGCCCGGTGACCGTGAAGCTCTCCAAGGCGAAGGACGGGAAGCCGCCGCGCTCGGCGATGGACCTGGTGATGGGCACCTTCGGCGCCGACAAGAGCCGATGAACGGCGATCTCGTCGAGATCGTCGACACGACCACCCGGGACGGCAACCAGAGCCTCTGGAGCGCGACCGGTCTGACGACGCCGGACGTGCTCGACGTCGCGCCGACCATGGACAGGGTCGGATTCCGGGCGCTCGACTTCACCTCCAGCACCCACATGGCGGTCTCGGTCCGCTTCCACCAGGAGGACCCGTGGGAGCGGATCCGTCTGGTCAGCGAGGCGATGCCCGAGACGCCGCTCAACTTCATCACCACCGGAATGCGGTTCATCTCGTGGACTCCAGCCGGGGAGGACGTGATCCGGCTGGTCTTCCGCTGCGTCGCCCGGAACGGGATCAGGCGTTTCCAGATCGCGGAGCCGTCGAATGATCCGGAGGCGCTGATGAGGCTCGCGCGGATGGCGAGGGAGGAGGGGGTCGAGGAGGTGGTGGTCGGGCTGACGTACTCGATCAGCCCGGTCCACACCCATGCCTACTACCTCGAGCGCGCCAGGGCGGTGTCCGGCTCCGAGGACATCGACCGGCTCTACCTCAAGGACCCCGGGGGCCTGCTCACGACTGACGCGGTCCACGAGCTGATCCCGGGATTCATGAAGGCCGCCGCTCCGCGGCCGGTCGAGCTGCACAGTCACTGCACCATCAGCCTCGGCCCCCTGGCCTACGTCGAGGGCCTGAAGGCCGGAACGCGCACCCTGCACACGGCGGTGGCCCCGGTGGCAAACGGGACCTCGAACCCGTCCTGCGAGAACACTCTCCACAATCTGGAGGCGGAGGGCTACTCGCATGACCTCGACACGGAGGCGCTCGCCGAGGTCTCCGAGCATTTCCGGAACCTAGCTCAGCGCAAGGACCTGCCACTCGGCAGGCCGGTCGAGTACGACGCCGCCTACTACCGCCACCAGATGCCCGGCGGCATGGTGTCGACCACCAAGCGCCAGCTCAAGGAGATCGGAAAGCCCGAGCTCTTCGACGCCACCCTCGACGAGGTGACTCGCGTCCGCGCGGAGATGGGCTACCCGATCATGGTCACACCGGTCTCTCAGTTCGTCGCCACCCAGGCGGTGATGAACGTGATCTACGACGAGCGCTGGAGCAAGGTCTCCAACGAGATGATCCGGTACTTCCACGGGCACTTCTTCGAGCCCGCGGCCCCAGTTGATCCGGAGGTCGCCGACAAGGTGCTGTCGATGCCGCGCGCCGCGAAGCTGAAGGATGTCGAGCCGCTCAGCCTGGAGGGCGCCCGGGAGCGCTTCGGCGATGCGATCTCGGACGAGGAGCTGCTCCTTCGCCTGACCATGCCCGCCGACCAGGTCGATGCGATGGTCACCGAGGGCGCCGCCCACTGATGCAGCTCGAGGACGTCAAGGGGTTCGTCTTCGACGTCGACGGGTCCCTCGTCCACCGCGGCGTCGACTTTCGATCCGAGCCGCTGCCTGGAGCCGTCGCGGTGATCGAGGCGATCCGGGCCTCGGGTCGGCCGCTGGTCCTCTTCACCAACGGCAGCCACCTCGACCCGGAGACCTTCGCTGCTGGACTGCGCGACGACGGGTTGCCGGTGCGGGATGACGAAGTGCTCACGCCGGTCGTCAGCAGCATCTCCTATCTGCGTCACCACCTGCCGGACCGGCCGGTGATGGTCTTCGGCTCAGACGAGATCAAGCGGCGGATGGAGCGGGAGGGCATCCCTCTGATCGACACCGACGAGGCGGAGGCAGTGTTCGTCGCCCACGTGCCCCAGGTGGACATGGACGAGCTCGAGACCGCGGCGCGGGCGGTGATCAACGGTGCGCCCCTGCTCACCGCCAACTACGGCCCGGGCTACTGGGGATCGAAGGGTCTGATCTTCAGCCGCGGGGCGATGACGGCTGCGGCGATCGCGAAGGTGACCGAGGTCGAGCCGATCGTGGTCGGCAAGCCCTCGGACGTCGCCGTCGAGGCGACCACAGAGCGCCTCGGCGTGCCGTCGGAGCAGCACGTGGTAATCGGCGACGACCTCGACATGGACATCGCGCTGGGGCGTCTGGGCGGTTCGCGCACCATCCTCGTTCGCAGCGGGATGAGCGGCTCGCTCGACCTGGACGGCGTACCCGAGGCGAAGCGCCCCGACGCGGTGATCGACGGGGTCGAGGAGATGCTGCCCTGGCTGTGAGCGCGACCGACCCGGCCGACCTCGGCGTCACCGAGGCCCTCTCACTGCTCCACGCGGGCTCGCTCTCCTCACTCGAGCTCGTGGAGTCCTGCCTGCGTCGGATCGCCGAGCGAGACGGGACGCACAGCCACGAGGGCGATCCGAGTTCGATCAACGCCTGGGTCCGGGTCTACGAGGAGGACGCGATCGCCGCCGCGAAGCGCGCGGATGAGGTCCCCGCGGGCGAGCGCCCGCCCCTGCACGGGATGCCGGTGGGCTTGAAGGACGTCTATGCAGTGGCCGGCAAGCCGCTGACGGCCTCCAGCCGCGCGTTCGAGGAGGTCCCCGAGCGGGACAGCGAAGTCTGGGCGAGCCTGAAGGCGGCGGGGATGATCCTGCTGGGGCATCTCCACACCCACGAGTTCACGGTCGGCGGCACCACCGACCAGGTCGGCAACCCCTGGGCGCTCGACCGGACGGCGGGCGGCTCGAGCGGCGGCTCGGCGGCGGCGCTCGCAGCCCGGATGACGCCCGCGGCGACCGGGACGGACACGGCCGGCTCGCTTCGCATCCCCTCGGCGATGTGCGGGACCTCCACGATCAAGCCGACCTCCGGCACGACCTCGTTCCGGGGCGCGCTCCCGCTGGCGCCGAGCTTCGACCACGCCGGCCCGATGGCGCGGACGATCGGCGACTGCACCGCGCTGCTCGCGCCGATCACCCGGCTGCGGGGAGCGCCATCGGAGGACGACCTCCGGGGCAAGCGGCTGGCGCTGTCGCCGCGGCTCTCGCTGGTCGATCTGGACGCCGACGTCGCCGCCGGACTCGATTCCGCGCTCGCGACCTGCCGCTCGCTCGGGGCCGAGACTCGTCGAGGTGCCGGCGCCGGCGGCCGAGCTCGATGTCGGCGGCCCCTATCTCACGCATCCTGTTCGCCGAGCTGGCGGCCTGGCATCGCCGCCTCGCCGATCGTCGCGACCTCTACCGGCCTGCGCTTCGCGAGTGGATCGAGGAGGGAGAGAGGCAGGGCACCTCGGCGATCGACTACTGGGAGGCGCAGATCCAGCGCCGCGAGGACACCTACGCGTGGCTCGATTGGTTCTCCGATCACGGCGTCGACGCCGTGATCGAGCCGACGGTCCCGGTGGTGGCCTGGGAGCGCGGCGACGGATACGACCACTGGGGTACGGATGCCGAGCTGATCTCGCTGACCAGCTACTGGAACTGGACCGGTCTTCCCGCGGCGTCCCTGCCGGCCGGGGTCGGGTCGGCCAGCGGCCTCCCGGTCGGCGTCTCGCTGATCGGTCCCGAGGCGAGCGACTGGGAGCTGCTGGGAATGGCCGCGGCTCTGCAGGCTGAGCTCGGCGTGCCCGAGCCGCCCTTCCCGGCGCCGTAGACCTAGCGCTCTGACTGACGGCGGTCCACCACACGGACCGCCTTGCCCTCGCTTCGCGGCACGCCGCCCGGCTCGAGGACCGTGACCGGGATCCGGATTCCGGTGTGGTCGCGGAGGAGGACCTCGAGGCGCTCGGTGAGGGCCGCGCGGTCGATCTCAGGGTCGGCCGGCTCGCACTCGACGCTCACCTCATCCATCTCACCCGGGCGCTCGACGATCAGGCGGTAGTGGGGGCCGACCTCCTCGACGCCGAGCAGCAGGGTCTCGATGTTGGAGGGAAAGAGGTTGACTCCGCGGATGATCAGCATGTCGTCGAGTCTGCCGCGCAGGGAGGTGATGCGGGCCAGCGTGCGACCGCAGGAGCAGGGCACGGTGGTGATCGAGCCGACGTCCCGCGTGCGGTAGCGGATCAGCGGCTGCGCCTCCTTCAGCAGGGTGGTGAAGACGAGCTCGCCGTCGCTGCCCTCGGACAGCGGCTCGCCGGTCTCCGGGTCGACCACCTCGACCAGGAAATGGTCTTCCTGGACGTGCAGCCCGTCGCGCGCGTCGAGGCACTCCGCCGCGACCCCGGGCCCGCACATCTCCGAGAGCCCGTAGAAGCTGACCGCACTGATGCCGAGCTCGCGATCGAGCTCGCATGCGCATCTCGTCCGTCCAGGGCTCGCCGCCGAACAGGCCGATCTCCAGGGCGAGGTCGTCTGGGTCGATCCCCGCGTCGCGGATCGCCTGCGCGATCACCAGGGCGTAGGAAGGGGTGGCGCAGAGCGCCTGGCCGCCGAGGTCGGCCAGCAGCATCGCCTGGCGGGCCGTGAAGCCGCCCGAGACGGGGATCACGGTGGCGCCGATCCGCTCCGCTCCGTAGTGGAAGCCGTGCCCGCCGGTGAAGAGGCCGTAGCCGTTGGCGTTGTGGACGACCATCCCGGGGCGGACGCCGGCCATCGTCATGCAGCGGGCCATCAGCTCGGTCCAGGCATCGAGGTCGGCTCGCGTGTAGCCGACGATGGTCGGCTTGCCGTGCGAGCCGCTGGAGGCGTGGACGCGGACGAGCTCCTCACGCGGGACCGCCAGGAGCCCGAACGGGTAGTGCTCGCGGAGGTCCGGACTTGCGGCTGAACGGAAGCCGGGCGAGGTCGTCGAGCGAGGAGATCTCGCCGCGTCCTCGACGCCGGCCTCGGCGAGGCGAGATGCGATCGGCGGCTGCGCGCGAGAGCATGCGCTCGACCGTGGAGCGCAGGCGCTCGAGCTGGAGCTCGCGAAGCCGCTCGCGCGGTCCGGTCTCGACTGGGTCCTAGACCGCCGCGTCAGACCCTGCGCTCGTGTGCATTCCAGTGCTCCTCGAGGTTCTGGACCAGCGCCGGGCTCAGGTGGCAGTGGGCCTGGTCGCGGGCGAAGGTCGCCATGTACTCGTCGGAAGACGTCGAGCGGCTCCTCGCCGACCCGCATCGCGCGGCGGTTGGCGGCCGCGTTGATCAGCCCCGAGCTCGTCAGCGCTTCGACGCGCGCGTCCAGCGCGTCGTCCATCGCGTCCGGTTCGACGACCTCGTCGCAGAGCAGCTCCGCGGGCGGGACACCGGCCTCGAACTCTCGCCCGGAGAGAATCGCCTGCCGCGCCAGCCGGTCCCCGACCGAGCGCGGCAGTCGCAGCGGTGGACGCCCCGGGGATGATCCCCTCCTTGCGGGCCGGCAGGAAGAGGCGGCAGCCGCGGGCGGCGATCACGTGGTCCATGACGTGGAGCAGCTGGCAGGCGCCGCCGATCGCGTAGGTCTCGGCGGCGGCGATCCAGAGCTTCTCGGTGGTCTCCTCCGGCGCGCCGGGCCGGTGCTCAGGCCGCCGACAGGCCGCGGTAGATCTTGTTGACGTAGCCGAGGTCGCGGGTGATGAAGAACATGAACGGGAGCTGCCCGAGGTAGAGACTGGTCAGGTTGAGCCCGGCGCCGAAGATCCGCGATCCCGCGTATCGCGGATGTTCGACCAGCGCCGCCGCGCATCACGCCGATCTCGATCTCGGGATCGAGCAGGATCAGGTCGACGGCGCACTCGGTCGCCCACAGCGTCGTGTCGTCCTCGGCGTTCAGGTGGCGCGGGTTGCGGATCTCCAGGTAGCCGGCGTTGCCCTCGCGGCGGACGTGGACCGTGCCGAGGTCGGCGGCGCCGGTGGCGCGGAAGTCGTCGATCCGCTCGAGCGCCTCGGCGGTGGGGCGGAGCATCGCCCACACCAGGTGGGCCCCGGCGCGAGGGGAGGCGAGGACGTGGGAGATGAAGACGCCCTGCGCGATCTCGGCTCCCTGCTTGTCGGCCAGCTTGCGCTCGCCCTCGACGGCCATCTCGGCGGCGGCCGGGGACCAGTCCCGGGTAGCGCTCGGCGGCGGCGTCGAGCAGCTGATCGTCGCGCAGGGCCTTCGACATCCCGTCGGTGAGCTCGTCGTAGATCTGATCGACGTGATCCCGCAGGAAGGCGTCCCGGGCCTCGTCGGTCCACTCGGTGATCTCCAGGGGCTAAGAGTCAGACAACCTGACAATATGCCAGCGAGCGAGTGGCCCGCGTGGAGGAGATCGGAGAGGTGCTGTGGACGCCGCCCGCCGACGTGCGCGAGACGACGCAGCTCGGCCGCTACCTCGAGTGGCTGCGCGAGACCCGGGGCATCGACCACGCCGGCTACGACGAGCTCTGGCGCTGGTCGGTCGACGACCTGGAGGGCTTCTGGGGGTCGCTCTGGGACTTCTTCGAGATTCGGGCCCACACGCCCGTATGAGCGGGTGCTCGGCTCGCGCGAGATGCCGGGCGCCGAGTGGTTCACCGGCTCCCGGCTCAACTACGCCGAGCACATGGTGGGGCGCGACGAGGACACGGACCAGGTGGCGGTGCTGGCCCGGTCCGCAGACCCGCGCCGACTTCGACCTCACCTTCGGCGAGCTGCGGGAGCAGGTCGCGCGGGCCAGGGCGGGCCTGAAGCGGCTCGGGATCGGCCCCGGCGACCGGGTGGTCGCCTATCTGCCCAACGTCCCGGAGGCGCTGGTCGCGTTCCTGGCCACGGCGAGCCTGGGGGCCATCTGGGCCACCTGCGCGCCTGAATTCGGCCCGCGCAGCGTGATCGATCGCTTCGGTCAGCTCGAGCCGAAGCTGCTGCTTGCGATCGCCGGCTACACCTACGGGGAGAAGCCGATCGACCGGCGCGCCGAGGTCGCGGAGATCCGCGAGCGCCCTTCCCAGCTCTCGAGCGGGTCGTCCACGTCCCCTACGCCGACGGCCCCGATGACGCCCTGCCGGACACGGTCGAATGGGACGAGGTGCTCGGGGAGCCGGGGCCGCTCGAGTTCGACCCCGTCGGCTTCGACCACCCGCTCTGCGTCCTCTTCTCCTCCGGGACGACCGGACTGCCGAAGGCGATCGTCCATCGCCACGGCGGCATCCTGATCGAGGCCTTCAAGAACCAGGGCCTGAGCTGGGACCTGCAGCCCGGGGACAGGCTGCTCTGGTTCACCACCACCGCCTGGATGATGTGGATGGCGCTGGTCAACACGCTGCTGTTCCGGGCCTCGATCGTGATGCTCGACGGCAACCCGATGTACCCGGACCTGTCGGCTCAGTGGCGCCTCGCCGAGGAGCTCCGTCCCACTCTGATGGGCGCCGTGCCCGCGTTCCTGATGGCCTGTCGCAAGGGGAGCGTCGACCTGCGCGACATGGACCTGTCCAGCATTCGCCAGTTCTGCGCCGCCGGCTCACCGCTCCCGCCCGACGGATTCGACTGGATCTACGAGCAGCTGGGCCCGGACGTGCTCCTCAACGTGGGCAGCGGCGGGACCGACGTCTGCACCGGGATGGTGCAGGGCGGTCCGATGCAACCCGTGTACCGAGGCGAGATCGCGGGCTGCTGCCTCGCCGTCGACGTGGCGGCCTACGACGAGAACGCGCAGCCGGTGGTGGGCGAGCTGGGCGAGCTGGTGATCAGACAGCCGATGCCCTCGATGCCGGTCGGCTTCTGGGGCGACGAGGACGGCTCGCGCTACCGGGCGGCCTACTTCGAGCAGTTCCCGGGCGTCTGGCGACACGGCGACTGGATCATGTTCACCGAGCGCGGAAGCTGCGTGATCACAGGGCGCTCCGACGCGACCCTCAACCGCGGCGGCGTCCGCCTCGGGACCGGCGAGGTCTACTCGGTGGTCGAGGGACTGGACGAGGTCCAGGAGAGCCTCGTCGTCCACATCGAGGATCCGGAGGGCGGGGCGGGGGAGCTGATCCTGTTCGTGGCGCTGAGCGAGGGCACCGAGCTCGACGACGAGCTCCGCGGGCGGATCGCCTCAGAGCTCCGCGGCACCCTCTCGCCTCGGCACGTTCCCGACACGATCGAGGCGGTCCCCGCGATCCCGAAGACGCTGACCATGAAGAAGCTCGAGCTGCCGGTGAAGCGGATCCTCCTCGGGTTCCCCGCCGGAGAAGGTGGCGAGCCGAGACGCTCTCGCGGATCCGCACGGCGCTCGACGCATTCGTCGCCTACGCGTCGGAGCGCGGCTCCGAGCGACAGGGCTACATCACGCGCTAGGCACTCTCGGCAATCAGCCCGCTGAAGAAGTCGGTGTCCGCCTTCTGCAGCTGGCAGAGCTCGAGGTAGTGGCCGAGCTGGGCGCTCGTGTCGACGTATGCGAGCCGGGCGCGGTCCGGGATCAGGATCGTGTACTCGAACGACATCCCGTGTTCGCCGAGCAGCTTCTCGACGTCGGCCCAGGGCTCGTCGCCGAGCGGGACCAGCGTCGCGAGGTGGTGGAAGCCGAGCACACCTCCATTCCTGGGCAGGAAGCGCCGGTAGAAATCGACCTCGCCGGAGACGGGCTCGATCAGCTCGATGATCATGCCGCCGCGGGCCCCCATCGCGACCCGCGGCTCCCACTCGACCTCTTCGCCGCCCTTCATGAAGGTGGCTCCCTCAACCGGTACTTCAGTGGAGTTCTCGACCCCGAGGAGGTCGCGCAGCTCTTCCATCCCGCGCTCCAGACTCGGGGTCACGTAACAGACCTGCCACACGTTGGCGAACAGATCGCCGAGTGCTTCGACCGGCCGCAGGTCGGAGAACAGCCCCGAGGCGGGCCTGGCCACGCTCAAGCTGCCACCTGATCGCGGGACCGCTCGTCGAGGAGTCCCGCGAGCTCCTCGGTCCTGGAAAGCTGAGGGTGGTGGTCGGTCCCGAGCTCGATCACGTCGGTCACGTTGCGGTCCTTCACCATCCGGCGCTGCAGCGGCGGCGGGATGAAGCGGTCCTTCGTCGTGATCACGTAGCTGCGGGGGATGCGCTCGAACTCGTCGCTGAGGCTGACGGGTTCGGTGAAGGGGATGATCGGCTGGCGGCCGGCCTTCGCGACCGCCCACTCGCTTAACTCGGGAGTGCAGTACTCGTTCGACGCCCGCTGGTCTCCTCGGGCACCTCCCCGACCGGGGGGTCGCCCGAGACGACGACAGTCTCCTGGACGAGATCGCCGGCTCCCTCGGGCAGCTCGGTCAGCTCGACCAGGCTCTGTCCGTCCGCGGGCATGAACGCGGCCACGTAGATCAGCGACGCTGACCGGCTCGGGGCGCCGGGCCGCGGCCTGGGTGATCGACCATGCCGCCCATGCTGTTGCCGACCAGGATCGACCTGCTCGGGGCTCGGCGTCGAGCACCTCGCAGATGCGCTCCGCGTAGCGCTCGAGCGTCACCTCCTCAAGAGGCGTCTCGTCGTCACCGGCGCCCGGTAGATCCGGCGCCTCCACCTTGTGGCCGGCGGCCTCGAGCCGCTCGGCCAGCGGCCCCCAGATCCAGCCTCCGCCAAACGCACCGTGAACCAGGACGAACCTCGCCATCTACTCCTCCTCGCTCATGGGGTCAGGACGACCTTTCCGTGCAGCCCTCCGGCCTCGACGAGGCGGTGGGCCTCCGCGGCCTCGGCGAGCGGCAGCGTCCGATCCACCCGGGTGCGGAGCGCTCCCGCGCGCCACCGCGTCGACCAGCTCGCGCAGCGCCTCCCGGTCGCGATGGACCAGGAAGGACTCCTGGCGGATCTGCCGCTCGGGGGCGCCTCGGGCGGGCGCCGCGTGCTGACGATCGCCCCACCGTCCTGGACGGCCGCGAAGACCGCTTCGCCCAGCGGCACGGCATCGAAGATCGCGGGCACCGGATCGATCGCGCCGAGATCCATTCCGCGCGGCAGGACCTCGGTGGCCCCCAGGGTGTGGGGCCACCGTTCATCGTCTCTGCCGGCCTGGGCGATCACCCGGTGCCCGGCTTCGGCGGCGAGCTGCACCGCGAAGCTCCCGACCGCACCGCTCGCGCCGGTGACGAGGAGATCGCGACTCCTCCGGCGGATCGAGCAGCTCGAGCCCCTGTCGCGCGGTCAGCGCGTTCAGCGGGATCGTGGCGGCCGTCTCGTAGTCAAGTCCGTCAGGCAGGGGCACGAGCCAATCGGCGTCGAAGGCGACGGACTCGGCGTACGCGCCGACCGACCCTCCGGCGTCGTACCAATGGACCATCCCGACCACGCGATCGCCGGTTTGGAAGTCCTCGACGCCCTCGCCCACCCCCGTCACCTGACCGGCGACATCCCAGCCGAGCACGAAGGGCGGATCGGGGGGAGTGACGCGTCCGGCGCCCTGCCGGGCCCCGAGGTCCGACGGGTTGACGTTCGCCGCCCGGACCCGGACCACGACCTGGCCCGGCCCCGGCTCGGGGTCGGGGCGCTCGGCGACACGCAGCACCTCCGGCCCGCCGAGCTTCGTCACCTCCACAACCCTCATTCCCGGTTCAGCCGGCAGCCGTTCTGATGGGGGAGCAGCACCGCCCGCCCCGTGATGTCGCCCTCGCGAAGCCTGCCGAGCACCTCGTTCACCTCGTCGAGCGGATGGGTCTCAGTCTTCAGGGTGATCTTGCCGGCCGCGTGGAGCTGGAGGACCTCCCAGAGGTCGGTCCAGCTGCCGACCAGGTTCGCGATCAGGGCCTGCTCCTGGCCGACCAGGGCCGCGGACGGGACTCTGATCGTCCCACCGAAGCCGATCATCGAGTAGGTGCCCTCGCAGGGCGAGCATTCCCGAGGCCGTCGGCGTGGGTCTGGTCGATGCCGACGAAGTCGAGCACCAGGTCGGCTCCGCGCCCGCCGGTCAGGTCCCGCACGGCATCCACCACGCCCTCGCTGTCCAGGGCTTGATTGGCACCGAGCTCGACCGCGAGCCTGCGGCGATCGGGATGCGGGTCGACCGCCACCACGCTGCTGGAGCCGAGCTCGCGCGCGAGCTGCAGGCCGATGTGGCCGACGCCGCCAGCGCCGAGGACCACCGTGGTGGTGCCCGGCAGCATCAGCGGTGCGACCCTCTTCAGCGCGTGGTAGGCGGTGATCCCGGCATCCGAGTGCGGCGCGACGTCGACCGGGTCGATCCCATCGGGCAGCGGGACGATCTCCCGCTCGCCGACCACCAGGTACTCCGTGAATCCTCCGTCGAGGCTCAGCCCGGTGAACTGCGTGATGCGCGCAGTGCATGTCGCGGCCGCGCCGGCAGTTGACGCAGACGCCGCAGCTGTGCGGTGGGTAGATCAGCACCGGGTCGCCGACCTTGACCGTGGTCACCAGGTCTCCGACCGCGTCCACGTGGCCACCGTTCTCGTGGCCGAGCACTCGCGGCACGTCCATTCCGGCGGGGCCCATCTCACCCTCAATCGCGTGCAGGTCAGTCGAGCAGACTCCGGCGGCGTCGATCTTCACCCGGACTTGGTTGGGCTTGGTGATCTCGGGCTCGGGTCGGTCCTCAAGCTCGAGCGGTTGGTTGTAGTCGTTCAGCACCGCGGCCTTCATGCCGTGACCTCCGCTGCCTGTGTGCTCAGATAGTCGTTCGGGTCCTCGTCCAGGTGCTGTGCGAGCCGGTCGGCGAGGGCCATGATCGTCAGCGAGGGGTTCACCGAGAGTGTGCGCGTGAAGAGCGAGGCGTCGCCGACGAACAGCCTCTTCGCGTCGTGCGACTCGCAGTTCTCGTCGACCACCGATCGCTCCGGATCCGACCCCATGCGGCACGTCCCCTGCACGTGCGTGCTGGCCGGCCCCGTCCACGCGATCCGAGTTGCTCCGGCGGCTTCCATCACGCGGCGGGCGTAGTCCTGCCCGTTCTTCATCCGCTCGAGCTCGACGGGGTCGAAGTGGGCCTCGAAGCTCTCCCTGCCGTCCTCGCCGACCACCACGCGGCCGTTGTTCTCGTCGTTGGCGAGGATCAGGATCCCGTTCCAGTTGCGATACCCGCGGACCGCCTCCACCAGGCGCTCACCCCACATCGGCCCGTCCTCGTCCGAGATGCTGGTCGCGAAGCCGATCGGGTCCTGGATGGTGGACGCCTCGAGCACGAAGCCGCCGTCCTCGTCGCGCATGAAGTCCATGCAGTGCGAGGTGATCGGATAGACCCGGTGGGCGTCCTGGACCTCGTCGAAGAGGCCGAAGACGAAGGTGGCGGGGTGGAGACCCAGGTTGCGCCCGATCCACCCGCTGCTGGGCGAGCCCCCGCTCGCCTCGGGCAGCCCCGAGCGGATCAGGAGCTGAGGCGTGTTCAGGGCACCCGCTGCGACCACCACCGCGCCCGCCTCGATCGTGTGGGACCGGCCGTCCGCGTCGGCGTATTCGACGCCCGTCGCCTCGAGCCCGCCATTGTGCTCCTCGAACAGGACTCGCTCCACCGGGGAGCTCGCCCGGAGGTCGAGCTTGCCGAACGCAGTGGCGTCGTGGATATAGGTGTTCATCGTGTTCTTGCCCGCATTGGTCGGGCAGCCCTGCAGACAGGACCCGCACTTCATGCAGTTGACGTCGGTGTAGGAGTCGACCGGCTCGAGCATGGAGCCCAGCTCGCGGAAGCCGGCGTCGAGCGTCCGCACGCACTCCGGCCAGTCGGCCCGCTCACGGACGCCCAGGTACTTCTCCACCCGCTCGTAGTGCGGGCCGAGGTCTTCCACCCCGAAGGGCTTGCCGCCGTCGCCGACCAGGCCGCTCGCCTCGTGCCACTTCGCGAACTCGAAGTCGTGGGCGCGGAAGGAGACCTTGGTGTTCATCGTGGTGGTGCCGCCGACGCAGCGGCCGCCGAAGATCGGCACCGTCCCGCCGGCGCCGCCGTCGACCATAGCCATGCGGAGCGGCCACCAGAAATCGTGGGCCGCCTTCGCCTCCCAGCGGACGAAGTCGGCGGCGGTCAGGTGGGGACCTGCCTCGAGCAGCACCACGTTCCGCCCCCGCTGCGCAAGCTCCCCGGCTACCACGCCACCGCCCGCACCGGATCCCACGACGACGACGTCGACGCGCTCGGTCATCCAGGGCACCCCCATGAACGACCACTCGTGCTTGATCCGGTCAGCGAGCGGGAAGCGGAAGTCGATCTCCTCCCAGGCGCCCGGCCCCTCGGCGCCAGGAGCGACGAAGTCGCTGTAGTAAGCCTCGATCGCGAAGGCCCTGACCATCTGGAACTCGGGAGTCGCCGCGACCTCGGCGAGCGCCCTCGGCGCCCCTGCCGGCGACCTCGGCCAGCGCGTCGATCGCCCCGAGGAACGCCGCACGCGTTCCCTCATCGACCATGGCGAGCTTCGCGTCGATGTAGACGGCCGGCTCGCAGCGCTCAGAGCCGGGCACGATCGTCTCGCACAGCGCCGCCAGCGCCGAGGCGCGGCCCTCGTCCATGATCAGCCAGCTCCTCTCCGCCACGTCCCGCACCCTATAGGCAGCGCGCTAATAAAACAAGCTATTTGACAGATTCAACGAGACCCAACCGTCTCGTGTGCCGCGGCTAGATCTCGTCGGCGCCCGGTAGGTAGGCGTCCTCCACCGGTGGGCTGAGTGGGACCGGCTCGAAAGGGGCGCCGACCCTCTCGATCGGGGCGTCGAGGTCGTCGAAGGCCTTGCTCTGCACCTCGGACGCGATCTCGGCGCCGAAGCCGCCGTGCTCGACGGCCTCGTGCGCGACGACCAGGCGATTCGTGCGGCGCACCGAGTCGATGATCGCGTCGAGGTCGAGCGGCAGCAAGGTCCGCGGGTCGATCACCTCGGCCTCGATGCCGTCGGCTGCCAGGCGCTCGGCGGCAGCCAGCGCCTCTCGGACCATCCGTGAGAGGGCGACGATCGTCACGTCGCCGCCCTGGCGAACAACCTGGGCGTTGCCGATCGGCACTGGCTCGAGACCCGCGGCCACCTCCTCCTTGCGGAAGTAGAGGTTCTTGTGCTCGATGAAGACGACGGGGTTGGGATCGGCGATCGAGCTGATCAGCAGCCCGGCGGCGTCCGCGGCGTTGCTCGGCATCACGACCTTGAGTCCCGGGGATGTGGGTGACCCAGGCCTCCAGGCTCTGCGAGTGCTGAGCCGCGCCGCGTGAGCCCGCTCCGCCCTGGGTGCGCAGCACGAGAGGCACGCGGAGCTGCCCGCCGGACATGAAGTGGGCCTTGGCCGCCGCGTTGACGAGCTGGTCCAGGGCGAGCGTGAGGAAGTCGATGAACATGATCTCCAGCACCGGCCGCTTGCCCGACTGGGCCGCGCCGATCGAGACCCCGCAGATCGCCGCCTCGCTGATCGGCGTGTTGATGACGCGCTCGGTGCCGAACTCCTCCGCCAGCCCGGCGGTCACCGTGTACGGGCCACCCTCGGCGACGTCCTCGCCGATCACGAACACGTCGTCGTCGGCGCGCATCGCCTCGGCGAGCGTCGCATTGAGCGCCTTGACGAAGGTTGTCTGCCCATCCTCCGGCGCCGGGCTCAGGTCCGGTGGCGCCGCGCGGGGGGCGTAGACGAGCCCCATCGCGACCTCGGGCTCGGGGAATGAGCTGGCCCGGCCGAACTCGACCGCTGCCTCGACCTCCGCTCGCGCCTCCGCCTCGATCTCCGCGGCACGCTCCTCGTCGAACCAGCCCGCCTCGGCCGCGGCGCGCTGAAAGCGCTGGATCGGGTCCTTCTGCTGCCACTCCTCGTCCGCGAGCGCCTCGCGGTACTGGGCCGGGTCACCGACGTAGTGGCCGCTCAGTCTGTGGGTGAGGCACTCGAGCAGCATCGGCCCCTCGCCCTTCCGCGCCGTGGCGAGGAAGCGCCCGAACGCCTCGTGGACGGCGCCCAGGTCGTTGCCGTCGACGGTCTCGCGGGTGAGCTCGTACGGGGCGACCACGTCGCTGACGCGCTCGATGTTGGTGTGCGCCGAACGCGGGGTGAACTCCGCGAAGCCGTTGTTCTCGCAGACCAGGATCAGAGGCAGGCCCCAGAGAGTCGCCAGGTTGACGGTCTCGTTGAAGTGGCCGGCCTGCACCGCGCCGTCGCCGAAGAAGACGACGGTGGCCCGGTCGCCGCCGTCCAGGTGGTCTGCCAGGGCCGTGCCGAGGGCGATCGGGATGTTGCCGCCGACGACCCCCGTCGCGCCCATCAGGCCGTGTTCGGTGTCGACGAGGTGCATCGAGCCACCCAGGCCGTGGCAGAGACCGTCGTCGCGGCCCATCAGCTCGGCCATCACCCGGTCCATCGGCGCGCCCTTGGCGAGGGCGTGCCCATGGGCGCGGTGGCCGGAGTAGACGCTGTCGTCGTCCCTCAGCTGCATGCACACCCCGGCTGCGACAGACTCCTGCCCGAGGCTGAGGTGAATCAGCCCGTGGACCTCGTCGGCCCTCTTCAGCTGCCCGACCCGCTCCTCGAAGACGCGGATCCGCCACATCGTGCGCAGCTGATCGAGCGCAGCGTCGCCTTCGAGTTCCGCCTTCGGCTTGGCGGGAGCGCGCGCCAAGCTACGCCGCGACCGGCTGGAACTGCGACGTGGTCGCCTCGAACGCGTGCCGGTACATCTCGTCGATCGGCTCCGCGCGGAGCTCGTCCGAGAGCACCTCGATCCCCCAGGCGTCGTCGTAGCCCATCTCCCGGGCGGCGCGAATGTAGCCGCGGATGTCGAACTCGCCCTCGCCCGGGAGCTTGCGGAACCTGGTGGTCTCCTCGATGCGGTCCTCCATCCATTCCTTTTTGCCGTCGCTGAGCTCCACCCAGGTCAGGTACTCGAGAGGGATCCGCCTCAGGTCGTCCGGAGCGATCCCGAGCTTCGCCATGTGCCAGGTGTCGATCACCAGGCCACCGTTCTTGGCGCCGGCCCCCTCGACCACCTCCAGCGCCGCGTCGAGGTTGTCGACATTGACATCGAAGGGCATGAACTCATACGCGATCACCGCGTCTGTCAGATCAGACGCGTGGTCGCAGAGCTCGGCGTACTTCTCGGTGACCTTGGGGAGCTCACACTCGACCCCAGGGATGTTCCCGACCTTGACGTGGTGGGCTCCGAGCGTCCCGGCCGCCTCCAGCAGGAGGTCTCGCAGCTCATCCGATTCTCTGCGCCCCGTCGGTGCCCTCGTCCTCGAAGAACCCCCAGATGAACTCCAGCTCCAGGTACTTGAGCCCGTTGTCGTCGAGGAGCTGCTTCATCTCCGCGAGGCTGCGGCTCTCCTTGTCATGGACGAGGTCGGCATGCCAGATGCCGATTCCCTTCATCCCGGCATTGGCCGCCTCGGCGCAGCGGTCGCCGAAGTCGAAGTTGCTCCATTCCTGGCCTTGGTGCGGCTGGGTGGGGCCGGCGGTCGTCCAGTACGCGCCCACCAGCTCGACGCCCTTGTCAGTTGCCATCCGTCACTCCTCCTTGCCGCCCTCAGCGGGCATCACGTTGATCTCGATCTTGACCCCGTTGGGGTCCTCGAAGAACAGCTGGCGCATCCCGATCCCCGGGGACCGTGTTCCGCCTCGCCCTGACTCCAGCTGCGCTCCAGTCGTGCCACGACCTCGTCGTGGTCGTCGCCCGAGAAGGCCAGGTGGTCGAGCGCGCCGGTGCCGTCAGCGGGCGGGGACGCGGGGATGCCGGTCGAGTGCGGAATGGGCCGTGTACGCCTCGCGATCGGCGACATGCACGCAAGGGACCCCGGAGGCGTAGAGCCAATAGCCGGGGAACTCCAGCGGCGGGCGATCCCCGACCTCCAGTCCGAGCGCGTCCCGGTAGAAGTCTCGCGTTCCCTCGATGTCCCCCGTCAGCACCAGGACGTGGTCGAGCTTTCTCAGCGGCATCTGGACACCACCGCCGCCCTCGCGCGCTAGGCCGCCGCGGCGGGCACTTCGCCGACGACCTGCCTCGCCGCCGAGACCAGCTTCTCCGCCGAGGGCGAGATGTAGCCCTCCTGGACCTGGTTCGCCGCAACCGGGGCGTCCATCCGCGCGACCCGGGCGACCGGCGCCTTCAGGGAGTCGAGCGCCTTCTCGCTCACCATCGCGGCGATCTCGGAGGCGACGCCGCAGTGCAGGCGGCCCTCGTCGGCGACGATCAGCCGCCCGGTCTTGGCGACCGAGTCGAGGATGGTCTTCTCGTCGAGGGGGACCAGGGTGCGAAGGTCGACCACCTCGGCGTTGATTCCCTCTCCGGCCAGCTCATCCGCTGCGCCGAGCGCCACCGAGGTCATCATCGAGCAGGCGACGATGGTCACGGCGTCGCCCTCGCGCTTCACGTCGGCCTGGCCGAAGGGGATCTCGAATTCGCCGTCGGGGACATCGTCCTCGGCTCCGTACCCGAATGCGTGGGTGAGCACGATCGTCGGATTGTCCGACTTGATCGCGGTCGTCAGCAGCCCCTTGACCTCCTTGGCGCCGGAGGGAGCGGCGATCTCGATCCCCGGCAGGTTCCAGTACATCCCGAACGGGCTCTCCGAGTGCTGCGCGCCGCCACCATGGAGGAGGCCGTGGCTGATGTGCAGCGTGACCGGCACCCCGATCGTGCCGCCCGAGGAGGTCCGCGCGGTGGAGATCTCGTTGGCGATCGAGGAGATCGCCGGATAGGTGAAAGAGGCCAGCCCGAGGTGGGCGAACATCCGGTGCCCGCACATCGCCGCCCCGGCGGCCATCGCGGTGTAGGCGGCCTCCGAGCAGGGCGGGAAGAGAATGCGGTTCTCGTACAGCTCCTGAAACGGCTCGAACTGCGCGCCCTCAGGCCCGATCCCCAGCACCTCGTTGCCCATGACGACGAAGTTGGGGTCCTCCTCCATGAAGCCGCTCAGCACCTCGAGCATCGCCTCGGCGTAGTTCTTGGTCGGCATCGGATCCTCCTTATGCGAAGACGTGTTCGAGGGCGGACTCGGGTGTGGGGCGGGGGCTCTCCATGGCGAACTCGCGCGCTTCGGCGATCGCCGCGGTCTGCTGCTCGTCCATCGCTGTCAGCTCGTCCTGGCTGATGTCGCCGGATTCGAGCAGCTTCCGCGCGTAGATCAGCACCGGGTCGTGGTTGCGGTACCAGTCCGCGTGCTCGCCGGAGATCGCGGAGTCGTCCCAGGCCATCGAGATGTCGAGCTCGCCGGTGGCCAGCTCCGGCCAGAGCGGCTGGCTGCCCGCCCAGCGCTCGGTCACGGCGTGGATGAAGAACGGGCCCTTGCGGGCGCGGCAGTGCTCGACCGCCTTGGCGGCGAGCTCGTTGACTGCCTCCAGGTCGCGGCCGTCGACGGTCTCGACCGGGATCCCGAAGGTCTTCGGGATCGTGGTCAGGTCCTTGACCGCGGAGACGGAGGTCGGGAACCCGCCACCAGCGGAGCCCAGGGCCCCTTCGCTGTTGTTCTCGCAGACGAACAGCACCGGCAGCTCGTAGAGCGCCGCCAGGTTGAGCGACTCGTAGGCGATCCCCTCCTCGAGTGCGCCGTCGCCGAAGAGGCCGACCGCGATCGCGTCGTCGCCCTCCTGCTTGAGCGCGAAGCCCGCGCCG
Organism: uncultured Solirubrobacterales bacterium; assembly: GCA_963777575.1. Taxonomy (GTDB): domain Bacteria; phylum Actinomycetota; class Thermoleophilia; order Solirubrobacterales; family 70-9; genus DASUPK01. The sequence goes on along the minus strand of CAVZRH010000020.1, from coordinate 64,389 downwards.
TTGGCGAGCGAGATGCTGCCGCCGACGATCGAGGAGGTCGAGATGAAGCCGAGGTCGGGGTCGCTCATGTGGAGGGTGCCGCCGGCGCCGTGGTTGAGGCCCGTCTCGCGCCCGAGGATCTCGGCGAGCGCCTTCTTGGGGTCGGAGCCGCGGGCGAGCACGTGGCCGTGGTTGCGGTGGTGGGTGGCGAGCTTGTCGCCGTCCCCGAGCGCCTCCATCAGGCCCACCCCTGTGGACTCTTGGCCGATGTAGAGGTGGAAGTGGGTCATGAAGGCGTGGTCCTCATGGAAGAGCTTGTTCACCGCCTCCTCGAAGCGCCGGATCGTCAGCATCCGCTCTAGGGCGCGACCCCTGCTCTCCTTGTCCCAGGTCTCCGTCATTTCTTCCCCTCACCTCCGTTGGTCGTGCTGGCTCCAGTCAGGTAGGCCGACTGGAGCAGCTCGGGCTTCTCCTTCAACTCGCTGGCCGTGCCGGAGAACTCGATCTTCCCGTGGCCCATCACGTACGCCTCGTTGGCCATCCCCAGGGCGATCGTGGCGAACTGCTCGATCAGCAGCACGCCGATGCCCTCCGCCGCCAGCTTCTCGATGGTGGGGATCAGCCGCTTGACGACGACCGGCGCAAGGCCCAGGGAGAGCTCGTCGATGAGGACGAACTTGGGCTTCGAGACCAGCGCCTGCGCCAGCACGAGCATCTGCTGCTCGCCGCCGGAGAGCGACCGGGAGCGCGTGTTGAGGCGAGCCTTGAGCTCGGGGAACATCTCGAGCGCATAGCCGAGCCCGGCCTCGGCCCCGCCCTTGGGCAGCGAGTAGGTCGCGACCCGCAGGTTGTCCTCGACGGTGAGCTCGGAGAGCAGGCGCCGGCCCTCCGGCACCACGGCCACGCCGGCCGCGCGGATCTTCTCCGGCCGGATCCCGCTCAGGTCGGTGCCGTTCAGTCTCACCGACCCCGACTCGGGCCGAAGCACTCCGCAGACGGCGAGCACCAAGCTCGACTTCCCCGCTCCGTTGGGCCCCAGGAGCGCGGTCACCTCGCCCGGGTCGATTCGCAGCGAGACATCGCGAACCACGGGCCGGCCGCCGCGCGCGACGGTCAGGTTCTCGAGGGTGAGGACGTCGCCCTTCTTGCCGCTCGCGGGGGTCTCCGGTGTTGGCTTTTTCTCCGCGGTTTCGCTCATAGCTCCTCCGCCCCGAGATAGGCCCGGATCACCTGCTCGTCCCGCAGCACCTCGTCGGTTGGGCCGGAAGCGATCAGCTTGCCGAAGTCCAGCACCGAGGTGAGCTCGCAGCACGCGGACACCAGGCTCATGTCGTGGTCGACCAGGATCACCAGGGCCCCGATCTCATCGGGGATCCTGCGGATGACGCTCCCCATGTGCTCGGTCTCCTCGTCCGGAAGGCCCGCCGCTGGCTCATCGAGGAGCACCGCGCGCGGCTTTCCCACCACAGCGCGAGCGATCTCGACGAGGCGCCGCTCACGCGCGCCGAGCGTGCCGACCTTCTTGTTGGGGTCCCGATCGCCGAGCCCGACGAACGCGAGGGACCCGAGCACGTCGTCGCGCCGGGAAGTGCCGCCGTTGTTTTTGGAGTGCTCCTCGACCATCGCCACGTTGTCGTAGAGCGAGAGCTCCTCGATCGCCTGCTCGGTCTGGAAGGTTCGGCGCAGGCCCCAGCGCGCCCGGCGAAAGTCCGTCATCGCAAGCAGGTTCTCGTCGAAGGCCGTGACCGTCCCGGCCGACGGCTTGACGAATCCGCTGAGAACGTTGAAGAAGGTTGTCTTGCCGGCGCCGTTGGGGCCGATCAGGCCGCAGGTGCCTTTCGGGAAGGTGACCGTCATCTGGTCGATGGGCTTGACGCCGCCGAACCGCACCTCGAGGTTCTCGACCTTGATCATTCCGACCCCGCCGTGCCGCCGGCAGCCCGCCCCCCCGGGCTTCCCACAAGTCGCCAGAGAAAGCGCCCCAGCCTCGCCATGTCCTTCGGGAACTGGTCGACCAGGCCCGCCGGCGCCGTGGTCAGAACCTGGATCACGCCGATGCCGAAGAGGATCGTCAATAAGTCAGGCGGCAGCCCCCAGTTGTCGAGCAGCGCGGGCAGCAGCTTGATCAGGATGCCAGCGACCACCGCGCCCCAGAGGCTGTAGATCCCGCCCATCAGGACGACCGCGAGCAGGATGATCGAGTCCTGGGTCGGGAAGGTGAGGTTGTAGAGGGTGCCCGAGCTGCTGGCGAGCAGCGCCCCAGCGATCCCAGTCATAAAGGAGGCGAGCGCGAACGCCCACATCTTGTAGAGGCTGATGTTGACTCCCGCGGCGAGCGCCGCCGGCTCGCTCTGCCGGATGGTCGCCCAGGCTCGCCCGGGTTTACCACGGACGTGCCAGAGGCCGAGCACGAACATCAAGGCCGCCCAGATCACGCAGTAGCGGAAGAAGGCGTGGTCGCCGGTGGCGATGCTCGGGCGCCGTATCTCGTGGGCGCCGGTCGTCGCCTCGGTGTGGCCGAGGAAGCCGCCGCCCCCATTCGGGAAGTCGGTCGTCGCCAGCACGACCGTGATCGTGCCGGCCAGCATCAGTGTGATCAGCGCCAGGTAGAGGCCGCTGACGCGCAGCGCCGGCAGGCCGATCAGCGAGCCGAGGAACATGGTGATCAGCCCGGTCATGATCGCCACGACCGGGAAGGGGAGACCGGTCGCGAACAGCAATCGCGCCCCGACCCAGGCGCCCAGCGCCAGGACCGCGACCTGGCCGAGAGAGACGAGGCCGACGCGGCCCATGAGCAGCCCGAGACCGAGGGCGACGATCGTGTAGATCACCACGGCCGTCGCCACGTCCACCCAGTAGGTGCTCAGCATGGAGGGGAGAACGAAGAAGACGAAGGCGAACAGAACAGCGATTACGGCGACGCGAATACGCTCGCCACGATCGAAGTGCGGGAGGGGCCGCGATATGCGGGCCATGACCCCGGGGCCCGAGGCCTCAGTGGCGTCCATTGCCCAATCCCGTTCCGGCGAATGAGATCTCGCGCTTCCGCGAGATCACCAGCAGCGCGACGATCGCCAGCACGAACGGCGCCATGTTGCGGTACTCGGAGATCGAGGTGATCGGCGTGGCCAGAGCGCTGACCAGGCCGACCACGAGAGCCGCGAAGAAGGTGACGACGAGCGAGCGCAGCTGCGCGATCAGGGCTGCCGCCAGTGACGAGATCACCAGGAAGGTGAGGCTGACGGCGTCCAGTCCGACCAGGTCGGACAGGAGCAGCCCCGAGACTCCGGAGAGCACTCCCGAGACGAGCCAGGCCTGGGCCTCGACCCGGCGGACCGGCACGCCGAGCGTGGCGGTGATCTCGCGATCGTTGGCCAGCCCGCGCATCGCGGTGCCGAGCTTCGTGTACTTGAGGAAGGCGGCGGTGCCGAAGACGACCACCACCCCCAGCCCGAAGGCGATCACCTGCGTCCAGGTCACGCCGACCTGACCGACGTCGAAGGCATGGGTGGAGGTGGGCAGCACCTGAGAGCGGGCCTTGTCGCTCCAGATCCAGGACATGGTCCCGAGCAGGATCAGGGCCAGGCCCAGCGTCGCGGTCGCCTTGACCAGGGCATCGCGGCGAGCAAGAGCCGGGCCGATGGTGGCGCCGTAGGCAAGCGTGATCCCTGCGGCGATCGCGACGGCCACAGCGTAGGAGGGCCAATCGGGCCACAGCGAATTGTTGATCAGGTCCCAGGCGATCAGGGCCGACAGCGCCCCGACCGCGCCGAAGGCGAGATTCAGCACTCCCGTGGTCCGGTACAGAACCACCATCCCGGCCCCCGACAGGGCGTACACCCCGCCGAGGGCCAGGCCGGTGACGATGAAGGGCTGGAAGTCGTGCCAACTCGGCATTTAGTGACTCACAGCCCCCTGATCAACCTGCTCCGCCGGTCAGGCTCGGATCGGACTGCTCGATCTGGCGGACCTTCGCGATATCCGGCTCGTCGCCGCTGATATCGAAGCAATCCTCCTTGATGACCATCTTGCCGTTGTCTGGCGTGGTGGTCCAGTCGACATTGTTCGGGATGTGCAGCGGCGCGTTCTGGCCGAAGTACCAGGGCCGGCAGAGGATGTCGGTCTTCTGGTCCTTCAGGTTGAACACGGCCTGGTTCACGCTCTGCAGCGTGTAGTCGCCCTTGACTGTCTCGAGGGCGTTGGTCATGAACTCGCCCATGAGGTAACCCATCTGGCTGAAGCTGCCCAGACCGCCGGTCACCGCTTGGCCGTACTTGGCCATGACCGAGCGATAGAGCTCTGAGTCGGGACCGTCGAAATCGGTCACGTTGAGCTCGGCGTTGACGAGCAGCTTGCCGTCCCACTTCGTCCCCAGCGCCTGCGCCAGGAAGTCGGTGTTACACGGCGTCGAGCAGCCCCACGCCTTGACGCTGTCCTCGAGGCCCTGGTTCTGGGCGGCCTGGAGGATCTTCAGCGCCTCGGGCGGCGTGAAGTTGAGGACCACGGCCCCGTTCGGGCCGGCCTCCTGGGTCAACCGGACTGCGACCGAGTTGGCGTCCTGAATCGGGACGTTGTCGGTGGACTCGCTGATCGGGACACCAGCGGCGTCGGCGACGATCTTCGGGCCGGCCGCGATGTAGCCGGTGCCCGGAACGTTCGACTGGTCGAACGCGATCTTGTCGACGTCCTGTCGGATGACGGCCTGAACCGCGCCGTCCGAGCTGTAGCGCGGACCCATGTTCACGGGGGCGCTGTTCGGGGTCGACCAGCACGACGGCGCGATGCCGGCGTTCAGGACGGCAATGCCCTTCTGTTCGTAATAGCTGTGGTTGACGTCGCACTCGATGAGGCTGAAGCCACCGGCCATGCCGACGACGCCATCAGTCTCAACCAGCTTGCGAGCCAGCGCCGCGTTCTGAGCCGGGTCGGTCTGCTCGGTCTCCGGGAAGTACTGAATCGGGTGACCGTTGACGCCCCCATTTGCGTTGACGCAGTTGAAGTACGCCTGGGCGGCGTTCTCACCATCGGTGAAGTCCGTGCCCGGCTGCTTCGTGGCGATCGCACCAATCTTGATCGGACTGCCGGTGGGCTTCTGACCGTTGCCGTTGCCGCATTTCGGATTGTCTACAACCGAGCCACTGTTGTCGGATTTGTTCCCGCTGCCGCCGCATGCGGCGACGACGAGCGACAGGCCGGCCGCGACCACAATCAGCGTGGTGACGGATCGCCCTCTCTTCGAGCCGAAGTACCTCTTCACCGATCTCTCCTCCTCTATTGCATGTCGGCCGGGCTGTCCCGGCGGCACTGGCGTGATCCTATACCAAGAAAGTCATTGCGTTTGGTTTGTTTCTATTTGCCTTCATCTGAGCGTAATTCGAGCAGTCGGACCGCGTTTTCCTTGAGGATCAGGGGCCTGACCTCGTCGTCGATCTCGAGCCGCTCGAAGTCGCCGAGCCAGCGCTCGGGCGTGATCATCGGGTAATCCGAGCCGAACAGGACCTGCCTCTTGAGCAGGGTGTTCGCGTACCGGACGAGCTGAGGAGGGAAGTACTTCGGCGACCAGCCCGAGAGATCGATATAGACCTCCGGCTTGTGCATGGCGATCGAGAGCGCCTCGTCCTGCCAGGGGAAGGAGGGGTGCGCGAGGACGATCGGCATCTCCGGGAAGTCCGCCGCCACGTCGTCCACGTGGATCGGATTCGAGTACTTGAGCCGCACGCCGCCGCCGCCGGGCAGACCCGAGCCGATCCCACTGTGCCCCGTGTGGAAGAGGGCAGGCAGCCCCGCCTCGGCGATCACCTCGTAGAGGGGATATGCGGATCGGTCGTTCGGGAAGAAAGCCTGGAGGTTCGGGTGGAACTTGAAGCCCCGGACGTTGTGCTCGTCGATCAGGCGCCGCGCGCGATCGACCGCATCGGGCCTGGCCGGGTCGACGCTGGCGAAGGGGATCAGCACGTCCGCGTTGGCCGCAGCGCCCTCGGCCACTTCCTCATTGGAGACCGGGGAACGGCCCGATTGCGACTCCCAGTCGACCGTGAAGACCACGCAGGCCATCTGGCGCTCTCGGTAATACGCGGCCACGTCATCCACGGTCGGGGTGCCACCGCCGTCCCGGAAGTAGCGCTGGGATGCCTCGCGGAGGTTCGGGGGGATCGGATCGTGGCCCTCCCTCGAGACCTCCACATGGGTGTGGAAGTCGATCGCCCGGATGCCGTCGACGTCGATCACCCCGCGGCTCGCCCGTTCAGCTCGGCGAGACCGTCCTTCAAAACGACTTCACCGGCGCCGTCGACCGCGTCGAACACCGCCTGGCCCTCGGCGGGGCGCCCCCGGATCCGGGTGGTGAGCGCGTCGCCCGGACGCATCGGCCGCGAGAAGCGCACCGCCAGCCGGCGGACGACCGCGGGATCTTCGATGCCTCGCGACTCGAGCACCGCCCGTCCCGCGAACGCCATCAGGCAGAGCCCGTGCACGATGATGCCGGGCAGTCCCGCCGCCTTGGCGGCCTCGTCGTCGAGGTGAAAGGCGTTGTGGTCGCCCGATGCCTCCGCGTAGCGCTCCGTCTGGTCCTCAGCCAGCCGGTACGTGAGGGTTGCCTCGGGCTCCGAGTTCGTCAGCTGATCGGGCATGCGATGGTCCGGCGCCTCCTCGCCGCCGCCCGTGCCGCCGGTGACGCCCCGATAGAACTCGGTGACGTATTGCTCGTTCAAGAGGCGGTCGTCGCCGTCGCGGGTCTCGGTCTTGAGGACGACGGTGGTCCCCGACTCCTTGACATGGACGCCCACCGCCGCGGCCCGCGAGCGCAACGTCATCCCCGACGCGATCGGCGCTGAGATCAGGATGTCCTGATCGCCGTGCACCACCCGCGGCCGCGCCTCCTCCGGCGCGACCGCCTTCGCGGCCTCCTGGAGCGTCGCCCAGACCGGGACGATCCCGAAGACCGGTGGAGCGACTCGGCCCTCGAGAGCGAGCGGCGCCACCTCATCCGTGGCCGTCGCGTAGGACCGAATCGCCTCCCTCGAGACGGAGACCGCGCGTCCCGGGGTCCAGCGCCCCAGCGCATCCAGGTTGAACTGCACAGTTGCTCTGCTCCTCCGTATATGGGGGGCTGGCTGGGGCCTGACCCTAGAACGGATAGCTCGCCGGCTCCGGCTGCTCGGTGATCCAGCGCACCTCGGTGAACTCCTCGACGCTGAAATGGCCACCGAATCTGCCGCCGTTGCCCGAGGCCCCCCTGCCGCCGAACGGGGCGACGGGGTCGTCGTAGACGGTCGAGTCCATGATGTGCACCAGGCCGGTGTCGAGCCGGTCGGCGACCTCGCGCCCTCGCTCATGCGAGTTCGTGAAGACGGCGCCCGAGAGCCCGTACTCGGTGTCGTTGGCGATCGCGACCGCCTCGTCCTCGGTCGAGAAGGTCATGACCGGGGCAACTGGCCCGAAGATCTCCTCGTTCCAGGCGCGCATGTCCCGGGTGACGTTGGAGAGCACCGTCGGCGGGAAGAAGGGCCCGTTGCCCTTGCCGCCCGTCTTCAACTCAGCGCCGTTGCTGACGGCGTCATCGACGATTTCCTGCACCCGGTCGACCTGCCGGCGGTTGATGATCGGGCCCAGGGCGACCTCCTCCTTGCCCGGGTCCCCGACGGGGAGCCGGCCGCCACGCTCGGCGAGCAGGGAGATGTAGTCGTCCGCGATCGACTCGTGGACGAGGTGCCGCCCCGAGGCCATGCAGATCTGGCCCTGGTGGAAGAAGGTCCCGAACGCCCCGCAGGACGTCGCCTTCTCGATGTCGGCGTCGTCGAGCACGATGAACGAGCTCTTGCCTCCGAGCTCGAGCGCGACCCGCTTCAGGTTGCCGCCCGCGAGAGCCCCGACGGCTCGCCCGGCCCGCGTGGAGCCGGTGAACGAGACCATTCGAATCTCGGGCGCCTCGCAGATCGCCTCGCCCGGCTCGACTCCGCCGGGGAGAACCTGGAAGACGTTGTCCGGCCAGCCGGCTTCCTCGAAGGCCCGGGCGAAGACGATTCCGCCGGACACCGGCGTGTGCGGATCGCACTTCAGCAGGACCGCGTTGCCGAGCGCCAGAGCCGGCGCCACTGAGCGCATCGCGAGGATCATCGGGAAGTTCCAGGGCGCGATCACGCCGACGACTCCCACGGGCAGGCGCTTCGCCATGCTGATCCGGCCCTGCTCGTTCGGCAGGACCTCGCCGATCGGCTGGGAGGTCAACGCCGCGGCCGCCCGCAGCTCCTTCGCGGCCTCGCCCACCTCGAAGGCGGCCTTCTGGGGAACTCCGCCACCCTCGTGGATCAGCCACCACTCGATCTCCTCGTGTGCGCTCTCGAGCGCGTCGGCGGTCGCGTGAAGGAGCTTGGCCCGCTCGGGCCCCGGGGTCGCGGCCCACGCGGGCTGGGCCTCGGCCGCCAGTTTCGAAGCGCGCAGGACGTCGTCCCGGGTCGCGCTGCCGACTGAGGCCAGGTGCTCGTCGGTGGCGGGGTTGTGAACCTCGAGCCGCTCGCTCGTCTGCCGCCAGCCGCCGCTGAAGATCTTGCCGTCGATGACCTCGTCGGTGATCAGGGTCCCAGTACGGACCTCGGTCGGGGTCGCAACCTCCATCAAATCCTCTCCTCTCGTCGGCCGGGGTTCCGTTCCCGGCGTATCGCGGTGTATCTTGCCTCACCGCGATCCTGTATGCAACAGGTGAGGAGCGGAGGTTGGGTGACGCGAGACAGCGCGCGCTGGTTGGCTGATGAATAGCGATTCTGCATACAGATACCGGGCGGATGGCGGCTAGCGACAAGACAGCCAAGGCGGCCGAGGCGACCGAGGGCGAGCCCACCTCGCAGACGACGCGGGCGTTGCTAAGCCTGCGCGACCTTCTGCTCAGCGGCGAGTTCCCCCCCGGCACGAGGATGTCCGAGCTGCCGCTGGTGGAGCGACTCGGTGTCTCCCGAACCCCCCTCCGGCTGGCGCTCGCCACCCTTCAGCACGAGGGTCTGCTCGAGAACCTGGAGGGTGGCGGATACGCGGTCAGGGAATTCACGCGCGAGGAGATCCACGACGCGATCGAGCTGCGCGGCGTCCTCGAGGGAACCGCGGCGCGCTTCGCCGCTGAGCGGCGGGCGACCCCTGAGCAACTCGCTCGGATGCGAGAGCTGAGCGCCGAGATGGACTTGCTGGTCCACCGTGCCGACATCGACTCCTTCTGGCGGTACGTCGAATGCAACCGTGCGTTTCACCAGCTGCTCCTCGAGGCGGCGAACAGCCCGGTGCTCGAGCGGGCCCTGGAGCGGATCCTCGCGCTCCCCTTCGCCTCCCCGAGCGCCCTGGTCCAGGGGCAGGCCGAGCTGCCCGAGTCGTGGGAGATCCTGGTGATAGCGCAGGATCATCACCGGGGCCTGATCGACGCGATCGAGCACCGCGAGGCCGTTCGCGCAGAGGCCCTAGCGCGGGAGCACGCCAGGATCGCCATGCGCAACCTCGAGCTCGTGCTGGAAAACCGCGACGTGCTGGAGCGGATCCCGGGCGCGTCGCTGATCAACCTCGCAGACCATTCGAAGGACTGACAGAGGAAGAGAGGAGAGAACGAGATGGCGAGCAACGGATATCACTGCGAGATCGTTGGCAGCCTGCTTCGGCACGACGAGCTCAAGCAGGCGATGGGCCAGGACGAGCGCGGCGAGATCGACTCCAAGGAGCTGGAGGCCCTTCAGGAGGAGGAGGGGAAGCGAAACATCGCGCTGCAGGAGGAGGCCGGAGTCGAGGTGCTCACCGACGGTGAGGTGCGGCGCCGCTTCTGGTTCGATCCGCTCACAGACAGCCTCTCCGGGTACAACCCCGAGGTCCCGGCGCCCGTGATGTTCCATGGGTCCGCCGACAAGCCGCAGGGCCCCCCGCCGAAGCTGCCCGCCGTGACCGAGAAGCTCGGCATCCGGCACAACCTGCCCCTCGAGGAGTATCGCTTCGTCAGCGCCAACTCCGACCGGCCGGCGAAGGCGACGCTCGCCGGCATGACCTACGCGAGCGTGCTCTGGGTCCCGGGCTACTCGGACAAGGTCTACCCGGACCGCGAGGCCTACATGGACGAGGTGATCGAGCTGATGACGCAGATCGTCGGCGAGTGCGTCGAGGCCGGCTGCGACTACTTCCAGCTCGACTCTCCCCGCTACACCCACCTGGTCAGCGAGGAGGGCCAGGAGAACCTGCGCAACCTCGGCCTCGACACCGAGACCTGGCTGGGCCAGATGATCGAGCGGGACAACCAGCTGATCAACGCCTTCCCGGACGTGACCTGGGCAGTCCACCTCTGCCGCGGCAACCACCGCTCGATGTGGTCGGTCGAGGGGGGCTACGACGCGATCGCCGAGCAGCTCTTCAACGACCTGGCGTGCGATCGGATCTTCGCCGAGTACGACTCCCCGCGGGCCGGCACGTTCGAGCCACTCCGCTTCGTCCCGGAGGGCAAGACGGTCGTGCTCGGCCTGATCACCACCAAGGAGCCCGAGCTCGAGGACGCCGATCAGCTCAAGGAGCGGATCGACGAGGCCTCGCAGTTCATGCCGCTCGAGCGCCTGGCGCTCAGCCCGCAGTGCGGCTTCGCCTCGACGCTGCCGGGCAACCTGGTCACCTTCGACGACCAGAAGGCGAAGCTGGAGCTGCTCGGGAAGGTCGCGCACGAGGTCTGGGGCTGATGGCCTCCTACCTGAGCCCTCTCGATGACGTGCTCAAGCGCTCGGGCGCGCACATGACCGAGCGCGAGGGCTGGGTCGTGGCCGCCGATTTCGGCTCCCTCGCGGCGGAGATTGCCGTGAGCCGGGCCACGGCGGGCCTCGCCGACGTCTCCAGCATCGGCAAGTTCGAGATCCGCGACTCGCCGACGGCGATCGCCGACATGTATCCGTCAGGCCGCGAGCTGCGGCCGGGCCGGATCATGGAGGCCGCCGACGCGTGGTGGTGCGTCGTCTCCCCGGAGCTGCTGCTCGTGCTCACCTCGCCCGTCAGCAGCGAGCGGGTGCGCGGCGAGCTGATCGATTGCGCACATCGGGGGACCGCCATCGCGGACGTGACCTCCGACCGGGTGGCTGTTTGCCTCACGGGGCCGTTTGCCCGCGATGTCCTGACCCGGGCCGGCGCCACCGCCGCCAAGGCGGGCAGCCTGCGCGTTGAGTCGGTCGGCGGTGTGCCCACGCTCGTCCTGCACCAGTACGAGAAGCAGTGGCTGCTGATCGCCCCTTCCTCGGAGGCCGGGGAGCTGTGGAGCGCGCTCACCGAGGCGGGGTCGCCGCTCGGGCTGGCGTACGTGGGCGCCGACGCGTTGCAGCATCTGCACGCCGCGGCGGGTGCGTAGCGCGAACGGCAGCGGCCGGTCGGTCGTCACCGGCACGGCCCTGATCGTGGCCGGCGTGCTTCCAGGCTTCCTGACGGCGAGCCTCGCTCCGAGGATCCGTCACGACTTCTCCTTCGGCGACTCCACCCTGGGTCTGGCTGTCGCCAGCTTCTACGTGATCTGCATGGTCTTCTCGACCCCGGCGGGACACCTCGTCGAGCGGATCGGGGCGCGCCGCGGGATGCTGCTCGGCGCCGCCCTGACCGCCGGAGCCTGCCTCGCCGTGGCGGCGCTGGCCGAATCGGCGCCGGCGCTGATCGCGATCCTGCTGGTCGCGGGCGTCGGCAATGCGATCGGCGGCCCCGCCGTCAGCGCCCTGCTGAGGCGCACGGTTGAGGCCGGCCGGCACGGGCTGGCCTTCGGCGCACAGCAATCCGGCGCCTCGGTCGGCGCACTGCTCGCCGGCGTTGCTCTGCCCGCGGTCGCGATCCCGTTCGGCTGGCGCTGGGCCTACGTCGTCGCGGGAGTTCTCGCGGTGGTGGCAGTGGCTCTTGCGCCGGAGCCCGCTCCGGGAGCGCCGCCGCCCCTGGGAATGCAGACGGACACCGTGCCCCACAACGTCACCTCCATCCGTGCACTCGCGATGGCCGCCGTTCTGGCCAGCGCGGCCGGCGTCGGCTTCATCGCCTTCCTGGTCACCTACTCGGTCGATCAGGGAATCGGCGAAGGCGCCGCGGGCCTGCTGCTCGGCGCCGTCAGCCTCGCCGCGACGATCAGCCGCGTCGGCCTCGGGGTGCTGGCCGATCGCTCGCGCGGGGATCCGCTCCGCCTCGCCGCCCTGACCCTGGCCGGGAGCATCGTGGGTTACCTCCTGCTGATCGCCGGTCAGCCGGCGGTGATCGTGCTGGCGGCGCTGATCGTCGGCAGCATTGGCTGGTCGTGGCCCGGGACGCTGACTCTCGCTGTGGTCTCGCGCCGGCCGGATGCGCCCGCATGGGCGGTCGGAGTGATGATGTCCGGGCTGTTCGCCGGGGCGGCGGGCGGCCCGCTGCTGGTCGGCCTGCTCGCGGAGCACGACCACTTCGCCGCAGCCTGGTCGCTCTGCGCCGGGCTCGCCCTCGCCGCGGCTGCGACCATCGCGTTGACGCGCCGGTTCGAGCGGGGGGCTGTAGCTCCAGCGGATCTAGAGGCTCGGGGGGCGGGTTGAAACGTCGACTAGGGTTCGCAGCCGCCAGCGACGGACTGAGGAGAGGGCATGGAAGGTGAGGGCAGCTCGCGTACGCAGGTGGGGATCGTGGGCGCGGGCCCGGCCGGTCTGGTCCTCTCCCATCTCCTCGCCCGCGAGGGCATCGAGTGCGTGGTGCTCGAGGATCGCAGTCGCGAATATGTCGAGAAGCGGGTCAGGGCGGGCGTGCTCGAACAGGGGACCGTCGACCTGCTCACGGAGCTGGGCCTCGCGGAACGGCTCCACCGAGAGGGCCTCGTCCACCAGGGCATCGAGCTGCGGTATGACGGCCACGGCCACCGGATCCCGTTCGAGGAGCTCGCGGAGGGAAGGGCCATCACGATCTACGGCCAGCAGGAGGTGGTCAAGGACCTGATCGCAGCGCGGCTCGATGCGGATGGCCCGCTGCTGTTCGAGGTCGACGACGTCACGCTGCACGGGATCGACTCGAGCGATCCGAGCATCCGCTTCACCCACAACGGGGTGCAGAAGGAGCTCCGGTGCGATGCGATCGCCGGCTGCGACGGCTTCCACGGCGTCTGTCGCCCCTCCGTTCCCGACGGAGTGCTGAGCTTCAGCCAGCTCGACTATCCGTTCGCCTGGCTCGGGATCCTCGCCCAGGTGGCGCCGTCGACCGAGGAGTTGATCTACGCGCCCCACGAGCGCGGCTTCGCCCTGCACAGCCTGCGCTCGCCCGAGCTCAGCCGCCTCTATGTCCAGTGCGACCCCGAGGACTCGCTCGAGGAATGGCCGGATGAACGGATTTGGGAGGAGCTGCACCTGAGGCTCGCCCGCGACGACGGCTGGACCCTGACGGAGGGCCCGGTGATCGAGAAGGCGATCGCGCCGCTGCGCAGTTTCGTCGCCCAGCCGATGCAGTACGGGCGCCTCTATCTGGCCGGGGACGCCGTCCACATCGTCCCCGCAACCGGCGCAAAGGGGCTCAACCTCGCGGTGGCCGATGTCCAGGTGCTGGGCGAGGCGCTCTCGACGTATTTGAAGGGGGGCGACGACTCGCTGCTCGACCGGTACTCGGACGCCTGTCTGCGCCGTGTCTGGCGGGTCCAGCACTTCAGCTGGTGGATGACCTCGATGCTGCACCGCTTTCCCGATGACGACAGCTTCACCCGGGGACTGCGGCGGGCGCAGCTCGAGTATGTCTGCTCGTCCCGGGCGGCCGCTGCGACGTTGGCGGAGAACTACGTGGGCCTGGGGCGAGTCTGGTGATCGAGAAAACGAGATCGAGGAGCGAGCGGAGATGAGCTTGGTCGAGGAGCTGTTCGACGTGCGCGACGCCCGCGTGGTGGTCACCGGGGCCGCGAGCGGGCTCGGTTTGGCGATGGCCGAGGTGATGGCGGAGGCGGGCGCCCGGGTCACCCTTGCCGACCTGGATCCCGAGAGGCTGGAGGTGGAGACCTCGCGGCTGGCCGACGCGGGCGGGCAGGTCCGCTCCTTCCAGCTGGACGTCTCCGATCGCAACCAGGTCAGGGGCCTGATCGACGACGTCGTCTCGGAACACGGAGGCGTGGACGTCCTCTACGCCAACGCGGGCATCTCGCTCGAACCGGGAATCACCGATCCGCACGGCGGCATCGCCGCGGTCGACACCGAGGACTGGGAGCGGGTGCTCGGGGTCAACCTGAACGGGGTCGTCTTCTCGATGGGCGCGGCCGCGGAGGTGATGAAGAGGCAGGGCGCGGGCAAGATCGTGGTCACCGCCTCGAATGCCGGGCTCAAGGTCGAGCCTCTGGTCGGCTACTCCTATGCCGCCACCAAGGCGGCGGTGATCCAGGTGGTCCGTCAAGCGGCGGTGGAGCTGGCGCCCCACGGGGTGAACGTCAACGCGATCGCCCCCGGCCCGTTTCGCACGAGGATCGGCAGCGGGGAGCTGCCGGACGAGCGGATCGAGGGAATCTGGGCCGATCTGATCCCGCTGGGCCGGATGGCGGAGACGGACGAGCTCAAGGGCCTCGTCCTGATGCTGGGCTCGCCGGCGGCGAGCTTCATCACCGGCGCGGTGGTCCTGATCGACGGCGGGGCGATGCCCTCCTCGTTCCGGGAGGAGGCCAGCCTGGCCTAGCGGCAGCGTTGAGCCAATTGACCAAATCCTCTAGGTTGTTGCCGTGCTCGCTGCGGTGACTCGGGGAATCAGGCAGATGGAGATCCTCGAATTGCCGGAGCCGCCGCCGCCGGGTCCGCGCGAGGTGGTCGTTCATCCGGACGCGGTGGGCATCTGCGGCTCGGATTTCCATTTCTTCGCAGGTGAGCTACAGATTTTCGATGAGCCGCCATATCCGCGGATCCAGGGTCACGAGTTCACGGGGACGATCGAGCGGCTGGGTGCCGAGAGCAGCGGCCGGCTCAGCATCGGGGATCGCGTAGCGATCATGCCGATCAGCTCCTGCGGCAGCTGTTATCCGTGCCGTGTCGGGCGCGGCAACGTCTGCGACAACTTCAGCCTGATCGGAATCCACACCGACGGGGGGCTGCAGGAGCTCATCCGCGTGCCCGAGTCCCAGGTCTTCCCGATCGATGCCGCGGAGCCGGCGGTCGCCGCCCTCGCGGAGCCGGTCTCGATCGCGGTGCGCAGCATTCATCGGTCCGGGATAACCAATGGCGAGAGGGTGGTCATCCTCGGCGCTGGTCCGATCGGCCAGGCCGTGCACCTGCTGGCGGTCGAGCGGGGAGCGACGACGCTGCTCGTCGACCGCGTGCAGAGCCGCCTCGAGTTTGGCTCCGCGAACGGCGCCGAGATCCTTGTCTGGACCGATCGCGACCAGGTCGTCGAGGACTGCCGCGAGTGGAGCGGCGGCGAGGGTCCGCCGCTCGTCTTCGACGCGACCGGTGCGCCTGATCCGATCCGCGCCGCTGTCGACATGGCTGCGTCGGCCGGGCGGGTGGTCGTGGTCGGCATGTCCGGGGAGGAGGTCCCGCTGCGGATCGGGACCTTTACCGAGAAGGAGATCGACCTGCTTGGTGTGAGTTGCTGCGGAAGCGACGAGTTCCGCGAGGCCGTCGGCTTCGTCGAGGCGCACCGCGAGTCGCTCGAGCGTCTGATCAGCCGCCGGTTCCCGCTCGATGAAGCGCCGGAAGCCGTGAGCTACGCCATGAACAATCCCGAAGAGGTGATGAAGGTGGTGATCACCGGTTCCTGACAAATACTCTGACTTATCGATAATCTGGCGTGGAGGCGCTGAAAGTGGAGAGATCCCCGTGGGAGTGACTAGGAGGAGGTTTTGACGACCGCTGGCCAGGGGGTCGGCGTGCAGCCCGGCGCAGCTGAGCAAGAGGAGCGGCTCGCTGAACTGCTCGACGTTGTTCTCGAGAGCAACCCCTTCCAGCGCGGCCGGGTCGAGGAGCTGGGGCTGGGCGATCGCCCCAGCCTCTCCGAGCTGCGGCCGCTGACCAAGCGCGAGCTCGTCGCAGACCAGGAGCGCCACCGTCCCTTCGGCACGAACCTCACCTATCCGCTGGATCGCTACACCCAGCTCTTCCAGACCAGCGGCACCACCGCCCACCCACTCCGCGTCCTCGAGACGGCCGAGGACTGGGACTGGTGGAGGATGCGCTTCGCTTACACGATGGCTGCCGCCGGACTGGACAGCTCCGACCGGGTGGCCCTCGCCTTCTCGTTCGGCCCGCATGTCCAGTTCTGGGCGGCCAAGGAGGGGCTCCAGGAGGTCGGCGCGATGGGGGTATCGATGGGGGGCATGGGCTCGGTGCAGAGACTGCAGACCATCGCCGAGGTCGAGGCGACGACGCTCTGGTGCACCCCGACCTACGCCCTGCACCTGCTGGAGGTGGCGGTCGAGCAGCGCCTCGAGTCGACCATCGAATCCGTCGGGCGCGTGCTGTGCACCGGCGAGCCCGGGGGTTCGCTGCAGGGCGTGCGCTCGCGGATCGAGGAGGGCTTCGGGGCGGTCTGCATCGACCACGCCGGCCTCACCGAGGCGGGGCCGTTCGGCGATCCGTGCGTTGAGGGTCACGGACTTCATATCGACGAGAGCGAGTTCATCTGCGAGATCCTCGACCAGGACCTCAGCCCCACACCGCAGGGCGAGAAGGGGGAGCTCGTGATCACCCCCCTTGGCCTCACCGGCTTCCCGGCGCTTCGCTACCGCACGGGCGACTCGGTGATCGCCACGGACGAACAATGCCCCGCCGGCCACCAGGGCCGCTGGCTCCCCGGCGGGATCGTCGGCAGGACCGATGACATGGTGGTGGTACGCGGCATGAACGTCTACCCGTCAGCGATCGAGGAGGCCGTCCGCCAGGTGAACAGCACGGGAGAGTTCCGGATCACCTTCTACACCGAGCGCAGCGGCATGGACGAGGTCAAGCTCGAGGTCGAGCTGACGGACGGCCCGGCCGCCCGGCGCCTGCAGGAGAGCATGCGCCAGCAGCTCGGCCTGCGGGTCCGAGTCGTCCCGGTGACGCCGGGTGTGTTGCCCCGCGAGACCGGCAAGTCTCGCCGGGTGATCGATGAGCGCACCCCGAGGTGGGTCGGATCGTGAGCGTCCAGCGGGCGGGCACGGGGCCCCGCTCCAGGCCTCAGGCTCGGCAGATCAGGGGGGCGAGTGAGCAGGTCGCCGTTCAGATCCAGCACTACGTGCAGGACGAGGGGCTTGCCCCGGGGGACTTCCTCGGCCGCGAGGAGGACCTCGCGGCCGAATTCGGGGTCAGCCGCCCCACGCTTCGTGAGGCTCTCAAGCTGCTCTCCAGCGGCAACCTGATCCGAGCGACGAAGGGGCCGGGCGGCGGCATCTTCGTCGCCCACACCGCGGAGCAGGGAATGGGGCGCAGCCTGAGCGACGCGATCGCGATGATGCTCGAGACCGAGTCCGTCAGCCTGCACGAGCTGCTCGACGCCCGCGTTCTGCTCGAGGTCCCGCTGGCGGGGCTGGCGGCCTACCAGCCCGACGACGAGACGCTGACCCGCCTGCGTGCCGCCGTCGACGCCGCCGCCGCCGAGCTCGACAACGTCGAGGTCGTCTCGGGGGCCGACGCCGAGATCCACCAGACGATCGCGGCCGCCGCGGACAACCGGATGATCCAGGCGCTGACGACCTGGATCTTCGAGGTGCTCCAGCCGTCCCTGGTCGAGGTGCTGGAGCCCGCCATCGTCCACTCGGCGATCGTGGAGCAGCACGAGGCCCTGGTTACGGCGGTCGAGAAGGGGGACCCGGCGCGCGCCGAGCGCGCGATGAAGGATCACCTGCTCTACCTGCGCGACGTGCTCAGCATGGTGCAGGAGGAACCGCCGCAGGAGCAGCGAGGCGGCCGGTGGCTGAGCTGCTGCCGCTTGACGAGGCGGTCGCCGAGCTCGTTCACGACGGCGACAGCGTCGCGCTCGAGGGTTTCACGCACCTGATTCCCTTCGCCGCGGGACACGAGATCGTCCGCCAGCACCGCCGTGACCTGACCCTGATCCGGATGACGCCGGATCTGATCTACGACCAGATGATCGGGGCGGGCTGCGCGAGCAAGCTGATCTTCTCCTGGGGCGGCAACCCTGGCGTCGGCTCCCTGCGCCGGCTCCGCGACGCGGTCGAGCAGGACTGGCCGAGGCCGCTCGAGCTCGAGGAGCACAGCCACGCCGGCATGGCAGCCCGCTACGCGGCCGGCGCCTCCAACCTCCCGTTCGGGACTCTGCGCGGCTACACGGGCACCGAGCTCTTCGACCGCGCGCGCGAGACAGTCGCCGACGATCAACTGCCCGTTCACCGGCGAGACCGCTGATCGCCGTCCGGGCGCTCGACCCGGACGTGGGGATCGTCCACGCCCAGCGCGCCGACCGCCACGGAAACGTGCAGATCTGGGGCATCGTCGGCGTCCAGAAGGAGATCGTGCTGGCCTCGGACCGCTCCCTGGTCACCGTCGAGGAGATCGTCGACGAGCTCGAGCCTCGGCCCGGCGCGATCGTCCTGCCGACCTGGGCCGTGGGCGCCGTCGCCGAGGCGCCGCGCGGCGCGCACCCCTCCTACGCCCACGACTACTACGACCGTGACAACGGCTTCTACCAGCGCTGGGACGAGATCAGCAGCGACCGGGACTCCTTCCAGGCCTGGATGGCGGAGCACGTCCTGCACAGGGCGGGCGTCGCATGATTCGCGTAGCCCCCGGACGCGTAGCGGAGGAGGCGGAGCGTTGACCGAGGCTGAAGCCGCCGTCTCGGCCGACGAGATGATGACCGTGGTGGCCGCGCGGGCGCTGACGGACGAGACGGTCTGCTTCGTCGGGATCGGCCTGCCCAGCACCGCCGCGAACCTGGCCCGGCTCACCCACGCCCCGCGCACCGTGCTGGTCTACGAGTCCGGCACGATCGGCTCGAAGCCCGGAACCTGCCGCTCTCCATCGGGGACGGCGAGCTGGCCGAGACCGCGGACGCGGTCGTCCCGGTCCCGGAGATCTTCGCCTACTGGCTGCAGGGCGGCCGGATCGACGTCGGCTTCCTCGGCGCGGCGCAGATCGACCGGCTCGGCAACCTGAACAGCACCGTGATCGGCGACTACGAGAAGCCGAAGGTGCGGCTGCCCGGCGGCGGTGGCGCGCCCGAGATCGCGGCGATGGCCGGCGAGGTGATCGTGATCATGCGACAGTCCCCGCGGAGCTTCGTCGAGCGTCTCGACTTTCGCTCGTCGGTCGGCTACGGCGACGCGCCGGGCGACCGCGAGCGCCTCGGCATGCCCGGGCGCGGCCCGACCGAGGTGATCACCGACCTGGGGGTTCTCCGGCCGGACTCCGAGAGCCGGGAGCTGACGCTCACCCAGGTTCATCCAGGCGTGTCGGTCGATCAGGTGCGCGAGCAAACCGGATGGCCGCTGCGGGTCTCGGACGACCGTGGAGGAAACCGAGCCGCCCTCGCAGGACGAGCTGCGCGAGCTGCGCGAGCTGAGGGCGACGCTGGAGGCCCCCGCATGAGGCATCGATGAAGGAGGAGAGCAAGGTGGCATCGGAGCTGACCAGGAACGGACAGGTGATCGGCTATCGGCGCGATGACCTGGAGATCAACCCGCCCTATCTGTATCCCGACTACGTCTCGACGCAGACGCGCGCCCCGAAGCGCCCGCTGGTGCCGATGCCGCACACGCTCTCCGAGATCACCGGCCCGGTCTACGGCGACGAGCGGATCGGTGAGCTCGACAGCGACCTGACCCGCCAGCACGAGGGCGAGCCGATCGGCGAACGGATCATCGTCCACGGCCGGCTGCTGGATGGCGACGGCCGGCCGGTCCGCAACTCGCTGATCGAGATCTGGCAGGCCAACGCCGGGGGCCGCTACCGCCATCACGGCGACCAGCACCCATCTCCCCTCGATCCCAACTTCAGCGGCGGCGGCCGGGCGATGACCGACGATGACGGGCACTACGAGTTCGTCACGATCAAGCCCGGCGCATATCCGTGGCAGAACAACCCCAACGCCTGGCGCTCGCGGCACATCCACTTCTCCCTCTTCGGCCCGGCGTTCGCGACTCGCCTGGTGACCCAGATGTTCTTCCCCGGCGACCCGCTCTTCTTCCAGGACCCGATCTTCAACTCGGTCCGCGAGGCGAAGGCGCGCGAGCGGATGATCTGCAGCTACGACCACGACCGGACCGTCGAGGAGTGGGCCCTCGGGTACCGATACGACATCGTCCTGCGCGGTCGCGAGGCGACCCCGATGGAGGATTGAGCGGCTTGGCAACCCTGACGCCATCGCAGACGATCGGGCCCTTCCTGCACATCGAGGTGCCCGTACGACGGAGAGGAACGGCTCGTCGACCCCAATCATCCGGGCGCAATCCGCGTGCTCGGCGCGATCACTGACGGCGAGGGGAACGCCGTCGACGACGCGCTCGTCGAGATCTGGCAGGCGAACTCGGCCGGCCGCTACGCGCACCCGGAGGATGACCGCGAGGACGTTCCGTTGGAGGATGGATTCACCGGCTTTGGGCGCTGTGCAACGGATGCCGAGGGCCGCTTCGAGTTCCTCACTGTCAAGCCCGGCCCGGTGCCGGGCCCGGACGACCGCCGAGCAGGCTCCGCACATCGACGTCTCGGTCTTCGCACGCGGCCTGCTCAATCGCCTGGTGACCCGCATCTACTTTCCCGACGAGGCCGAGGCCAACGCCGGGGATCCCGTGCTCTCGCTGATCGAGGACGAGGCCGAGCGTCAGACGCTGGTTGCGCGCCAGGAGGACGGGGCCCTCCGCTTCGACATCCGCCTGCAGGGCGAGGGCGAGACCGCTTTCTTCGTCATCTAGCGCCTCGTGTCCGGCGACCCCTTCAGCGGGCTCTTCGTCCCCGAGGCCGTCGCCGAGACGACCTCTGGGGAGGCTTGGCTGTCGGCGATGCTGGCGGTTGAGGGCTCCCTCGCGGAGGCGGAGGCGGAGGCCGGGTTGATCCCAGCCGAGGCGGCGACGGCGATCCGAGCGGCATGCGATGCGGGTGGATTCGACGTCGATCGCCTCTCCAGGGAGGGCAGGGTGTCGGCCAACCCCGTGGTGCCTCTGGTCGCGGAGCTGCGAACGAAGGTCGGCGGAGACGCCGCCTCCTTCGTCCACCACGGCGCGACCAGCCAGGACGTGATGGACAGCGCAGCGATGCTGGTCGCGAGCCGGGCGCTGGGCGTGATCCGGCCGGAGCTCGACGGCGTCGCAGCGGCCTGCGCGGAGCTCGCCGAACGCCACCGTGAGACGCCGATGGCCGGGCGGACGCTCCTCCAGCAGGCCCTCCCCGTCACCTTCGGCCTCAAGGCTGCGGTCTGGCTGGACTCCGTCGTCTCGGCTCGTGAGCGGCTCGGCTCCGTCTCGCTTGCCGTGCAGCTGGGCGGTCCCGTGGGAACTCTCGCCTCGCTCGGTCCCGGCGCCGAGCGCGTGGTCGGCCTGCTCGCGGCCCGCCTGGGGCTCGACGAGCCGGCGGTCCCCTGGCATGCGATTCGCGGGCGGATCGCCGACCTCGGGGCGTCACTGGCGATCACCGCCGGCGCCCTGGAGAAGATCGCCCTGGACCTGGTCCTGCTTTCGCAGACCGAGGTCGGGGAGGTGGCCGAGCCCTCCGGCGGCGGGCGCGGGGGCTCCTCGAGCATGCCGCACAAGCGAAACCCCGCCGGCTCAGTGGTGGCGATTGCCTGCGCACGGCGTGTCCGTGGCGATGCCGGCGTCCTCCTCGCCGCGATGCCACAGGAGCTCGAGCGAGCGGCCGGGGCCTGGCAGTCCGAGTGGGGACCGCTCAGCGACGCCCTGTCCCTGACCGGCGGCGCCGCCGCCGCGATGCGCGATGCGCTCGAGGGCCTGGAGGTGCGGCCGGAGCGGATGCGCGAGAACCTCGAGCTGCTGCGGGCCCAGCTCTCCGAGCCGGAGCTCGCTGAGGACCTGGGCTCGGCGGGAGCTTTCGTCGATCGCGCCCTGTCACGCTACGGAGAGGGATCGTGAGCGTGGAGGTCGAGTACACCCTGGAGGGACCCGGCGATGCCCCCGTCGTCATCCTTTCCAATTCGCTCGGCACGACGGGCGTTATGTGGGATGCGCAGGCGGCGTCGCTTTCGAAGCGCCTTCGGGTGTTGCGCTACAACGCCCGCGGACACGGCGGGACCCCGGGGCCGGCTGGTCCCTACGCGATGAGCGATCTCGCGGGCGATGTGCTGGAGCTGCTCGATCGACTCGATCTGGAGCGGGTCTCATTCTGCGGCCTCTCGATCGGCGGGATGACCGGGATGTGGCTTGGCGCGCACGCCCCCGAGCGCATCGACCGGTTGGCGATCTGCTGCACCGGCCTGCAGCTGCCGACTGCCGAGATGTGGACCGAGCGGGCGGCGCTTGTGCGGAGTGAGGGAATGGCCTCGGTGGTCGACGCGACCATCGAGCGCTGGTTCACGCCGAGTTTCCCCGAGCGGAGCCCCGAGGTGGTGGCGAGGATCCGCGAGATCTTCCTGACCATCGACCCCGAGGGATACGCCGGCTGCTGCGAGGCCATCGCCGAGTTCGACATGCGCGGCCGGCTCGGCGGCGTCAGGGCCCCGACGCTCGTGCTCGCAGGCGAGGATGACCCGGTCGGCACGCCCGAGCGCGCGGCCGCGATCGGCGCAGAGATCGAGGGCTCGCGGGTGGTGGTCCTGCCCGAGGCCCGGCATCTCGCGGCGGTCGAGCAGGCCGATGCGGTCACCCGCGAGCTCGAGCAGCTCCTGGCCGTGGGGACCCGAGCGTGAGCGACGAGCGCGAGCGCGGCATGGAGGTCCGGCGCGAGGTGCTCGGCGACGACCACGTCGACGACGCGATCTCCAGGACGACCGAGTTCACCAAGGACTTCCAGGACCTGATCACGCGGTATGCCTGGGGCGAGATCTGGAGCAGGCCCGGTCTCGACCGACGGATGCGCAGCGCGATCACCCTGACCGCCCTGATCGCGCGCGGGCACTTCGAGGAGCTGGCCATGCATATCCGGGCCGCCCGCCGCAACGGGCTCAGCGACGACGAGATCAAGGAGGTGCTGCTGCAGTCGGCGATCTACTGCGGCGTGCCGGCGGCCAACCAGGCCTTCGCGGTTGCGAGCCGGGTGCTGGAGGAGGAGGGCGAATGAGCCCGGCGGTCGCGATGATCGGGCTGGGTGAGGCCGGCTCCGCGATCGCCACCGATCTGGTCACGGCCGGAGCGTCGGTTCGCGGCTGGGACCCGGTGGCGCCGGCTCCGGATGGCGTCGAGGCCGCGGCCGACGCGGCCGACGCCGTCACCGAAGCGGATGTCGTAATCAGCGCGAACTCCGCCGCGGTCGCCCTGGATGTGGCGGGCTCGACCGTCGCGACGCTGGGCGAAGGTCAGGTCTTCGCCGACCTGAACACGGCTGCGCCCGCCCTGAAACGCGAGCTGGCCAAGGCGGTTGGCCCCACCGGCGCCCTGTTCGCGGACGTGGCATTGATCGGCCCGGTTCCGGGAAACGGGCTCCGGACCAGGGCTCTGGTCTCCGGCGACGGCGCCGAATTGTTCGCCCAGACGCTCGGGCCGCTCGGGATGCCGGTCACCGTGGTGGGCGCGGAGCCCGGCGCAGCGGCGGCCCGGAAGCTGGCACGGAGCGTCTTCGCGAAGGGATTGGCGGCGGCGATCGGCGAGTCGCTCGCGGCAGCTCATCAGCTCGGCTTTGAGGAGTGGCTCTACGCCGATCTCGAGCGGACCCTCGAGGACGCGGACGGAGCTTTCCTGCAGCGGCTGATCGAGGGCAGCCGGATCCACGCGGAGCGCCGCGTGGAGGAGATGTCGGCGGCCGCCGAGATGCTGGAGGAGGCCGGGGTGGAGCCTCGGATCGCCTCGGCCAGCGAGGCCTGGCTGCGATCCCTCGCGCGCGAGTCCGAAGCCGGGGCGCCGCGATGACCAAGCCAATCGGCGATCTCGCCCATATCGGCCACGCCGAGCTGCTCACTCCGGAGCCCCAGCGCTCGCTGGATTTCTTCACCGGCGTGCTCGGGATGGAGGAGGAGGCCCGCGAGGGTGAGTCCGTCTACCTGCGCGGCTGGGGCGACTACCAGCGCTATTCCCTGAAGCTGACGGAGTCGGGGGGCGCGGGCCTCGGCCACATGGCGATCCGCGCCTGGAGCGAGGAGGCCCTGCAGGGCCGCGCCGCCGCGATCGAGGCCGCCGGCCGCGGAGTGGGATGGATCGATGGCGACGTGGGGCACGGCCCCGCCTATCGCTTCATCGATCCCGACGGGCACCCGATGGAGATCTACTACGAGGCGGAGCGCTACTCGCCGCCGGAGCACCTGCGGCCCTCGCTCAAGAACCAGCCCCAGCGCTACACCGGCCGCGGCGCCTCGATCAAGCGCCTCGATCACGTCAACCTGCTGGCCGAGGACGTGCGGGCGAATCGCGACTTCGCCGAGCAGGTCCTCGGTTACCGCCTGTATGAGCGGATCGAGCTCGACGACGGCACCGAGACGGGGGCCTGGATGAGCCTCTCGATAGCCGCGCACGAGCTGATCTACGTCCAAGACGCCTACGGGGCCCGCGGCCGGCTGCACCACCTCGCCTTCTGGGTCGACACCCGCGAGGAGGTCCTGCGCGCCGCTGACCTCTTCCTGGACAACGACATCCACATCGAGGCGGCGCCGTCCAAGCACGCCGTCGCCCAGGGCTTCTTCCTCTACGGCTTCGAGCCGGGCGGCAACCGCGTCGAGGTGACCACCGGCGGCTACTTCGTCTTCGACCCCGACCCCGAGGCGACGGTGTGGACCGAGGCCGAGCGCGCCAAGGGCCAGGCCTGGGGCGTGCAGACCGTCGAGAGCTTCCACACCTACGGGACGCCGGTGGTGGAGGAGCCGGCGAAGACGTGAGCGCCACCGGCCAGGCGACCGAGGCTCCGTCGGATGCGGCGCGGGATCTGGTCCGCGGCGCGTACGACCTCCACGTTCACATCTGGCCCGACGTGGTCGAGCGCCGGATCGACGACGTCGGTCTGGCCCGGCGCTTCGTCGAGTTGGAGCTCGCGGGCTTCGTGCTCAAGTCGCACTACAACTCCACCGCTGAGCGGGCCGCCGTGGTGCGGGAGGCCGTGCCCGGCGTCGATGTGCTCGGGGCGATCGTCCTCAACCAGGCGGTCGGCGGGGTCAATCCCGTCGCCGTCGAGATCGCGGCGCGGGAGGGAGCACGCAAGGTCTGGCTGCCGACCGTCGACTCCGAGAACGAGCGCGCGCACCTCGCTGCCGCCGGGCCAGACACCAAGCTGCCGGTCTGGTCGAAGCTCGAGTTCGAGCTGCGCGAGAAGGGCATCGGCGCCGAGCCGGTGGCGGTGCTCCACTCCGACGGCAGCGTGCTCCCCGAGACCCGGGACGTCCTTGCGCTGGTCGCCGAGCACGGGATGGTGCTCTCCACCGGCCACATCTCGGCAGCCGACGCGCTCACGGTCGTGGACGCGGCACTCGACGAAGGGGTCGAGAACATCGTCGTCACCCACCCCGATTATCCGGGCCAGGCGATCTCGGTGGACGACCAGGTCGAGCTGGCCCGTAAGGGAGCGATGATCGAACGCTGCTTCACCACGCCCTACACGGGCAAGTGCAGCTGGGAGCAGTGGCTGGAGGGCACCCGCGCGGTTGGCCCCGAGCGCACGATCCTTTCCAGCGACCTCGGCCAGGTCAAGAACCCGCCGGTCGAGGACGGGCTGCCGCTGATGGCGGAGAAGCTGCTCGAGGCCGGGTTCACGGAGGCCGAGGTGCGCACGATGGCGGTTGACAACACCCGGCTGCTGGCGGGAGCGGAGGCCCTGTGAGCAGGAACGTGCTCGCGGTCGGAGCCCACGCCGCCGACTTCGTCTGGCGCTCCGGCGGCGCGCTGGCCCTGGCGGCAGAGGGAGGTGGCCGAGCCAGCGTGATCGCTCTCTCCTACGGCGAGAAGGGGGAGTCGGGTGAGCTCTGGAAGGAGGAGGGTCAGACCGTCGAGAACGTGAAGAAGATCCGGCACGCCGAGGCGGAGGCGGCGGCCAGGGCGCTCGGGGCCGACTTCCGCTGCCTCGACCTCGGCGACTACCCGCTCGAGGTCGCCGGCGAGGGGCTGACGCAGCTGGTGGACGCGATCCGCGAGCTGGCCCCCGACGTCCTGATCACCCACACCGATCGTGACCCCTTCAACCCGGACCACCCGGTCGCATTTCACGCGGCCGAGCGAGCCCGGGCACTGGCGGCTGGCGCCGGCGTGGCGAGCGCCTTCCCGACGATCAAGCCGCCGCAGTTCTTCCTCTTCGAGCCCCACCAGCCCGAGCTCTGCAACTTCACCCCGAGCGTCTTCCTCGACATCACGCCGGTGTTCGAGCGCAAGGTGGCGGCGATGGCGGAAATGAAATCTCAGCAGTACCTGCAGACCTACTACGCCCAGCGAGCCGAGCAGCGCGGCAACCACGCCCGCAGGGTTTCGGGGGACTCCGAGATCCGTCAGGCCGAGGCCTTCATGCGTGTGGTTCCGAACGCGGTGCGCGAGCTGTGAGCATCTACGACGAGCTGCGGGAGTTGGGCTCGGCAACGGTCTTCGAGGCCTCGGGCCGGGAGGGCCTCGTGGACCTCGATCTCCGGCAGGTGATCCCCGGCTCCCGCGCGGCGGGGCCGGCCCGCACCGTCCGCTGCTCCCAGGACGACATCCTCATGGTCCATGCGGCGATGGACCGCGTGGAGCCTGGCGACGTGCTGGTCCTGACGATGCCCGAGCCCAGGCCGGTGGCGCTGCTGGGCGAGCTGCTCGCCACCCAGGCGAAGGGCCGCGGAGCCGCCGCCGTCCTGATCGACGCCGCCGTCCGGGACACCGAGGACCTCCGTGAGCTCGGCCTGCCGGTCTGGGCGCGCTGGATCAGGGTCCAGGGTGCGGCTCGTGCCAGGCCGGGAGAGATCGACGTTCCCGTCGAGGTCGGAGGCGCCGCGATATCCCCCGGTGACACGGTCGTGCTCGACGCCGACGGCGCCGTGGTGGTCGCGAAGGGCCGGCTCGATGAGGCGACCCGGGCATCCCGCGAGCGCGCCGAGGGCGAGAGCGCCAAACGGGCCCGGTTCGAGGCCGGCGAGCTCTCCTACGACATGTACGACCTGCGCGACGTCGTCGAGCGCAAATGAGTCTGATAATTTGAGTTTCTAGTGACGATCACGCTCAGCGCGGGCGGTCGCGCCAGTCTTGACGCGATCTGCGACACCTTCGTTCCGGGCGAGAACGGCCTGCCGTCCGCAACCGACCTGCACGTGCCCGACGTGATCCTGGGGGCAATGGGGGCGAATCCGAGTGCCGACGTCCGTGACGGGTTTGCGGGTCTGATCGAGAGCTGGGACTCGGGATTCGCCGAGCAGCAACAGGCCGACCGCGAGAAGTTCCTCCTGTCCTGGTGCGACTCCGATGACGTCTCACACCGTGCCGCCTTCCAGGCCCTGCGCAAGCTGACGCTCGTCATGTACTACACGCTGCCCTGGCAGGGCGAGGGGAAGAACCCGGTGGATGAGGCGATCGGCTATCCGGGGCCGCACGGGAAGCTCAAGGACACCCCGCCGAAGACGATCAAACCGCTCGAGATCACCGAGGACACGGAGCTCGACTGCGACGTGGTGATTGTCGGGTCGGGTGCCGGCGGTGGCACCGCGGCAGCGGTCATGGCCAAGGAGGGGCTCGACGTGGTCGTGGTCGAGGCCGGGGGCTACTTCAGCGAGGAGGACTTTGACGGCGCGGAGCTCGACGGCTACGTGAAGCTCTACCTCGGCGGGGGCGGGGTCCCGACCCCAGACCAGAGCATCGGCCTGCTGGCGGGTTTCTGCCTGGGCGGCGGGACGACCGTCAACTACACCTGGTGCTTCCGGCCCCCGCACCATGTCCGCGAGGACTGGACCGACCGCTTCGGCCTCGACGACTGGGCCGGCCAGGACTTCGACGAGAGCCTCGACGCCGTCTGGGATCGCCTCCACGTCAATTCCGAGAACAGCATGCCCTCCCTCCGCGACGAGCGCTTCCGTGAGGGCCTCGCCAAGCTCGGCTGGGACTCCCAGGTCATGGAGCGGAATGCGGTCGGCTGCACCGAGGAGATCTGCGGACAGTGCCACTACGGCTGCCCGCTCGGAGCCAAGCAGTCCACCTTGGTGACCTGGCTCCAGGACGCCTTCGACGCGGGCGCCCGGATCGTCGTCAACGCGCCAGTGGAGAAGGTGCTGATCGAGGGTGGCGAGGCCAGGGGCGTCGAGGCAACCACCGCCGACGGTCACAAGCTCACGGTCCGCGCCCGGGCGGTCGCAGCCGCGGCCGGGGCGATCAATACCCCGGCGCTGCTGATCCGGTCCGGCCTCGACAACCCCAACGTCGGCAAGAACCTGATGATCCACCCGGTGCTGCTCGTCTGGGCGATGTTCGAGCAGGAGATCCTCCCTTGGACCGGCGTCTTCGGATCCACCTTCTGCGACGAGTTCCTCGACATGGGGGAGGGGTACGGGGTCAAGTACATGCACGCCTCGGCGCATCCCTCGGACCTCGCGGTCTTCGCCCCCTGGCGTGGCGCCAGCGATCACGCCGAGCTGATGCAGAGCCTCCGCCACACTGGCGGCTTCGGGATCCTCCAGCGCGCCCGGGACGCCGGCGAGGTCGCGGTGGGGTCCGACGGCATCCCCGCCCCGATCTGGAACCTCTCCGATTTCGACCGCGACGTGATGCGCAAGGGCCTCGATGGGATGTCGCAGATCCTGGAGGCGGGCGGAGCTCGGCGGATGTATACCTCGCACGCCGGCTGGGTCTCCTATGACCCAGGGAACGGCGGGCGCGAGCAGATGCTCCGGGCGGCCGACGACTACGGCTGGGGTCCGGCCCAGGTGACGCTGGGCTCGTTCCACCTGATGGGGACCGCGCACATGAGCGCTGACAGGGAGGGCTCGGTCTGCGACCCGACCGGGGAGGCGTGGGACGCCAAGAACCTCTTTGTCGTCGACGGCGCGGTCCTTCCCACCGCGCTCGGCGTGAACCCGATGATCACGATCGAGGCGGCGGCCCACAGGATCGCCCGGGGCATGGCGGCGAAGCTCACATAGGGAACAGGTTTCGATCCTCGGAAGGAGTCACGAATGGCAACTGCGGCGAAGAGCAAGCTGGAGGACAAGCGGATGCTGATCGGTGGCTCCCGGCAGGGATCCTCGGACGGCAAGACCTTCGAGAGTCTCGATCCGGCCACCGGGGAGCCGATAGCCACGGTTCCCGAGGCGACGGCGAAGGACGTCGATGCTGCGGTCGACGCCGCCCGCACCGCATTCGAGTCCCAGGAGTGGAGAGGGCTGCCCGCCGCCGCCCGGGCCCAGCTGCTCTGGCGGGTCGGCGAGCTGATCGACGAGAACATGGCCGAACTGGTCGAGCTCGAGACCCGCGACCAGGGCAAGCCGATCGGGGTCTCCCAGATCGTGATCCCGGGCGTCGCCGAGCATTTTCGCTACTACGCCGGTTGGGTCACCAAGATCGAGGGCGAGACGCCTCCTGTCTCGATACCCGGCGTCTTCCACTACACCGTGCTCGAGCCGATCGGCGTCTGCGCGCTGATCATCCCGTGGAACTTCCCGACCAACATCGCGAGCTGGAAGATCGCCCCTGCGCTCGCCTGCGGCAACACCGCCGTGGTGAAGCCCGCCGAGGAGGCCTCGCTGACCACGCTCCGGCTAGGAGAGTTGATCCAGGAGGCGGGGTTTCCCGACGGGGTGCTCAACGTCGTCACCGGCGGCCCGGCGGTCGGCCAGGCGCTTGCCAACCACGACGACGTCGACAAGATCTCCTTCACCGGCTCGACCGAGGTCGGCCGCGAGATCGTCCGGGCGTCGGCCGGCAACCTGAAGCGGGTCAGCCTCGAGCTTGGCGGCAAGGCCCCGACCGTCATCCTCGACGACGCCGACATCGACGCGGCGGTCGGGGGAAACCTCCAGGGGGCCTTCCTCAACGCCGGGCAGGTCTGCGTCGCCTATGCCCGCTTCTTCGTCGACTCAAAGCACGCGGACGAGTTCGCTGAGAAGGCGGCCGCCGCGTCCGAGGCGATGAAACTGGGTCCGGGGATGGAGGAGACCACGGAGCTTGGTCCGGTGATCAGCGCGGAGCACCTCAATCGGATCCACGGCTACGTCAAGTCCGGGAAGGAGGAGGGCGCCGATCTGGTCACCGGCGGCGAGCGCGCCGGCGACGGCCTGGAGAACGGCTTCTTCTACAAGCCGACGATCTTCAACGGCGTCTCCGACGAGATGAAGATCGCCCGCGAGGAGATTTTCGGTCCGGTGATCTCGATCCTGCCCTACGAGTCGGAGGACGAGCTGATCGCGCGGGCGAACAACACCCAGTACGGCCTCGGTGCGTCAGTCTGGACCAGAGACGTCGCCCGCGCCCACCGCCTCGCGGCGGGGATCCGGGCCGGCACGATCTGGATCAACATGCCGAATCCGGTCGACGCCGTTGCCCCGTGGGGCGGCTTCAAGTCCAGTGGCTGGGGCCGCGAGATGGGCAAGGACGCGATCGAGCTCTACACCGAGAAGAAGAGCGTCTGGACGTCGCTGCGTTAACGATCCGCGGCGTAATGCTCGGCGGGCTTGCCCGAGGGCGCGTCGCGAGTGCCGGCAACGGCCGCGTCGATCAGCGTCGGGGCGCCTGAGGCGAGCGACTCCGAAACGGCCGTCGACAGCTCTTCGGTGCTGTCGGCCGACCGGGCTTCGACACCGAGCGAGCGGGCGAGGCCGATGAAGTCGATCTCCGGGTCGGTCAGGTCCATGCCGACATAGCTGTCGCCGCCGCCCGCGACCACTCGGTCGATGCCCCGCTTGCAGGCTGCGTACTCGCGGTTGTTCATCACCACGAGGACGAGCGGCACGTCGTAGTGAGCCGCGGACCAGAGGCCCTGGATCGTGTACATCGCGGTGCCGTCGCCGACGACCGAGACGACCGGGTCGTCGGGGCGGGCCATCTTGACGCCGATGCCGGCACCGAGCGCCCAGCCGAGGGCCCCGCCGACGGAGTGGTGATAGCTGCCCGGGCGGCTCGCGGCGAAGGCGCGGCGGACCTCGAGCCCGGTGGTGATCGCCTCCTCGAGCATGATGGTGCCGTCGGGGAGACCTGCGACCAATGCATCGGCCGCGGCTGCCGGATCCATGCGCTCCCCGTTCGACGTCGGGGCGCGGTGCGGCGTGCCTCGGCGCCTGATCTTGCTTCGCCGCCTCGATCCGGGCCTCGGCCTCCGGGCAGCGGCCGCTGACGATCCCGGTGATCGCGCGGACGGTCGGCCCGATTCCGCCGTGCAAGGCGACCGGGCCGGGTAGTTGCGGCCCAGCTCGGCGCGATCCTCGTCGAGCTGAAGGATCTGCGTGCGCTCGGGGATCGGGCTCGCGTCCGTGTAGTAGTGGGCCGAGAAGGCGTGACTGCCGACCAGGAAGACCACGTCGTGCTCGACGAGCTTCTCCTGGATCAGCGCGTCAACGGGCGGGAGCATTCCGGCCGAGAGGGGATGAGTTGCGGGGAAGTCGACGCAGTCGTACATCGGCTCGTGGAAGACGGTCGCGCCCAGCGACTCCGCCAGCTCGACCAGGTCGTCGACGGCGCCGGCGCGCCCGACGCCGTCGCCCGCAACGATCGCGGGGGCCCCGGCCCGGAGCAGAGCCTCGGCCAGCTCCTCGACGCCCTCGGCGACGCCGAGCCCGCGGACCTCGGTGCGGTTCGGAAGCGGCTCATCCAGCTCCTCCTCGAGGACGTCGACCGGGATCGAGACCATCACCGGCCCGGTCGGCGCCGTCTGGGAGAGAAGGAAGGCGCGCCGGATCAGCGTCGGCAGGTCCTCGACCTGGTTCACCTCGACCGCGTCCTTGAACGCGCCCTGGGCAAGAGCGAGCAGGTCGCCGCCGAGCATCGGATCGTGGATCAGGTGGCGGCGGTCCTGCTGGCCGACGGTGACCACCATCGGAGTGCGGGCACGCCTGGCATTGAGCATGTTCGCCAGGCCGTGGGCCAGCCCGGCGGCGATGTGGAGGCTGACGAACGAAGGTCGCCGGGTCGCCCGCGCGTAACCGTCGGCCATCGAGACCGCGGTTCCCTCGTGCAGCCCGAGGTAGTAGGGGAACTCCGGCACCTTGGCGAGCTCGTCCATCAACGGCAGCTCGGTGGTGCCCGGGTTGCCGAAGACGCGATCGACGCCGTCGCTCTGGGCCAGTTCGATCAGTCGGCGCGCGGCCTTCACGCTAGATCGGGTAGTGGCCTGGCTGGCTCATGACCATCGTCCAGTGGAGGTCGGTGAACTCCTCGAGCGCCGCGCTGCCTCCGAACCGACCCCAGCCGCTCTCCTTGACGCCGCCGAAGGGCATCTGCGCCTCGTCGTGGACGGTCGACAGGTTGACGTGGCAGATGCCGCTCTCGATCCGCCTGGCGACGTCGAGCGCCTTCGGGATGTCGGAGCTGAACACCGCGCCCGAGAGTCCGTAGTTGGTGTCGTTCGCTGTCGCGATTGCGTCCTCGATGTCCGAGTACTCGAGGATCGGCACGATCGGGCCGAACGACTCCTCCGAGTACACCCGCATCTCGGGCGTAACCTCGGTCAGCACCGTCGGGTGGAAGCAGGGCCCCTCGGCCTCGCCGCCGGTCTTCACCTCGGCGCCCTTGGACCTGGCGTCCTCGACCAGCTCGGTGACGTGCTTGAGGTGGGCCTTGTTGATCAGCGGCCCGATCATCGTTTCGGGATTGCTGGGATCGCCGACTGTCATCGCGCTCGCCTTCTTCACCAGCCCGTCGGTGAACTCACCGGCCACCGAGCTGTCGACGATGATCCGCTCGGTCGCCATGCAGATCTGGCCCGAGTGCATGAAGGCGCCGAAGTTGGCGGCGTTGACGGCCTCGTCCAGATCGGCGTCCGCCATCACGATCATCGGCGCCTTGCCGCCCAGCTCGAGCAGGCACTTCTTCAGATTGGCGCCGCACTTCTCGGCGATGATCTTCCCGACCCTGGTCGAGCCGGTGAAGTTGATCCGCCGCGTGCCGGGATGGGCGATCAGTGCCTCGACAACCTCGGGCGGCGTCGCCGGAATCGTTGGTCAGATAGTTGACGACGCCGTCTGGCGCGCCGGCGTCCTGGACGCAGCGGACGATCTGGGCGTGCGTCCGGGGGCAGAGCTCGGAGCCCTTGAGGATCACGGTGTTGCCGTAGGCGAGCGGCGTCGCGATCGCGCGCGTGCCGAGGATCACCGGGGCGTTCCAGGGAGCGATCCCGACGACCACTCCGGCCGGCAGCCGTCGTGCGATGGCCGTGGCGCCCGGGATGTCCGAGGGGATCACCTGGCCGACGGCTGCGTAGGCCTGCGCTCCGGCCTCGCGCAGCATGCCGCTGGCGAGCTGGCAGTTGAACATCCCCCAGCCGAAGGTGCCGCCGGTCTCCTCGGTGACGATCGCCGGCGATCTCCTCGGCGCGCTCCGCGAGCAGGTCGGCGGCCTTGGTCAGCACCTCGCGGCGCGCGGCCGGGGGACCGAAACCCCAGGCCTCGAAGGCATCCCTGCGCCGCCTTGACCGCGGCGTCGACGTCGTCGGGCCCGGCGGCGGCCGCTCGTCCGACCACATCCTCGGTGTAGGGGTTCGTCTGCTCGACCTCGCGGCCGGACTTTGCATCGACCCATTCCCCGCCGATCAGAAGCTTCTGCTGCTGCTCAACCGCGACCGCCATCGCACTCTCCTCGATTCGAATCTCCGCGGCCGGCGCGGGATCCCACGGGGCCGCCGCTTCAAAAAGTCATATTGTCATACGTGATCGGCGGCGGCCGGTCCGGCAACGCCCTCGCCGGGTTCGTCCTCCGGTGGCAGCTCGCCGCCGCGATCCGTGCCCGCGATCAGCTCGTCGGCCGCCTTCTCGGCGGGGATGAAGCCCGACTTCATCCCGAAGTAGACGGCCTGCGGGTGATGGGAGATGATCGCCACCGTCGACTGCTCCGGCATCACCGCGAAGCCGTCGGAGAGTGTCATTCCGATCTGATCCAGGGCGAGCAGCTTCCAGACCTTCTCGTGCTCGGACTGGTCGGGGCAAGCCGGATACCCCCAGGAGTAACGCCGCCCCTGGTCGGGATCGATTGCGAGCTCCCGCCGAACGTCCGAGTGCAGCCACTCGGCGAGGCCCTCGGCGGCCTGCACGCCGAGGCCGTGGGTGAAGAGCTGCTCGGCGAACTCCCCGTCGCGCTCGAGCTGCTCGATCCGTTCGGTGACCTCTGGGCCGACGGTCACCCCCTGCAGAGCGACGACGTCGCGTTCGCCGGAGTCGCAGACGGCCGGAAGAAGTCGGCGAGGCAGATGCGGTCGTGCTTGGGCTGGCGCGGGAAGACCAGGCGCTCGATCTCGCGCGCATGATCCTCGGGCTCGAAGACGACCAGCTCGTTGCCGTCGGCAGCGGCCGGGAAGTAGCCGAGGCGCGCCCGCGGGTGCAGGTAGTCCTGCTCGCGCCACATGCGCTCCAGCTTGGGAGCGAAGCCCTCCTCGCCGCCGTGGCCCTCGACGATCCGACGCCACTCTTCGCCCTTCTTGCCGCGTCCGCCCCAGTGGAGCTTGAAGAGGACGTGGCGGTCGAGGAATGGGAACACGTCGTCGAGGTCGATCTCGATCTCGCGAGCGCCCCAGAACGGCGGCTCGGGTATCGCGACGTCGGTGCGAGCGCCCGAGCGGACCGAGTCGTCGGTTGTCGGCGGCGCGTCGTCGGGCACCTCCGCCTTCGCCCTCAGTGCTTCGGCCTCATCGCGGATTCGCTCGACCAGGGCCCCCCGCCGCTCGCCGTCGATCAGTTCGTCCATGGTGTCGAGGCCGACGAAGGCGTCCTTGCAGTAGAAGACGCCCGGCTCGTAGATCTCGTCCGAGTCCTTGCCGCCGGGGTAGAGGATGCGGCGGCCGAAGTCGCGGTTGATCGCGGCGCCGCCGATCAGCACCGGGAACTCCAGCTTCTTCGAGTGGAG
This sequence comes from uncultured Solirubrobacterales bacterium, assembly GCA_963777575.1. Classification (GTDB taxonomy): domain Bacteria; phylum Actinomycetota; class Thermoleophilia; order Solirubrobacterales; family 70-9; genus DASUPK01. The sequence goes on along the minus strand of CAVZRH010000020.1, from coordinate 29,456 downwards.
TTCCTGGACGCAGGCGGGCATCTGCTTCGAGGTGGAGACGAGCAGCGCCGACAGGCCGATCGCGTCGGCGTTCTCCTCGATGGCCGAGTGGATGATCGTGTCGACTGGGACCTGCTTGCCGAGGTCGACGACCGTGTAGCCGTTGTTGGTGAGGATCGTGTTGACCAGCGACTTGCCGATGTCGTGCACGTCGCCGAAGACGGTCGCGATCACGACCTTGCCCTTGCTGTGGCCCTCGATCCGCTCGAGATAGTTCTCGAGCTGGGCGACGGCGCGCTTCATCACCTCGGCGGACTGGAGAACGAACGGCAGGATCAGCTCGCCGGCGCCGAACTTGTCGCCGACCTCCTTCATCGCCGGCAGCAGCACGGTGTTGAGCGTCGGCACGGCGCCGATCTTCTCGACGGAGCGGTCGATCCAATCCTCGACGCCCTCCTTCTTGCGGTGCAGGATCTGCCAGTGGAGCGCCTCCTCGGGCTCCATCCCCTCGGTCGGATCGCCGGCCGCCTCCTCGGCCTCGTCGCCCTTGGACTCGAAGTGGGCGATGAAGCGCTCGAGCGCATCCTCCCGCCGGTTGAAGACCAGGTCGTCGGTGAGCTCCCGCTCGTACTCGGGGATCTCCATATAAGGGGTGATGTGGTTCGGGTTGACCATCGCCAGGTCGAGCCCGGCCTCGACGCAGTAGTGGAGGAAGACCGAGTTGAGGGCGGCGCGGGCCGGAGGCGAGACGCCGAAGGAGACGTTGGAGACGCCGAGCGAGGTCTTCACTCCCGGCAGCTCGGCCTTGATGCGCCTGATCCCCTCGATCGTCTCGACCGCGGAGGGGCGCCACTCCTCGTCGCCCGTCGTGAGCGTGAAGGTGAGCGCGTCGAAGATCAGCGCCTCGGGGTCGAGGCCGTGCTCGTCGCAGCAGAGGTCACGGATCCGCTTCGCGACCTCGAGCTTGCGATCGGCGGTCTTGGCCATCCCCTCCTCGTCGATGGTCAGCGCGATCAGCGCGGCGCCGTGCGACTTCGCGAGCGGCGCGACGCGGTCGAGCTTGGCGCGGCCCGCCTCGAGGTTGACTGAGTTGACGATCGCTCGGCCGGGGATCCTCTCCAGGGCCGCCTCGATCACCTCCGGCTCGGTCGAGTCGACCTGGATCGGCGCGGGCTGCGTCAGCGAGATCCGCTGCACGACCTCACCCATCTGGTCGTCCTCGTCCTGGCGCTCGGTGAGCGCGACGCAGACGTCGAGCACGTGGGCGCCTCCGGTGACCTGATCCTCGGCCACCTGCGACGAGGCCGTCGTAGTCATCGGCGAGCAGCAGCTCCTTCGCGGCCCGCGAGCCCTGTGAGTTGACCCGCTCCCCGACCAGCGTGGGGCGCGGCTCCTGCACGAGCGGCGTGGCGGTCATCATGCTCGAGACCTGCGCCGGACCGCGCTCCGGGCGTTCGCCGGGGGCGCGGCCGCCGACGCGCTCGCGGATCGCGCGGATGTGATCGGGGGTCGTGCCGCAGCAGCCGCCGACGATGCCGACCCCGTGGCGCTCGACGAACTCACCCAGCGTCTCCGCCAGCGGTCCGGGTTGCTCCGGGAAAATCGTCTCGCCGTCGGGTCCCTGCAACGGCAGGCCGGCGTTGGGGATGCAGTGGACCGGGAGCGGAGAGGTCTCGCCCAGGTAGCGGATCGCGTCCCGCATGTCCTCCGGCCCGGTCGAGCAGTTCAGCCCGATCACCTGGACGTCGAGCGCCGACAGCGTGGTGAGGACTGCCTGGATGTCCGTCCCGAGGAGCATCTTGCCGCCCTGCGGCAGCAGCGAGACCGAGGTCTGGATCGGCAGGGTCCGGCCGGTGAGCTTGAAGGCCTCGCGGGCTCCGAAGATTGCCGCCTTCACCTCGAGGATGTCCTGGGCGGTCTCGATGATGATCAGGTCGGTGTCTCCCTCGACGAGGCCCTGCGCCTGCTCGGCGAAGATCTCGACCAGCTTTCGCGAACGAGATGTCCCCGAGGGTCGGGTCGTCGCTCGCCGGCAGGAAGCCGGTCGGCCCGATCGAGCCGGCGACGAAGCGGTCCGAGCCCGCCGCCTTGCGGGCGATCGCGGCGGCCGTCCGGTTGATCTCGAGCGTCTGCTCGCCGAGCCCCCACTCGTCGAGCTTCAGCCGGCTGCCCTGGAAGGTGTCGGTCTCCACGACCTCGGCGCCAGCTTCGAGCATCGAGGCGTGGACGCCCTCGATGACGTCGGGGCGGTTGAGGACGAGCGCCTCGTGGCACTTGCCCTGTAGGCCGCCATAGTCCTCCTGGGTGAGGTCGAACTGCTCCAGGGTCGCGCCCATGCCCCCGTCGAAGACGACGACACGCTCACGGACCGCCCCCAGATAGTCGCGCTCAGACATGGCGGAGAAGGGTAGACACCCTCGGTAGGGTTGAAGCATGGCCCTCTCCAACGTCTCGGGCTTCCCCCGCATTGGCCGCAACCGCGAGCTCAAGTTCGCCACAGAGGGCTACTGGCGAGGCGAGACCTCGGCCGATGAGCTCGCCGCCACCGCCAAGGCGATCCGGGTCGAGAACTGGAAGCTGATGCAGGACGCCGGGATCGACCTGATCGCCTCCAACGACTTCTCGCTCTACGACCAAGTGCTCGACACGATCGCTCTCGTCGGAGCGGTCCCGGAGCGCTATGGGTGGAGCGGGGGACAGGTGGACCTCGACACCTACTTCGCGATGGCCAGGGGCCGTCAGTCCGACGGGGTCGACGTCACCGCGATGGAGATGACGAAGTGGTTCAACACCAACTACCACTACATCGTCCCCGAGCTCGGGCCCGACACCGAGTTCTCGCTCTCTTCGACCAAGCCCTTCGACGAGCACGCTGAGGCGATGGAGGAGGTCGGGATCGACACCGTGCCCGTGCTGGTCGGGCCGGTCAGCTTCCTGCTGCTCTCCAAGCCGGCCGACGGCGTCTCGGACGACTTCGTCGCACTCGACCTGATCGAGGACCTGGTCGAGGTCTACGGCGAGGTGATCGAGCGGCTCGCCGAGCAGGGCGCGACGTGGGTGCAGTTCGATGAGCCCTGCTTCGTCGAGGACCGCTCGGAGAAGGAGCTCGATGTCCTTCGGCTCGCCTACGAGGAGCTCTGCAAGGTCCGCGAGCGGCCGCGGATCCTGGTCAAGACCTACTTCGACCACGTCGGCGACGCGTACGGTGTGCTGCGCGACCTGCCGATCGAAGGAGTCGGGCTCGACTTCACCGGGATCGTCCACGGCGACGAGCTCGACCCGTCGGTCCACGAGCACGGCGGTCGCCACAACGCCCAGTTCCTCGCCGATCAGGGCGGGCTCGATGACCAGTGGCTGTTCGCCGGGATCGTGGACGGTCGCAACGTCTGGATCGATCATCTGGAGCACTCGCTGGATGCACTGGAGGGCCTCCGCACCCATACCGCCCAGCTTGTCGTCTCCACCAGCTGCTCGCTGCTGCACGTACCGCTCGACCTCGAGATCGAGCCCTCGGGCGGTGACGCTGACCTCGACGACGAGCTTCGCTCGTGGATGGCCTTCGCCGTCCAGAAGGTGGGGGAGGTCACGACCCTCGCGAAGGGCCTGGTCGAGGGCCGCGAGGCGATCGCCGACGAGCTCGACGCCAACGATCGCGCGCTCGACTCGCGCCGCGAATCCCACCGTACCCGCACTCCGGAGGTCCGCGCCCGTGTCGAGGCCCTCACCGAGGCCGACGCCCGCCGCGACACGCCCTTCGAGGAGCGCAAGCGGATCCAGCAGGAGAGACTCGGGCTGCCCACCTTCCCGGCCACCACGATTGGCTCCTTCCCGCAGACCGATGAGATCCGCGCCACCCGCCGGCAGCTGAAGGCCGGCGAGATCGAGCTCGCCGAGTACGAGGAGCGGATGCGGGCCGAAATCGACCGGGTGATCGCCTTCCAGGAGGAGATCGGACTCGACGTCCTGGTGCACGGGGAGCCGGAGCGCAACGACATGGTCCAGTACTTCGGCGAGCAGATGCTCGGCTACGCCTTCACCCAGAACGCCTGGGTGCAGTCATACGGCTCGCGCTACGTGCGCCCGCCGATCATCTTCGGCGATGTCAGCCGGGCTGCTCCGATGACGGTCGAGTGGATCTCCTACGCGCAGTCGAAGACCGAGAAGCCGGTCAAGGGGATGCTCACCGGCCCGGTCACGATGCTCGAGTGGTCGTTCGTTCGCGACGACCAGCCCCGCTCGGAGACGTGCGAGCAGCTGGCGCTCGCGATCCGCGACGAGGTGGCCGACCTAGAGGAAGAGGGGATCCCGGTCATCCACGTCGACGAGCCGGCGATCCGCGAGGGCCTGCCGCTGCGCCGCGACCGCTGGGACGAGTACCTGAGCTGGGCGATCTACTCCTTCCGCGTCGCCACCGCGGTCGTCAGGGACGAGACCCAGGTCCACACCCACATGTGCTACTCGGACTTCGGCGACATCCTGGAGCACATCCAGGCGATGGACGCCGACGTCACGCTGATCGAGGCGGCCCGCTCTCGCATGGAGCTGCTCCACCACTGGGAGCGAACCGGTTTCACGCACGACCTCGGCCCGGGCGTGTACGACATCCACTCGCCCCGGGTGCCGACCGTGGAGGAGATGGCCGAGCTGCTCCATGAGGCGGCTCGGGTCCTGCGTCCGGAGCAGCTCTGGGTCACCCCCGACTGCGGCCTCAAGACCCGCGCCTGGGATGAGGTCGACCCGAGCCTGCGCAACATGGTGCAGGCCGCGAAGCAACTGCGCGAAGAGCTGGTCCCCGCGTCCTAACCAGGGCTCAGCGGCGGTCTAGCTGACTTCGGAAGCAGCCTTCTTGACGAGCTCGGCCACGGCTGCCGGCTGCGAGACGTAGACCGAATGGCTGGCGTCAGCCTCCTCGACAGTCGGCGCGGTTCCGCAGCCGCACCAGCTTGTTGAACATCCCGACCAGGAAGAGGAGCAGGAGGACGACGATCGCGACGACGACGATGACGACCCAGACCACAGGATCACACTACACCGTCACGGTCGCCGCACGAGCCAGACCGAGTCCTCGCCGCCGGTGTAGGGACGGCGGTCGAACCAGCCGTAGCAGGCGTCGACCTCGAAGCCTGCCCGCTCGAGCAGGCCGAGCCACTCGGCGGTCGAGAGCCACCTCAGGCGCAGCGTCGTCTCCACTCCGTGGCCGCGTACGTCCAGCGTCAGGCGACGGGCGCTGTCGTCCCAGGTCGCCCGCTCCCAGATTCCCGGTTCCCGCTCGATCCACCGGCCGTGCGTCTCCTCGATGTCGTCCGGCGACGGTGCAAAGACGTCGAAAGCGAGCCGGCCGCCCGGCACGAGCAGGTCGTGCGCGGCGCGCAGTGCGGCCACCCGCTCACCATCGTCGTCGGGCAGGTGCAGGTACGCGCGGAAGGGGCACATGACGAGCGCGACGCGCTCGGTCACCGGAGGCCGCCTGAAGTCGCCGACGCGGAGGTCGAGGTGCTCGGAGACGCCGGCCGCCTCTGCGCGCGCGCGACAGACGTCGAGCATGCCCTCCGAACGGTCGACGCCGATCACGCCGACTCCGGCCTCGGCGACGGGGACGGCGATCCTGCCGGTCCCGACGCCGAGCTCGACGACCGGCGTGGCCGGGTCGACGCCCGCGCGTCCGGCCGCCTTCCGCGCTTCCTCGACGTAGAAGGCGACGTCCTCGACCACGCTGCGGCTCCAGGGGTCGTAGAGCGTCGCGATCCGGTCGTACTCACTCGGCGCCGCTCGTCCGCGCCCCGGACGCCTCGGGCTGCTCCGCCGGCGCGGTGGAGAGATCGTCACGCATCCGCTGCCGTTCGCACACATTTTCGTTGCACGTCGACGCCTATGCTCGCAGTGAGGAGGGGTCCCGCACTTCGTTCCGACCGCGTTCTCGTGCGCGAACCACACTTTGCCGGGGAGTCAGGGTTGCGGCCGGACGGGCTCGTGCGGATCCACGCCGACCCGGCAGGACAATCGAAGCGCTCGGGGCGGGCACGGGTACCTGCAGCGTCTCGATCTCGGGCCACCTCGAAGGCTGACTGCGGTCGGGCCGCGGTCTAAGCCCAGTCTAAGGCCCGCGTGGATGATCGAAGGCAAGCTCGAGGCAAAGGGGAGTGATGAGGAAGCCGACGTGCGCGCGATTGCGGACGTCGAGCTCGCACGGGCGTAGATCGTCCAGGCGAAGGCGGCCGTCGACAACCCGTAGAGCGCAACGTGGGCTCGCACCGACGGCGGAAAAGGCCGCGCAGAACCCGGTGATACAGTCGGCCGGTGGACGCGACGTCGCTGCAAACCGAGGCCCTGAGCGCGATCTCGGGCGCTGCCGGCGCCGCCGAGCTGGAAGAGGCGCGCGTCCACTATCTCGGCCGGAAGAGCGAGCTCGCGCAGGCGCTCCGCGCGGTCCGCGACCGCGAGACGGGCATCACCTTGAACGGTGTCCGCGACGCGCTGGAGGCCGCCGTCGCGGAGCGGCGCGAGGCCCTGGAGCGCGCCGAACTCGAGCGGGCGCTGACCGAGGACGCCGTCGACGTCACGCTCCCGGGCGACCAGCTTCCGCTCGGCCACCTGCATCCGATCACCCAGACCCGCCGCCAGATCGAGGACGCGTTCGTCGGCCTGGGCTACGAGGTGCGCGACGACCGCGAGGTCGAGACGGTCGAGTACAACTTCGACAAGCTCGCGTTCGACCAGTGGCACCCCGCCCGGTCGCCGAGGGCGACCTTCTTCTTCGACGACGAGCGGCTGCTGCGCACGGAGACCTCGCCGTCCCAGATCCACGCACTGGAGGAGCGGGAGCCTCCGATCTACATGGTCTCGATCGGCCGCGTGCTACCGGCGCGACGCGATCGACGCGACGCACTACCCGATCTTCCACCAGTTCGAGGGCCTCGCCGTCGACCGGGGACTGACGCTCGCCGACCTGAAGGGCACGCTCCTGCACGTGATGCGGGCGATCTTCGGCCCGGACCGGCGGGTCCGGTTCCGCACCCACTACTTCCCCTTCACCGAGCCGTCGATGGAGCCCGACGTCTCGTGCGGGATCTGCGACGGCGCCGGCTGCCGCACCTGCAGGTACTCGGGCTGGATCGAGATGGGCGGCTCCGGGATGGTCGACCCACGCGTCTTCGCCAACGTCGGGGTCGACCCGGACGTCTGGTCCGGATTCGCCTTCGGATGCGGGATCGAGCGCGTCGCTCAGCTCGAGTACGACATCCCGGACATCAGGCCACTCTGGGACGGCGACCTGCGCGTGTTGACGCAGTTCTGATGCGCGTTCCAGTCTCCTGGCTCGCCGACTATGTCGCGCTCGACATGCCGCTCGAGGAGCTCGTCTCGCGGCTCTCGATCTCGGCCGCGGAGGTCGAGGGCATCGAGCGTCGCGGCGTGCCCGACACCGACGGGAACCTCGGCCGCTTCCTCGTCGGCAGGGTGGTGGAGGCGGCCAAGCACCCGAACGCCGACCGGCTCCAGCTCTGCCGCGTCGACATCGGCGAGCCGGAGCCGCGGCAGATCGTCTGCGGCGCCTGGAACTTCGGCGCCGGCGCGACCGTCGGGGTTGCTCTTCCCGGTGCCGTGCTTCCGAACGGGCTGGAACTCGAACGCCGCAAGGTACGCGGCGAGCTCTCCGACGGCATGATCCTCGCCGAGGACGAGGTCGAGCTCGGTCCCGACCACTCCGGGATCATGCTCCTCCCGGAAAGCGAACCGGGGACGCCGCTCGGCGACGTCCTCCCGCTGCGCGACGACGTGCTCCTCGTGGAGCCGACCGGGAACCGCCCCGACCTGTTCGCCGTGTACGGGCTCGCCCGGGAGGTCGCGGCGCTCTACGACCTCGAGCTGGCGCCGTTCCCCGGCCGCGAGCCCACGCGCGAAGGAGACGAGCCGGTCGACATCGAGATCGCCGACCTCGAAGGGTGCCCGCGCTACATCGGTCGGATGTTCCGCGAGGTGAAGGTCGGCCCGTCGCCGCTCTGGCTGAAGGCGCGGCTGGCAGCGGCCGGGATGCGGCCGATCTCGAACGTCGTCGACGTGACCAACTACGTAATGGCCGCGCTCGGAAACCCCTTGCATGCCTTCGACTTCGACCGGCTGCACGGCGGCAAGATCGTCGTCCGGCGGGCGACGGCCGGGCGAGACGTTGCGGACGCTGGACGGCGTCGACCGCACACTCGAGAACCGGCGACCTCGTGATCGCCGACGCCGGCCGGGCGGTCGCGCTCGCCGGGATCATGGGCGGCGAAGAGTCGGAGATCGGCGAGGAGACCACCACCGTCCTGCTGGAGGCCGCGAACTTCGAGCCGACGGGGATCTTCCGGAGCTCCGAGCGGCTGCGACTCCGCACGGAGGGCTCGAACCGGTGGGAGAAGGGTGTCGATCCGCACCTTGCGGAGCCGGCCGCCGTCCTCGCCACACAGCTGATCGTCGAGACCGCCGGAGCCCGCTGGGTGGGGCACGCGACGTGCAGGGCGACCTGCCCGACCGGCCGGTGATTTCCTTCCGGCCGCCCCGTGCCGACGAGGTCACCGGACTCGAGACGCCGCCTGACGACCAGCTCGCGCTCCTCGGTCGGCTCGGCTTCGAATCGCGCGGCGGGGACGTGGTGTCGCCGACCTGGCGCGCCCGCGACGTCGTTCGCGAGATCGACGTGGTCGAGGAGATCGCACGATTCCGGATGGACGACGTCCCGTTCACGCTTCCCGCCCGGCGTGCGATGTTCGGGGCGCTCACCCCGCTCCAGCGCCTCTCGCGCAGGGTCGCGGACGTGCTCGCAGGGCTCGGGCTCGCCGAGACGTACACGCCCTCGCTGAGGCCGGACGACCCCGACCCGAACGCCTGGCGCCTGCCCGAGCCGATCTCGGTGGAGCTCGCCGTCCTGCGCACGCGCCTGCTCCCGAGCCTCGTCGACGCCGTCCGCCGCAACGTCGAGCATGGCGTTCACTCGTTCGGGCTGTTCGAGCTCGCGCACGTATACCTGCCGGGTGAGCCGTTGCCCGACGAACGGCGGCACGTCGCCGCGATCGTCGAGGGCGGGTGGAGCCGGGCCAGAGGCGTGGTCGAGGCGCTCGATTCGGCATTGCGCGTGGAGGCGGCGTTCGAGCCGGCCTCGGATGGTCTGCTGCACCCCGGGAAAGCGGCCTCGACCGTCGCCGGCATCGTGGGCGAACTGCATCCGGCGCTGCTCGCCGGGGCGTGGGGCGTGTTCGAGCTCGACCTGGACGTATTGCTCGAAGCGGCGCGCGAGCCGGTCTACGAGGACGTGATCAGCTACCCGCCGGCTCGGGAGGATCTCGCGTTCGCCGTGCCCGAGGCGGTGAGCGCCGGCGAGCTCGTCGAGGCAGCGCGCGCAGCCGTCGGCCCCGAGCTGCGTGAGATGCGTCCGTTCGACGTCTACCGAGGCGAGCAGGTGGGCGCCGGCCGCAAGTCGATCGCCTTCGGCGTCACGTTCCAGTCGGCCGAGCGGACGCTCTCCGACGAGGACGCGGCCGGGCTGCGCGCCCTGATCGTGCGGGCGCTCGCGGAGCGATTCGGCGCGGAGCTGCGCGGAGGATGAATCCGGTCCGGCGGGAGCCGCGTATCGATCGGACAATGGGGATGCGAGCCGCACTCGCCGCTGCCGCCGTTGTTGCCATGCTCGGCCTGGCGGGCGGTGCAGGCGCGCAGAGCCAGACGCTCACGGGCGTCGTCGGCCCCGGGTTCTCGATCAGGCTGACCGACTCGACGGGTGCCGCAGTCAAGCATCTCGACCCCGGCACCTACACGATCCAGGTCCAGGACCTGTCCGACCAGCACAACTTCCACCTGACCGGGCCCGGCGTCGACCAGGCCACCGACGTCGAGACGACCGGCACGGTCACCTGGACGGTGACCTTCACCGACGGCTCCTACCACTTCCAGTGCGACCCGCACCAGACGACGATGTTCGGGAACTTCACCGTCGGCAACGCACCGCCGTCGCCGGCGCCCAAGCCGCCGGCGGCCAAACCGGTGCAGCTCGCGGCTTCGGTCGGGCCGGGCAAGCGCATCGCGCTCACCCGCCCCGGGGCCAAGCTGCGGGTCGCCTCCCTCTCCGCGGGTGCCGTCGTCATCCGCGTCAGCGACCGCTCGGCGACCGACAACTTCCACCTGATCGGGCCGGGGGTCAACCGCGCCACGACCCGGCTGGGCAAGACGACCCCGACATGGCGGCTGACGCTCAAGCGCGGGCTCTACGCCTATCGCTCGGACACGACCCCGAGCCTCAAGGGCTCGGTCCGCGTGCGGTAGGACCTTTCTAGCGCGAGAAGCGCCTGCGGGCGATCACGACCAGCGCGCCGGCCGCAAGCACGGCCGCAGCCACGTAGGGCAGCTTCCGCTTCAGGTCGTCGACCCCGGAGCGCACGCTCCCGCACGGCCTCGCCCAGCTGCTCGCGCTCGGCGGCGAGCTCCTTCTGTACGTCCTCCGGGGTGCTACTCGGCAACACTCGCCCTCACGGTCTCGCTGGTCAGCCGCGCCTCCTCGATTGCGGCCTCCGGCAGCGGCGGTGTGCCGGCATTGATCGAGCGCTTTGCGAGCAGGAGCAAAACGGCGATCACCAGGAGCAGGACGCCGCCGACGATCAGCAGCGATGCCCACCACGGCACCACGAGCGCGAGAGCTGCAGCGCCACCCGCAAGCAGGAAGCCGACCGCGTAGAGCGCTAGGAGAAGCGCGCCGGCTGCGAGACCGACGCCGACGCCGATCTTGACCAGCTTGCGCTTGATCTCGAGCTGGGCCAGCTGCGCCTGGAGGCGCGCCACCGACTTCGTCCGCCTGACGACCTCCTTGGCACTCCCGAAGAGGCCGCGCTTTGCCTGTGTAGCAGACACGCTCGGGACCTTACCGTAGGTCTGGTTCCCCAAACCTCCACGATCTGGCGCCGCGCTCAGACGGCTTTGCCGCCGACGTACCAGACCGGGCCCTGGGTGCCGACCGGCTTGCTGTCGGACAGCACGCGCAGGATGCTCAGGGTCCCACCGATGCCGCGCTCGTCGAGGCGCGCCAGGCTTCTCCGGGTCATCCCCGGCGACGCCCCGTAGCCGAACGTCCGGGCGCAGCGGAACCGGAACCCGTTCGCGGGGCCGTAGCGGAGGGGATTGATCGGCGCGAGGGCCAGTGCCGCGGGATCCAGGTGGTCGCTCGAGGTCAGGTCGAGCTGCGCGTACAGGTCGCTCCAGTCCTCAGGCAGGCTCGCGGTCAGGGCGTCCCAGGACTCCGCGAGCGGCACCTCCTCCGCCGGCAGGGCGGCACGCAGGTGGGCGGCGGGAGCGACTTCGTCGGCCCCGACCAGCTCGAGCGTGCCGCGGATCCGCTCGAGGTCGAGACGGCGGAGGGCACGTGTGACCGCCGCAGGCGAGCTCCCGTCGCCCCCGCGCCCAGCCTCGAGCCTGAGCGTCTCGCCGGCGCGTCCAGGAGCCAGTGGACCGAGCAGTGCCGCGGCCCTGTCGAGCCGCTGCGGATTGGTCGGCGTCAGTCCCAATCGGACGTGCGCCCAGTCGCTCGGCAGCTTCGCCTGGATGATCCGCCACTGGCGGCCGAGGGAGACGACGGGCACGCCGCGCAGCATAGACTCAGGTCACAGTGGCCAAGGTCGAGAGCAAGCGGGGAACGCTCTCCGAGGAACGCCTGCGCGACTTCCTCCGGGAGATGCTCCTCATCAGGCACGTCGAGGAGAAAGTCGAGGAGCGGTTTCGCGCCGGCGAGCTGCCGGGCTTCCTCCACGTCGCGATCGGCCAGGAGGCGGTCGCGGTCGGCGTCTGCCAGGCGATGGAGGACGGCGACGTCTTCGCTTCGACGCACCGCGCCCATGCGCACACGCTCGCGCGCGGAACTCATCCGAACGAGCTGATGGCGGAGCTCTACGGGAAGATCGAGGGCTGCTCGCACGGCTACGGCGGCTCGATGCACCTCTACGACGTGGAGCGCGGCAACCTCGGCGCGAACGCGGTCGTCGGCGGCGGCCTCCCGGCGATCACCGGGGCCGCGCTGGCGTTCAAGCTGCGCGGCGAGCCCCGCGTCTCCGTCGCCTTCTTCGGCGACGGCGCCACCAACATCGGCACGTTCCACGAGTCGCTCAACCTCGCGTCGCTGTGGAAGGTGCCCGCCGTCTTCGTCCTCGAGAACAACCACTGGGCAGAGTCGACGCCTGCCAAGCAGCAGCTGCCGATCTCCGACCTGGAGAAGCGCGCGGTCGCCTACGGAATGCACTCGGCCAAGGTCGACGGCCAGGACGTCGAGGCCGTGTTCAAGGCAGCCCGGCGCGCTCTCGACTACGCCCGCAGCGGGAAGGGCCCGGTCTTCCTCGTCTGCGAGACGTACCGCCTCGTCGGACACTTCGTCGGCGACGCGCAGGTGTACCGGCCGAAGGGCGAGCAAGCCGAGCTCCGGGAGACGCAGGACCCGATCACCAAGCTGCGCGAGAAGCTGGGTCTGTCGGACGACGAGTTCGAGGGGATGGACGCCGAGGCGCTCGGGATCGCGGAGGCGGCGGTCGAGTTCGCGAAAGCGGGCACCGACCCCAAGCCCGAGGACGCATTGAAGAACGTGTACGCCTGATGCTCAACTGCGAAAAACGCTGCGCATTTTCCGCGGGCAACGTCTCTCCCATCGCTTCGCTCGGGAGTGTGGAAGATGCCTGAGCTCACCTACCGGGAAGCCGTCAGGGACGCGTTGAGTCGGGCGATGCGCGACGACGACGACGTCTTCATCATGGGCGAGGACATCGCCGAGATGGGCGGCTCGATGGGCGTCACCCAGGGAATGCTCGCCGAGTTCGGGCCCGACCGCGTGCGCAACACACCGATCTCCGAGATGGCGCTCGTCGGGGCCGGGATCGGCGCCGCGATGCAGGGGATGAGACCGGTGGTCGAGATCATGTACGAGGACTTCACCACCCTCGCGATGGAGCAGATCGTCAACCAGGCGGCCAAGCACCGGTACATGTCTGGCGGGCAGGTGAAGGTGCCGCTGACGGTCCGGACGCAGGGAGGCGCCGGGTGGTCGCCCGGCGCGCAGCACGCGCAGCAGGTCGAGGCTTGGTTCGTCCACGTCCCGGGGCTGAAGGTCGTCTTCCCCTCGACGCCGTCCGACGTCCGCGGCCTGCTCTGGTCGTCCATCTACGACGACAACACCGTCCTCTTCTTCGAGCACCGGACGCTGTACCCGATCAAGGAGGAGGTGTCCGAGGAGCTCGAGCCGATCCCGCTCGGCCGCGCCCGTGTGCACCGCGAGGGCGAGGACGTGACCGTCATCGCCACCGGCAGGCTGGTGCACGAGGCCCTCACCGCCGCGACGGAGGCCGAGAAGGAGGGCGTCTCGGTCGAGGTCGTCGATCCGCGCACGCTCCAGCCCCTGGACGAGGACACACTCGTCGCCTCCGTGAAGAAGACGAACCGTTGCGTGGTCGCGCACGAGGCCGTCGTCCGCGGCGGGTTCGGCGCAGAGGTGGCGGCGGTGGTCCAGTACCAGGCGTTCGACTGGCTGGACGCGCCGATCGAGCGCGTCGGCGCCAAGTTCACGCCGATCCCGTTCGCGCCGGTCATGGAGAACTTCGTCGTCCCGGACGCCGCCGACGTGCTGGAGGCGATCCAGAGGACGGTGCAGCGCGGTGGCTGAGCAGGTCACGCTGCCCCGGCTCGGCCAGGGCATGGAGTCGGGGACGATCGTCCGCTGGCTGAAGTCGGAGGGCGACCAGGTGAAAAAGGGCGAGCCGCTCTACGAGCTCGACACCGACAAGGTCACGCAGGAAGTCGAGGCGGACGTCGGCGGCGTCCTCCTGAAGATCCTCGTCAACGACGGCGAGGTGCCGGTCGGGACGCCCGTCGCTTTCCTGGGGGAGGCCGGGGAGAACCTGCCGGAGGTCGAGGCGCCTGCAGAGCCGGAGGCAGTGTCTGCGGGGACAGGCGCCGAGCAGGCGCAGCGCGCTCCTGAGCGGCCCGACGAGTCTGCCCCTGCGGAGGTCGAGGCTGCGGCGCCCGAAGCGGTTCCTTCCGACAGCGGCCGCATCAAGGCCTCGCCCTTGGCTCGCCGGATCGCCCGCGAGCGAGGGATCGACCTGGCCTCCGTGAGCGGCACCGGGCCCGAGGGCCGCATCGTCGCCGAGGACGTCGAGCGGGCGGACGTCGCCGGCACGGGGCGGGCGCCGGCGCGGGCAGCCGCGGCGGGCGAGGTCGAGCGCGTCGAGCTGACCTCGCTGCGCAGGACGGTCGGGCGGCGGATGACCGAGGCGTGGGCAGCGCCCGCCTTCCAGATCGTCATGTCCGCGGACATGACCCGTGCCCAGCAGCTGCGGGCGCGGCTGGTCGAGCGGCACCCGGACGAGCGCCCGACGGTGACGGATGTGCTCACCAAGATCTGCGCCGCGGCGCTGATGCGCCACCGGGCCGTCAACGCGCTCTACGCGGGCGACGCCGTCGAGCTGTATCCCTCCGCGAACGTCGGCATCGCCGTCGCCACCGACCGCGGCCTGCTCGTGCCGGTCATCCCCCGCTGCGAGGCCCTGACGGTCGCGGAGATCGCCGCCGCCCGCGCCGACCTCGTCGCCCGGGCGCGCGACGGCAAGCTGCAGGCCGCCGATCTCGAGGGCGGCACGTTCACCATCTCCAACCTCGGCATGTACGGCGTGGAGCAGTTCGTCGCCGTGCTCAACCCGCCTCAGGCCGCGATCCTCGCCGTCGGGGCGATCGAGGACCGACCGGTCGCGCGAGACGGGGCGCTCGTCGCCCGGCCGATGTTGACGCTGACCCTCACCTGCGACCACCGCACGATCGACGGCGCAACCGCGGCCGACTTCCTCCGGACGGTCAAGGAGTTCCTGGAGGAGCCGGGCCTAGCGCTCTAGAAAGGTGACCGTATGAGCGTCTGGTACCGCGTGCGGGACATGGCCGCAGCGCGGGCGTTCTACCAGGACGTGCTCGGGTTCGAGGAGCGCTACTCGGACGAGGACGGCCGCTGGGCGCGGCTGCGGCGCGAGGACATGGAGATCGCGCTCTGGGAGGCACAGGGCGACGAGGGCGGAGTTGCCTCTGTCACCGTTCCGGACCTGCGCGCGGAGGTCGACCGGCTGCGTGCTCGGGGGGTGGAGGTCGGCGTGATCCTCGAGCTGCACGGCCAGGTGCGGATCGTCGACGTCTTCGACCCGGACGGCAACCGAATCCAACTCACGGAGGAAGTCGAACAACAGACATGATCAGGCCGGCTGGGGCGCAGGACCTGCCGTTCCTCAGGGACATGCTCCGCCACGCCTACTACGCCCGCTGGGGGTCGGAAGCCGACGTCCCGCTCGAGCGCTACGTGGCCGGCTGGGGACGGCCGGGCGACAACGCGGTGGTGGCGATCGACGAGTTCCAGCCGGTCGGCGCGGCGTGGTACCGACTGTTCGAGGCGGACGAACCAGGGTACGGATTCGTCGACGAGCAGACGCCGGAACTGACGATCGCGATCGTCCCGAGCATGCGCGGGCGGGGCCTGGGCGAGGAGCTCCTCTCCGTCCTGCTCGACCGGGCGAGGGAAGAGGGGCGCCCGCGGATCAGCCTCAGCGTGGAGCCGGACAACCCCGCGATCCGACTGTACGAGCAGCACGGCTTCGCGAGGGTCGGCGAGCGCGCGGGCGCACTGGTGATGAGCGCGGCGCTGTAACCAAGCCCTCACTGTTCTTCCTGCTCAGGAGTACTCTGTAGCCCCCCGAGGAAGGGTCGTGATGTACTGCTCCGCATGCGAAACCGACAATGAGGCGGGTCGGAAGTTCTGTGGCGAGTGCGGCAACGCGCTCGCCGCCGTCTGCCCAGCGTGCGGTAGCGCGAACACGCCGGGGGTCAAGTTCTGCGGCGAGTGCGGGGCGCAACTCGGAGTCGAGGCCGCAGCCCCGTCGCTCCCGTCGCCGGCCGAGCCCGTCGCCGAGCGCAAACTCGTCTCGGTGCTGTTCGCCGACCTGGTCGGCTTCACGTCGGCCTCCGAGGCGCGCGACGCCGAGGACACGCGTGAGCTGCTCTCCCGGTACTTCGACACGTGCCGGCGGCTGATCGAGCTCTACGGCGGTACGGTCGAGAAGTTCATCGGCGACGCCGTGATGGCCGTCTGGGGGACGCCGACGGCGACCGAGGACGACGCCGAACGGGCGGTCCGGGCCGCTCTGGACCTCGTCGCTGCGGTGACAGCGCTCGGCGACGAGGGGGGCGTCTCGGAGCTCCGTGCCCGGGCGGCCGTGATGACCGGCGAGGCGGCAGTGACGATCGGCGCGGAGGGGCAGGGCATGGTCGCGGGTGACCTCGTCAACACCGCTTCCCGCGTGCAGTCCCTCGCCGACCCGGGCTCCGTTCTCGTTGGGGAGGCGACGCGCCGCGCAACCGACCAGACGGTCGTCTACGAGGAGGCGGGCTCACACGAGCTGAAGGGGAAGGTCGGGCTCACGCCGCTCTGGCGAGCGCTGCGGATCGTGTCCGGTGCGCGCGGCTCGCTGAAGTCGGCCGGGCTCGAGGCGCCGTTCGTCGGGCGCGATCGCGAGCTCCGGCAGATCAAGGAGCTCTTCCACGCCTGCGCGGACGAGGGCAGGGCGCACCTCGTCTCGGTCACCGGCATCGCCGGGATCGGCAAGTCGCGGCTGGGCTGGGAGTTCTACAAGTACTTCGACGGGATCGCACAGATCACGTACTGGCACCGCGGACGCTGCCTCTCCTACGGCGAGGGTGTGACGTACTGGGCTCTCGCCGACATGGTCCGCATGCGCGCGCGGATCGCGGAGGACGAGGACGAGGCTTCGGCCCTCGCCAAGTTGGCGGCGGTCGTCGAGGAGCACCTCGCCGATCCGGCAGAGCGCCGCTTCGTCGAGCCCAGGCTCGCGCATCTCCTCGGACTCGAGGACGAGGGCGGGCGGTACGAGCGCGAAGACCTGTTCGCGGCGTGGCGGCTGTTCTTCGAGCGGCTCGCCGCCGTCTACCCCGTAGTCATGCTCTTCGAGGACATGCAGTGGGCGGATGCTTCGCTCCTCGACTTCATCGAGCACCTGCTCGAGTGGGGACGCAACTCGCCGATCCTCGTCGTCACACAGGCGCGGCCCGAGCTGCTCGAACAGCGGCCAACCTGGGGAGCCGGCCACCGAAACTTCAGTTCGATCTACCTGGAGCCGCTTCCCGAGCACGCGATGGAGCAGTTGCTCACCGGCCTCGTCCCAGGCCTCCCGGAGGAGCTGCGCGCGCAGATCCTCGCCAGGGCGGAGGGCATCCCGCTGTACGCGGTCGAAACCGTGCGCATGCTGCTCGACCGGGGCGCGCTCGTGCAGGAGGGCGCCGTCTATCGGCCGGCGGGAACGATCGAGTCGCTCGAGGTCCCGGAGACGCTCCACGCATTGATCGCCGCCCGGCTGGACGGACTGCCGCAGGCCGAGCGCCGCGTCGTCCAGGACGCCTCCGTCCTCGGCAAGACGTTCACGAAGCAGTCGGTCGCTGCGCTGACAGAGCTTCCCGAGGCGGATCTCGAACGGCTGCTGTCCTCACTCACACGCAAGGAGATCTTCGGTGTCCAGGTCGACCCGCGCTCGCCCGAGCACGGCCAGTACGGCTTTCTGCAGGACCTGCTCCGCAAGGTGGCCTATGAGACGTTGGCCAAGGCCGACCGGAAGGCGCGACACCTGGCCGCCGCGGCGTATCTCGAGCGGACACTCGGAGAGCAGGAGGTCGTCGAGGTCGTTGCCTCGCACTACCTCGATGCCTACAGGGTGGCCCCCGACGCCGCGGACGCCGGGGAGATTCGTGCAACGGCCGGCGAGCGGCTTGCCGGTGCCGGAGTGCGTGCGGCCTCCCTCGGAGCGAACGAGGAGGCCGAACGGTACTTCGCCCAGGCAGCCGAGCTCGCCGACGACCCACTTGCCAAGGCGACGCTGGAAGAGCAGGCGGGTCGGATCGCGTGGCGCGGGCTTCGGCCGGTCGAGGCCCGGGTGTACCTCGGCCGGGCGTTGGCCGCCTTCGAGGCGGCTGGTTTGGGGCGACGGTCGGCGCGGGTCTCGGCCACCGTGGCCGAGATCGACTACCGCGAAGGACACCTCTCCGAGGCGGTTGCCCGACTCGAGACGGCGCTCGCCACGCTCGCGGACGAAGAGCCGGACGAGGACCTCGCGTACGCCGCCGCGCAGCTCGGACGGTTCCTCGTGCTCAACAACCAGTCCGAGGAGGGAGCCCCGCGGCTCGAGCTGGCGCTGGAGCTGGCCGAGGCGCTGCGTCTGCCCGAGGTCTTCTGCCAGGCCCTGACGAGCAAGGCAATCTCATACGTGAATCAGAACCGGCTCGAAGAGGGCCGCATCCTCCTCGAGGGGGCGCTCGAACGCGCCCTGGCCAACGATCTGCACACAGCTGCGACTCGCACCATCAACAACCTGGCGGTCGACCACGAGTCCGCCGACCGTTACCGAGAGGCTGTCAAGGTCACCGCCCAGGGGCTCGAGCTCGCCCGGCGGGTCGGCGACCGTCTTTCCGAGGAGGACTTCGTGTACGGCCCCCTCAGTAGCCTCGTCCTGCTGGGGGAGTGGGACGAGGTGCTCGTTTGTGCCGCGGGTGCGGACGAGACAGGGTTGTCCTTTCGCGGGCTCCTCCTTCCCGTTGTCCTCGTCGAGTGCGCGCGCGGCGACCTGCACATGGCTCGAGACCGACTGGACACCGACGTGGCCTTGCGGGAATCGGAGGACCTGCAGGAGCAGCTCGGCTATGGCTTTGCCGAGGCCCACGTTCTTCGGCTGGAGGGGCGGCCCCGCGAGGCGCTCGCCGCAGCCGACTCTGCGCTCGCGCTCGGTCTGGAACTGGGGACCACCTTCATCAACGTGAAGCTCTGTCTCGTGGAGGTGCTCGAGGCCGCCTTCGCGGCCGGAGACCAGGCGGAGATCGAGCGCCGGCTCGAGATGATCGAAGGGCTACGACCGGGTGAGCGCCCGCTGCTGCTCGAGGCCCAAGCTCATCGGTTCCGGTCGAAGCTGAACGGCGACGAAGCGGGCTTCCGCGCCGCCGCCGCGCTCTTCCGCGAGCTGGAGACGCCGTTCTGGCTCGCGGTCACGCTGCTGGAGCACGGCGAGGCGGCCGGATCAGCGCCGCTCGTCGACGAAGCGCGCGAGATCTTCGCTCGGCTCGAAGCCACACCGTGGCTCGCGCGCTGCGACGCGCTGGCACCCGCTCGTGCCGAGACCGCCAGCGTCTAGGATCGAGCCATGGAATGCGACGTCGCCGTCCTGGGAGGCGGCCCGGGCGGCTACACCGCCGCGATTCGCGCCGCGCAGCTCGGGGCGAAGACGGTCTGCATCGAGCAGGAGCCCGAGTTGGGCGGCACGTGTCTGCGCATCGGCTGCATCCCGACCAAGGCGTGGGTGCAGACCGCGTTCGCGCTGAGAGAGGCGGAGGAGAGCTTCGCCAAGTTCGGTGTCCAGGTCGGCGAAGCCAGGCTCGACCTGGCGAAGGCGAACGAGTGGAAGGCCGCGGTCGTCAAGCAGATGACGAGCGGTGTGGCTTCCCTGTTCAAGGCGAACGGGGTCGAGTGGGTGAAGGGCCGAGGGCGCTTCGCCGACGCGAACACGATCGCGGTCGAGGGCGGCGAGGACGTCACCTTCAAGAGCGGGATCGTCGCCACCGGCTCGTACCCGATCAGGCCTCCGATCGAGGGGCTCGACTCGCCGCTCTGCGTCGACTCGACGGGGCTGCTCGCCCAGGAGAAGGTGCCGAAGCGCTTGGTGGTGCTCGGCGGCGGGATCATCGGCTGCGAGTTCGCCTCGATCTTCCAGCGCTTCGGCTCCGAGGTGACGATCGTCGAGATGCTCCCGAGCCTGATCCCGATGGAGGATGCCGATGCCGCGAAGGAGCTGGCGAAGCAGTTCGGCAAGCGCGGGATCGTGCTCGAGCTCGAGCAGCAGTGCACGAAGGTCAAGGACAAGGACGGCCTGCTGAACGTGCACTACGGCGACGGCAAGAAGGTCGAGGCCGACCTGATGCTCGTCGCGGTCGGGCGCGCACCGCTGGTCGAGGGGCTCGGCCTCGAGGAGCTGGGCGTGCAGGTCGACCGCAGAGCGGGGATCGGCACCGACGAGCACCGCCGGACCGTGGTCCCGCACATCTACGCGGTCGGCGACTGCGCCGGCTACTGGCAGCTCGCCCACACCGCCTTCCGCGAGGGCGAGGTGGCGGCAGAGAACGCGCTCGGTCACGACGCGGTTGTCGACCCGCGCGGCGTGCCGCGCCCGATCTACACCGACCCGGAAGTGGCCGCCGTCGGTCTGACCGAGGCGCAGGCGCGCGAGCAGTACGGCGACGAGGTCGCCGTCGGGACGTTCCCGTGGGTGGCGAACGCCCGCGCGGTCATGCAGGACGCCACCGTCGGCTGGGTGAAGTCGATCCACGAGACCCGCTACGGCGAGCTGCTCGGCCTGGTCATGGTCGGCCCGCACGTCACCGACCTGATCGAGGCCGGCGTCGTCGCCCTCGATGCCGAGGCGACCGTCGAGACCGTCGCCGACGGGATCGCGGCGCACCCGACCCTGTCCGAGGCGATCAAGGAAGCCGGGCTGGTCGCGCTCGGCCGCCCGATCCACATGCCGCCGAAACGCAAGGTTCCGGCGAACGCCTGAGCGGGAAAGGGAGGTGCGATGACCATCTTCAATCGGCGCAACGCCATGATCGGCTGGGCGGCCTGGTCGGTCGGCAAGCAGGCGATGAGGCTGAAGGCGAAAGGCGTCGTCCCCTCGAAGGGCGGCGGCTCCGGTTCCGGGAAGCGGGCCGTGAAGGTAGGAGTCGCTCTCGCCGCCGCCGCCGGCGCGGTCGCGTTCTGGCGCGCGCAGCACCGCGACAGCACCGACCACGACAGCCTCGCCGGCGAGGAGCTCGACGCTCCCCTCGACTAGGGCCTGACCTCGGCGGAGGCTCCCCGGGGACTGCCTCGGCCGGTGGGACGCGGCTCCGGGCGACATCTTGGACGGGTTGTACGATGGCCCTCCGGTGTCCGAGGCGCCCTTCGTCCATCTGCACGTCCACTCCGAGTACTCGATCCTGGACGGGGCCTGCCGGATCCCGGCACTGGCCGCGCGGGCGGCCGAGCTGGAGATGCCGGCGGTCACGCTCACCGACCACGGCTCCCTCGCCGGCGCGGTCGAGCTGCATCGCGAGGCGAAGAATCAGGGGATCAAGCCGGTCGTCGGCTGCGAGCTGTACGTCACCGACGACCGCACGCGGCAGGAGAAGGGCTACGCCCACCTGACCGTCCTGGCCGAGTCGAACGAGGGCTATGCGAACCTGATCAAGCTCTCGTCGCTCGGCTACCTGGAGGGCTACTACTACAAGCCGCGCGTCGACTGGGAGCTGCTCGAGCGCCACGCGCGCGGCCTGGTCGTGCTCTCGGGCTGCCTGTCCGGCCGCGTCTCGAAGGCGCTGGAGGAGGCGAGGCCGCAGGACGCCGCAGCCGATCTCGACCGGCTCGTCCAGATCTTCGGAAGGGACTCGACGTACGTCGAGATCCAGAACGCCGGCCTCGAGCCGCAGCAGCGGATCAACCCGCAGCTGGCCAGGCTCGCCGAGACCACCGGCCTGCCGCTCGTGGCCACCGGCGACGTCCACTACCTGCTGCACGACGACGCGCGCGCCCACGAGGCCCTGCTCTGCATCCAGTCCGGCGACTCGCTGAAGAATCCGAATCACTGGCGCTTCGACACCGACCAGTTCTACTTCAAGACGCCGGCCGAGATGGCGGAGGACTTCGCCGCGTACCCGGACGCGCTACGCCGGACGCTCGAGGTGGCCGAGCGCTGCAACGTCGAGATCGAGCTCGGACGGATCCTGCTGCCGCGCTACCCGGTGCCGGACGGTCGCGATGCGTTCGACTACCTCGCCGGGCTGTGCGAGGCCGGCCTCGCCGAGCGCTACGAGCAGGTCACGGCCGAGCTGCGCGAGCGCCTCCAGTTCGAGCTGAAGACGGTCCGCGAGATGGGCTTCGCCGACTACTTCCTCATCGTCTGGGACTTCATCCGCTTCGCCCGCGAGAACGGCGTCAGCGTCGGGCCGGGCCGAGGCTCCGCGGCCGGCTCCCTTGCCGCCTACTGCCTGCGCATCACCGACGTCGACCCGATGCAGTACGGGCTGCTGTTCGAACGTTTCCTCAACCCGGCCCGAAAAGACCTGCCGGACATGGACATCGACTTCTCGGTCGCGGGCCGGGACCGAGTGATCAACTACGTCACCGAGAAATACGGCCGCGACCGGGTGGCGCAGATCATCACGTTCTCGACGATGATGGCGCGCGCGGCAGTGCGCGACGCCGGGCGCGTGCTCGAGGTGCCCTACGGCGCGGTCGACAAGGTCGCGAAGATGATTCCCGAGGGGCCGAAGGTCTACCTCGAGGACAACCTCAAGCCGGGCCAGGAGCTTCGCTCGGCGTACGACGCCGATCCGGTCGTCAAGGAGATCGTCGACCTGGCCAGGCCGCTCGAGGGGCTCGTCCGGGCCGACTCGATCCACGCGGCCGGTGTCGTCATCGCCGACCGGCCGCTCACCGACATCGTCCCCGTCCAGCAGAAGGGGCCCGACCAGGAGGTCGTCACCCAGCTCGGCATGTGGGACGTCGTCGATCTCGGCCTGCTGAAGATCGACTTCCTCGGCCTCCGCAACCTCGACGTGATCGACGAGGCGATCCGCCTGGTCGGCGGCATCGACCTCGAGGAGCTCCCGCTCGACGACCCCAGGACCTACGCGATGCTGGCGAAGGGCGACGCCGTCGGCGTCTTCCAGTTCGAGTCGTCGGGCATGCGCGAGGCGCTCAGGCAGGTGAAGCCGACGGAGTTCGAGGACCTGATCGCGCTCGTCGCGCTCTACCGACCCGGGCCGATGGGCTACATCCCGGTCTACGCGCGCCGCAAGAACGGCCAGGAGACGGTCAGCTTCATCGACCCGCGCCTCGAGGAGATCACCGGGGGGACCTACGGCATCTGCATCTACCAGGAGCAGTACATGCAGATCGCGAAGCAGCTCGCCGGCTTCACACCCGCCGAGGCGGAGACGCTCCGCAAGGCGATCGGCAAGAAGATCCACGAGCTGATGGCGTCCCTCAAGGGCAAGTTCCTCGAGGGCTGCATGGCCACCGGCACCGAGCCGGAAGTCGCCCAGCAGCTGTGGAAGGACATGGAGCAGTCGCAGGACTACTCCTTCAACAAGGCTCATGCGGCCTGCTACGCGCTGATCGCCTACCGAACGGCGTGGCTGCGCGCGAACCACCCGCACGAGTACATGGCGGCACTGATCTCCTCGGTGATGAGCACGAAGGACCGCGTGCCGTTCTACGTCAACGCCTGCCAGGAGCTCGGGATCGAGGTGCTGCCGCCGGACGTGAACACGTCCCAGGTCGACTTCGCCGTCGTCGAAGGCAAGATTCGCTTCGGACTGAACGCGGTCAAGAACGTGGGCGAGGCGGCCTGCGCGGCGATTGTCTCCGCCCGGGAGACCGGCGGCGCGTTCGAGTCGATCTGGGACTTCACCGAGCGGGTCGACCCGCAGATCGTGAACCGGCGCGCGCTCGAGTCGCTCGTCCGCTGCGGCGCGCTCGACTCGACCGGCGCCTCGCGCAAAGGGATGACGGAGGTGCTCGACCAGGCGCTCTCGTGGGGCGGCAGCGAGCACGAGGCCCGCAGCTCGGGCCAGGGCTCGATCTTCGATCTCGTCGTCGAGGGAACCGAGCGGCCGCGCCACCACGCGCCCGTCCCATTGGACGAATACGAGAAGGGCGAGCTGCTGCGCCTGGAGAAGGAAACGCTGGGTCTGTGGATCTCCGAGCACCCTCTGGCCGAGGTTGCAGGCGAGCTCAAACGCAAGTGTGACCGTACGCTCGCAGACCTGGAGCGCTGTCGCGACGGCGAGATCGTCACGGTGGGCGGCATCGTCTCCTCGGTCAAGCAGCTGACCACGAAGAAGGGCGACCCGATGGTGTTCCTTCGGCTCGACGACCTGTCGGGAAGCGCCGAGGCGGTCGTCTTCAACTCCGTCTACGCCGCCTCCCGTGAGCTGTGCGAGGCCGACCGCGTGCTCGTCCTCAAGGGTCGGGTCGACCACAAGGAGGGCGAGTCGAAGCTGATCGCGATCGAGGTCGCCGAGTTCTCGGCCTACGTGCCGCCCACCGAGGTGCGTCTCAAAGTCGACGCGCGCAAGGCACCAGCGGGCGTGCTGCGCGAGCTCGGCCACGTCGTACGCGACTACCCCGGCGAGGCGAAGGTCGTGCTCGCGCTCGACACCTCCGAGGGCCCGCGCACGCTCGAGTTCGGCCCCGAGTACCGCGTCGCGCCCGTGCCGGACTTCTACGCCGAGGTGAAGGCGCTGCTCGGCGAAGCCGCAGTGTCGTGACGCCCCGGGCGCCTCGAAGCTGACCGGCCCGACGCCGGAACATCCGCGGCCCGACGGGTGTAGAGCTAGGGCGTGCTCGCACTCGCCCTGACCGCCCTCGCGCTCGCGGCGCCGCTGCCCGACCTCGACCAGGCGACGCCGTTCGGCGTCTCGGTCGTGCGTCGAGACGGCCGGTCGCTGCTCGTCTTCGGGTCGGCGGCGGACAACGTCGGTGGCGGGCCACTCGTCGTCGAGGCGCATCGCGTCGGGGACGAGATGCGGACCTGGCAGGTGATCGGCGGGCAGCGAAGGGCGCTCCCCGTCCGGCTCCGCTACGTCCATTCCGAGACACATCGGCACTGGCACTTCCCGGGCTTCGAGCGGTACGAGCTGCGGCGTCTCGACGGAGGCTTCGTCGGTCGCGATCACAAGACCGGTTTCTGCCTCCGGGACGCCTACGAGACGCGGGCCCTGAACCGTCCGCCGGTGTGGACGAGCGAGTGCGCGCGAGGCCGGCCGCGAGCCGTTGCGGTCCGGCAGGGAATCTCTCCGGGCTTCGGCGACGACTACGTCCCGATGAAGGAGGGCCAATCGATCGACGTCACCGGCCTCGGCGGCCGGTTCGTACTCGTGCACCGGGCCAACCCGGATCGCGTGCTGCGTGAGCGTTCGTATGTGAACAACGCCGCCTCCGTGCTCCTCGAGCTGGCCGGCGGGCGCGCGAGGATCCTCCGCCGCTGTCCCTCGGGCGCGGCGTGTGGAACCTGATCCGCGCGGGCGGTGTATACAAGCCGACCAAGGAGGAAGGATGCGCAAGCTCAGTGTGTTCGCAGTGCTCGCAGCCCTCGTGGCGGCCCCCGCCGCGCTGGCGAAGGAGCGGAACATCACGATGACCGCCGCGGATGTGGCGCCGAAGGCCGGCCAGCCCTGGACTGCCACGCTCAGGGTCGCCATCGACGGGACGCCGGCGCCCGGCATAGGGCCGATGGTGCGGATCGTCAACCGGGCCGGCAGAACCGTCTACGTCGCAGCGAGGCCGACCACGAAGGCGGGGATCTACCTCGCCCGGATCGTCTTCCCGACCGCCGGCTCCTGGCGGTTGATCGCAGTCGACCGCTACAGCGGCCGCTCCTACGAGTTCAAGCGCGTGACGGTGCGGGCAGCGTGAGCGGCCCGCACCTCTGACCTTCAGCGCGAGCTCGTCTTTGGCTAGCGGTCCGACATCCGCGGCTCGCCCGAGCAGGACGAGACGCGCGGCTTCCTGTTCCGGCCTTCCGGCCTCGACCGGCATAGCATCAGCGCGATGGAGTGCGTGCTGTACGGCGTCGGGTCGCCGTTCGTCGAGGAGGTGATCGAGTTGCTGCGCCGGCTCGACTGGATCGTGCGGGGCGGCGTTGCCAACATGGAGACCGACTTTCGCCCGGAGCGGCTGACTCCGATCGTGCGCCTGGGGGAGATCCCACCCGACTGGCTGACACTGCCGGTCGCGCTGGCTCTGGTCACGCCCGGTCACCGCTGGAGCGTCGAGCGCGAGGCCCTCGCCCAGGGCTTCGGCGCCTTCGCCACCCTCGTCGACCCGACCGCCAGCGTTTCCTCGTCGGCCTCCCTCGGCGAGGGCGGCATCGTCTGCGCTGGGGCGCTCGTCGGTGCCTGCGCGACGCTTGGCCGGCTCGCCTGCCTGAACAAGGGCGCGATCGTCGGCCATCACGCCGAGCTCGCCGACTACTCCTCCCTCGGGCCGGGCTGCACGCTCTGCGGGTACGTGTCGCTGGGCCGCGGAGCGTTCGTCGGCGCGGGTGCGGTCGTCAACCCCGAGGTCTCGATCGGCGCCAACGCCGTGGTCGCGTCGGGGTCCGTCGTGCGCCGCGACGTGCCGGAGCACACCCTCGTCGCCGGCAACCCGGCGGTGGCGATCTCGGAGGTGGCCGGCTACAACGACGTCGCGGTCGGCGAGCCGCCGGACCCGCCGGCGTAGCGCGGGCCGATCCCCGTGACGGCGTGCTTGAGCGGTGCCACGCGCCGGTACGGCAGCCCCGCGCGACACAGCCCGTAGAGGACGAGCGCCCGCAGGCTCCGGCCGGCCCGGAGGTTGGCCCTCGCGTACTCGAGCTGCTCCGGACGGTCCAGACGGTAGGCGGCCCGCGCGATCCGGTCGAACAGGACCGCATCCCAGGCGGGGCTGTGCCCGACGTGCTTCAGGCAGATCGACATTTCGGTCGACCACCAGCGCTGATCGGGAAGCCGCTGGCTGAGCGACTTCGGGTGCACCCGGTAGCGGACGTGGATCCCGGGCGTGAAGGCGAACTCGTATTGGCGCGCGATTCGCAGCCACATGTCCCAGTCCTCGTAGGCGAGCGACTCGTCGTACGGCCCGACGGTCGCCAAGCACTCGCGCCTGATCAGCGCCGCCATGGCGGGGATGAAGTTCCGGGCAAGCAGCGCCTCGTAGATGTCTCCCTCCGGCGGGCACTGAACCTCGCCGACGTGCTCGATGAAGTCGCCGGCGATCGGGTTGCCGTGCTCGTCCATGCGGGCGGCGTCGCCGTATGCCACCCCGACGGTCGGGGGAAGCGCCTCCAGCCGCGCGACCTGGACGGCGATCCGGTCGGGCAGCCAGAGATCGTCGGTCGAGATCCCCGCCACATAGTCGCCTCGCGCGTGCGCGAGCGCGTCGTTCCGCGTCCGGCACACGCCCTGGTTCTCCTCGTGGAAGACGAACTTGCAGGCCGTGGCCGTCTCACGGGCCCAGTTTCGGATCAGTCCCACCGAGCCGTCGGTCGAGGCGTCGTCGGCGACGATCAGCTGGATGTTCGGATAGGTCTGCGCGCGGATGCTCTCCAGGGACTCGAGCACGTACCGCTCGTGGTTGAAGCAGGTCGCGATCACCGTGACGAGCGGGAACGAATCAGGCATCGAAGGCTCGGATCCGGTCGACGACGCGCTCGACCTGATCGTCGGTGAGGTGCGGGCCGATGGGGAGGCTGAGCACCTCGTGCTGGAGGCGCTCCGACACCGGTAGCGACCGAGGGTCGATCGCGAGGTCGGCGAACACGGGCTGGCGGTGCGGCGCGAGCGGGTAGTGGATGCCGGTCTCGACTCCCGCGTCCGAGAGGGCGCTGCGGAGCTCGTCGCGCCGGGGCGTCCGGACGACGAACAGGTGCCAGACGTGCTCCGCGTCGGCCGGGACGCCCGGCAGCACGAGCTCGGCTTCGGCGAGGCCGGCGACGTAGCGGGCAGCGACCGAGCGGCGTCGCTCGTTCCAGGCGTCCAGCTGCTCCAGCTTGACCCGGAGGACGGCCGCTTGGAGCTCGTCGAGCCGCGAGTTCACGCCGGAGAGCTCGTGCCGGTACTTCGCCGACGAGCCGTAGTTGCGGAGCATCCGAAGGCGCTCCGCCAGGCCGTCGTCGTCGGTGGTGATCGCGCCGCCGTCTCCGAGCGCGCCGAGGTTCTTCGACGGGTAGAAACTCCAGGCGGCCGCATCGGCAAGGGCGCCTGCGCGGGTGTTGCGGAAGCGGGCGCCGTGTGCCTGCGCCGCGTCCTCGAGGACGAAGAGGCCGTGGCGGGCCGCGACCGCGCGGACGTCGTCCATCGCCGCGGGACAGCCGTAGAGGTGCACGGGGACGATCATCCGCGTGCGCGAGGTGATCGCGGCCTCGACCCCATCCGGGTCGAGGTTGAACGTCCCCGGGTCCGGGTCGACGGGCACGGGTGTCGCGCCGGCCCGCCGCGCGGCCAGCCAGGTCGCGACGAAGGTGTTGCCGGGCACGATCACCTCGTCGCCGGTGGAGATCCCGCATGCTTCGACCACGAGTCCGAGCGCGTCGAGCCCGCTGCCGACCGCGATGCAGTGACGGGCGCCGACGAAGCCGGCGAAGTCCTGCTCGAAGGCCGCCAACTCGGGGCCGAGCAGGTACCGGCCGCTCGTGAGCACCCGGTTGACGGCAGCGTCGATCGAGGCTGCGAGCTCGTCGTACGCCGCTCGGACGTCGAGGAACGGGACGCGCGTGGCGGCTATCGGCTGCGCCAGTTCAGGAACTCCTCGTAGTCGCGCTCGTAGTCGGCGTCGTCGTACGGCATCGACGCGAGCACGACGCACACTGCCCCGTCCGTGAAGGAGTCCAGCTCGCGCCAGACGCCCGGGGGAATGTGCAGCCCGCCACGGGGGTCGTCGAGACGGACACGTCTCCTGGCGGCGCCGTCGTCGAGGAGGACCTCGAACGAGCCCGCGACGGCGATCAGGACCTGCTGCAGGCGCCGGTGGGCGTGACCGCCGCGGCGGCCGCCGGCCGGGACGCCGTGGAGGTGGTACACGCGCTCGATCGGGAAGGGGATGTCGCGCTCCGCCTCGACGATCGTCAGCGACCCGCGCGGGTCGTCGACCGTGCGCAGCGAAACGAGCCGGCACTCGTCGACCGATGCGAAGCCGGCGGCTTCAGCCGTCAGGGGTTCCACCGTCAGAGTGTGCTACGAAAAACGGCGGTCTGCACGGACTTGTCAGTCGGCGAGCCCCTTCGCGCGCAGCTCGGCGACCGCCCGCGGCCGCTTCTCGAGACCTGCGAGCCCCAGCCCTTCCATGACCCGGTCCGTCTTCGTGAACTGGACGTCGCGGTAGTCGACGACCTGGATGTGGTTCCCCCAGGGGTCGAGGAAGTCGTTGTCGCCGAGCATGTCCGCGCCTGCTTCGCGCGCCGAGGCAAGCGCCGCGGCGCGGTCGTCGACGACGAGGCCGACGTGCCGCGGGCCGTCCGGCGGCTGCTCCCTGCCTGCCGACAGCGCAATGAACTGGTCGCCCAGATCGATGAACGCCATCGAGCTGCCGTGGCGCCCGCGCAGGGAGAGGTCGAAGATCCGTCCGTAGAAGGCGAGCGCCTCGTCGAGGTCGCCGACCTCGAGCGCGACGTGGTTGATCCCGACCGCGCGCGTCATCGGGGACAGGCTAGCCGTGGCGGGCGGTCGGTCAGCGTGTACCAGGCGTGCTCGACGTCGGCCACCCAGGACGCGGGCAGTGTCGACTTGCCGAAGCCGGCCCCGGCGGTGACGACGGTGAGCCGCTTGCCGAACGCGTCGTCGAGCATCCCCTCCAACCGAGCACGCCGAACGAGCGGCGTCCG
>CAVZRH010000019.1:0-150106 GCA_963777575.1 uncultured Solirubrobacterales bacterium | reverse complement strand
CCGGCCCGCCCCTTGCTCGCCTGCTCGCCCTCGTCGAGGCCGCCATGGTGCTTCAGCGCCCGTACCGTCGCCACCAGTACGACGGCGCTCGGGCTGATGCCGCCGGTGCGACAGACGATGTCGATGAACTTCTCCATTCCCATGTCCGAGCCGAAGCCGGACTCGGTCACCAGATAGTCACCCAGCTTCATGCCGAGCAGGTCGGCGATCAGGGACGAGTTCCCGTGGGCGATGTTCGCGAAAGGCCCGGCGTGCATGAGGCAGGGCTGCCCCTCCAGCGTCTCTCGGATCAGGTTCGGCTTGATCGCGTCCTTCACAGCATCGGTCATCGCTCCGGCAGCTCCCAGGTCGTCGGCTGTCACCGGCTCGCCCTCGTGGGAGTAGGCCGCGGTGATCCTGCCCAGGCGCTTACGGAGGTCGTGGATGTCGCGCGCCACGGCGAGGATCGCCATCACCTCGAGGCGGCGGTGATGTCGAATCCGCTCTCACGCGGGTAACCGTTGGTCGCGCCCGCCAAGCCCCAGCGCGACGGCTCGCAGGGCCCGGTGCGTTCACGTCGACCGCCGCTTCCAGGTCACCTTGAGCGCGTCGATCTTATGCGAGTTGCCGTGCAGGATCGACGCATCGAGCAGGGCCGCGAGCAGGTTGTTCGCGGCGCCGATTGCATGGATGTCGCCGGTGAAGTGGAGGTTGAGGTCCTCCATCGAAGCCCACCTGGGCGAGGCCGCCTCCGGCGGCGCCGCCCTTGATCCGAACACCGGGCCCAGCGAGGGCTCCCTGAGGCAGAGGACGGGGCTCTTGCCGATGTGCCCGAGCCCCTCGGTCAGCCCCACCGACGTCGTGGTCTTGCCCTCGCCGGCCCTTGTCGGTGTCATCCCGGCGACGCAGACGAGCTTGGCGTCCGGCTTGTCGGAGAGACGGTCGATTGCGTCCAGGGAGATCTTCGCCTTGTAGCGCCCGTACGGCTCTATCTCCTCAGGAAGAAGTCCCATGCGAGCGCCGAGGGCGTGCGATCGGCTCGAGCTCCGCTTCCTGCGCGATCTCGAGGCTTGTCTTCATCTGCTCATCACCTCTCTCAATGTGAGACCGCCGCCGACCCCACCTCGGACACGAGCCGGTCCGCGTAGAAGCGCTCGAGAGTGAACGACTCGATCAGCTCCGGGACCTCATCCGTGGCGATCAGCTCGGCCAGCGTCTTGCCGACGATCGGCGCCGCCTTGAAGCCGTAGGTGCCCCACCCGGCGCTCAGCAGGAATCCGTCCACCTCGGTGCGCCCGAGGATCGGGCTGTAGTCGGGCGTGATGTCGCAGAGCCCGGCCCAGCTCCGGAGGATCCGCGCGCGCTCCAGCTGCGGGAAGAGCTCGAGCGTGTTGCGCGAGCACTCCTGGAGGAAGTTCAGGGTCCCCTGCTGGCGATAGGTGGTCCAGGGCTCGATCTCGGCCCCGACCAGGAACTCGCCGCGGTCGGTCTGCGAGATGTAGACGTGCATCTGGGAGGAGACCACCACGATGTCGAGCAGCGGCTTCAGCGGCTCGGTCACGAAGGCCTGGAGGATGTGGGTGGTGATCGGCAGCTCCACGCCGGCCATCGCAGCGACCGTCGAGCTCCACCCGGCGGTGGTGCTGACCACAGTGCCCGCCTCGATCCGACGCCCGTCGGCGAGGACCGACACCGGAGGCGCGCCCGTTGGAGCGCTCGATCTCAGTGACCTTCCTGTACGGGTGGATCTCGGCGCCGCCGAGTCCGCGCCGCTCGCTAACCCCCAGACCACCGCGTCGTGGCGGATGATCCCGCCGGGCGGGTGATACAGGGCGCCCATCACCGGATAGACGGCGTCGGGGCCGAGCGACATCGCCGGCGCTAGACGCGCGATCTCCTCCGGCCCGATCACCTTGGAGTCGATTCCCACCAGCTGGTTGACCTCCGCTCGTTCGTTCATCACGAACATGGCGCGATCGGTGTGGGCCAGGGTGAGGTGGCCCTGCTGGGAGAAGAGGAGGTTGAACCGCAGCTCCGCGGAGAGACCCTCGTAGAGGCGCACCGAAGCGTCGTAGAAGTGGGCACCCTCGAGCGTCTTGTAGTTGGAGCGCAGGATGGTCGTGTTGCGCCCAGCGGCACCCGACCCGATGTACCCCTGCTCCAGCACGCAGACGTCGGTGATCCCGTGGTCGCGGGCCAGGTAGTAGGCGAGCGACAGGCCGTGCGAGCCGCCCCCGATGATGACGACGTCGTAGCGGTCCTTCAGGTCCGGCGTCCGGCGCCACATGCGGCGCTTCCGGAACAGGTCACGCATGGACGCCCTCCTGGGTGCTCGCCATGGCGCCGAGGGCGGCGGTGCCGACGGCGCGCCCGTCCAGCTGCTCCGCCGCGTCGACGAAGACCGTCCAGACGTAGTCGGCGAACCCCGCCCCGAAGAGATGCAGGTAGAGGTCAGGCTCCTGCCGCAGCACCATCCCGGGCGTGCGCGCCACCGACACCGGCGCGAAGTCGCCGACCTCGAAGTGGCCCGGCCGCAGGTCGAGTGCCATGGTCCGCGCGAACGTCTCCCGGGACAGAGGGCCGGCGAGGGCGTTCGACCCGTACGCCGACGTCATCTCGACCACGGACGCGAAGGAGGCGGCAGAGGCGGCGGCCTCGAGAAGGTTTCGCACCTCTGCCGTCCTCTCAGGCGGACTCAGGGCCAGGACGCGGCCCATCGTGATCGGACACCACCAGACCCCCTCATGAAGCCTTGCCTTCCCCGGTGCGACCGCGCCCCCGCCGGTGAGCTCCGCGACGATCGAGGAGACGATCCCGGGCTCGGCCTGGAGCTCGAGCTTGCCCAGGTAGGAGAGGTCGGCCACGCCGACGGACTCGCGGCACGCGGCCAGCTCTGCCGCGGGGTTCCCGTAGTCGGTCACAACCCGCCAGCCGTCGCGGTCGGTGAAGTTCGCGCCCTGGTCGCGGAGGGCCCACTCGATCGGGCTGCGAAGCGCGGGCGCCGTCCCGTTGACCGGCCGGGCAGCATCGGGGGCGAGGAACTCGAAGCTCATCCGCGCAGCCGCTCCTGGTCGGGGTCGTAGAAGGGAGTCGTCTGCACCTGTGCGGTCAGTCGCCGGCCGTTGTCGGCGAGCGTGATCTCCGTGCCGTCCTCGGCCAGCGCCGCCGGGACCCACGCCATCCCGATCGTCTTCTCGAGCTTGGGCGAGAAGCGCGAGGAGGTCGACGCGGCCGACCGGCTGGTCCCCGCTGCCCACCACCGCGGCGCCCTCGGTCGGCACCGCGCCGTTGGCCATCGTGAAGCCGACCAGCCTGTTCTCGTCCCCGCGCTCCTGGACGTTCTCCAGCGCCCAGCGGCCGATGAAGTCCTCCTCCTTGTCGAGCTTCACGATCCAGGGCATCGCCGCCTCGAGCGGATTGGACTCGGCGTCGGTGTCCTGGCCGACCAGGATGTGCATCTTCTGGAGCCGGAGCACCCGCTGCGGCTCGAGGCCGAAGGGCCTGATCCCGTGGGGCTCTCCCGCCTCCATCAGGGCATCCCAGAGGTCTTCCGCGAGTGAGCCCGGGCAGTGGAGCTCGTAGCCCAGCTCCCCCACGAACCCGATCCGCAGGAGCAGGCATGGAACGCCCGCGATGTGGGCGCGCTTGCCGTCGAGGTAGGTGAACTCCTCGTTCGAGCAGTCGAGGTCGGTGAGCCCGGAGAGGATCTCCCGCGAGCGCGGCCCTGCAAGGTTGAACGCTGAGAGGCCCTGGCTGACGTCGGTGAGGTGAACGTCGAGGTCCCACTCGGCGAGCCACCATGCGAACCAGGCCTCGACGGCGTCGGCCCCGCTCGACGTCGTGGTGACGTAATAGGACTCGTCGTCGAGGCGGCAGATCGTCCCGTCGTCGGCGATCCGGCCGGCGTCGTCGCCGAGCACTCCGTAGCGGATCCGACCCGGCTTCAGGTTGTCGAACCGGTTCGGGTAGAGCAGGTTGAGAAAGCGGCCCGCGTCCGGCCCCCGGACGATCAGCTTGCCGAGGGTCGAGACGTCGATCAGGCCAGCGCCGTCGTGCACCGCCATGGTCTCGCCCTTCGGATCGCCGTAGTCGTACGGGCGCCGCCAATCGCCGGCCCAGAGCACGTCGCCGCCGAGCTCCCGGTGACGACCGTGAACCGCGGAGCGCTTGGCCGGCTCGAACGGCCTGCCGGCCATCACGCCCATCGGGACGCTCGACCACGGTGGGCGGGCGGTCGGTCAGCCCGACCTCGTCGAGGGGCTCGTCCTTGTGCTCGGCCATCTTGCGGATCGAGGCGAGCTGGCACATCCGCCCCTGGCAGGGGCCCATCGTCACCGTCGTGTACCGCTTCAGGAGCTCCAGCGAGTCGAATCCCTCGTCGATCGAGAAGTCGATGTCGTCGGTCGTGACGTCCTCGCAGAGGCAGGCGAAGCACTTGCCGTGGCCCCGGCCGGCGTGCGCCGCCGCCGGCGGCTCCGCCCTGACGCGTCCATCGCCGCGTCCGAGGTTCTCGCGCGCCTCGGCCAGGCCGGCGCGGGTCTGATCGTCCCCGTAGCCCAGCGAGAGCGCGGCCTCCGCCCCGGCCACAAGGCCGGAAGCCTCGGCGTCGTCCGGCGAGGCGTGCCCGGCGACGGCCCCCGCTGCGAACACGCCCGGCGGGGTCTCACCCGGCACGTATGCGCCGGCGTCCTCGTCCCAGCGCGCCTTGGCGCCGGCCTGGAGGAGCAGCGAGCCTGACGGAACGTTCCCGCCGGAGACCGCCACCAGGTCGCAGTCGATGCCGCGATCGGTCCCTGCGTCCGGCTGGCCGTCGCCACCCAGGGTGGCGACCACCGCTCCCTTCACCTTCTTGCGGCCGAAGGCCCTGACCACGACGGTGCCGCGCAGCAGCGGGATGCCCTGACGCTCCAGCCGCGTCGCGAGCTCCTCGTCGGCCCCGGCGGGGCGGGCGTCGGCTACCCCCGCGACGGCGACCCCCGCATCGTGCAGGGCGAGCGCGGACTCGAGCCCGCGATCGGTGGTGGTCGCGATCAGCGCACGTTTGCCGGGTCGGACTCCGTAGAGCGACGCGAGCCGCTCGGCGCCGGAGCACAGCATCACCCCGGGGAGGTCGTTGCCCTCGAACATCAGGGGCTGCTCGATCGAGCCGGTCGCGGTGATGTGGGCGCCGGCCCGGATCTGATGCAGCGTGCTGCCGCACCAGACCGGCACGAGCCCGTCGAACCAGCCGATCGCGGCCGCAGGCGCGAGGATCTCCACCCCGGCCCCCGCAACCCTCGCGGCCAGCTCCTTGGCCTCGCCGGCCATGTCGCCGGCGAGAACCGATCCACCCAGCTCGGGGCCGTCGTCGACGAGGACCACATCCGCGCCCAGCTCAGCGGCTTGCAGCGCGGCCGTCATGCCCGCGATGCCGCCTCCGATCACCAGAACGTCGGCGTGGCGCCGGCGGTACTCGGTGTGCCACTCCCGCTCGGCCTGCTTCTTCGGCAGCTTGCCGAGCCCTGCGGCGTGCCGCAGGACCCTCTCGTAGAGCGGCCACAGACGCCGGGGCCGGATGAAGGTCTTGTAGTAGAAGCCGGGCGGCGTGAGCCGGCTCCCGACCAGGTCCGTGGCCCTCATCGCGTCGAACTGCAGCGAGGGACTCGCGTTCATGTGCCTGACGTCCATCCCCTGCCGCACTGGCTCGGTGCACGCCCGGACTCCGGGCCAGCCGTCCACCTCGACCAGGCAGTTCGGGCATTGGCCCGCGCAGCAGAGCAGCCCGCGGGGCCGGTGGTACTTGAAGCTGCGCGAGATCGTCCGCCGCCCGGAGGCATGGAGCGCCGAGCCGATCGTGTCGCCCTCGTACGCCTCCACGCCCTTGCCGTCGAACTCGAATCTGACCGGCCGGCCGCGGTCGATTCGCTGGTGGGGGCCGGGAGGGAGCCGGTCGCTCATTCGGGCAGCCCGACCCAGCTCACCTCGTTGGTGGTGGTGTCGCGGTCGGCCACGAACCACGCGCGGCAGCCGGACCGGTGATACCACCACTCCCGCTGGAGGCCGGCCACGTTGCGGCGGAAGTAGTTGTACGTGTTCAGCTCCCTCTGGGACGGTTTGCTCTGTGGCCGCGGGACTACCTCGCCTCCGAAGGCGAAATCGGTGACCTCCCGGGGGCCACAGTTCGGACAAGTGAGGAGGAACGACACGGCGCTATTGCTGCTGTTGGCGCCGTCAAGGTAACCTTCGTGCGGCATACTAGACAAATTGGTCCAAAGACGCAAAAGAGGGTCGGTCATCTGATGGATGCCTCCATGATCGCCGAGGCGGCGGGGCAGCGGATCAGCATGAGCTATGTCGTCGACTCACATAGAGTCTCAGCCAATCCTGGCGGCGCCAACCATTGCCGGGGCGCCGCATGTGTGGCATACATACAGCCATGAATGCGAGCGACCGCCCAACGGCTGACGATGTACGCAAGGCAGTCAAGGACGACGGGATCGAGTTCCTGTTCGCGAACTTCGTGGACATGCACGCGAGACCGAGCGCCAAGCTGATCCCCGCCGAGGAGCTGGAGGGCGCTATTCACCGACGGCGCCGGCTTCGCCGGCTTCGCCGCCGGCGACATCGGCCAGCAACCCAACGACCCCGACATGATCGCCATGCCCGACGTCGGCTCGTTCACGAAGCTGCCCTGGAGGCCGAACGTGGGCTGGTTCGCCTCGAACGTCACGGTCGAGGGCGAGGAATGGCCCTACTGCCCCCGCACGATCCTGCGCCACCAGATGGAGCGCTGCGAGGAGATGGGCTACCAGTTCAAGATCGGCTACGAGCTCGAGTACTTCCTGCTGCGGCAGACGGAGGACGGCGGCATCGAGATCGCCGACAAGCTCGACACCCTCGAGCTCCCCTGTTACGACATCCGTGCGCTGACCCGGAGCTTCGACTTCGTCTCCGAGGTGATCAAGAACGTCAACTCGCTCGGCTGGGGGCTGTACGCCACCGACCACGAGGACGCCAACGGCCAGTTCGAGCAGAACTTCGGCCCGTCCGACCCGCTGACGAGCAGCGATCGCGCCGTCTTCTACCGCTACATGGTGGAGGCGATGGCGCAGGAGCGCGGACTGATCGCGACCTTCATGCCGAAGCCGTTCGGCAGCCTGACCGGCAACGGCTGCCACATGCACATGAGCCTCTGGGACGGCGACACCAACGTCTTCCTTGCCGACCGCGACAAGGACGACCGCGGGATGGGGCTGAGCGAGAAGGGCTACAACTTCGTC
This sequence comes from uncultured Solirubrobacterales bacterium, assembly GCA_963777575.1. Lineage (GTDB taxonomy): Bacteria > Actinomycetota > Thermoleophilia > Solirubrobacterales > 70-9 > DASUPK01. The sequence goes on along the minus strand of CAVZRH010000019.1, from coordinate 142,868 downwards.
GGCGGCCTGAAGAAGCACGCCAAGGCCTACATCGCCCTGACCGCCCCGGCGGTGAACTCGTACAAGCGCCTCGTCATCGGCGCTCCGACCAGTGGCGCGACCTGGGCTCCCGCCTACGTCACCTACGGATGGAACAACCGGACGATGATGCTGCGCATCCCGGAGGAGGGCCGGATCGAGGACCGGACGGTGGACGGCGCCTGCAACCCGTATCTGGCGGCCACCGCGGTGCTCGCCGCTGGCCTCGACGGGATCGAGAACGGGATCGATCCGGGTGACCCGAGCACTGGCAGCATGTACGAGACCAGCGTCGAGGACCGGAAGAAGATGGGGGTCGAGACGCTGCCGGAGAACCTCCTCGATGCGACGCGTGCGCTGGAGGAGGACGAGGTCCTTCGCAAGGCTCTCGGCCGGGCGCGGGACGAGGACTACATCGACTACTTCATCCGCTGCAAGCGGCGCGAGTGGCAGCAGGCACACGAACAGATCACGAAGTGGGAGATCGACCGTTACCTGCAGCTCGCCTGAGAGCGAGGTTCAGAGATGTGCGGCATAGCCGGGCTGTTCAGCAAGTCGAGCGACGTTGAGGAGAACCTCGGCGCGCACCTGAGCGCGATGCTCGGGCAGCTCGCCGACCGTGGGCCGGACAGCGCCGGCGTTGCCTTCTACCGCGACCCGGCACCCGTCGGGTTCTGCAAGGTGTCGCTCTTCTCTCCCGACGAGGACTATCCGTGGCATGAGCTCCGCACCGAGCTGTCGGAGAGCTTCGGAGAGGTCAGCGATCCGGAAATACGCGCCACCCATGCTCTGTTCGTGGTCGGCGACGACGGCGAGCAGCTCCAGCGCTGGCTCGCCGCACGGCATCCCGAGCTGCGCGTGATGAGCGTCGGCGAGCGCATCGAGATCTACAAGGAGGCCGGGGACCCGCGGGACTTCGTCGTGCGCTTCGGTCTGGATCAGGTATCCGCCACCCACGCCCTCGGACACACCCGGATGGCGACCGAGAGCCGCGTCACCACCGAGCACTCCCATCCGTTCTCGACGGGCCTCGACCTCTGCCTCGTCCACAACGGCTCCCTCTCCAACCACAACCGGCTGCGCGTCTTCCTGCGCGGGCAGGGGATCGAGTTCCAGACCGACAACGACTCCGAGGTCGCGGCCGGATTCCTCACCTGGCGGCTCTCGGAAGGCGACGACCTGGAGACCGCGCTGGAGCGGTGCCTGACCGACCTCGATGGCTTCTACACCTTCGCCGTCGGCACGGCGGACGGCTTCGCCGTGCTGCGCGACCCGATCGCCTGCAAGCCGGCGGTGATGGCCGAAACCGACGACTGGGTCGCGATGGCCTCGGAGTACCGGGCGATCGCCGCCCTGCCCGGCGCCGAGGATGCGCGCCAGTGGGAGCCCGAGCCCGGCCGCGTCTACTCCTGGGAGCGAGCGAAGGTAGCGTGAGCACCGCGCCGGCCGCTCTCGAGTCGGTGGACCTCGCGACCACGACCGTGAGGGAGCTCAACCAGCGGCTCCATGACGCGGCGACCGGCGGGCCGGAGCCACTGGCGGATCGAGAACCCCGAGGGAGCGCACGCGCTCGCCGCGGGTCTGGACGGCGAGCTCGAGGTCGAGATCGACGGGCACGTCGGCTACTACTGCGCCGGGATGAACAAGCACGCGACCGTGAGGGTCGCGGGCAACTGCGGCGTGGGAGTCGCGGAGAACATGATGTCCGGACGCGTCGTGGTTGCGGGCAGCGCCAGCCAGTCCGCCGGGGCGACCGGCCGGGGCGGCCTGCTGGTGATCAAGGGAAGCGCCGCGGCCCGCTGCGGGATCTCGATGAAGGGGATCGAGATCGTGGTCCACGGCTCGATCGGCCACGTCGGCGGCTTCATGGCCCAGAAGGGCGCGCTCGTCGTCTGCGGCGATGCGGGGGAGGGACTCGGCGACTCCATCTACGAAGCCCACGTCTACGTGCGGGGCGACGTGGCGGAACTCGGTGCCGACTGCGTGGAGAAGGAGATGCGGAGCGAGCACCTGGAGGAGCTCGAGCGCCTGCTCGAGCTCGGCGAGGCGGACGCGAAGGCCGCCGACTTCCGCCGCTACGGGTCCGCGCGGCAGCTCTACAACTTCCAGGTCGACAATGCGGGGGCGTACTGATGACCGAGTTCGACGCCCTGCGCAAGGAGGAGCCCTACGACTCGGAGCTCGTCGATCGCTGGCGACCGGGGTTGCGAGAGTCGGCCCTCTTCGACCGCAACGCCATCCACGAGATCCACCGGATGGCGCGCGAGGGGATCTACGACATCCGCGGCTTCGGCGCGAAGCGCCGCGTGCCCCACTTCGACGATCTTCTCTTCCTCGGGGCGAGCGTCTCCCGCTACCCGCTCGAGGGCTACAGGGAGCGCTGCGCCACGGACGTGACGATGGGCGCCCGCTTCGCCAATCAGCCCATCCACCTCGAGATCCCGATCACGATCGCCGGAATGAGCTTCGGCGCCCTCTCGGCCCCGGCCAAGGAGGCGCTCGGGCGTGGGGCCAGCGCGATGGGTACCAGCACGACCACGGGGGACGGCGGCATGCTGCCCGAGGAGCGGGAGCACTCGAGCAAGCTCGTCTACCAGATCCTGCCCTCGCGCTATGGGATGAATCCCGACGATCTTCGCCGAGCCGACGCCGTGGAGGTGGTCGTCGGCCAGGGCGCGAAGCCCGGCGGCGGGGGCATGCTGATGGGCCAGAAGATCTCCGACCGGGTCGCCGAGATGCGCGACCTGCCGAAGGGGATCGATCAGCGCAGCGCCTGCCGGCACCCCGACTGGACCGGACCCGACGACCTCGAGATCAAGATCGGCGAGCTCCGGGAGATCACCGACTGGCAGAAGCCGATCTACGTGAAGATCGGCGCCACGCGCACCTACTTCGACGTCGCTCTCGCCGTCAAGGCGGGTGCCGACGTGATCGTGCTCGACGGGATGGAGGGCGGCACGGCCGCCAGCCAGGAGGTCTTCATCGAGCACGTGGGCATCCCGATCCTGGCTGCCATTCCCGAGGCGGTCCGCTCGCTCCAGGAGCTGGACATGCACCGGAAGGTGCAGCTGATCGTCTCCGGGGGGATCCGCTCCGGCGCCGACGTGGCCAAGGCGCTCGCGCTCGGCGCGGACGCGGTCTCGATCGGGGTCGCCGCAATCGTCGCGCTCGGCGACAACTCCCACCGCTTCGAGCAGGAGTACGAGCGGATCGGCACCGCCGCCGGCTTCTACGACGACTGGCACGAGGGTCGGGACCCGGTCGGGATCTCGACCCAGGACGACGAGCTCGCCAGCCGCTTCGACCCGGAGCTCGGCGGCCGCCGGATAGCGAACTACCTGCGCGCGATGGTCCTGGAAGCCCAGACGATCGCGCGGGCGTGCGGCAAGTCCCACGTCCACAACCTGGAGCCCGAGGACATGGTCGCGCTCACAGTCGAAGCGGCGGCGATGGCCAAGATCCCGCTCGCCGGGACCGACTGGGTGCCCGGGCGCTCCTCCGACTCCGATCCAGACGGCAACCCAGCAGGAGGCTGATCAAGATGGCAAAGATCGTTTGTGTTCTCTACGACGACCCGGTGGACGGCTACCCGCCCACATACGCGCGGGACGACATCCCCAAGATCGAGAAATACCCAGACGGGCAGACCACCCCCACCCCGAGCGCGATCGACTTCTCACCGGGCGAGCTGCTGGGCTGCGTCTCCGGCGAGCTGGGCCTGCGGAAGTTCCTCGAGGACGCCGGCCACGAGCTCGTCGTGACCGCGGACAAGGACGGTGAGAACTCCGAGTTCGACCAGCACCTCCCCGACGCCGAGGTGGTGATCTCACAGCCCTTCTGGCCCGCCTATCTGACCGCCGAGCGGATCGCCAAGGCGCCGAACCTGAAGATGTCGATCACCGCGGGAATCGGCTCGGATCACGTCGACCTGCAGGCCGCCATCGACAACGGGATCACGGTCGCCGAAGTCACCTACTGCAACTCGATCAGCGTCTCCGAGCACGTCGTGATGATGATCCTGGGGCTGGTTCGGAACTACATCCCGTCGTACAAGACGGTCGTCGATGGCGGCTGGAACATCGCCGACTGCGTCTCGCGGGAGTACGACGTGGAGGGGATGCAGGTCGGGACCGTCGCCGCGGGCCGCATCGGCACAGCGGTTCTCCGCCGGATGAAGCCGTTCGACGTCGGCCTGCACTACACCGACCGCCACCGGCTGCCGTCGGAAGTGGAGGAGGAGCTCGGGGTGACCTTCCACGAGACCACCGAGGACATGGTCGGGGAGTGCGACGTGGTCACCATCAACGCCCCGCTCCATCCCGAGACCGAGAACCTGTTCGACGAGCAGATGCTCTCACGGATGAAGCGCGGCGCCTACCTGATCAACACCGCGCGCGCCAAGATCTGCGACCGCGACGCGATCGTGAGCGCCCTGGAATCCGGGCAGCTCGCCGGTTACGCCGGCGACGTCTGGTTCCCCCAGCCGGCGCCGCAGGACCACCCCTGGCGGACGATGCCCTGGCACGGGATGACCCCGCACACCTCGGGCTCGAGCCTCTCCGCCCAGACCCGCTACGCGGCGGGGACCCGGGAGATCCTCGAGTGCCACTTCGAGGGCAAGCCGATCCGCGAGGAGTACCTGATCGTGGAGGGCGGCAAGCTCGCCGGCGCCGGTGCCCACTCCTACAGCGAGGGCTCCGCCACCGAGGGCTCCGAGGAGGCGGCGCGCTTCAGCCGCTAGTCGGAGGTCGAACATGGGCGCAGCACGACGGGTCGTCAAGCTCGACCTCGAGAACCTGAAGCTCAGCTCGACGGCCGCCCTGTTCGAGGGGAAGGAGCGCGCGGGGATCGACATCACGATGTTCGTGGTCCGGACCCCTCCGGGGAAGTTCGTCGAACTCCACGTTCACCCCTACTCGGAGACCTTCGTCCTGCTCGAGGGCAGCGGCCGCTGGACCGCGGGAGAGACGGTCACCGAGCTCAGCCCGAACCAGATGCTCGTCGTGCCCGCCGACACCCCGCACGGCTTCCGAAACGTCGGCGACGTCCCCCTCCTGGTGGTGACGGTCCACGAGTCGGGCACGCTGGAGCAGACGTTCCTGGGAAAGGAGCCGGCCTGAGCCGAACCGATTAGCTACGGCGCTCGCGTCGGTCTTAGAAGCACAACCACTTCTCAACCCAGGAGGACCGATGAGCACCACAACCACTCCAGCAGTCACCAACCTGGCGGCCGTGATCGTCCCGGTCTCCGACCAGGACAAGATGGTCGACTTCTACACCGAGGCTCTCGGCCTCGAGAAGCGCACGGACGTCCCCTTCGGCGGTGGCGTCGAGGGACGCTGGGTCGAGGTGGCCCCGGGCGGGGCACAGACCCCGATCGCGCTCTGTCCGCCCGGGCCAGACAACGAGGCGGGCGGAAGGGAGACCGGCATCAGCCTGCGGACCGCTGACATCAAGGCGTACCACGCGCAGCTCAAGGAGCGTGGGGTGGACGTGGACGACGAGATCAGCGAGATGGGCGAGCCCGTTCCGCCGCTCTTCTGGCTCCGTGACCCTGAGGGGAACACGGTGATGGTCGTCGAGATCGACGAATGAGCCCGATCAGCGGGCGAACGCGCGGATGATCAGCAGCAGGAGCACCGAGCCGCCGATCGCGATCAGCCAGGTGCCGAGGTCGAAGAAGTCGTCGATGTGGCCGATGTCGAGCGCGCTGGCGATGAAGCCGCCGATCAGGGCGCCGAGGATGCCGATGGCGGTCGTGCCGAAACAGCCACCCGGCTCGGTACGCCCAGGGACAACGGCGCGCGCAATCAGGCCGGCGAACAGTCCGAGGAAGATCCAGGCGATGATTCCCATCGGCCGGGACCCTAGCCGGGGCGCGGCGGGGCAGGGCGCTGGCGGGGCGAGTGGTAGCTCAGGTACCAGAGCACGTGGCGGGCGGCGCTGACGCCCACGTTCACCGGTGAGAGCAACCTGCGCATCGTCGAAATCCTATTGAGAGGGGCGGACCCGGGAGTCGCCAATAGTTGGCGATTCGCCTGCATGCGGGCCGGATTCCTGCCCAGTTTGCGGGGTCAACAAACCAGGCGCGGCTAGCATCCGCAACCCATGAGGAGGCCCTTGGGCAGACGGAGAAAGCGTGGCTTCGCGGCGCTCGTCAGCGGCGCGAGGACCGAGCGCACCACGCTTGGCCTGGCGGTGTTCGCGCTCGGGCCGGCCTTCGCACTGATCAGCGGCGAGCTCGTGCGAATGGCCCGCCGGCGACGCGAGAGCGGAGAGACGGAGACGCCTGAGAACATCGTGGATGTCGCGGGCTACGCAACCCGGGACACGATCACCGTCGCGAGGCGCGGAATCCGGGCGACGCCGCACCACGAGGCGGTCCTCTTCAACCTGCTGCAGGGCTTTCTCGGCGGTTTCGGGACCGCGCGGATCTCGACCTGGGGGATCCGGTCCGGCTGGTGGCCGTTCGAGAACGTCAGCGTCAGCGGCCGCCACATCCATCACTTCATCCCGGGCATCCTGCTCGCGTTCGCCTCCGGGATCGGCGCGATCACCACGCGGAACGAGGGGGTGGAGGCTGCTCTCGCGCTTCCGTTCGGCGTCGGCATGGGCCTGACGATGGACGAGGCGGCCCTGCTGCTCGACCTGGAGGACGTCTACTGGACCCGCCAGGGTCTGCTCAGCGTGCAGGTCAGTCTCGGCGTGACGGCCACCCTGGCCGCGACCATCCTCGGGCTGCGCATGCTGCGCCGCGGGGAGCAGAAGGGCGTCCAGGAGGGCCTGATCCCGCCGGCCTACGTCGGCGAGCACGGGATGCGGGCGACCGGCGCGCTGGCCTAGGCCGCTGCTCGGAGGCGGGGCTCGGCCTCCTCGCCCATCCAGATCACCTGGTCGCGGCCGGGACCCACGCCGACCAGGCGGACGGGGATGCCGAGGTGGTCCGAGAGAGCCGTGAGGTAGTCGCGGGCCTCCGCCGGCAGATCCTGCTCCCGGCGGCACTCACCGATGTCGCCCTCGAACCCGGGGAGCTCCTCGTACTCGGGCTCAACGCTGTGGATGATCGACTGGTGGTACGGGAACTCGTCGAAGACCGCGCCGTCGGGATGGCGGTAGCGGACGCAGACGCGCAGCGGGTCGATGCCCGAGAGCACGTCGAGCTTGGTGACCGCGAGCGCGGTCATGGTGTTGAGCCGGACGGCGTAGCGCAGGGCCACCAGGTCGAGCCAGCCGCAGCGCCGGGGCCGGCCCGTCGTGGTGCCCATCTCCCCGCCGCGCTCGCGGAGGGTCTCGCCGAGGTCGTCCTCGAGCTCGGTGGGGAATGGACCGGCGCCGACGCGGGTCGCGTATGCCTTGGCGATCCCCCAGACCTCGTCGATGTCCGCCGGCCCGACTCCCGCGCCGATGCAGGCGGCGCCGGCGACCGGGTTCGAGGAGGTGACGAACGGATAGGTGCCGTGATCGAGGTCGAGCATGATTCCCTGGGCACCCTCGAAGAGAACCGTGTGATCGGCGTCGAGGGCCTCCCAGCAGAGCCGCGCGGTGTCGGTGATGTGCGGCTCGAGGCGGTGGCCGTAGGTGAGGTAGGTCTCCACCATCGTGTGCAGGTCGAGCTCGGGGTCCTTGGCGAAGGGGCGAAGCATCTGCTGCTTGGGCTCCATCGCGGTCATGATCTTCTTGCGCAGGATCTTGGCGTCGAGCAGGTCCTGGACGCGGATTCCGAGGCGGGAGGCCTTGTCGGCGTAGCAGGGGCCGATCCCCCGGCGGGTGGTGCCGATCTCGAGCTTGCCGAGCTTCAGCTCGCCGGCCGTGTCGAGCTTCACGTGGTAGGGCATGATCACGTGCGCGTTGGCGGAGATCCGCAGGCCGCTGACGTCGATGCCGCGGTGGCGGAGCTCCTCGATCTCGCCGGTGAGGACCGCCGGGTCGATCACGACGCCGTTGCCGACCGCGCAGGTCTTGCCCGGGTAGAGGATCCCCGAGGGGATCAGGTGGAACTTGAAGGTCTCGCCGTCACGGATGATCGTGTGGCCGGCGTTGTTGCCGCCCTGAAAGCGGATCACGACGTCGGCCTGCTCGGCGAGCAGGTCGGTGACCTTGCCCTTCCCCTCGTCGCCCCACTGGGCGCCGACTATGACGATTCCGGGCATGACCAGGTGATTATGAGAGGTTCGGGGACCGGGCTACGTCGGACCGGCTCTAGTGGTCGAGGGGGCCGAGTGCGGAACCGCCGCCCTCGCCGAGCGAGGTGGCGACATCCGCCGTGACCCGCACGCGCCGATCCTCGTCGAAGAGGAGGACGGGATCGCCGCAGATCTCCACCAGGCGGGACACGACCCGGGTCCCGAGCTGCTTCTCGAGCTCGTCGTCCTCGAGGTTGCTGGTCACGATCAGGGAGCGCTGTCGCTCGTAGCGCTCGTTGATCAGCGCGTAGAGCTGCTCGAGGACCCATTCGGTCTGCTTCTCGACGCCGAGGTCGTCGAGGTGGAGCAGGTCGACGCTCGCCAGCCGCTCGAAGAACTGCGTGTAGGACTGCTCGCCGATCTCGGCGTCGTAGGTCTGGCGGATCCGGCTGAGGAGCTTCGGGAGCGAGTAGATGGCGACCGAGCGGCCGGACTCGAGAGCCAGCCTGGAGATCAGCATCGCGAGCGTCGTCTTTCCGGTTCCCGAGCTGCCGAAGAACCACATGCCGCGGCCGTTGTCGAGGTTCTCGTCGAGGTCGCGCGCAGAAGTCGCGGACGCGCTTGACGACGAAGGCGTCCATCTGGGTGACCGGCGGCCGGTCGAAGGAGACGCCGCGGTACTTCGGCGGGATCACCGAGTCGATGCCGCGCAGCCGCGCCCGGGCGACCATGCGCGAGCGGCATTCGCAGGGCCGGGCGACGTCCTCGGGGCCGAGGATCCAGCCCGAGCCGTCGCAGACGCCGAGGCGGCAGGGCTGACGCTCTCCGGAGCCGGCCGGTGAGAGGGCCACCTCAGACCCTCCCCGACGTCGGCGAAGCCGTCGTCCACGTCCGCTCCGACGTCGGGCATCGGCGGCCCCTCGCCGGCCGGCTGCTCGATCGGCTTCTCGTCGCGAGCCCGGTCGGCGAACTTGGGGTAGTGCTCGAGGAAGACGAGCCGGATCGTCCCGACCGGGCCGTTGCGGTGCTTGGCGACGATCAGCTCGGCGCCACCCGGATCCTCCGAGTCCTGGTTGTAGTAGTCGTCGCGGTAGAGGAAGCCGACGAGGTCGGCGTCCTGCTCGATCGCCCCGGACTCGCGCAGGTCCGAGAGGATCGGGCGCTTGTCGGGCCGCTGCTCGGGGGCGCGGGAGAGCTGGGAGATGCCGATGACGGGGACGTTCAGCTCCCTGGCCAGAATCTTCAGGCCGCGGCTGAACTGGGACACCTGCTCGACGCGGTTGGCGCGGGCGTCGTCGCTTCGCATCAGCTGGAGGTAGTCGACGATGATCAGCCCGAGCCCGTCATGGCCGCGGCTGCGCTCCTGCGCGTGCAGGCGACGGGCCTTTGCGCGCAGCTCGAGCAGCCCGAGGTCGGAGGAGTCGTCGATCCAGAGCGGCGCGGACTCGAGCTGGTTGCAGGCCTTGACGACCCTCGGCCAGTCCTTGGTGGAGACCTTGCCCTTGCGGAGCCGGTCGCTCGAGATCCGCGACTGGGAGCCGATGAAGCGATGGGCGAGCTCCATCTCCGACATCTCCAGGGAGAAGAGCGCCACCGGCTTCTGGTGCTTCATGGCGACGTTCTGGGCGAAGTCGCAGACCAGCGTTGACTTTCCCATGGCCGGCCTGGCGGCGATCACGATCAGGTTGCCCGGCTGGAAGCCGCCGGTCTTGTCGTCGAGGTCGCGGAAGCCGGAGGCGGTGCCGGTGATCTCGGAGTCGCCGCTCGCGAGCTTCTCGAGCTTGTCGATCTCGTCGTGGAGGATGTCGCCGATCTCGCGGAAGTCGTCGGCCTGTTCCTCGTTCGCGACCTGGAAGAGCAGCCGCTCGGCGTTCTCGACCAGGGCCCGGGGCTCGCCGTCCCGCTCCGTGACCGACTGCTGGATCTGCTTTGCGGCGCCCTCCAGCCGGCGCATCAGCGAGTTCTGCTTGACGATCTGCGCGTAGTGCTTGGCGCTGCCGGGCGCAGGGACCTTGGCGGCGAGGCTGGCGACGACGTCGCGGCCGCCGACGCCCTCGAGCTGGCCGTGCTGCGCGAGCGCCTCGGAGACCGTCAGGACGTCGACCGGGTCCGCCTTCTCGTGCAGGCGGATGATCGCCTCGTAGATCGTGCGGTGGCGGTCCCGGTAGAAGTCCTCGGCCTTCAGCCGGACGTCGAGCAGGACGGGCTCGATCGTCGACTCGGAGACCATCATGGCCCCGAGAACCGACTCCTCCGCCTCCAGGTTCTGGGGCGGGACGATCGTCGTCTTTCCGTTTGTCGCCAAGTCTTCTCTCTCGCGCAGGGGATCGCCCGGCCTCGCGGCCGAGTCTCCTCTCCAAGTCTGGATACGCGCCCGGCGGATTCCGCGTCTGCCCCGAAGTGGAACTAAATCCGCGCGAGCCTGGCAAGAGAATCACAGGCCATCGCTCCTCGCAGAAGAGTTGTGGCTATTTGCGGTCCGCTTGTTCCAGGCACGATTCGTGCCTGGCGCGGAAGGGCGCTGTTTGCGCTACTCCTTCGCCTCGGCGACGATCGTCTTGACCGACGCCGTGGTCCCGCCGCCGACCTCGACCTCGACCATGTAGGTGCCGGTCTCGCGGATCGGCTCCTCGAGTCGAATCTTCTTGCGGTCGACCTTGATGCTGCGCGCGGCCTGGATCGCGTCCGCGATCTCTGCCGAGGTGACGGAGCCGAAGAGCTTGCCGTCCTCCCCCGCGCGGTGGTTGATCGTCAGCACGGTCTTGGAGAGCAGGGCGGAGGTCTCGCCGGCGCGCTCCGCGGCCTGCCGCTCGGCCTCCTCGGCCCGCTCGCGCTTGCGCTGGGCCTCCTCGAGCGCGCCCTTGGTCGCGGGCTGGGCCAGCTTGCGGGGGACCAGGTAGTTGCGCAGGTAGCCGGGCGAGACGTCGACAGCGGTACCGGCCTCGCCGAGGCCGTCCACGTCCTTGAGCAGAACCGCCTGGGCCATCGGCTCAGCGCTCGCCGACGTACGGCAGCAGGGCGAGCTCGCGGGCCCGCTTCACCGCCAGGGCCAGCTGCTGCTGGTGCTTCCTGGAGAGGCCGGTGACGCGGCGGGATCGGGTCTTGCCGCGATCCGAGATGAACCGCCGGAGCAGGTTCAGGTCCTTGTAGTCGATCGTCTCGGCGTTGATCCGCGTGTACTTGCGCGGACGCCCGCGATCGCTGAGCCCGCGGCGCCTACCGCGCCCGGTTGGAGTCTGCTGTCGTTGCTGTCGCGCCATGAACGGCGCGAATGGTAGCGACCGGGTGGCCCGTGGGCCTCCTGAGTGCGATCGCGTCAGCGCCGAACCGTCCCTTGATCCCGCGGGACGGACGATCACGCGGTCATCGGACCCAGAGGAGATCTCGATGACCATGACTACTCGTAGGTTGTCGAGCGCGTGACGACACGTTCAGCGCGCCGACGTCGACGAGTGCCGAAGTGCTCGCCGACGACGTCGTGACAGCGCCGGGCGGGATGGGAGGCGAAGGCTGGACGTCGTGTCGCCTGCTAGCCGGCTGACGTTCGGCGGATTCTCGATGCCGTGTCGAATCGAGGCGGCGATCATCGTGCGTCGCGTCGCGGAGGGCACCTTCACGGGGACCACGACGGGGCTCCGGAGCCCCGCGGATCTTCGCGATCGTACCGGCCGTCCCGTCAGCCTGAGTTGCATCCAGGTGCTTCGATTTCGCGCCAGGAGCTGCTCGCAACTTGATGGACCGGCTGCGATGCTCGAGCAGCTCGGGCTCATCGCGCCCGCGGCATGAACCACGGTCTTAGCCCCGCTTAGGGGCTAGAACGGGATGTCGTCGTCCGAGCTCGAGCCGCCGCTCGAGCTCACGCCGGCGCCCTCGAAGTCCGAGGTGTCGGCGGGAACGTCCGACTTCGGCTGGAAGCCGTTGCCACCACCGCCACCGTTCGGGTTGTCCGAGCGGGAGCCGAGGAACTGCACGCTGTTGGCGATGATCTCGACGGCCTGGCGCTTGGAGCCGTCCTGGGCCTCCCATTCGCGCCAGTCGAGCCGCCCCTCGACGGCGACGGGGCGTCCCTTGGAGAGGTAGTTGGCGCAGTTCTCGCCCTGCGCGCCCCAGACCGTGACGTCGAAGTAGTTGGGCTTGTCGACCCACTCGCCGCTCTGGTCCTTGCGGCGGCTGTTGACCGCCACTCGGAGCTTGCAGACGGAGGTCCCGCCGGGGGTCGAGCGCAGCTCCGGGTCCTTGGTCAAATTCCCGGTGATCGCGCAGATATTGATATTCGAAGCTGCCACTTGATCGCTCCTCTTTTCCTTTCGATTCCGAACGTCGATACTAAGCAGCCGGACGGCGTCTTCTCTCCCCCGTCGGGAAAGAAAGACCGGAAACTGCGAGAGGGGATGCCGGAGCTACTCGTCGCGGTCGTCGCGCCGGCCGCGACGTCCCTCGCGCTCAGGTCGTCCATCGCCCACCGAGGCGGGCCGATCGGAGGCCGGAGGCGCATTCGCCGGCGAGTCCGGATCGACCTTGAAGATGCGGAAGCGCAGCACCCCGTCGGTGATCTTCAGGCTGTGGTCGAGGCGCTCGAGCAGGTCCGGCTCGCCCTGGAAGCGGTAGTAGCGGTAGTCCGCCTCGTTCCGCTGGCGGATCTCGTAGGCCATCTTGCGCAGCCCCCAGACGTCCGCACGGTCGAGCGTGCCCGCGCCCTCGATCGCCTGGCGCACGTCGCCCGCGACCTTCTCCCGCGCGTCATCCGCGGCCTCGGGGTCGAGCATCAGTACGAGTTCGTAGTGCCGGTTCACAGCGACGGGCGACTATAGGGGAGAGGAGCAGGCGCCGCGACCTCACCAGGGCGTGGGTGGACGGCAGATCAGGTGGCAGAGCGCGGGCCGCGCGGCGGCGATCGCCGTTGCGGTGCTCGCCGGGATCATCTCGCTGCCCGCGCTGCTGGGCAGCGACAGGCCGCCGCCGGTCCCCGCCGACGTCGGGCTCATGTCCCCTGCGGATCCCGCCGCACCTGCGCAGCCTGCACCTCCAAATCCGGCACCGAAGGCGGATCCGGCCCGCTCTGGGAAGTTCCTCCGGCATATCCGGAAGAACTCACCAACGCGCCGGTCGAGGGACCGGCCGGAGCATCGGCGCGTGCACCCAGACCCCCTGCGATCACCTACGCGACCGCGACACTCGGACCGGGCGCACGGTGCACCCTCATTGCCGGCTCCGGTTCCGCCGGTCTACTCCCACGTACCCCCGCCCTCGGCGGCGGAGTTCCAGTTCGAGCGCTAGTCCCGTAGGTCAGCCGGTCTCAGTCGAAAGCCGGCCTTCGATTCGGCGCCCAGGTGGGTGTAGAAGCTCTCGGCGGCGCTGATGATGTCCATTCGCATCCCTCCCGCGCGCTGCAGAACCTCGCGCAGCAGTTGGCGGGAGATCCCGCGGCCGCGCCAGGGCTCACCGACGAGCAGGGCGGAGAGGTGCGCCTGGATCTCGCCGTCGGACTGGAGCTGCACGAGGCCCGCGACGACCCCGTCGTCGACTGCGACGAGCGTTGTCGATCCAGGAGAGCAAAGCACGCGCTCGGTCCGCTCCGGGTCCTCGAAGTAGGTCTCCCATCCTGCGGCGGTGAACAGCGCCAGGGCGCCCTCGAGATGCTCGCGTTCGAATTCCCGTATCTCGGTCATTCAGGGGTTTGAGACCGAGAGAGGCCCCGGAACTAATCGGAGCGCTGCTCCTAGCCCCCCACCTCGGCCGGCTTCCTCTTGGCCCGGATGTCGGCCATCTGCTCGTCGACCCAATCGCCCGGATCGCGCTCGGTGATGATCTCCTTGAGCCGGTTCGCGCGCAGCGCCCGCTCCTCGGGCTCCATGGTCAACGCGCGGTAGATCTCGTCGGCCTGCTCCTGGATGTCGAAGGGGTTCACGGAGAGGGCGCAGTCGCCGAGCTCCTCGTGCGCGCCGGTGTTCTCGGAGAGCATCACGACCCCGTCGCGGGTGTTGACGATCGGCGCCTCCTTCGCGACCAGGTTCATCCCGTCGAACAGGGAGTTGACCATCAGCAGGTCGTAGTGCTTGTAGCGCGCGACCGCCTCGTGGAAGTTCTCGTAGATGCGGAGGTCGATCGGCATCCAGTCGGTCGTTCCGTGGCGGTGGTTGACGACCGCGACCAGCGCCTCGATCCGCTCCAGGTACTCCGCGTACTCCGGCACGTCCTGCCGCGAGGGCTGCAGGTGCGCGATGAAGGTGACCTTCTCCCGGAACTCGGGATGCTGCTCGAGGAAGACATCGAAGGCGGTGAACCCGCGCAGCACGTTCTTGGAGAGGTCGGCCCGGTCGACCCGCAGGATCAGCTTGTCGCGCCGCCTGCGCAGCACCTCCTTCTCGTAGAAGTCGACGTCCGAGGACTCCGCGGCCCGGTAGAGCCGCTGGGTGTCTATCGAGAGGGGGTAGGCGCGCACCCAGGTCTCGCGACCCTCGTGGATCACCGCCATTCGCTCGAAGTCGACCTCGAGCTCCATCAGCTCGCGGCAGCACTGCAGGAAGTTGCGGCAGTACGCGGTGGTATGGAAGCCGATGATGTCGTTGGCGAGCATGCTCTGGTAGATCTCCTCCCGCCAGCGGTTGGGGAGGATCCGCCAGGAGTCGGGCTGCGACCAGGGGATGTGGACGAAGTAGTGGAGGAACGCGTCCGGACGCGCCTGCCGGATCACGCCCGGGCAGGTGTAGAGGTGGTAGTCGTGGAGCATCACCACCGGGTTCTCCTGACCGTCGATCGCCCGGATCACGCAGTTCGCGATGTCGTCGTTCACGACCTTGTAGCCCTCCTCCCAGGCGTCGACCTCGGCCTGGCGGATGTCAGGCGCGTTGGAGAGGTCCCAGAGGTAGTGCTGGATGAACCACAGGATCGGGTTCGCGATCACGTTGTAGAAGCGGTCGTACGCCGCCGGATTCGAGGCCACCATCTGGACGTCGTACGTGATCCCCTCGACCTCGATCTCGACGGGCCCGTCGCTCTCGTTCGCGACCGCGACGTCCTCCTCGGTCATCGCCGAGGCGATCCAGAGCGCATTGCGGTGCGAGACCAGCCCCGAGAGCGCGGTGACCAGCCCGCCGCCGCCTCGATTAACGATCCGCTGCCCGGTGTCGTCGCGGCCGAATTCGGCGGGGCCGCGGTTCGAGACGATGGTCAGTGGGTGCTCGGACACGCTCCGTTTGTATCAGGGACCGCGACGCGGGCCGGTCCGCCGCCCGACCTCAGGCGATGCGGTCGCCGAGCTCCACGTCCTCATCCGGCCGCAGGAGGACCACGCCCCTCTGCTCGTCGAGTGCGCCCAGGACCAATACCTCGGACAGGAACGGCCCGATCCGCTTCGGCGGGAAGTTGACGACCCCCACCACGAGCCGTCCCTCCAGCTGATCGCGCGAGTAGTGCGTGATCTGCGCGGAGGAGCGCTTGCGGCCGATCTCCGGCCCGAAGTCGATCTCGAGCTTCCAGGCGGGAACGCGGGCCTCGGGGAACTCCTCGACACCGACCACACGGCCGACCCTCATGTCGACCGCCTCGAACTGCTCCCAGCTGATCTCGGCCACGGGCGCCCCGGCTATTCCAGTGAGGTGAAGATCCGCAGCCAGTCGAGCAGGAGACGTGGCGAGAGAAACCGCTCGCGGGTCCGCTCCTTGCCCGCCCGACCGAGGCGCCGGCCCAGCTCCGGGTCCTGGAGGATCCGCGTGCACCGCTCCGCCGCCTGGTCCGGCGAGGAGACGAGGTAGCCGTCCTCGCCGTCCACGATCTGGAGCGGGATGCCCCCGACATCGCCGGCGATGGTCGGCCGCCCCTTCCAGAGCGCCTCCGACACCGTCAGCCCGAAGCCCTCGCGGATCGACTTCTGCAGGACCACGTCGGACTGCGACTGGAACGCGTTCACCTCGATCGCGCCGACGTTGTTGAGGTTGTTCAGGATCTTGATGTCGGGGTCCGAACCGGCGTACTCGAAGGTGCGGTGGAAGAACTCCCAGCCCTCGGGGTCATCGGTCGCCATCGATCCGACGAGCGCCAGCTGCACCTCCGGGATCTCCTTGGTCACCTGCCGGTAGGCGTCGATAACCCCGATCGGGTCCTTCCAGGGGTCGAACCGCGACACCTGGCAGATCATCGGCCGGTCGACGTCGATTCCGAACTGGTTGCAGACGAAGGCCGCGTCGTCGGGTGAGAGGGCCATGTTCTTCGGCGAGAGCGGGTCGATGGCCGGCGGAACGATCCTCACACCGCCGTGGCCGTCGAGCCCGTTCGGCACGTACTGCTCCATGTGCCAGACCGTGATCTCGTACTCGGAGATCAGCGGCAGCAGCCGCTCGATCGGCTCCGGGTTCGGCTCGGAGAGATCGATGTGGCAGCGCCAGACCCAGTTCTTGGCGTGATCTCTCGCGTGGTGCCGCATCCCGACCGGCTGCGGGTCGTGCACGATGATCACGTCCCAATCGCCCTCGAGCGAGTCCGCGTTCATCTTGTTGTAGTGGTCGAACAGCTCCCACTGGTTGGGGGTGAGCGTGTTCGGGTCGCCCTGCAGGGAGTTGTGGAGGAGCTTGGTGGCGTTGAAGAACTCCTCCCGGCCCATGATCACCTGCCAGTGGGCGTCCAGCCCGACGTCCTGCATCAGCGGCACGATCGTGTAGAGGATCTCCGAGACGCCACCGCCGAACGCCGTTGCGCTGACGTGCAGGATCCGCTTGCCCTTCAGGTTCTCCGCGATCTCCCGGATCTCGTCGACCAGGCCGCGCCCGGCCAGGTGCGTGTAGTCGGCCAGCGACTTGTTGCCCAGCGCTACCTCTTGAAGCACAGGTCCCCCATGGTCAGATGAGTAAGCAAGGGCGGAAAAGTACTCGTCACCCGGCTGCGGCGCGCAGCCGCTCGATGCCGGCATCGATCTCGGCGCAGATCGTGGAGTGGAGCTCGCCGTTGGCGGCGGCCACGCATGACATCTGAAACTCGTGGCCCGAGCCCAGCAGAGGACGCTTCGACAGCGGCTCGCCGTACGCGTCGGTCACCACCGCGCCGCACTCCTCCAAACAGATCGCCGCGGCGGCGAGGTCGTACGGCGAGTTGTTGAGGACCGCCCCATCGCCCACTCGCTCGAACTCGGCACGGACCTGAGGCACGTCGTCGATCATCCGCGGCCCCGGCTCCACGTAGGCGTCGAGCTGGCCGGTGGCGATCCGGGTCATGTCGTAGGTGGCGGAGCCGAGGTCGAAGGTGCCGCCGCCCACCGACGAGGCATCGATCAGGTCGCAGATCACCTCGATCAGCGCGCGGGCCGGACGGCCGCGGAAGCCGTAGGTCCAGAACATGCGCTCCAGCGAGCGATTGTCCGAGAGGTTGGCGGCCGGCTCGAGCCCCTTGCCGCGCTCGGCGACGAAGCTCTGCCCGCTCTTCACCTCCAGCACGCAGCCGACCAGCACGTCCGCCCATGGTCGGCTCCGACGCCAACGGGGCCGCCGCCACCGAGACGCAGCAGGACTCGAGGCCTGCAAGCGCCGGCCGCGTGCCGTCGATCGGGTCGACGACCAGTACCCACTCGGCGCGGTCGCCGGCCGGCGAGACCAGCCCGCGGTCCTCCGAGTAGAAGGAGACCTCGGGCGCCCGCTCGGCGAGGAACGACTCCATGTGGGCCTCGGCGTGCTCGTCGATCTGGAAGGTCACGTCGCCGCCCTCGCCCGCGCCGGAGTGGGCGCGCCCCGCGTGTGCACCGAGGTGGGGGAGCACCTCCTCGCGCAGGGTGGCTGCCAGGTCGGTGACCAGGTTTCGGATGGACTGCTTCGCCATTGAGACGGGCAGCTAAGCGCACGGGTTCGCCCTTCGTCGATGAGCGCCTGGCGTCCTACTGGTTTACATCCGCGGGCCGCGAGCCGAGCGTGACGTCCACGCTCGACTTGTGCCCGTCGCGAATGATCTCGAGGGTCACCGTGTCGCCGGGCTTGTGTGCGGCGACCAGCTCCGAGAGGTCGTTGTTCTGGAGCACGGGCTTGCCGTCGACGGCGACCACGACGTCGCCGCCGGTCTTCACCCGCTGCAGCTGGAAGGTGTCCTCGCCGGTCGAGCCCTTGAGGCCCGCGTCGTCGGCGGGGCTGCCGCTGACCACGTCGGTGATCAGTGCGCCGGTCTGGGTGTCGAGGCCGAGGTGCTCGGCGAGCTGCGGATAGAGCGACTCGCTGGTGACGCCGAGGAAGGCGTACTCGACCTTGCCGCCGTCCTTCAGCTGGTCGAGCGAGTAGCGAACCGAGGTGACCGGGATCGCGAACCCCACCCCGGAGTTGCTCCCCGAGCTCGAGGCGATCTGCTCGTTGATGCCGATCACCTGGCCCTTGGAGTCGAGCAGCGGACCGCCGGAGTTCCCCGGGTTGATCGAGGCGTCGGTCTGGATCGCGTTGTCGACGCCGAAGTTGGTGAGGCCCTCGACGGTCCGGTTGGTCGCGGAGATCACGCCGACCGAGAGCGACTGCTCCTCGCCGAAGGGACTGCCGATCGCGGCCACGGGTTCGCCCACCGCGAAGCTCGAGCGATCGGAGAGCGTCACCGGCTCGAGGTCGAGGCCGTCCGGATCGACCTTGATCAGCGCGACGTCGGCATCGGCGTCGAAGCCCTTGATCTCCGCCGGGACGCGGTTGCGGTCGCCGAACTCGACGAAGACCTGCTTGGCCTCGCGCGGCGTGCCGCCGCCGTTCAGGTGGCCGCCGCTCGTCACCACGTGGGCATTGGTGACGATGTCGCCGTCCTTGTCCACGACGAATCCAGAGCCCTGGCCGGCGGAGCCGCCGCCGCCGAGGATGTCGCTGACGCCGCCGGAGAACACCGAGTCGATCGTCACCACCCCGGGGGAGACGTCCTTGTAGATCTGGGCGGGGTTGAAGCTCCCGTCGCTGGCCTCAACGACGACCTGAGGCGCCGTCTGGGGCGCTGAGGCCACGGGCGTGCTCGAGTCCTTGTCGCCGCCACCGCCGCAGCCGGCGATCAGCGCGGTCGCCAGCCCGATCGCGATCATCAGCCGGAGCCTCATGCCGCCGCCTCGGCCGGCTGGCGCTGCCGCCGCCGGCCCCCGGCCAGCGGCAGGCTCAGCGTGAAGGCCGTGTGGCCCCGCCGGGAGACAACGGCGATCTGCCCGCTCATGCGGCGCGCGAGCTCTTCGGCGATCGCCAGCCCGAGACCCGAGCCACTGGCTGTATCGCCGGTGTAGAAGCGGTCGAAGACCTTCGGGATCGCACGGGGGTCGATTCCCTTCTTCGCGTCGTCCCCGACGATCAGCTCCGCCGCGTGCGTCCCGCGCACGGCGGTCACGGTCACGTTCGTCCCCTGCGGAGTGTGAGTGAGCGCATTGTCGATGAGAATACGGATGATTTGTGAGACTCGATTTAGGTCCGCGAGCGCGGCCACCTGGCCCCGCCCGCGCACCTGCAGCGAGGACTCGTGCAGCCTCGCCTTGGGCCGGAACTCGTCGGCGACCAGCCTGGCGGCGTCCTTGAGGTCGACCTGCTCGCGCTTGATCTCCATCACGTCGGCGTCCAGCCGCGAGAGGTCGAGCAGGTCGATGGTGAGCTTCTGCAGCCGCTCGACCTGCGCCCGGATCTCGGCGACGAAGGCCCGCCGCTCGCCGGCGGTCAGCTTCTCGGTCTCGAGCAGCTCCAGAAAGCCGCCGAGGGAGAAGATCGGCGTCCTCAGCTCATGCGAGGCGTTGGCGATGAACTCCTTCCGCGAGCTGTCGAGCCGGGCCAGGCGCCGCTGCATCTCGTTGAAGCTGCGGGCGAGCTGGCCGAGCTCGTCCGAGGAGTCGACCGGGATCGGCTGGTCGAAGCGGCCCTCGGCGACGGCCTCCGCCGCCAGGCGCATCCGGCGGAGCCGCCGCGAGACGGCCCCCGACGCCCAGAAGGCGATCAGCGAAGCGGCTATCAGTGCGATCAGCCCTGCGATCAGGATCTGGCGGCGCACCAGAGCGACGTCGTCGTTCACCTCGGCGAGCTGGGTCGAGAGCACCTCCACCCAGCGAGTGCGGTCGCCGAGCCTGATCGGGACGGCGGAGGTCCCCACGCGCGTTCCCGCCACCCGCTCGACGCCCGTCGCGATGTGTCCGTCCGAGATGGCGGCGTCAGCGGTCAGATACCGCCCCTGGAGGGCGGTCGCCTCCGACTGCGAGTCCGCGACGACGAAGGCCGGCACCGGCCCGCCCGGGGCGTCCCGCACGGCGAGCAGCGTCACGCGGCTCTCGGTCGACTGCGCGGTGGAGCGGACCAGCTCGGAGATCTGGGTCTGCGACGCGCCGGACTCGAGAGCCCGTGCCAGGCGCGGGGACTGCTCGGTCCCCAGCCTCTCGAGCCGACGCAGCTTCTCGGCGGTCAGGCTCGACTCGAGCTGCGGCACCACGTAGAGGTAGACGAAGGCGATCGCCCCCGCCGTGATCAGCGTGATCAGGAGGACGAGGCGGTTGCGGAGGGTATTGAGGCGCAGCCGTCTCAATCGCGCTCAGCTTCGCGGAAGCGATAGCCGACGCCCCGCACCGTGAACAGGTAGTCGGGATTCTTCGCGTCGGCCTCGAGCTTCTCGCGGAGGTGCCTGATGTGGACGTCGACGGTGCGGGGGTCGCGGTAGGTCGAGTCGCCCCAGATGTGCTCGAGGAGCATCTCGCGGGTGAAGACCCGGCCCGGGGCGCCCGCCATCGCGGCCAGGATCTCGAACTCGACGTAGGTCAGCTGCACCGGCTTGCCGCGCAGATGCACGGAGCGGCGTTCGAAGTCGATCTCGAGGTCACCGGCGTGGATCGGCTCGTTCCCGGTCAGGCCCGGGCCGGCCATGTTGCCCCGCCGCAACGCCGCCTTGACCCGGCTGCGGAACTCGCGGACGGAGAAAGGCTTGGTGATGTAGTCGTCCGCGCCCATCTCGAGCCCGGCGACCTTGTCGATCTCGTCCCCCTTTGCCGTCAGCATGATGATCGGCACCTGACTGCGGGTGCGAAGGCGCCTGCACACCTCAATCCCGTCGAGCTTGGGAAGCATGATGTCGAGGACCACGAGATCGAACCGCTCCTCACCGAAGCGATCCAGGGCTTCCTGCCCATCCATGGCCCCCACCACCTCATAACCTTCCTTGCGGAGCGGGTAGGTGAGAAGCGTTTGCACGGCCTGTTCATCGTCCACGAGCAGGATCCGTGCCTGTCCTCGCGCCATGCCTGAAGGTTAGAAGGCGGTTCGTACCCGGCTGATGATCGACTTGCGTCTCTACAGATACGCGCTGCTCGCGGTCCCCCTGGTGGCCGTGATCGCGATGTTCTCCCTCCAGGGGGTGCCGCGGGGGCTCTCCGCGGGGATTCCGCCGGACGCCTTCGACCCGGCGAGCGCGGCGCCCGCTCGCCAAGGAGCTCGCCACGTCGGCTCCCTATCCGACTCCGGGCTCGGCGGCGGACGAGAAGCTCGGTGACCAGGTGAAGAGCCATTTCGCCGCGATCGACGGCGCGTCCGTCTCCGAGCAGACCTTCGACGGCTCCTTCGACGGCCATGACGTGCACCTGCGCAACCTGATCGCGACCCTGCCCGGCGAGTCGAACCGCCAGATCGCGCTGATCGCCCCTCGCGACGTGGCCCGCGGGAGCGGGGCGACGACGAGCGTGGCATCGACGGCTGCTCTCCTGGAGATCGCCGAGGCCTTCTCGGGCTCCGCCCACCACAAGACCCTCGTCTTCGTCTCCACCGACGGCTCGAGCATCGGCGCCCTCGGTACCAGGCGGTTCATCAGCGACTACAGCGACTCCTCCCTGCTGGATGCGGCGATCGTGCTGAGCCAGCCGGCCCTCGAGAACCCCACGGCCCCGCTCGTGATCCCCTGGTCGACCGGGCCGCAGAGCACCGCCAGCCAGCTGGCAGAGACCGCCAACTCGACCGTCTCGAAGGAGCTCGCGATGCCGGCGGGGGACGAGGGCCCGCTCGATGACCTCTTCCGGCTTGCGCTGCCGGCGGGGCTGGGGGAGCAGGGGCCCCTGGTCGAGGCAGGGCTGCCTGCGGTGCGGCTGTCCGCCGATGGCGAGCTGCCGGTCGAATCCGGCCGCGATGTGCCCGAGTCTTTCGACAGCGACACCTTCGACCGGTTCGGGCGCGCCGCACTGTCCCTGATCCTCGCCCTCGACTCGTCACCGGGTGCGGTCGAGCACGGCCCCAAGGGCTACATCGGCGTCGCCGGCAACCTGATGCCGGGCTGGACGATCGCACTGCTGGCTCTCTCCCTGCTGATCCCGGCGGCGCTCGCGGCCGGGTCGGGAATCGCCTCGGGGGCGCGGAGCCCGATCGAGGGGGTCCGCGGATTCGTCTGGTCGCTGCTGCGCGTCGTTCCGTTCCTCGGCGCCCTGCTCGTGATCCTGCTCGCCACGCTTGTCGGTTTGCTGCCCAGCCCCGAGTTCCCGTTCGACCCCCGTATCGAGGGCCTCGGGACAGGCGGGGCCATCTCGGTGATCGCCGCGCTCCTCTTCTACTGCGTGGTCTCGTTCTTCCTGCGGCCGCTGCGTCCGCCGCCGGCCAGCGCGGTCGCCACCGCGGCCCCGGCGGCGCTGCTTCTGGCCTGTCTTGCGACGCTCGGCGTCTGGTTCGTCAACCCGTATCTCGCGCTGGTCGTCTCGGTCGGCCTGCAGGCCTGGGTGCTGGCGGCGGCCAGGCTCGCCCCGGGCCGGCTCCCAGCCGCCGGCCTCGTTCTCCTCGGGCTGGTGCCCGCGGTCGTCCTGCTCGCCGATCTCGCCGGGCGCTTCGACGCCGGATTCGGCGTCTGGCACGACCTGGTGCTGATGGTCGCTGACGGCCAGATCGGCGTCGCCCTGTCGCTGCTCGCCTGCCTGGGGGCGGGGGCGGGGGTGGCCATCGTCGCGTTGGCCGGCGGCGCCCCCGGGCGGCTGCCGCCCGAGATGAGGCTGGAGGGCGAGATCGCGGTGCGCCGGCGCGCTCCAAGGCCCGAGCCGACGCCGGAGCCGGAACCCGAGCCCGAAGAGGAGGGAGGCGCCGAGCCCCAGCCGGAGCCCGCTCAGCCCGATCCGGAGAGGGACCCCCGCCTCTGGTCGAAACCGCTCGGCTGGAGCTCCCCGCCACCCGGCAGCCTGAGGCCCACTCCCTGGCCCTCGGTCACGTGGCCGATCTCGGTCAGCCTCGAGCCGGCATCGTCCACCGCCTGAGCGGCCGCAGCGAAGTGCTCGCGCGGGACGGTGACCAGCAGCTCGAAGTCCTCGCCGCCCGACGCCGCCAGCTCGACCGCAGCCTCTGCTCCGCCCGCGACCTCCGCCACTCCGGCCGCCACGGGCACGCGCCCGAGGTCGATCTCGATGCGGCGGCCGCTCGCGCTCGCCAGGTGGCCGGCGTCCGCGCCCAGGCCGTCGCTGATGTCGATCATCGCCGTCGCTCCGGCCTTGGCGAGCGCGCGTCCCTCGCGCAGCCTCGGGGTCGGGTCCAGCTGGCGTTCCAATAACCCCCTGCCGCGATCGGCTGGATCGCCGCGGCGCTCCCCGGCGTCCATCAGCTCTACGGCAGCCGCCGCGCCGCCCAGCTCACCGGTCACCGCGACCAGGTCGCGTGGCCTGGCTCCGCGGCGCGTCACGAAGCGGGCGCCGCCCGGCTCGTAGCCGACAGCCGTGACCGATACGACAAGCACCGGGGAGCGGACGAGGTCGCCACCCGCGATGGTCACCTCCTCACGGATCGCCATCTCGGCCAGCCCGTCGGCGATGCCGAGCAGGTCCTCGTCGGAGAGCTCCCCCGGGGCGGCGACCATCACGTAGGCCTCGCCCTGGGCCGCGCCCATCGCCGCGAGGTCGGACAGCGCGGCGGCCAGCGCCTTTCGACCGACCGCCTCCGGGCCGTACGAATCGAGGAGGAAGTGGACGCCATCGACGACCGCATCGACCGTGATTGCGCTCGCGGCACGCGGCTCGACCACCGCCGCGTCATCGCCGCTGGGCACTCGGACGCGGGGGCCGGGCGACGGCAGGCGCTCCTTGATCGCTGCGATCAGGTCGAACTCGGTGCTGGGCACCCGCCAAAGGCTACGGCCCGGCCGGCGTTGGTTGCGCGTCCTAGCCCGTTCCCGTCCCGCCGCTTGGGGGCGGCGGGGCAGGCGGTGCCACAGGCGGAGGCGCCGGCGTCGGTGCTGGTTTCGGCTTCGGAGACGGCGCCGGTTTCTGCCCGACGCCGGGTGCGTAGGCGCCCCGGTTGCTGTCGCTCGAGCCGTCGCCACCGCCGGAGCCGCCGGAGCTCGGGGTGTACGAGGACGAGGAGTCGCAGGAATAGGAGCTGCTGCAGGAGCTCGAGCTGGATGCCGTGTACTGCCCGTGGAACGATGAAAGGCTCGGCATGGTCGACGGGATCTCGAAGTCGGGACACTCGCCGCCCTGGGCGGCCTCCATGTAGGAGCGCCAGATCGGTCCCGAGGTCGGCCCGCCGAAGCCGGTGGAGGCGCGAGAGAGCGGGTGCCCCGTCCAGACGGCGGTCGAATACATCGGCGTGTAGCCGACGAACCAGGCGTCGGAGAGATCCTCACTCGTCCCGGTCTTGCCGGCCTCCGACTGGCAACCGATCGACGTGTAGCCGGCGCCGGTGCCGCTGGTGATCACGCCCTCGAGCACCTTCGTCACCTCGTAGGCCTCGCCTTCGGTCAGCACGCGCTTGCCCTCCCTCGAGCTCGGCTCGTCGACGTTCCCGCCGGGGAAGACCACCCGGTCGATGGCGGTCGCATCGTGGTGGGTGCCGCCGTTGGCGAGGGTGGCGTAGGCATTGGCCTGCTCGAGCGGGGTGACGCCGACGCTGAGGCCGCCGATCGCGTCGGCCGGGGGGATGAAGCAGTGCGGGCCGAGCTTGCAGGGGGTGTCGTTCGGGCCCTTGATCCCGAGTGGCGAGGTGATTCCCATCTCATAGGCGGTCTTGGCGATGTTCTCGGGACCGACGTCGAGCCCGAGCTGGGCGAAGACGACGTTGACCGACTCCCAGGTCGCCTCGGTCAGAGGCACCACCCCGCCGCCCGCCTCGGCGTTGTTGACGGTCCAGCTCGAGCCGCCGGGGGTCTCCAGCGTCTTGGGCGAGGTGCCGTCGTAGTAGGTCGTGTCGGGGTCGATGCCCTCCTTGATCGCGGCGGTCAGGTCGTAGACCTTGAACGAGGACCCCGGCTGGCGCTGGGCGTGGGCGGCGAAGTTGAACTGGCTGGTCAGTGAGTAGCGCTGGGTGGAGGCCAGGGCGACGATCTCGCCGTTCGAGGGATCGACCGAGGCGAGTGCCGACGCCGGACCCCCGCCCGAGTAGCAGACCGAGCAGGAGTCGACGGCGCTCTGCGCCGCCTGCTGGAGGCGCGGCTGGATCGTCGTATAGACCTTGAGGCCGCCGTTCTGGACGGTGTTCACTCCATAGCGGTCCTGGAGCTCCTGCTTCACCAGGTCGAAGATGTATGGCTCGCGGATCCGGCTGTACTTCTGTCCCGGGTCGAGGCCCAGATCCTGGCCGAGGGCATTCTCGTATTCGGTCTCGCTGATCTTTCCCTGCTGCTCCATCGCGTGCAGCACCTCGTTTCGCCGGGCCAGCGCCGCACGCGGATTGAGCAGCGGGTTGTACTGGGACGGAGCCTGCGGCAGGCCGGCGATCATCGCCGCCTCGGTCAGGGTCAGATCGCGGGCGTGCTTGGAGTAGTAGGTCTCGGCGGCCGCCTCGACGCCGATCGCGGTCGCTCCCTCATTGGTCCCGTAGGAGGCGGTGTTCAGGTACGCGGTCAGGATCCAGTCCTTCGAGTGCTGGTCCTCCTCGTCGTTGGCCAGGTGCGCCTCGATGATCTTCCGCTTCAGCGTGTCCTGGGGGTCCTCGATGTAGAGGTTGCGGACCAGCTGCTGGGTGATCGTCGAGCCGCCCTCAACCGGCTTGCCTCCGGCGGTCAGGTCCTCCCAGCCGGCCCGGACGATCGCCGAGGGGTCGATGCCGCCGTGGCTGTAGAAGCGCCTGTCCTCGATCGCCACGGTCGCGTCCTTCAGGTCCTGCGGGATCTTCGAGCTGGGGATCGGCTGCCGGATCTTGTCGGAGTGGATCACCCCGATCAGCGAGCCGTCGGCGGCGTAGACCTTCGAGACGGCGCCGTGGGTGATCGGCGACAGGTTCGCGAGCGAGGGCGCCGACTCGTACACGCTCAGCAGCCAGAGGCCGGATCCGATCACGCCGACGGCGAACATCGCTCCGATCACCAGAAGGACGACGAAGAACGGGTTTCGCTTGCGGCTCGTGCGTCGATGCCGCCTGCGGGAGCGGGCGCTCATGGTCCGAGGAGGGTACTTACGCCGGTCTCAGGGGGGACTAAGTAGTCCCCTGGCGCGCAGGATGGATTGCGCGCGCTCCCGCAGCTCCGCCTCGTGCGCCTCGCGGGCACCGCCCGCGTCGATTGCGGCCTTCACCTGCAGCCTCGAGCCCTCGGTTGTGAGCTCGACGAGCCGCGCCGAGGTCACCTCGCCCTTCTCGAGCTCCTGGCGGGCGGCCTCGACATCTGCGTCCGGGGGTAACCAGACGTCGACGGTCACCGGCGCGGCGTTGTTTCCCGCGGAGTGGTTGACGACCACGTCCGTCGCCACCTTCTCGTTTGGGACGACGATCAGGCTGCCGTCGCCCGCGTCCACCCGTGTGTAGGTGAGCGCGATGTCGATCACCCTGCCGTGGACCTCGTCCCCGATCGAGACCAGGTCCCCGATCCGGATCGGCTGGGTGATCGCGATCAGCACCCCTGAGACGAGGTTGGCGATCACCTGGCGGCCGGCGAAGCCGATGATGATTCCCAGCACCGCCGTCGAGGCGAGGACGCCGGTGGCGAAGCGCTTGATCGAGGTGAACTGGCTGAGCGCCAGCGCCACGCCGATCAGGATGATCGCCAGGAACAGCAGCCTGCGGATCAGCCGCAGGCGCGTGCGAGCCTCCCGGGAGAGCTCGCCGGTGTCCATCCGGATCGTCGCCTGGACCGCCCGTCCGATCAGGAGGCGGTCGACGATGATCGCGATCAGGATCGCGACGACCAGCGTGATCGCCGCCGAGATCTCGTCGCCGTGCTGTTGCCAGAAGCTCTGGTCCGCGGCAGCCAGGAGCATGAGGTTGGGCAGTATTAACCCGATGACCCGCGCTGTCTTTCTAGACGCCCTCGGCACCCTGCTCGCTCTCGAGCCTCCCTGGCACTCCCTGCGTGCCCGCATCCCCGCGGAGGTGAGCGACGAGCGCCTGGAGCAAGCACTGCGGGCGGAGATGGCGTACTACCGCGACCACGCGCACGAGGGCCGCGACGAGGCCTCACTCGCGGAGCTGCGCGAACGCTGCGCCGGGATCGTCTCCGATCAGCTCGGGATCGAGGTCACGGTCGACGAGCTGGTCGATGCCATTCGCTTCGACGTCTATCCCGACGCCGTTCCGGCTCTGCGCGAGCTGCGCGGACGGGGGCTGAGCCTGGTGGCCGTCTCCAATTGGGACTGCTCCCTTCCCGCGGTGCTGGAGCGCTGCGGGCTCGGCGAGCTGCTGGATGGGGCAGTGAGCTCTGCCGCGGCGGGCGCGCGGAAGCCCGATCCGGCCATCTTCGAGCCGGCGCTCGAGCTGGCCGGCTGTGCCCCGCAGGAGGCCCTCCACGTGGGGGACACACCCGAGGAGGACGTCGAGGGAGCCCGGGCCGCCGGCATCCGAGCGCTGCTCATCTCGCGCGGCGGGAACGGCGGCGACATCTCCTCTTTGGGCGAGATACGTGAGCATCTCTGAAATGGAACCGAACTACGCGGGCTTCTGGCGCCGCTTGCTCGCCTCGCTGCTCGACAACATCACCTGGATCCTCTTCTTCCTGTGGATCTACGTCTGGGTCGTGGGCGGCGCGTTCCTCGCGAGCGACACGGCGGGCATCCTGGCCCTGCTGGTCTTCTTCTCGCTCTGGTTCAACTACTTCGCCTTCTGCGAGTGGCGCTGGGGCCAGACGATCGGCAAGAACGCCACCGGCGTCGAGGTTCGCTCTCTCGACGGCGCCAGGCGGCTCACGTACGGGCAGGCGAGCATCCGGAACCTGCTCCGGCTCATCGACTTCTTCGTGATCGGCGAGGTCATGATTGCGACGACCAGGCGCAAGCAGCGCCTCGGGGACCTGGCGGCGAAGACCGTGGTGCTGCGCCGCGCTCCGCGGACCGCCACCACCAAACGGGTTGCTCCTGACGGAGCACCCTCGCACAACGCGTAATGGAGGCCGTCGGCGTGGCACCGGTCCCCTGGACGCCCCGGACGACGGTCCGGTGGCTGTTCGGCGGGCTGCTCCTGGCGATCATCGTGCCTCCGCTGCTGGTGGCCCCGTTCGATCCGGACCTGAAGGGGGACGGCGCCCTGCTGGCCGCGCAGGCGATGTTCGACGGCCTGCTGCTCGTCGTCGCGGTCGGCGTCGCCTCGAACTGGAAGTTCAGGCCGCTCGCGGGGCCGCTGCGGCTGCTGGGCCTGCGGCCGTTCCGCCCCTCCGCGATCTGGATCCTGCTCGGAACGATGGTCGTCTACTACATCGCCGCCGGGCTCTTCGCGAGCCTGGTGCTGAAGCCCGACCAGGAGGACATCGGCGGCGAGCTCGGCGTCGGCAATCCGAGCATTGTGATCGCCGTCGCCGCGGTGCTGATGATCGTGCTGCTCGCACCGGTGGCCGAGGAGCTCTTCTTCCGTGGGTTCCTGTTCGCCGGACTGCGCACCCGCTGGTCGCTCTGGCCGGCCGCGATCACGTCGGGTCTTATCTTCGGACTGGTACATGCGCCGACCGGAATCACCACCGTCGTCCCCCTCGCCACGCTCGGGTTCGCGCTCTGCTGGCTCTACGACCGGACGGGGTCGCTGTGGCCGTGCGTGATCGCGCACATGATCAACAACGGCCTCGCGCTCGCGCTGGTGAGTTGAAGCCGGCGGTCACCGCCCGCGGGCTGACCAAGAGCTACGGCGATCGGGTCGCCGTCGCCGGGATCGACTTCGACGTCGAGCCGGGAATCTGCTTCGGCTTCCTGGGACCAAATGGCGCGGGCAAGACGACCACGATGAAGATGATCTACGGGCTGGCGACCGTCGATGGCGGGGAGCTCACCGTCCTCGGCATGGACGCGACCCGCGAGCGGCGGAAGGTCAAGAGCCGGCTCGGCGTCGTCCCGCAGGAGACCAACCTCGACGCCGACCTGACGGTCAAGGAGAACCTGCTGCAGCAGGCCCTCTACTTCGGGATCGATTCCGGCGAGGCGGCGGAGAGGGCAACCGGGTTGCTCGAGTTCTCGCTGCTCGCCGACCGCGCCGATGAGCGCATCAACGGCCTCTCAGGCGGCATGAAGCGGCGTCTGCTGATCTCCCGTGCGCTGATGGGCGACCCTGAGCTGGTCGTTCTCGACGAGCCGACCACGGGCCTCGACCCGCAGGCGCGCCTCGCCGTGTGGCGAGCGCTCGACCGACTGCGCCGGCGCGGCGTCACCCTGGTGCTCACCACGCACTACATGGAGGAGGCCGAACGCCTCTGCGATCGGCTCGTGATCATGGACGAGGGCCGGATCGTCACCGACGGGAAGCCCGCCGATCTTGTCCGCAGCCACGTCGGCCGCGAGGTGCTGGAGCTGAGGCTCGACGAGGATTGCGACGCGGAGCGGCTGGTCGGCTCGCTGGATGGCCGCATCCAGGGCCACGACCTCTCCGAGCGGACGCCTGATGCTCTACGCCGACAACGCCGAGGCGGTGCTCGAGGGACTCGACCACGACGTGTTCCCGACCGAGTCCGCCCTGGTCCGCCGTGCCACCCTCGAGGACGTGTTCCTGCGCCTGACCGGAAGGAGCCTGCGGGAGTAATGGCGATGCTCGAAGAGCCGGGCTACGCGGGCCTCGGGCCCCGGGTCCCGCTGCGTGATCTCGTACCTGCGCCCCGCCTTGCGGGGGCGGTCTTCCTTCGCAACGCACGGGTCTTCTCGAAGCTCTGGCGCGGCGCGCTGCTGCCCACCTTCCTCGACCCGTTCCTCTATCTCCTGGCACTCGGCTTCGGGCTCGGCACCTACGTCGCCCAGATCAACGGCATTCCCTACAAGGAGTTCATCGCTCCGGGCCTGATCGCTTCGGCGGCGATGTGGTCCTCGGCCTTCGAGACGACCTACAACGTCTACTTCCGGATGAACGAGCTCCGGCTCTACGACAACGTGCTCGCGACGCCGGTCGAGGCGCAGGACGTGGTGGCGGGCGATCTGGCTTGGAGCTCCACCCGGGCCACGGTCTACGGGATCGTCGTGCTCGCTGTGATCTCGATCTTCGGCCTCGTCTCGTCGTGGTGGGCGCTGGCGATTCCGCCCTTCGTACTGCTCGGCGGGATCTGCTTCTCGGTGATCGGCTACACGTTCACGACGCTGATCCCGAAGATCGACCTCTACTCCTACTTCTTCACCCTCGGGATCACGCCGATGTTCCTGTTCTCGGGGCTCTTCTTCCCCTTCAACCAGCTGCCCGACTGGGTCGCAGTGGTCGCGTGGTTCAGCCCCCTCTACCACCTCGTCGAGATCACCCGGGGCCTGGCGACCGGGCCCGAGCTCTGGTCGGTCGTCGGCAACGCGGCCTGGCTCGCGGCCGTCAGCGCGCTGCTCTTCACGATCCCGGTGCGCGCCCTGAGGCGAAAGCTGGTCGCGTGAACACCCCACCTGACCGCCCGATGTTGCACAATGCCGCGACGTGAATCGCCGGGGAGGACTTTTCATCGCGCTTGCGGGCGTCATCATGGCGCTGGCGATTCCGGTCGCCTCGGCGAGCGCCGCGACCGGTCCGCCGACTCTCGACCTGAATGGGCCGAAGAGCCCCGGCCTGCTCGACAAGGTGAGCGCCGTCGGGCAGCTGCCCGGGGCGCTCCCGAGTGACTCCGTCACGGTGATGGTCCAGGCCAGCGGCAAGACGGTGGAGAAGAAGCAGATCAACCTGGGGGCGGACGGCAAGTACTCGTTCCCCTTCGTCGTCAACTCCTGCTGCAACTACGAGGTGACCGCGACCAGCGGCGGCAAGAGCTCCGGCGCGCAGCGCTTCACCGTCAGGGTGCCCAAGCACATCGGCAAGGGACCGGTGACCCGGCTCTACAACCAGTCCCTGGTCGATCAGGGCTACTACCTCGGCCCGCACGTTTCGAGCCACTTCACGCTCGGCGCCCGGCTCGCCACCCTCGCCTTCCGGAAGGTGAACAACATGGCGAGGAACTACAGCTACAAGCCCTCGATCTTCCGCAAGCTCCTGATGGGCCAGGGCGCCTTCAAGCCCCGTTACCACTCGGGCCACCACGTCGAGGTCGACATCTCACGGCAGGTGATGGCCCTGGTGAACGGCGACCACGTCGTCTCCACGTTCCATGTCTCGACCGGCAAGCCCTCGACGCCGACCGTGCGCGGGACCTTCCACTTCTACCGCAAGGATGCGGGCTACAACTCCGAGGGGATGTACTACTCCGTCTACTTCATCCGCGGCTACGCGACGCACGGCTACAACCCCGTGCCGATGCACGAGGCCGCGAGCCACGGCTGCGTTCGCAACCCGATCCCCTTCTCGCACTACATCTACAACTGGATCCATCTCGGCGATGCGATCCACGTGTACCTCTAGGGCCCAGGGCCAGCCCGGGGCGAAAACGCCCCGCCGGGTTCCGGTCTGGCTGGCCGGCTGGTTCGCCGGGAAGCAGGCCGCGGTGATGGCTACCCGCCTCGAGGGCGCCTCGAACGAGAAGGCGAAGCGGGAGCTCGGCTGGGCGCCCCGCTACGCGAGCTGGCGCGAAGGGTTTCGGGAGGGACTCGGATGAGCGCCCGCGAGACCCTGCTGGCCGAGCTGCGCGAGCACGCGCTGGTGATCGGCGAGGTCACCCTCTCCAGCGGGAAGACGGCCCAGTACTACGTCGACGCGAAGCGGGCTCTGCTGCGGCCGTCCGGCTACCGGGCGGCGGGTGAGCTCATCGCCGCCGAGGCAGCCGAGCGCGGCGCGACAGCCGTCGGCGGGATGACGATGGGCGCCGATCCCCTGGCCTGCGCGGCGATCGGCGCGGAGGGCGGCGACGGACTGATCGCCTTCTTCGTGCGCAAGGAGCGCAAGGAGCACGGCCTGCAGCGCTGGATCGAGGGGCCCGAGCTCGCACCGGGCACCCGCTGCCTGGTCGTCGAGGACGTGGTGACTACGGGAGGGTCCACCGTGCGAGCGATCGAGCGGATCAGGGAAGAGGGGCTCGAGGTGGCGGGTGTGACGGCGGTGGTCGACCGGCTCGCCGGCGGCGCAGACGCGATTGAGGCGGCCGCCGAGGCGCCCTACCGCCCACTGCTCACGATCGACGACCTCTACCCGGACCGCCCCGACCGGTAGATGGAGCTGAGTCGCCGGGAGGTCGTGGTGGCGGCGCTCGGCGCCTGCCTGCTGTCGATCGTGATGACCTGGCCGTTGCTGATTCACCTCGGCGACGTGGTCCCGCGCGACATCGGCGACCCGCTGGCCGAGGCCTGGCAGCCGGCCTGGGGCGGTCACGCGCTGATCCACCAGCCTCTGCACTACTTCGACGCCAACCGGTTCTGGCCACTCAAGGACTCTCTCGCCTTCGGCGACGCGCTGATCGGATACGCGCCCACGGGAATCATCGGCCGGGGGCCGCATGCCGCGATGGTGCGGTACGACCTGCTCTTCCTCTTCGCCTATGCGCTGGCGTTCTTCGGCGCCTATCTGCTCGCCCGCGAGCTGGGCCTGAGCCCGGCCGGCGCCGCGATCGCGGGTGCGGCATTCGCCTTCGCGCCCTACCGGCTGGAACAGGACGGCCACCTCCAGGTGATCTCGAGCGGCGGCATCCCGCTGGCGATCGCCTTCGCGGTGCGCGGAATCCGGCTGAAGCGGCCTTGGTGGCTGTTCTGGGCCTGGGTGGTGGCGGCCTGGCAGGTCTCGATCGGCTGGGTACTCGGTCTCCCGTTCGCCTACGGGCTCGGCGGAGCAGTCGCCATCGGGGTGGTGGCGTGGCTCGTTCGCAGCAGGCCGCCGCTTCCGCGGCCGATGCTGATCGCCGGAGCCGCGGGCGCGGTCCTCTTCATCGCGGTCTCCTATTGGATCGCGCACCCGTACCTCTACATCGCGGACAACTTCCCGGCTTCGAGGCGGAGCCCGCACGAGGTCGCCGCCTTCTCCGGTCCGCTCAAGGTCCTGCTCACCGCGCCGGAGGAGAACTGGGTCTGGGGATCGGCGACTGCGGGCTTCCGCAACAGCCTGACGACCCTTCAGGAGAAGACGCTCTTCCCGGGGGCGGTGATCGTGCTGCTGTCCCTGGTCGGCCTCTGGTCGAGCAGCCTGAGCAGGCGAACGCGGATCGGCCTCGGGATCCTGGCCGTCGCGATCATCGTCCTGGAGCTCGGTTTCCGCGAGGAGGGCGGGCTCCTCTGGCCCTACCGAGTGCTCTACGACGTCCTGCCCGGCTGGGACGCGATCCGCACGCCCGGGCCGCCTGGCGACGTTCTCGTCGCTCGTCCTCGCCCTGCTCGCGGCGGCGGGCGGCGAGGCGCTGCTGCGAGCGGTGCGCCGTACCCGATTGCCCGCCTGGTCAGCGGCGGCGGTTGCGGGCCTCCTGGTCCTGGTGATCGTCACCGAGGGCCGCAGCCTGCCGTTCGACCCCTTCGACAACCAGGCGATACCCGACGTGCCGCCGGCCCAGGCCTCGACCAACGAGATCCCGACTCCGCAGCTGCACCTGCCGGCGCTGACCGCGAAGGAGAACCGCGCCTACCAGCTCGCCTCGACCGACGGCTTCCCCGACATGGTCAACGGCCGGGCGAGCACCAATCCCGCCGTGGTTCTCGATCTGGTCAAGCACATGGCGACCTTCCCCGACGCCGCGACCGTCCGGGAGCTGCAGGACTACGGCGTGCGGACGGTGATCCTCCACCTCGGGCTGACCGAGGGGACGCCGCAGGCAGGCGCGGCGCGGAGGTCGATCGAGGGCCTGCCGCTCACCGCCTGCAGGCTGCCGGGACTGGTCGTCTACGAGGTGGACTCGTCGAATGCGAGCCCGGGACCGAGGCCGCGCTCCGGGGCCGGAGCCGGCGCCTGCGACTTCGGCTGAGTCCGGCCCTCGCGCACCCGCAAGAGGGTGAGCGTCAGCGATCGACAGCAGCGCGCCCGCCGCGATCAGCCAGAGCACGGACATGTTGCCGCGGTTCAGCGGGCTGATCTCATACCGGGCGACTGTGGGCGCCAGCGCGGAGACGAAGGCCCAGCCCACCACGGCGGGCACGGCCAGCCGGTAGTCCGTGAACAGGGCACCGGGGGTGGCCCGGACGGCGAGGACGACCGCGACCGCGATCGCAGCGAAGAACGGAGCGAGCGCGAGCCAGGCGTTGGTCACGCCGAAGGCGGTGAGGACGGTGTGCTCGAGGCGGCCCTGGACGAGCCAGTCGGCCCAGGTGCCGATTCCCTGCTTGCCGATCAGCGGGTAGGTGAGGGTGCCGACCAGCATGAAGAGCGCCGACGGGATGGCCAGCCCGAGGGTCAGGGCGGGCAGGCGGCGATAGGCGTAGGCGAGCCCGATGGCGAGGAAGGGAAGCGCGGGGATCAGGAACCGCGGCCCCGGCGTGCCGCCGCCGTAGGGCAGCCAGTAGCCCGAGTTGTAGATGAAGTACACGGCCGCGATCGCGAGGATCGTGTTGGCCTCCGCGCGGTGGCGCCGGCGCATCAGGAAGACGCCGACCACGGCCATGACGACGATCGGAGTGAGCACGATCAGGCCGCGTCCCGCGAAGAGCAGGTCGGTGGCACTGTCCAGGCGGGGGACGGTGATGCCGAAGAAGCCGTCGCTGTTCAGGCCGAGCACGTCGTGGCCGCTTCTCCCGGGAAAGGTGACCGCGTCGCTGTAGGCGAGCTTCAGCGGGTTGCCGAAGGCCCAGGCGTTGAAGGCGAGCATCGGCGCCGCGCCGAGCACCGCGCCTCCGGCGTAGGCGGCGCCGCGCCGTAGCCGGTCGGAACGCCGTGCCAGCGCGTAGAAGATCAGCACGGCCCCGACCAGACCGGTCTGGAACTCGAAGGTGACCGCGAGGCCGGCCAGCAGGCCGGCGACGAACAGTGTCGAGCGGCGCATCGGCCCGTCCCTCTCCTTCATCAGGACGCAGAAGGCGCCAAAGGCGAGGGCGGCGGCGACCACGTGCGAGAAGAACTCGGCCGAGAAGGTCATCACGATCGTCGACACGCCCAGGGTGATCGCAGCCGCCGTGCCGTAGCCGGGGACGAAGCGGTCAGCGGCCCATCGAACGGCGAGCAGCATCAGCACCCCCGGGATCACCGCCGCGATCAGCGTCAGCGCCCAGACGATCGGCGTCTCCTCCTCGACGCGGGCCTGTACCCGCAGTCCGCGCTGGACGTCGTAGCCCGTGTTCTCGAGCGGCACGACGCTGTCGGGATGCCACTTCGGGTGGGGGGTCTGCCGCTCGTTGTCGACCGCGGCGCGGGCCAGCTTCTCTCCGCCCAGCGCCTTGATCGCCATGTAGGGCAGCGTGGTCAGTGCCGCCGTCCCCGGGCCCTTCACCGAGTAGAAGTGCCCGTCCACCCAGGCCTTGTCGTTGGTCTCCCAGTGCCAGGGATCGATCTGCGCCTGGCCGTCGGCAAAGGCCCGCACCTGCCCGAAGTGGCCGAGCTGGGCCCAGCCGAGCTGGTGGATGACGATGGCCCAGGCGAAGCCGAGCGTGATGATGGCGGCCACGCCCGGGCTCGATCTGAGCGCTCGTAGCGAATTCCGCAAGCGCCTCATGAGGGCGGCGATTTTAGGGGGTAGATCCCCGGCTCCTTGTCAGTCCGTCTGGCGGGCGCGGCAGAGCGCCATCGTCCACGGGAGAGGGCTGCGCACCTCGACCACCTCGAAGCGCTCGGCCAGAAACCGCTCGAAGCCGTGCTTCGACCAGTGATTGAGGTGCCCGGGCGTATTGCCGAGCGCGCTGATGTAGGAGAGCCGTGCCAGGTTGAGCGCCCGCCAGAGTGGCTCGCGGGGGACGCTCGCGATCAGCCACGGCCGGGCGAGCTCGGCGAGCACCTCGAGGCCCCGCGCCGGATCCTCGAGATGCTCGAGCACCTCGCAGCAGACCACCAGCTCGGCGGCGTGGCGTTCGGGATCGAGCCGCTCGATCGGAGCCGCCTCGAAGTCGATCTCCACACCGGCCGTGGCGGCCCGCTCGCGAGCCTCCTCGAGCACCTGCGGGAACGCGTCGGTGCCGCGCATTCGAATCCCCCGGCGCGCCAGGCGGATCGAGACCTCGCCCTCGCCGCAGCCCACCTCGTGGGCCTCCCTGGCGCCGCTCAGCTCGACGAGCTCGTCGAGGTCTGCCATGAACCCCGCCATCAGCCGCCGCTCGATCGGGTTGGCGGATCCGTACTTGTCGTAGACGTTCCCGCCGCGCTCCGCGACGTCGTTGCTCACCGGGCGACGGTGGTCTCGATCGTCTCCACGGTCAGCGGGCGCTCGAGCGTGAGCCGCTCGTAGTGGGCCGGCGGGACGCCGGCCTCGAGCTCGAGCCTCCTGACCCGCTCGTAAACCCGCTGCCCGATCGCGCGCTGACCGGCGAGCGCATCGCCGATGATCCCGAGCGCGAACATCTGCACAGCCGCCAGCGCCAGCACCGCTCCCAGGATCAGCGACTGGATGTGGCCGCTGCGGTCGCCGTTCAGGATCCAGTCGAGCAGGAACGGGGACCAAGCCGCCACGGCGAGCACTCCGAAGATGAGCGCGAGCATCATGAACACCCGCAGCGGCTCGTACAGGGTGTAGGCGCGGAAGATCGCGTACGCGTTTCGGCGGACGTACGAGGAGGTCGAGCCCGCAAGGCGCGACTCGCGATCGGTGGGGTTCGTGGAGACCGGGACGTCCTCGAGCGCGACCGACATCTTGCCCGCCTGGATCAGGCTCTCCAGCGTGTACGTGTAGCGGGAGACCACGATCAGCTGGAGCGCTGCCTCGCGGTTGTAGGCGCGGAACCCGGAGGTCGTGTCGAGCACGTCCGTGCCGGACGCGCGGCGGACGACCCAGCTCCCGAGGCGCTGGAGCAGCTTCTTGGTCGGCGAGAAGTGATCGATGCTCTGCACCTGGCGATCTCCGACCACCATGTCCGCGCGGCCCGCCAGCACCGGCTCGACCAGCGCGGGATGTCCGCCGAGCGGTATTGGTTGTCGGCATCGGTGTTGACGATCACGTCGGCGCCGAGCTTGAGCGCGGCGTCGAGGCCGGCCTGGAAGGCGGTGGCGAGTCCCTTGTTGGTGGTCAGGCTGACCAGGTGGTCGACGCCGTGCTCGCGTGCCGCCTCGATCGTGCCGTCTGTCGAGCCGTCGTCGATGACCAGCCACTCGACCTCGTCGAAGCCCGGCACCTCGCGCGGCAACTCGGAGAGCAGGCTCGGAAGCAGTTCCTCCTCGTTCAGGCACGGAACCTGGATGATCAGCTTCATGCGGGGTGATCGTAGGGTTTGTCCGGCCATGGCGCGGGTATTGAGGCGGCGGCATGCTCGCCGTTGAGCGGCTCGGCGACGGGCCTCCGGTCCTCTTCGTCCACGGCGACATCGTCGGCCCGTCCCTCACCTGGCGGAAGCAGCGCGAGCTCGCCGAGCGCTGGACCCTGATCATCCCCAGCCGCCCCGGCTTCGGTGAGAGCCCGCCGCTTGAGAGAAACGACTTCGAGGTGGAGGCGCCGATGTTCGCCGAGCTGCTCGGCGACGGCGCCCACCTGGTCGGGCATTCCTACGGGGCGGTGATCGCACTGCTCGCCGCCGCCGAGCGGCCAGAGGCGGTCCGCTCGTTGACCGTGTCGGAGCCCGGCTGCCTGCGGGTGGCAGAGGGCACGCCGGTGGTCGACGAGATGATCGCCAACGGGGAGCTGCTCTTCGAGAACGCCTCCTCGATCCCGTCGGAGGAGTTCCTGCGGCTGTTCCGCGGCGGCGCCGGCTCGGCCTATGGCACGCCGGAACAGCTGCCCGATGAGCTCATGCACGGGGTCGAGCTGCTCAAACGCGAGAGGCCCTCATGGGAGGCGGAGATCCCGCTGGAGCGGCTCGCCGCCGCCGGCTTCCCGGTGCTGGTGCTCTCCGGCGGGCACTCGCCCGCCTTCGAGGCGGTCTGCGACGCCCTCGCCGAGGGACTGTCGGCAGAGCGGGCCGTGATCTCCGGGCGCGGCCACACCGTCCCGTCCACCGGCGCTCCGTACAACGAGCGCCTCGAGGCGTTCCTGATGGCCGCCGAGCCATGATCCGCCGGCGCCGCCCTGCGTAGTGATCTGTGATGGGGATGAGGTCATTCGACCCGGTCCGTGTCGGCGAGCTCGAGTGCAACGCCTGGGTCGCCTATTACCGGCGGCGCTGGGCGACCTTTCTGCGCGCCGCGTTCGGCCTGACCCGCGAGAGCTTCGGGCTATCGGTGCCGGCGACGCTGCGCGGCGGCTGGTGGGTGCTTCGCGCCAACCAGGTCTGGGCGCCGTACCCGGAGAACGATCCGGACGCCGCCCGTGCCCACATGCGCCGCTTCTACGGACTGGTCGTCGATCGCTCCGGCGAGGACTTCGATCCGGCCGAGGCCGCCCGTCTCGAGGTCGAGTGGTGGCGGGCCCACCGCGAGCTCCAGCACGATGGGGACTCCGTGGACGACGACGAGCTCGTCGATGCCCTGGCCGCGCTCTACTCGTACGTCTATTCGGTGCCGCGTGAGGGCGTGCGTGTCGCGGCACAGCAGCGAGCGCTGGCGATGGTCCACTCGGATCGCTGGGTCGAGCAGGGGTGCGATCCCGACAGCTCGTTGATCGAAGAGGAGCGCGCGGCGCTCGTCCGCTCCTACGAGTCGCTGCGTGCGGCCGTCGGTCGCTAGGTCGTCTTGACCACGAAGACCGAGCAGTCGGCGTTGTGCGCGACCGACTTCGGCACGCTGCCGAGCACCCGTCGCTGCATGCCCTTGTTCCCGATCACGAGGACATCGGCGCCGCATTCGTCGGCCAGGCGGACCAGGACATCGGCCGGGTCGCCCTCGTCGACCAGGGTCGTGCATTCGACCCCCTGCTCCTTCATCGCCTCCTCGGTCCGGGCGAGGAGGCCGCGGAGCTGCGCAGCCGGGCTGTAGGACCACTGGGCCTCGCCGGCGTCCGGCGGGGGCGGGTCGGTCTTGAAGGCACTCAGCAGAACCAGCTTCGCGTCGAAGCGGCGGGCGAACTCAGCTGCCTGCTGAACCGCCTCGCTCGCCGTCTCTGAGCCATCCGTGCCCACTGCGACGGTGGAGATCATCGGCTAGTCCTATCACGCCCCCGGCTAGATTTCGCCAGGATCCGAAACGAACCATGCCGGACGCCTACGTCATCGACGCCATCAGGACGCCCTTCGGCCGCTACGCCGGGGGGTTGTCGCATGTCCGCCCGGACGACCTGGCGGCCCACGTGGTCCGTGCGCTGATCGAGCGCTCGCCGGGCCTCGACCCGGAGAGCATCGACGACGTCACCTTCGGCAACGCCAACGGCGCCGGCGAGGAGAACAGGAACGTGGCGCGGATGGCGGCCCTGCTCGCCGGCCTGCCGACGAGCGTGCCGGGCAGCACCGTCAACCGCCTCTGTGCGTCGAGCCTCGAGGCCGGCATGCAGGCGAGTCGCGCAATCGAGACCGGCGATGCCTCGCTGGTGCTGATCGGCGGGGTCGAGTCGATGAGCCGGGCCCCCTGGGTGGTGCTGAAGCCCGAGCGCGGCTTCGACCGCTCCCACGAGCAGATGTACTCGACGACCCTGGGCTGGCGGATGGTCAACCCGGAGATGCCCGAGCAGTGGACGATCTCGCTCGGCGAGAGCGCCGAGCTGATCGCCGACCGCTGGAACATCTCCCGGGAGGCACAGGACGAGTTCGCCTTGCGCAGCCACCAGAACGCCGCCAGGGCCTGGGAGGACGGCTTCTACTCCGAGTGGGTGATTCCGGTCCCCGACACCGAGCTCGAGCGCGACGAGGGGATTCGCTCGGACACGAGCATGGAGAAGCTCGCCAAGCTCAGGCCCGCCTTCAAGGAGGACGGGACGGTCACGGCGGGGAACTCCTCTCCGCTCAACGACGGCGCGGGGGCGGCGTTGATCGCGGACGAGGCCACCGCCTCGGCGCTCGGCCGCGAGCCGCTGGCCAGGATCGCCGGCCGCGGCGTGCACGCAGTGGACCCCGACATCTTCGGCATCGCTCCCGTCGAGGCGGCCAACAGGGCGCTCGAGCGGGCCGGCATCGGCTGGGACGACGTCTCGGTGATCGAGTTGAACGAGGCCTTCGCCTCCCAGTGCCTGGCCGATCTCGCCGGCTGGGACGGGGTCGAGCTGGAGCGGATGAACCCCAATGGAGGGGCGATCGCGATCGGCCATCCGCTCGGCGCCTCCGGGGTGCGTGTGCTGGGCGGCCTCGCACACGAGCTCCGCCGCCGTGGAGGCGGCTGGGGCGTGGCCGCCCTCTGCATCGGGGTCGGCCAGGGGCTGGCGGTCGTTCTCGAGGCCTGAGCTAGGCCGGGTCCAGGGGCGGCGAGAGCCAGGCCTCATCGCCTGACAGGAAGCAGGCGCCGGCGAGCGGGACCCCCGGCCGATAGACGAGGTCCACGTAGGAGGCCGCGTCGAGCACCACCGCGTCGGCGCGGGCCCCGGGCGCCAGGCGGCCGACGTCGTCCCGACGCAGCGCGTTCGCCCCTCCCAGGGTCGCTGCCCGCAGGGCCTCGTCCACGGTCATCCCCATCTCGCGGACGGCCAGGGCGATGCAGAAGCTCATCGAGGTCGTGTTGCTCGAGCCTGGGTTGGTGTTGGTCGCGATCGCGACCCGTGCGCCTGCATCGATCATGCGGCGCGCGTCCGGATAGGGCTGGCGGGTCGAGAAGTCCGTCGCGGGGAGGAAGGTGGCGATGGTGTCGCCCGCGGCCAGCGCCTCCACATCGGCGTCGTCGAAGTAGGTGCAGTGGTCCACCGAGGCCGCATCCATCTCGACGGCGAGCCCGATCCCGGGGCCCGGGCCGAGCTGGTTGCCGTGCACCCGCAGCCCGAGGCCGGCGGATCGCCCGGCCTCGAGGACCGCGCGCGACTGCTCGGCGTCGAAGGCGCCCCGCTCGCAGAAGACGTCGATCCAGCGGGCGAATGGCGCGCACGCTGCGAGCATCTCGCCGCAGACGAGCTCGACGTAGTCGTCGGCCCGGCCCTCGTACTCCGGCGGAACGGCATGCGCCCCGAGGAAGGTGACGTCGTCGGTGAGCCCGGAGGCGATCTCGCAGAGGCGCCGCTCGGTGGCGACATCGAGCCCGTAGCCGGACTTGACCTCCAGGTGGGTGATCCCGGCCCGCAGTGCCTCGGCCCGACGCCGCCCGGCGAGGGTCCGGAGCCGCTCGTCGCTGGCGGCGCGGGTGGCCTCGGTTGTGATCGTGATGCCGCTCGCCTCGTACGGCTTTCCTGCCAGCCGCGCCGCGAACTCCTCCGCGCGGTCGCCGGCGAAGACGAGATGCGTGTGGCTGTCGACGAACCCCGGGATGACGCAACGACCCCCCGCGTCGAAGCGCCGGTCGGCCGCCGCGCCCGCCCGCTCCACCGCGGCCACCCGGTCGCCCTCGAAGACGAGCGCCGCGTCGCGGACGATTCCCAGCGGGCCCTCGCCCAGCGCCGGGTCGTTGGTGACCAGCAGGCCGATGTCGTCGATCGCCAGCGAGCTCATGACGGCAGCATGGCGATCGCCTCGCCGAGCTCGGCGCCCACGTCGAGGCTGAGATGCGCCCCGCCGCGGACCACGAACTCCCCTCCGACCATCACGTCGCGCACGTCGACGGCGCCGGCGGCGAAGACCACGGACTCGACCGCGTGCTCCGGCGATGTGCCCGCCAGGCGCACCCCGTCGAGGCCCACGGTCACCAGGTCGGCGAGCGCGCCGGGGGCGATTCGTCCGGCCTCGGGCCAGCCGATGCTGCCGTAGCCGTCCGCGGTCGCGGCGCGCAGCAGCTCCGCGGCGGAGTGACGGCCGCGGATCCCGCTCTCGAGCCGTTCGTCGAGCTCCACGCCGCGCGCCTCCTCGAAGAGGTCGATCAGGGCGTGGGAATCGGTGCCCAGGCAGAGCCGGGCGCCGGCCTGGGCCAGGCGGCGCGCCGGCCCCACGCCGTCGGCGAGGTCCCGTTCCGTGGTCGGGCAGAGACAGATCCCGCACCGAGCGGCGCCGAGCGCTGAGAAGTCGTTCTCCTCCAGGTGCGTGGCGTGGACGGCGGTGAAGCGCTCCGAGACGGCGCCGGCGTCCGCGAGCACGCTGGTCGGGGTCTTCCCGTAGGCGGCCCGG
Organism: uncultured Solirubrobacterales bacterium; assembly: GCA_963777575.1. GTDB lineage: Bacteria > Actinomycetota > Thermoleophilia > Solirubrobacterales > 70-9 > DASUPK01. The sequence goes on along the minus strand of CAVZRH010000019.1, from coordinate 100,436 downwards.
CAGTCCTCGTTCTCGGCCGGCTGCTCGGAGAGGTGGGCATGGAGCGGCCAGGACCGCTCGCCGGCGAATCCCGCCACCCGGGCCGCTGACTCCGGGTCGACCGCGCGAACGCTGTGGATCGCCGCGCCGAGTCTGCCCCCGGTGATTCCTCGAGCCCCGCGACGCGCTCGGCCCAGGCGTCGGCGCTGCCGTCCGAGAAGCGCAGCTGGACGCCCTCCGCCTCCTGTCCGATCCCGCCGTGGAGGTAGCAGGTGTCGAGCAGGGTGATCCGGATTCCGGCCTCCCGCGCGGCTTCGATGACCGCCCTTCCCATTGCGTTCGGATCGTCGTAGCGGGCGCCGCCTGCGCCGTGATGGAGGTAGTGGAACTCCCCTACGGCCGTGATCCCAGCGAGGGCCATCTCCGCGAAGGTCGCGCGCGCCAGGGCGAAGTAGGAATCGGGCTCGATCGACTCGGCGACCTCGTACATGCGGCGCCGCCAGGTCCAGAAGTCGCCCCGCTCGGCCTGGGTGCGCCCGCGCAGGGCCCGCTGGAAGGCATGGGAGTGCGCGTTGGCCATTCCCGGGATCGTCAGGCCCGGCAGCGTCGTCGCCTGCGGCGGCGCCTCACTGACGCCGACGGCCACCTCGCCGATCCGGTCGCCGTCCAGTTCCACCAGGACGCCCGCCTCGGCCCGCTCACCACCGAGCCAGGCGAGCTCGCACCAGAGTGTGCTCGCTGGTTCCGGGCTCACGACCCGAGCTCCTCCTCGAGCCGGGTGACCCGTCTCACGAACTCGTCGCGCTGATGCCGGTCGAACTGCTCCCAGGTCGCGAACGTCCGCGGATCCGCCCGGTCGACGAAGAGGATGCCGTCGAGGTGATCGACCTCGTGCTGGAAGGTGCCGGCCGTCAGTCCGCGCCTGACCTCTTCGTGCTCCTCCCCGTGGCGATCGAGGTAGCGGACGCGGATAGCGAGGTGGCGTTCGAGACTGCCTCGCAGGTCGGGCACCGACAGGCAGCCCTCGTTGATCTCGACCGACCCCTCGCCCAGCGGCTCGATCGTGGGATTGACGATCACCGTGAGGGGGACCGGCGGCTTGTACGGATAGCGGGGGTTGCCCTCCTCCACCTCGACGATCGCCACGCGTACCGCCTCCCCCACCTGGTTGGCCGCGATCCCGGCCCCGTGAGTGGCGCGCTTCGTCTCGATCAGGTCGTCGATCAGCAGCTGGATCTCGGTGGATGCGATCTCGTCGCCGCTCAGCTCCCTCGCGCGTTGGCGCAGGACGGGGTCGCCGATCGCGACGACCTCCCGAACGCTCACTCGCCGTCCTGCATCGGAAGCCGTATGCCGCGCTCCGCCGCGACCGCGACAGCCCGGTCATATCCCGCATCCGCGTGGCGCATCACCCCGGTCCCGGGGTCACTGGTCAGCACCCGCTCCAGCTTCTCCGCCGCGAGGTCCGTGCCGTCCGCGACGCAGACCATTCCGGCGTGCAGCGAGCGACCGATGCCGACCCCGCCGCCATCGTGGATGCTCACCCAGGAGGCGCCGGCAGCGGTGTTGACCAGGGCGTTCAGAAGCGGCCAGTCGGCGATCGGATCGGAGCCGTCGGCCATCGACTCCGTTTCGCGGTAGGGCGAGGCGACCGACCCCGAGTCGAGGTGGTCGCGCCCGATCACGATCGGCGCCGAGACCTCGCCGGATCGCACCAGCTCGTTGAAGCGCAGGCCGAGGCGAGCTCGCTCCCCGTAGCCCGCCCAGCAGATCCGGGCCGGGAGGCCCTGGTAGGAGATCCGCTCCTCGGCCAGTCCGATCCAGCGCCGCAGCGGCTCGTCGTCGGGGATCTCCTCGAGCACCGCACGGTCCGTCGCGGCGATGTCGGCCGGATCGCCCGAGAGCGCGACCCAGCGGAACGGGCCCTTGCCTTCGCAGAACAGAGGGCGGATGTAGGCGGGGACGAAGCCGGGGTAGGCGAAGGCCCTCTCGAATCCACCCAGCCGCGCCTCGGCGCGAAGGCTGTTGCCGTAGTCGAAGACCTCCGCGCCCGCGTCCAGGAAGCCGACCATCGCCGCGCAGTGCGCTGCGATCGCGGCGCGGGAACGCCGCACGTACTCATCGGGGTCCTCCTGACGCAGTCGCAGGGCCTCCTCCAGCGACATCAGGTTGGGGACGTAGCCGTTCAGGGGGTCGTGCGCGCTCGTCTGGTCGGTGACGATGTCCGCCTCGAAGCCCGTCCGCTGGAGCTCGGGCAGCGCATCGGCCGCGTTCGCGACCAGCCCGACGCTGAGCGCGCGGCGCTCCCGCTTGGCCGCCAGGCAGCGGGCGATCGCATCCTCCAGGTCGTCCGCCTCCTCGTCGAGGTAGCCGGTCTCGATCCGGCGCTGTAGGTGCGTCGGGTCCACCTCGAGGCAGAGCGCGACGCCGCCGTTCATCGTGATCGCCAGGGGCTGTGCCCCGCCCATGCCGCCGAGGCCCGCGGTCAGCGAGATCGTCCCGGCGAGGGAGCCGTCGAAGCGGCGCCGAGCGATCTCCGCGAAGCACTCGTAGGTCCCCTGCACGATCCCCTGGCTGCCGATGTAGATCCAGGACCCTGCGGTCATCTGCCCGTACATCGTCAGCCCCTCCGCCTCCAGGCGGCGGAACTCGTCCCAGTTGTCCCAGTCCCCGACCAGGTTCGAGTTGGCGATCAGGACGCGGGGCGACCACTCGTGGGTGCGGAAGACGCCGACGGGCTTGCCCGACTGGACCAGCAGTGTCTCGTCGTCGCCCAGCTCGCGCAGCGTTCGCACGATCGCGTCGAAGGCGTCCCAGGAGCGTGCCGCGCGCCCGGTGCCGCCGTACACGACCAGCTGATCGGGGTTCTCGGCGACCTCGGGGTCGAGGTTGTTCATCAGCATCCGCATGGCCGCCTCCTGCTGCCAGCCCCTGGCGGAGAGCTCGGTTCCGCGTGGTGCCCTGACCGGGCGAGGCCCGCTCATCGCAGCTCCCCGATCGTGCCCTCGACTGCCGCCGCGAGCTCGCCCATGCCGATCAGCCGCTCGGCCGCCTGAAGCTCCGGCGCGAGGTAGCGGTCCACACCGGGGCCGGGGATGCCCGCGGAGCGCACGGCGGCCAATGCAGCGCCGGTCCCCGCCCCCGGTTCGAGCGGAGCTCGAAGATCGAGCGCGCGCGCGGCGCAGACCGCCTCGACCGCGAGGATGCGGCGGAGGTTGTCGACCGCCGTCCGGAGCTTCCGCGCCGCCCCCCAGCCCATCGAGACGTGGTCCTCCTGCATCGCGCTCGTCGGCAGCGAGTCCACCCCGGCCGGTGCCGCGAGACGGCGATTCTCCGCGACCATCGCCGCCTGGGTGTACTGGGCGATCATCAACCCGGAGTTGACGCCGGGGTCCTCGGCCAGGAACGGCGGCAGGCCCTCCGAGCGGCTGGCGTCCAGGAGGCGGTCCGTGCGGCGCTCGGAGATCGCCCCGGTGTCCGCGACGGCCATCGCGAGCAGGTCGCAGGCCAGGCCGAGCGGCGCACCGTGGAAGTTGCCGCACGACTCGACCCGGCCGTCGGGCAGGATCATCGGGTTGTCGATCGCCGAGCGCAGCTCGGCCGCGGCGACCTGATCCGCGTATGCCAGGGCATCGCGAGCAGCCCCGTTCACCTGCGGGGCGCAGCGCAGGGAGTACGCGTCCTGGACGCGGGGATCGTCCTCTCGGTGGCTGGCGACGATCGGCGAGCCCTCGAGCAGGCGGCGCAGGTTGGCGGCGCTCTCCGCCTGCCCCTGCTGCGGACGCAGCGCGATCAGATCCTCGGCGAAGGCGCGGTCGGTCCCGAGCAGCGCCTCGACCGACATGGCGGCCGTCACGTCGGCCACCCGCAGCAGCGCGCGCAGGTCCCAGGCCGCCAGCAGGAGCATCCCGAGGATGCCGTCGGTGCCGTTGATCAGCGCCAGGCCCTCCTTCGCCCGCAGCGTCAGCGGCTCGATGCCGGCTTCGGCGAGGGCCTCCGCGGCCGGGCGCCGGGCATCGCCGTCGCCGACCTGGCCCTCGCCGATCAGCGCCAGCGCACAGTGCGCGAGGGGCGCGAGGTCGCCGCTGGCTCCCAGCGAGCCATGCTCGAAGACGACTGGGGTGATCCCGGCGTTCAGGAGCCGCAAGATGGTCTGGGCTACCTCGGGCCTCGCCCCCGAGTAGCCCATCGCCAGGGACCGGGCGCGGAGCAGCATCATCGCCCGCACCACCTCGCGCTCCACGGGCGACCCCATTCCCGCGGCGTGGGAGCGTAGAAGAGCTCGCTGGAGCTCCTCGCGACGCTCCGCCGGGATCGGCGTGGTCGCGAGCGACCCAAAGCCGGTGGAGACCCCGTAGGCGGGCTCGGAGGACTCGGTCAGCCGGTCGACCACCGCGGCGCTCTCCTCCATGGCCGCCCGCGCCTGGTCCGTCAGCTCGGCCTCCTCGTCGCGGCGGGCTACGGCGACCACCTGCGCGGGCTCGAGCCCCTCGCCGGCCAGCTCGATCACTTGGGGGAGCTCTCCCGCGGTTCGATCATCAGCGCTCGCGCCACCGCCAGCACGTCGCCGTCCGCGGACAGGACGGCCGCCCCGGCGTGCCGCTTGCGACCGTCGGCCTCGAGCGGCCAGGCGACCACGACATGCTCCTCGCCGGCGCGAACGGGCGCGTCGATTCGTGCCGCCATCCGCCCGAGAAAGCTCATCGGCAGCTCTCCGTCTCTGTACACCGCGAAGTAGGTGGGGCAGTCCATCACCGCCCAGATGAATTCCGGTCGCACCCGCCCGGCCTCGTCCGCCGTCCAGGCAGGCGGTGTCCATGGGGAGGCGACGAGCTCACGGCCCTCGACGTTCCCCGCGAACACGCCGAGGGAGTCCTTGCGCGCCGGCCCGCAGACGAAGCAGTGACTGAAGAGGCCATCGTCCGACCCCCGGTAGCGGGCGGCGGCAGCACCTGCCTCCTCCACCCCCACGGGCTCGGGCACCTCCAGGTCGAGGTCCGGTCCCGGCTCGGCCTCGGCGATCATGCTCTCGCCATCGAGCACCAGGACGGTTCCGTTCTCGCGCCTGACCTCGAGCGAGGTATCCAGTGGCACTGGATTCCGCAGGGTGACCTCGGCCGGGCCCTCGACGAGGCCGGCGAGCACGGCGGAGGCATAGCCGCCCTGGCCGCTCCCCAGGGGCCCGTTGAAACGGCGCGGTACGGACAGGGTCTCGGTCACGCGCTGACTATTCCACGCGGTGCCCCGGCGCGGGGTTTCCGCTCCTGATCGCCTCGCCCAATCCCGCCGCGCGAATCGCCAGCGCCCCGACCAGGATTCGAACCTGGGGCCTACTCCTTAGGAGGGAGTCGCTCTATCCAGCTGAGCTATCGGGGCGAGCAGATCTGCCCTGATCGTAGACGCGATCCTGGAGGTCTAGGCTGCGCTCGTGCCTCGACTGCGACTGCCGTTCGTTCTCGCCTCGATCCTGGGAGCGCTGTTCCTCGGCGCGTACGGATCGACCCCGGCAATGGGTGCGAGTGCCGAAGTCGCTGCGGCGAGTGACTCGCCCCTGATCAGCCCTTGCGACATCGGCGCCGGGCCCCGATTCCGCTGCGGCCGAATCACCGTGCCGGCGGTGCGGGGTCAGCCGAGCCTCGGAGACCAGTCGATCTTCTTTGCAGTCCGCCCGCGGGATGAGGCCAAGCGACCGGCCCTCGGAACGATCTTCGCCGTCGAGGGCGGACCCGGGTACGCCAGCACCGGCTTCGACTCGGCGAAGTCGTACCGGGCGGTGTTCCGGCCGCTGCTGCGTCGCCGCGACCTGGTGCTGATCGACCAGCGCGGCACGGGCCACTCCCAGGCGGTCGATTGCCCGCAGCTGCAGCGGGGGATGGTCCCGGAGGTGGTCGCGACCGCCTCGTGTGCGAACCAGCTCGGAGCGCGCTATCAGGGGTTCACGTCCGCGGAATCCGCGGCCGACATCGAGGCCGTCCGCAACGCACTCGGCCTGGGCCCGATCACCCTCTACGGCGACTCGTACGGGACTCTGCTGGCCCAGGCGTACTCGGTCCGCTACCCGTCGAGCCTGCGCTCGATGGTGCTCTCCTCCGCCTATCCGGCCGACGATGCGTTCTGGCGGACGATCTACACCTGGGCGATGCGGGCCGTGAAGCTGAGCTGCGCGCGAAACTCGGCCTGTCGCGCCCGGGCCGCTTCCCTCTGCGGCGGCAAGGAGCTGCGCTGCTCCTGGGACGCCGAACAGCGCTTCAAGCGCGCGCTCGCTCGGATCCAGCGGACCGGCGGCCCGCTCAACGGCACCCTCGCCTTTCTGCTCGAGGCGGGGACCTGGTCCCCGAACTCCTACCTTGCCCTGAACCGGGCGGTGACCGAGTACCTGGCGGGCCAACACCAACGCCTCGATCGCATCGCGCACGAGGGGCGCCCCGGCGACGGCGACTTTCACTACTTCTCCACCGGAATGGGCACCGCGGTCGAGTGCAACGACTACCCGGTGGCCTGGGACCGCTCGGCCGACTTCGCCCAGCGCACGGCCCAGCTCGATCAGGCGATCGCCGCCTTCCCGCGTCCCCGGCTGTTCGCTCCCCTCACGGTGGCCCAGTGGATGACCCTCCCGTCAACGGGCTTCACCGGCTGTCTCTCCTGGCCGGCGCCCACCGCAGGGATGGAGCCGCCCGTGCCCTCCGGCTCCAGCCAGCCGGTGAGCCTCCCGGTCCTGGTGCTCTCCGGCGAGTTCGACGACATCACCACCGTCAGCGAGGCCCGCGCGGTGGCGGCCCAGTACCAGTCGGGCCGGGTCCGCATCGTCCCCAGCCGGGGCCACGCCTCGGACCTCTACTACCCCTACCGATCGCCGGCGGTGGGCTGGATCCGCCGCTTCGTCGCCAGCCACTAGATCGGCCGCCTGTCAACCGACGCTCCACCCACATCTCACTCCAGGGACCGGTCCCGACGCCTACACGATGGGAATCCGGATCAACAAGGACAGCGAGGTCGACGAGCTCGGTCACCTGCTCGGAGACCGGATCACCCAGCAGGACGTCTTCGTGATCAACGCCGAGTACCCCGGCTCCAAGCCCAGCGACTGGGAGGCCGTCCTCCAGCGTCTCGACGAGAAGTTCCCCTGCAACCGGGTGGTGACGCTCACAGGCCTGGGCCGACGGCCTGACAGCCCGTCATTCGAGTACGCCCTGGTGGGACGTCCCGAGCTCGACGCGGTGCTCGTCGACTGGGAGCCGGATTCGTGGGCCGACACCGGGCGCGGCGCCTGGCCGAACCCGAAGGCCTCCGAGCCGGTCGAGCGGATCGGCCCCGACCGGGCCGCCGCCTGCACCGCCCAGATCCTCGGGGCGGACGGGGCCGGGGTGCTCTACTGGGCCTCGCCCGAATCGATCCGGGCGATGCTCGATACGCCGCTGGGCAGCACCCTCCGCCAGCACCTGGCCAGCGCCGAGCGGGCCTACTCGGGCTCCTCGTAGAGGCTCTCGGCGGCGAGCTGCTGGCCCTGCGCGCTCCAGATCTTGACCTCGAGGTAGAGCTCGTCGGGGAACCCCTTGACCGCGTCGAGCCCGATCAGCGTGAAGCGCTCGTCGGTGACCGGGGTCTGATCGACCACCTCGGCTTCGAGCTCGGCCGTGGCCGCCTTTGCGCCGGGGATCAGCGGCGTCCCCCAGACCAGGGTGACGTCGCCGCGCCGGTCGGACTCGCCGCGCCATGGGCCGATCACCTCCTCGTTCACGTCGATCATCCAGCCCGGGTTCTGGTCGGCGGTGACGTCGGTGAAGTCGGCGCGGGCGTCGAACTCACCGGACTCGCCGGACTCGCCCTCCTCTGGGCGGACGAAGGAGACGAAGCCGAAGTACTCGCTCGGCTCGGCTGCGTCCTCGACGGGGGCAACAGCTGGAACGTAGACCCGCCCACCCCAGCCCCGTTCCGGGAACCAGGTCACCTCCCCGGGGGGCCCGCCCGCCTCCGCGACATGGGGCTCGCAGGCCTTGGCGAACTCGTCCCGCAGCCGCTGGGCCCAGCGGCCGTAGGGCAGACCCTCGACGCTGGCGTCGGCGATGAAGCGCGGTATCGGGCGGCGGACCGGCGGCACGGGGCAGTGACCCTACCCAAGCGCCTCGCGGAGCTCCGACGCGGCCCGCTCAGGCGGGAACACGTTGAGCTCGACGCCGGTCGACATCTCGAAGCCGGCGCGGATCCCGATCCGCGGCGCGATGTCGAGATGCCAGTGGAAGGTCTCGGCCCCGCGCGGGGCGGTGATCGTCCAGGCGTTGAACTGCGGGACCGTCTCGAAGCGCGCCTCGAGCGCCCTCAGCGCGATCCGGAGCATCCCGAGGCCGACCTCGCCGTCCCGCTCGAAGCTCGCGGCGGGGTTGCGGGGGACGATGCGCAGCTCGAAGGGCGATCGCGACGCCCAGGGGCAGATCAGCAGGGCATCGTCGTCGATCGCCACCAGGCGCTCCCGTCGGCGGACCTCCTCCGAGGCGATCTCCGCGAGCAGATCGCCGCCCATGGTCTGCTGGTTGTAGGAGGCGAAGCGCTCGCGTTCCCTCGCGACCGCAGCCGGCACGAACGGCGAGCGCGTAGAGCTGGGCGTGACTGTGCTCGAGCGAGGCGCCGGCCTCACGGCCTTCGTTGACGATCAGCTGCAGGTAGGCCGCCCTCTCGGCGTAGGCGCGCATCCGCTCGCGCCAGCCCGAGACCGCCGCGGCGAGCTCCGCGTCATCGAGCTGGCCGAGCGAGGTGTGGTGTCTCGGGCGAGTTGACGATCACCTCGTGGAAGCCGGTGGCGACCGAGGCGCGGAAGAGATCCGGCTCCCGCCCCCGCGACGTGGCGCGCAGCGGATCGCCGACGGCGGCGAAGCCTTCCCCGGTCTCGGCCCCTCCCTGCGGCGCGGTGGGCGCGTCGTCCTCCCAGACCTGCGCCAGCGCCGGGTACAGGTTGGGGACCGCGCGGACACGCCAGCCGGGCGTGTCCGGGATCGCCGCCACCGGGCCGGTCCGCCCAGGTCTCCGGCGGGGTGCGATCCTCGCGGCCCTCGCAGAACGGGCAGTTGGCGCGCGCATCGTCGTTCGGCTCCGTGGGAAGCCCGCGGAAGTCGAAGGGCCGGTCCGCTCGCGCGGGGGAGAGGATCGTCCGCAGGCCGGTGAGCTGATCGAGGCGGATCTCGGGCTTCGGCTTCTGCTCAGCCACCGAGCCCCTTCCGCATCCGCACGTGCTCGATCTCGGCCTCCATGAACGTCTCGCCCTCGGCGCTGTAGCCGTGCGCCGCGTAGAACGACTCGGCTCGCCGCTGGGCGTTCAGAACCATCTCCGTCGCGCCTCGTTCCCGTGCCTCGCGCTCCGCCCCGGCGAGCAGCCGCCCGCCGACGCCGTTCCCGCGCACGCGACGGTCCACGACCATGCGCTCGAGCTTCCACTCGCCCGCCGCCGAGGTCGCGCAGGCGGCAGGTCGCGATCACGCCGCTCTCATCGAGGCCGACGATCTGGACGGACTCCTCGTCGAGGTCGTCGAGCTCCTCCCCGGGGTCAACGCCCTGCTCGTCGACGAAGACCCGCACTCGCAGGTCCATCGCCGCCTCGATCTCGCCGGCGTCACGTGCGGGCCGCACCGTCACTTCATATTCGTCGGTCACAAACACCACCGACGGATTAACAGTCGGCGCTCAGCTGTCCAACTTCTTGGTCAGGTGCTGGAAGGCGTCGATGAACTCGATCGGCAGCGGGAAGACGATCGTCGTGTTCTGGTTGACGCCCATCTCGAGCAGCGTCTGCAGGTAGCGGAGCTGGAGCGTCGCCGGGTTCTTGGAGATGATGTCGGCCGCCTGCGCGAGCTTCTCGGCCGCCTGGTACTCGCCCTCGGCGTTGATGATCTTGGCGCGACGCTCCCGCTCGGCCTCGGCCTGACGCGCCATCGCCCGCTGCATCTGCTCGGGGATCTCGACGTCCTTGATCTCGACGGTGCTGACCTTCACGCCCCAGGGCTCGGTCTGCTCGTCGATGATCTTCTGCAGGTCCTCGTTGAGCCTCTCGCGCTCGGAGAGCAGCTGGTCGAGCTCGGCCTTGCCGAGCACCGACCGCAACGTCGTCTGCGCGATCTGCGAGGTGGCGAGCAGGAAGTTCTCGACCTCGACGATCGAGTTGTTCGGGTCGATCACCCGGAAGTAGGCGACGGCGTTGACGCGGGCCGGGACGTTGTCGCGGGTGATCACCTCCTGGGGCGGGATGTTGAGGGTCACCGTCCGCAGGTCGACCCTGACCATCCGGTCGATGACGGGCACCAGCAGGATCAGTCCGGGGCCCTTCTGGGCGATCAGCCGGCCGAGGCGGAAGATCACCCCGCGCTCGTACTCGCGCAGGACTCGAACGGACGCGCCGAGGAAGATCAGCACGAAGAACGCGATGACAACGACGATTCCGATCGCTACGGCCATGTCTGTCAGGCCCCTTTCTCGACTGCTGCCGGGTCTTGGTCGGCGACGGGCTCAACCTCGAGCGTCAGGCCATCCACCGCCTTGACACGGACTCTATTCCCTAGCCCGATCTGGTCAGCGCCCGTCGCCCGCGCCTCCCAGAGCGCACCCTGGATGAAGATCTGACCCTCCGGGTCGAGAGGCGCGCGCACCTCGCCGACCGATCCGATCAGCTCCTCGGATCCGGTGCGCACGGGCTCGTCGCGCTGTGCCGCGAGCGCCTTCCGCGAGGCGAAGACCACGAAGCCGGCGAGGATCACGCCGCCGACGACGATCGCCGCGACCGGAAGGTCGTGGCCGGCGTCGCGCCAGGCGAAGCCGGCGCCGACCAGCGCGGCGACCCCGAGCAGGCCGGCGATCGTGGTCGGCGCGTGGGCCTCGGCGATGAAGAGCAGCAGCGCCAGGGCGAGTAGGGCGATTGCCAGACCTTCCATGAGCCCATTATCCGCCTGACGGCGTACTTGTTCACGTCCGCGGCCAGATCGGACTCGTCCTGGTAGACGCCCGGGTGCGTGAAGACGAGCTTGCCGGAGCGGTCGTAGTAGGTGGTGGTGGGGAAGGCCTGCGGCGGACCCCCCAGGTCCTGGGCGATGTGCAGATCCGGGTCCCTGTAGGACGGGATAGGGGAGGGGCAGCTCCGAGAGGAAGGTCTTGGCGGAGCCATCGGAGTCGTTCGCGTTCACGCCCAGGAAGGCGATCTGCCCGCCGCGCTTCTCGGCCAGCGACTGGAACCAGGGGAACTCGAGGCGGCAGGGGCCGCACCAGGAGGCCCACTTGTTGACCACCACCGGCGTCCCCCGGAGCTGCGCGAGACGGGCGTCGAAGGCGTCGCTGCCGCCGTCGAGCAGCTGGCCGGCCTGGGCGCGGATCGCGGCCAGCTGAGGCGGGGCCCCGTGAGATGGGGGCCTTCGCCTGCTCGGCGGTCAGGCGGGAGTCGGGATTGCCGCTGTTGGAGCCCCCGCAGCCGGCGATCGCGAGCCCGGCGAGCGTCGCCACCAGGGCAATTGCCGCAAGGGTCGGCGCTCGAACGAAAAACTGAATTCACGTTCAGTGGATACGGGTTGGGGATCAAGAGTGCTTTAATTCCTATCGGTCCATCAAGTTCCTGGACCCAGGGAGAGCCCGGAGCGGAGAGCCGTATCTCGGGTGTCTCCCGTGTGATCAGGCCAATTGCGCCTCGCCATCTTTGCGGTTGGCGAGGAGCGGCAGATCAGAAAGCCTCAGATGGCTGAAGAGACCAAGGCAGCCGCCAACGCGGCAAAGGCGCCTACGAGCGCCGACATCGAACGAGCCCGCGAGTTCGCTCGCGAGCCCTTCCTGCTGGAAGGAGAGAAACCGAAGGACCTCGCCCCGGGCACACCGCGACGGCGAGCGCTCGATGCTGCCCTCGCCGAGATCGACGAGGGCCGCGAGGCCCCCTCGATCGAGTGGCGCCGCGACTTCTCGCTACTGCTCGGCCTGGAGCGACTGCTCTCGGAGGACGAGCCGCACCTCGCCGACGGCGCCGAGCTCTCCGCCCACCAGGTCGACGCCCTCTCGGGCACCCTCGCTGCGCTGATCGCCGACGTCCAGGAGCGCATCAACGGGCATCCCTGGACCGGCAACGGCAATGGGCGCCCCGCCGCGCCTGCCCCGGTCGAGGACGAGGCATCCGAGAACGGGGCCGAGCGCTCTGACGAAGACCTCGAGGAGGAGGAGGAAGCGAGGAGGAGGCCACCGAGGAGGAGGAGGCCGAGGACTGGACCGAGGCGTCCGAGGAGGAGGTCGTCGAGGAGGCGCCGGAGGACCCGGGCGCCGACCGCCGCTTCTGGTTCGAGCACGCCACCGGCTCGGGCAAGACCGTCGCCGCCGTCGGCTTCATCGAGGCCTCACGGACGGGCGGCATCCTGATCCTCACCCACCGCCGCAACCTGGTCGATCAGTTCATCGGCGAGATCTCGGATCGCGGCTACGCCGACCGTCTCTCGCCGGCCCTGCTCGACGGGGCCGACCATCCCTACGGCCCGGTCACCGTGGAGACCTACCAGTGGTTCGTTCGCAACGCCGGCCGGATCTCCGACGCCTACTGCGTCGTGATCTGCGACGAGGCCCACACCGCGCTCGGCGAGAAGACCAGCGCCTGCATCCGCGCCTGGCCCGGGCCGGTCTTCATCGGCATGACCGCGACCGGTGCGCTGATCGCCCGCCACGTCACCGATCTCTTCCCGACACAGACCTCCCGCTTCGACCTCGCGCAGGCCGCGCGCCGCGGCGTGATCGCACCGCTGCGCTGCGTGCGCATCCCGCCGGGTCCGGGTGTGCGGACGATCGCCAAGGTGCCACTGCGAAAGGGCGAGGTGGACCAGGACTTCGACCAGGAGGAGCTGGCCAAGCTCCTCGACCAGACGCCCTTCAACGTCGCGATCGCCGACCTCTACCGCTCGCGCTTCCGCCGCGTCCCCGGCGTCGTCTACACGGCCGGCGTCAAGCACGCGAAGAACGTCGCCAAGGCCTTCCAGGACGCCGGTATCAACGCCCGCGCCGTCTCCGGCGAGACGCCGAAGCGCGAGCTGGCCGAGATCCTGGCCGGATTCGAGCGCGGCGAGGTCGACGTGCTCTGCAACGCGATGCTGCTCGCCGAGGGCTGGAACTCGCCCCGCGCGACGATCTGCATGCACCTCGCTCCGACCGCCTCGCGGCGCGTCTACCAGCAGCGCGTCGGCCGTGTCACGCGGCGGAACCCGGGCAAGGAGGCAGGGCTCGTCATCGACTTCGTCCACCCGGCCACCACCCACGACGAGACGATCGTCACCCTCCACAGCCTGCTCGACCGCGACGTCTACCGCGGCGGCGCGATCGTCGTCGGCCCGGTGCGGCGTGGCCGCGGACGCCGGGTGCGGGTCGAGAAGCGGGTGGTGCCCGTCTCCGACGACTCGAACCGCCGCCTGCGCGTGCTCGAGCGCGAGCTCTGGCGGATCGCGGTCGAGAACCTGAACCACTCCGAGCAGCACGTCTGGGCAGCGCTGGCGGGCGCCCGCGTCAACCCTTCCGGCTGGCGCCGCGCCAAGGCGATGCTCCAGCACGACGAGACCAAGGAGCTGCGCCGCCGCTTCCTGCTGACCTGCGTCCAGCGCAACCGCAACCAGCAGCTGCGGATCAAGGCGCTGACGGAGATCGCGGTGCTGCGCGACGCGGACGCCTTCGACGACGCGATCGACACGATCGGGACCTGGTCCCGCGACGATCGGCGTGCCGGCACCAAGGTCATGCTCGAGGCGCTCGCCGAGCGCCGGATCGGCCGCCGCGACCAGGCGCAGGCCTGGGTCTGGCGCCTCGCCGACTACACCCGCGACCTCCACGAGGAGTACGCGGTCCAGCGCTGGCCCGAGACCAAGCGCCTGCTCGGCCTGTTGGTCAACTCATCCGGCCGGGCCCACGGACGCAACGCCCGCCGCCTGGTCCACGCCGCGCGCAACCAGGACCGCCGCCTCGCGGCGGCTCTGCTCGCCGCGGGCATCGCGCACACGCCCGAGGGCGAGGAGGTTCTGCGCGGGGCGCGTATGCGTGCCGCCCGCAAGCCCTCCGCCGTCGCCCGCGAGCTGCTCCGCAACTTCCCCAAGTCGGGTGGTGGCCGCCGAAGGCGCCGCAAGCGCAAGGGCGGGTCCGAGAAGAACGGTGGCGGTGCCAAGGCAAACGGCGAGCGCACCGCGAACGTCGAAGAGCTCGAGGTGGAGTCCCAGAACGGCTCCGGCCGGGAGGTCGACGAGGAGCTCAATGCCGCGGAGGCGGCGGACGAGACCTAGTGCTCGACGGCGAGGTGGACCTCGCCCGCACCGAGCGCGATTCGCTCCCCGTCCGGCTTCTCGACGACGAGGTGTCCGCGCTCGTCGATCTCGTCCGCCGTGCCCTCGCCGCCCTCCCATGAGATCCGCCTGCCGCTGAGCGCGTCAAGCGCCCGGAAGGCGGCGAGCACCTCTTCGTCGCTCGCGTCGACCCAGCGCCCGAGTGATTCGTTGAGCGCCTCGCGGGCGCGCCGGACACCCGGGGCACCCCCCGGCGGAAGCCCGCCCTCGCCCTCGAAGGGCAGCAGCGAGGTCGCCGTCTCGCGGAGCTCCTCGGGGAAGTCGTCCTGGGGGATGGCGACGTTGAGCCCGACCCCGATCACCGCCCAGCCCTCGTCGGGGCGCGCCTCGACCAGGATGCCGGCGACCTTGCGCTCATCCACCCAGACGTCGTTCGGCCACTTCAGCTGGCAGCGGACCGGTGCGACCGCCTCGGCCGCCTCGCAGACGGCGACCGGCACCGCCAGGGGCAGCAGCTGCGTTCGGTCCGCGGCCAATGGTCGCAGCAGCGCCGAGTAGAGCAAGCAGGAGCCGGGCGGCGCGAACCACTCGTTTCCGCGACGGCCGCGGCCGGCTGTCTGCTCGTCGGCGGTGACGACCAGGCCGCCCGGCGCCCCGGCCATGGCGAGCTCCTTGCCGCGCTCGTTGGTCGAGTCCGTGCGCCGGAAGTGGCGGTGGGGGTGGCCGAAGCCGATCACTTCAGCGGCCGCAGCGTGACCTCGCGGTCCGGCGTGAGGTCCAGCAGTCCCGCTGCACTGCCGCCGCTGACCGCCAGTGCCAGCGCCCCGGAGGAGTCCTCGAAGAGGAGCACCTCGCCGGCGTCGACGTCGGCGAACGTGCGCGCCCAGACTCCCTCGAAGGGGCCGTCCGGGGCGCGGAGATCGATCGCATCTCCAGGACTCAGCGGCCCGTCGACGAGCATCGGGGCGTCGAGGTCGAGCGTGACGTTGCCGTAGCCGTCCACGTGGATCGCGTGAGCGACCACCTCGTCGGAGTCGATCCGTGGCGTGGGCAGGTCGAGCTTCACCAGCGAGGCGGGGTCGATCGACTGCCCTGCCTCCTCCAGCCGGGCGCCGAGTGAGAGGTGCGCCGCCACGGGGGCGAACAGGTCGCGACCGTGGAAGGTCGCGGAGACCGGCTCGAGGCGGAAGGGCGAGCGCGAGAGCTCGACGGCGCCGAGAGCCCCGCCCAGCCGGTCCAGCGCGCGCGAGAGCAGGCCGTTGTCGGGACCGACGAGGAATCGGTCCTCGGCAGTGGCGACCGCCACCGCCCGTCGCGCCGAGCCGACGCCGGGATCGACGACCGCCAGGTGCACCCCCGGTGGGCAGGAGGGCAGCGCGTTGGCGAGCACGATCGCGCCCTGGCGCACGTCCTGGCGCGCGATCCCATGGCTGAGGTCGATCAGGGGGCCCCCGGGCGCGATCTGCGCGATCACCGCCCGGCAGACGCCAGCGAACTCGTCCTCGTAGCCGTAGTCGGAGAGGAAGGTGATCGGCCGCGGCGTCGCCACGGCCGGATCCTATGTCGCGGCTACTACTTGGCCTTCTTCTTGAGCTTGATCGTCTTGGCGTTGACGGTCGTTGTCGCCGTGCCGCCCGTCTCGTCGGTGGCGGTCAGCGTGACGACGCCCTTGCCCTTCTTCTGGGCGTTCTTCAGCGCCGGGGCAACGATGGTGCCGACGCTGTTCGCGACCAGCTTCGTGGTCGTCGCTCCTGCCGCCCCGCCGGTGGTCACGGTGCAGTTGGCGTTGCAGAGAGCGCTGATCGCGAACTTCTTCTTGATCTTGAACGGCGCGGGATCCGCCTTCAGGGTCGGGTTGGCGTGGTTGAGGTGCAGCGTCCAGCCCTTGAAGCTGCCGTTGGTCAGGTTGTTCGCGCCCGCGTCGATCACGGTGAGCGCCCAAACGCCAGCGCTCGGAATCCCGTTGAACGTCGACAGCGGCTGCGCGGGACGCCCGCTTACGGTCGTCGGGTTGGCCTGCAGCGCAGTGCAGAAGGCCGGATTGGAGATCGCGAGTGCGGCGGAATCGCTGATCGTGAAGGCCGACGTGTTCGGGTAGATGTTGCAGCCGGCCCCGATCACGTCGACCGACGTTCCGGTGGGTCCCGTCAGCCGCAACGACAGATCGGTGCCGCCCCCTCCCCCGTAACTCGGCATGACGTTGGTCAGCTCCACGCTCTGGACGGCCGTGCGGCCGGGCGGCACGGTCACAGGCTGGGGAATACCTGCTTGACCCGTGTTGTTCGGCACACTGAACGAGCTGGTGTTGGTGTAGTCGGCGACTCCTGCGAAGGCGCTGCCGGTCATGGCGAGCAGTCCGGTCACGCCCAATGCGGCGGCGATGAAGAGCTTGGTCATTGGCTTCCGGCAGTTCATTGACTCTCCCGGTTTCGAGTGTGTGCGCGGGCCTTCTAACACGACCACGCGACGGCAGTTGCTCGGCTGGAGCTTCAGTCCGAGCCGACCACCGCGTCGAGCAGGGCGGCGACCAGTCCATCGATGTCGTGCCGTTCAGCTTCAACGTCCACGGAGAGGCCCGCCTCCCGGATCGCCTCGCTGGTGACGGGCCCGATCGAGATCACCTGCGCGCCCTTCGGAATCCCATCTCCGGTGACGTCGACGAAGTTGCGGACGGTCGAGGACGAGGTGAAGGTGATGAAGTCGGCGTCGCGTGCGCGCTCGAGGGCGTCGGGATCGGGGTCCTCGGCGACGGTCTCATAGAGGGTGACGACGTCCACCTGCGCGCCCCTCTTGCGGAGGGCGTCGGGCAGCACCTCGCGGGCCTCGGCGGCGCGGGCGATCAACACCGGCTTGCCCTGGAGCTGGAGCTTGTCCAGCTCCTCAACCAGCTCCTCGGCGACGAAACGCTCTGGGACGATGTCGGCCATCACGCCGTAGGCGGCGAGAGCCGCCTCTGTCCCGGCCCCGATCGCCGCGATGCTGGCGTTGGCGAGCGCTCGCGCGTCCCGCCCCTGGGCCGCCATCGCCTCGAAGAGCAGGTTCACCGCATTGGAGCTGGTCAGGCAGACGAGCGCGTAGGTGTGGATGCTCTCCACCGCGCGGCGCACCTCGTCGGAGTCGATGCGGGGCTCGATCCGGATCGCGGGCAACTCGATCGGCTCGGCGCCGAGAGCGTCGAGGCGCCTGGCGAGCTCGCTCGCCTGCGCACGGGCACGGGTCACGACGACCCGCTTGCCGTGCAGCGGCCGCCTCTCGAGCCACGCGATCCGCTCCCGGCGCGCGGCGACTGGGCCCACGACCGTCACCGACGGCGGCTTGATGGCGGCCTCCTCGGCCGCCGCGGCGATGCCCTCCAGCGTCGAGCTCACCGTGCGCTGGCCGGGAAGCGTGCCGCGCTCGACCACCGCGGCGGGCTCCGCCGGGTCGCGTCCCGCGCCGATCAGCGCCTCGGCGATCCGCGGCAGCGCCCTGACTCCCATGTAGAAGACGAGCGTCCCCGGGAAGCGCGCCAGCGCCTCGTAGTCGAGCGCGGAGTCCTCCTTGTCAGGATCCTCGTGCCCGGTGACGAAGGCGACCGCGGAGGCGTCGTCACGGTGGGTCACGGGAATCCCGGCGTAGGCCGGCGCAGCGACGCCGGCGGTCACGCCGGGAACGACCTCGAAGGGGATCCCGGCCTCGACCAGGGCCTCCGCCTCCTCGCCGCCGCGGCCGAAGACGAACGGGTCACCGCCCTTCAACCGGACGACGATCTTGCCCTCCCGGGCTCGGTCGATCAGCAGCTCCTCGATGCCCTCCTGGGGAACGCTTGCCTCGCCAGGCTCCTTGCCGACGTAGAGGATCTCGGCGTCCGGGCGGGCGGCGGCCAGGGCGTCCCTGGGGATCAGGCGGTCGTGGACGATCACGTCGGCCGCGACGATCAGGTCCAGAGAGCGGATGGTCATCAGGCCGGGGTCGCCGGGCCCGGCGCCGACGAGGTAGACGATGCCGGGGCCGTCCGTCATGTCGATGCCGCCATCGACTCCGCTCTCCGCAGGATGTCCGCGGCCCCCGCCGCCTTCATCCGCTCGGCGAGGGCGACACCGAGGCCCACCGGATCGGAGGCGTCCTCCTCAAGCTCATCCCGGAGCCACTCGCTCCCGTCGGGTAGGCCGCAGAAGGAGCGCAGCCGCATCCGCCCGCCGCTCTCGAGCGTCGCGTTCGCGCCCAGGGGCGTGTTGCAGCTCGCATCGAGGGCGGCGACCAGGGAGCGCTCGGCGCTCAGCAGGCCGAGCGCGCCCCGGTCGGTGATCGACTCGGCCGCAGTGGTCGCCCGATTGTCGGAGTGCCGCGACTCGATCGCGATCGCACCCTGGCCAGGCGCCGGGACGCACTCGTCGGGCTCGATCGCGAAGCCGATCTCCTCGGCCCGGCCGAGGCGCCGCAGTCCGGCTGCCGCGAGCACGAGTCCGTCGAAGTCGCCGGCCTCGTACCGGGCGAGCCTGGTGTCGACGTTGCCCCGAAGCCCAACCACCTCGAGGTCGGGGCGGCGAGCGAGGATCTGAGCGCGGCGGCGCAGGCTGGAGGTGCCGATGCGCGAGCCCTCCGGCACCTCGCCGAGCGAGTCGACGTGTCCGATGAAGGCATCGCGCGGGTCCTCCCGCTCGGGCACGCCGGCGAGCTCCAGGCCTTCGGGAAGATCCGTCGGCAGGTCCTTGGCGGAGTGGACGCCCGAGGTCGACCTCGCCGTCGAGGAGCGCCCGCTCGATCTCGCGGACGAAGCGCGCTTTGTCCCCTCCCTTGGAGGCGCTGTCCGAGGTCTTGATCGGCACCACCTCGGCGCCGCTGAGCGACCTGGCCACCGCGTTGGCCTGGGCGAGGGCGAGGTCGCTGCCGCGCGTGCCCAGGCGGAGCGGTCGTTCAGCCACGCTCGCTGCGACGACGCCTCTCGTCGAGGGAGGCGACGTCCGCGCCCTCGCCGGACTCTGCCTCGGGCTCGGTGCCGGCGTCGAGGCCGAAGAGCTCCCGGAGCGCGCTCACCTGCAGGTAGGCGTCCTCGCGGTCGGCCGCGCCCTTGAGCCGCACCGTCGGCTCGTGCAGGAGCCGGTTGGCGATCGCGTGGGCGAGCATCTCGACCCGCTCCCGATCGGTCGCCGAGAGGCTCTCCCAGCGGGTCGCGTTTTCGGCCAGGACCTGCGAGACGACGGCCTCCGCGCGCTCGCGCAGCCCGACGACGGTCGGCATGACCTCCTGAGAGCCGAGCCAGCGCTCGAAGCGGCTCAGCTCGGAGTCGAGGATTCCCGTCGCGTGGCGAGCCTCGGCCTCACGCCCGGACGCGTTCCGCTCGACGATCGCCTGCACCTCGTCCACGTCGAAGAGGCTGACTCCCTCGATCTCGCGGCACTCAGGATCGATGTCGCGCGGGACGGCCAGGTCGATGACCAGCAGCGGTTTGCCCTCGCGCTGGCTCATGATCAGCTCGAGCTCCGAGCGCTCGATCAGGTGGTGGGGCGAGTTGGTGGTCGAGACGACGATGTCCGCGCTCGCGAGCTGGGTGGGCAGCTCGTCGATCCGGACCGCGTTGCCCCCGAAGCGCTCGGCCAGCGAGATCGCACGGTTGTAGCCGCGGTTGGCGATGAAGACGGCGTCGGAGCCGCGGGCGGCGAGGGCACGCGCGGTGAGCTCGGAGGTCTCGCCCGCGCCGATCAGCAGCACGCGGCGCGCCGAGAGGTCGCCGAGGTTGCGCTGGGCGAGCTCGACGGCCACCGAGGGGATCGAGACGCCCTTCTCGCCGATCGCGGTCTCGGTCCGAGCCCGCTTGCCGGCGGCGAGGGCGCCGCGGAACATCCGGTTGAGAATCGGGCCGGTGGCGCCCTCGACCAGCGCCAGCTCGTAGGCGCGCTTCACCTGGCCCTGGATCTCGGCCTCGCCGACGATCATCGAGTCGAGCCCCGCGGTGACCCGGTAGAGGTGCCTGGCGGTCTCGGCGCCGCGCAGCGAGTAGAGGGGGCCGAGCAGCTCGGTCGGGGGGATTCCGGCCTCGCGGGCGAGCACCCCGAGCCCGGCGGTCTCGGCCTCGACCGAGTCGGTCGCGACCAGGTAGAGCTCGGTGCGGTTGCAGGTCGAGAGCGCGGCAGCCTCGCTGATCGGCTCCTCGGAGACGAGCGCGTTCAGCACGCCCGCGGCCTTGCCCTCGGTGAGGGCGAGCTGCTCGCGCAGCGCGAGGGGCGCCGTGCGATGGGAGACACCGAGTACGAGGAGGCCGCTCATCGCTCCCCCTGGCGCACGGTTTCGATCTCGTGCTCCCGCTCGTGGATCTGCCCGACGTCGTGCTCGGAGGGGCGAGCCTCGGGCCGCTCGGCGAGCTCAGCCAGCGAGCCGAGCTCACGCTGGATGCGGGAAAGCTTGGCGGCCATGATCGCCACGTAGATCAGCAGCAGAAGCAGGAAGACCAGGTAGGCGCCGGCCACGTAGCGGTCGGAGCCCTCGAGTGCGAGCACCGGGATCACGCCGTGGCCTCCAGAGCCCTGCGGATCCGCTTCAGGTTGGCCGACGCCGCCTTCGAATCCAGCTCGAACCAAACGAGGGTCGCCCAGAGCAGAGCCATCCCGACGCATGCACACCAGGAAGGGCCAGAGCATCGAATCGGGCAGGCCGCCGGCGGAGGAGAAGGTCCGCGGGTGGATCAGCGGCTGCGCCAGCCGTACGGCCAGGAAGTTGAGCGGCACGAAGGCGCCGGCGGTGATCGCGAAGACCGATGCGTAGCGGGCCTGCCGGTCGCGGTCCTCGATCGCGTAGCGCAGCGGGTAGTAGGTCGCGTAGAGCAGGAAGACGATCAGGAAGCTGACCAGCGTCGGCTCCTTCCACTCCCACCAGACGCCCCACGACCCCTTCGCCCAGATCGCGCCGGTGAGCAGGACGGCGAGCCCGAAGATCACGGAGATGTGGATGGAGACGTAGGAGCGGGCGTCGTGCTTCGGGTCGCCCGTTCGCAGGTGGCGGATCGCGTGGATCGCGGCGACGATCCAGCCGGACAGGGCCACAGTGGCGAGCGGGACGTGCAGGTAGAAGATCTTCTGGATGAAGCCCTGGTCGGCGTCCTCGGGCGCGGCGAAGAAGGCCAGTGCGTAGCCCGCCGCCAGGACCACGACCGTCGCGATCGCCAGGCGTTGCAGCGTTATCGATTTGAGGGCGTCAGCCATCCGGTGTCCCCGGCTAGTCGTCCAGCAGGAAGTCGAAGGTCGCGTAGCCGACCAGGAGGAAGATCAAATCGTAGAGGCCGAGCAATCCGAGCCATGTACCGAAGCGCCCGTAGTCCGGGCCGCCCGCGGCGAGCAGGTGCTCGCCCGCCCCCGCCGCGGCGATCACCAGAGGGACCAGCAGCGGAAGCAGGATCAGCGGCGCCAGCAGGTCTCGCGCGCTCGACATCGTCGCGATCGTGGAGATCAGCGTCCCGGTGGCGGCGAGACCGATGTTGGCCAGCAGGAGGATGAGGGCGAAGGGCAGCAGTCCCGCGGCGGAGTCGAGGAAGAAGAGGGCGAAGATCGGCACCACGACCAGCTCCAGCACGACCAGGTAGATGACCAGCGCGCTCGCCTTCGCGGCGAAGAGGACGGTGCCGTCGACCGGGGCCAACCGGACCAGGTCGAAGCCGCCCTCCTCGCGCTCGGCGACGAAGAGCCGGTTGATGGCGAGGAGTGCGGCGAACAGCAGGGTCGGCACCAGGACGCCGGCCGCGAGTTCCCCGTCGAGGCTGGTCCGGTCGAGCCCGAAGCGGAAGATGACGAAGGCGGTGACGGCGAAGAGCGCCATCGCCGGGAGGGAGCGCAGCGTGCGCAGCTCCACCCGCAGGTCCTTGCGCAGCAGCGCGGCGAACGGGGTCATCCGAGCTCCAGCACGAAGTCGGCGGCCTCCGTGGCTGCCGCCCGCTCATGGCTGACCACCAAGCGGGTGCGACCATTGCCGGCGGCGATCAGGGGGGCGAGCCGCCGCCGCGCGTCGGGGTCGAGGTGGGCGTCGGGCTCATCGAGCAGGAGCAGCGCCGGCTCGTGCAGGACGGCGCGGCAGATGTCGATCCGCTGCTTCATCCCGGCGGAGAGCTCCGCCACCCGGTCGCCCGCCCGGGAGCTCATGCCGACGGCCTCGAGCAGCGCCTCGATTCGCGGGCCGGCCGCCTCGGCCTCGATCCCGTGCAGCGCTGCGGCCAGCTCGAGGTTCTCCCGCGGGCTCAGGTCCCGGTAGAGCAGCGGCTCGTGACCGAGGTAGCCGACGCGGCCGCGCAGCCGATGCGTCTCCTTGGGCAGGTCGCAGCCGAGCACCGAGACCTCTCCCGAGGTTGGACGCAGAAGCCCGGCAAGGATCCGGAGGAGGGTGGACTTGCCCGATCCGTTGGGGCCGAGCACGGCGACGCTGCCCCCCGACTCGACCCGGAGATCGACGCCCGCGAGGGCCGTGCGATCGCCGAAGTCCTTCCGCAGCCCCTTCAGGTCGATCGCTGGATCGAGCGCCCGGCTCGCCGGTGCCCCCTCAGCCGAGCGACCCTGCACGGGCGCGGTCCGCTCCATCATCGAAGCGAATCTAGCGGGGTGAGTCGGAGCGGGCGCCTACGCGCGGAGGCAGTAGCCGTAGGCCGTCAGGGTGGCCCCTGAGCCCCAGTTGTAGCCCGCGGCCGACCAGGTGCCGTCCGCGTTGATCATGCCGTTCGTCAGGAAGGTCGTGGTCGACCCGTTGCCGCTGAAGCCGCCGGCCGTCATCCGTGTGCCGGGCGGGCAGCCAGGCGTGGTGACGGTGCCGTAGCCGGCCCCGAGCGAGGTCGACTGCGAGACCTCGGAGATCATCGGGCGCTTGCTCCTCGTGCAGTAGGCGATCGCGGTCAGCTCGCCGCCGAAGCCGCCGAAGGCGTGGCCGACGACGCGCCACGACTTGTCCGAGATCGCGCGTGACTCGATCACGTAGTTGCCACCCCTGGAGGTGAAGTCGGTGCGCTGAAATCCGCCGGAGAAGAGGTGGCGGCGGCCCGGGCAGGTGGCGACCACGGTCTTCGTCTGGCCGGGCTTCACGTACTTGGTCCGGTGAGGAGGGGTCACGTGCCCCAGCCTCGGTCCGCAGGCGACCTGCAGCGTCACGCTGCGCGGCTGCGTCGAGCGGTGGTCGGGGTCGTAGAGCACGGCGGTGACGTGCCAGCCGCGCTGGACGCCGAGCCGCTCGTAGGAATGCGGATAGACGCCCTCGCCACCTGCAGTCGGCGGCGGGGAGCTGCTCATGCCGCCCCCGAGCGGGCGCTGCTTCCCGGGACAGCCGACCGTCAGGCGCTGCTTCTGGTCGGGCCGGTTGAGGGTGAAGGTCTTGTTTCTGATCGTGACCGCGCCCGCAACCCTTGCCTTCGAGGTGTGGGCGCCGCTGCCGAGGGCGGAGCCTGCTGCCAGCACGCTGACCAGCAGCACCACCAGCAGCCCGGCGGCGGTGAGGAGGGGGTGAAAGCGTCGATTTGCGGTCATGGTGTGGTGATTCAGGGGCCCCAACGACATGCATCGGCCATCCGGTGGCCTGCGCTTTAGCGACTGTGGTCGTGTGGCCCTGTCAGGCGTGGGCGGGCCGGCTACTCAAAAGGACCCCTGTTCGGGTACCTAAATCATGTAGACGGCATAGGACGAATTCGTCCGCGTGCCCGCTTACTCGTCAAAACCTTCCTCTTTCGTTGCTTACGGGGTTAGCTGACGGGCTCGCGCTGAAAGATCGCGCTACGCGCCAAGACTGGCCGCGATTCGCCCCAACTATGTGGTTCCCCCGATCTCCGGCCTATGTCCTTTGGCGGAGATTCAGCGGAAGTGCGCGCGGCACGTTAGCAAATGATCTGGACCGTCCACCCACAATTCGGGTCGGCGTCGGAATTTGCACCAAAAAGAGGGCCGAAGAGGCGTTCTAGCTGCCCTTGCGCAGTGTCCGGCGCGTCACCGCGGCCAACGGCCGCAGGCCCTCTCGCAGGGCCTGGAGGCGGTTCCCGTTGCGGCTGTAGAGCAGCTGCGCGGAGTAGCGGATGGCGTCCCCCAGGTTGCGGTCGTACGGCTGCCACCACATGTCCCGCGCCCAGCCTGGTTCCCAGGCGAGCTGCTTGATGTTCACGCACTCGTAGAAGCCGAACTTGGAATGCGAGCGGCCCAGCCCGGAGTCCTTGACGCCGCCCCAGGCGCAGACACAGGCGCCGTGCGAGAACGAGTGGTCGTTGGTCCAGACCATGCCCGACTGGATCTGGTGCGCCATCCGCTCGCCCTTGGCACGGTCCTTGGTCCAGACCGAGGCGCCCAGGCCGAACTGGGAGTCGTTGGCGAGCTCGATCGCCTCCTCCTCTGAGTCGACCGTGACGATCGGGAGCACCGGACCGAAGATCTCCTCCTTCATGATCCGCATCTCGTGCGTGACGCCGGTCAGCACGACCGGCGCGATGAAGCTCCCCTCCATCCCCTCGACCTCGGTCGGGCCGCCGGTGAGCTTCGTGGCGCCGCTCTCGACGGCGTCGTCGACGAGCTCGGTGACGATCTTCGCCTGCTCCTCCGAGATCATGGGCCCGATCTCGGTGGTCCACTGGCGAGGGTCGCCGACCGTGAGCCGCTCGGTCTCGCGCACGACGCCCTCGACGAAGGCGTCGGAGACGTCGCGGTGGACGTAGACGCGCTCGATCCCCGAGCAGGTCTGGCCGGCGTTCGCGAAGCCGCCCCAGACCGCACCGGAGATCGCGTTGGCGAGATCCGCGTCGGCGCAGACGATCTGCGGGTCCTTGCCGCCGAGCTCGAGCACCGAGCCCTTCATCCGCTTGGCGCACTCGACCCCGACCTTCCGGCCGACCTCGACGGAGCCGGTGAAGAAGATCTTTCCGGCGCTGGACTTGACCAGCGCGTCGCCGATCCGGCCGCCTCCGTGCACCGTGCGGACGAGGCCCTCGGGCAGACCGGCCTTCTCGAAGGTCTGGCGGATGCGCTCGCCGATCAGCGGAGTCAGGCTGGCCGGCTTGAGAACCACGCCGTTCCCCGCCATCAGGGCGATGGCGACCTCGCCGAAGGGGATCGACCAGGGGTAGTTCCAGGGTGCGATCACGCCCACGACGCCGATCGGCTCGTAGGTGAACTTGGCGCTCTTCGACTTGAGGAAGACCGGCATCGAGAGCTTCTCGTCGGAGAGGATCTCCGGGCCGTTGTCGGCGATCCACTTCAGGGAGTCGACCGTGGGGAGCAGCTCCATCGTGTAGCTCTCGACCCGCGGCTTGCCCTGCTCGCTGGTGAGCAGCTGGGCGATCTCGTCAAGGTCCTCGAGCAGCACGTCGCCGGCGCGCCGCATGTAGCGAGCGCGATCCTCGAGCGTGAGCGCCGCCCAGAAGGGCTGCACCTCGGCGACGTCGTCGACGACCCCCTGCACCTTGGCCGGGGTCAGGGTCTCGACGCTCCCGATCAGCTCCCCGGTCGCCGGGTTGAAGGACTCGAGCGCCGCCTTGGAGCTCTTCTGCGAGCCCGCCTTCTTCTTGGACTTGGCGGGTGCGGCGCCGTTGCCGCTCCGGCCGTTGGCCGCCGACTTCCGCCTGGTCCCCGTCTTGCTGGAGCTCGCCTCCATCGCCTGCTTCCTCTCGTCGCTTGCGCTCGGTCGAGGGCGATTCTACGCGGCGCACAGCGGCCTCCCGCCGAGGCCGCTGTGACTCTCACTCCCTGTTCTTTAGTCCGACGAAAGATGTGGAGGCCGAGAGCAATCCCCGAGCTCCCGGCCTCCGTGTCCACTCCCCGGCTTTTTACGCGCCGGCTCCGGCGAACCGCCACAAATGCCAGAGCGTCAGACGTCCCTTGAACACGTGCTTCTCGGAAATGTTGCGCCAACGGCGGTGTGGCCGCTTGACGCTCTTAATCTGCCGCTAACGCTGGTCGCGAGGCTTGCCCAGCTGCTCGCGCAGCCGCTCGAGCCGCTCGCTGAGCTCGGCCTCGAAGCCCCGGTCTGTGGGCTCGTAGAAGCGCTCGCCGCGCACCGCCTCCGGGGTGAGCGGCTGGTCGGTGACCGCGCCGGGCTCGTCGTGCGGGTAGCGGTAGCCCTCGCCGCGGCCGAGCTTGCGGGCGCCGGGATAGTGAGCGTCCTGGAGATGGGGTGGCGGCTCGGCGGCGCCATGCTCGCGGACGTGCGCTGAGGCGCGGGAGATTGCGCGGGTCGAGGCGTTCGACTTCGGCGCCAGGGCAAGGTAGGCCGCAGCCTGGGAGAGGTTGAGGGCGCACTCCGGCAGCCCGACCCGATCGACCGCCTGCGCCGCGGCGTTGGCGATCACCAGGGCCCGGGGATCGGCGTTGCCGACGTCCTCGGAGGCGAAGATCACCATCCGGCGCGCGATGAAGCGGGGGTCCTCGCCGCCCTCCAGCATCACCGCGAGGTAGTAGATGGAGGCGTCCACGTCGGACCCGCGGGTCGCCTTGATCCAGGCCGAGATGTAGTCGTAGTGCTTGTCGCCCGTGCGGTCGTAGAGCAGGGCCTTGCGCTGCAGTGCGTCCTCCACCGCGCCGATCGGGATTTCGCTCTCCCCGGCCGCCTGGGTCGTCTCGACGGCTCGCTCGAGCGCTGCCAGGGCGACTCGCGCGTCGCCGCCCGAGCGCGCCGCGAGCATCTGGAGGGCCTCGTCCGGGACCGCCGGCGCGTCAGGAAGGCCGCGCTCGTCGCTCAGGGCCCGGCGCAGCAGATCCTCGATCTCCTCGTCGGTGAGCGGCCGGAACTCGTAGATCTGGGCGCGTGAGAGGAGGGCCGAGTTGACCTCGAAGTAGGGGTTCTCCGTGGTCGCCCCGATCAGCGTGAGGAGGCCCTCCTCCACAGCGGGCAGGAGGGCGTCCTGCTGCGCCTTGTTGAAGCGATGAATCTCGTCGAGGAAGAAGATCGTGGGGCGTCCCGACGCGCGGCGCTCCTCGGCGCGGGCGATCACCTCCCGGACCTCGGCGCGGCCGGCGTTGACCGCCGAGAGCTCCTCGAAGGCGCCCTCGACCCGCGCCGCGATGATGCGCGCCAGCGTCGTCTTCCCGGTCCCCGGAGGCCCATAGAAGATCGCCGAGTGCGGCTCGCCCGACTCGATCGCGACCCGGAGAGCTGAGCCCTCGGCGAGCAGGTGCGACTGCCCGACGAACTCGTCGAGGTCGCGGGGGCGCATCCGGGTCGCGAGTGGCGCGTCCTCGGGAGGGACGCCGGTCCGCGGGGTCTCGTCCCCAGTTTCGAACAGGCTCTCGGCCATGGGTTCAAGTATGAACCCGCGGCATGGCGCCTCTGAGCGTGATCGCCAGGGAATGGCTGCGGATCGGCCTGATCGGATTCGGGGGCCCGCCCGCGCACGTCAGCCTGCTCCGCGACCTGATGGTGCGCAGGAAGGGATGGATGGACGCCCGTGCCTTCGAGGACGCGAACGCGGCCTGCTCCCTGCTCCCTGGTCCGTCATCGACCCAGCTCGCGATCTTCTGCGCCTATCGCGTCGGTGGCCCTGCGGGCGCCGTGATCGGCGGCCTGGGCTTCGTCGTGCCGGCGGTCGTCATGGTGCTGGCGCTCTCGGTGCTCTTTCTGTCGTCGGCGCCGCCGGAGTGGGTGCGGGGAGCCGGTGCCGGTGCCGGCGCCGCCGTCGCGGCGGTGGCCGTGCGCGCCGGGAGCGAGCTGATCAGGCCCAGCTACGAACACGCAATGGCGGGCCATGGCCATCGTCTTCGCTGGCTCGCCTACCTGGTGGCCGGTATCGCAGCGGCGATAGCGATCGGGCCGTACCTGGTGCTCGTGCTGGTGGCCTGCGGCCTCCTCGAGGTTCTTCGTCGCACCCGGCCCGGCGGGGACGGAGCCGCGAGCTGGAGCCCGTTCGCCCTGCTCACGGCGGCGACGTCGTCAGGTGGAATCGGCGCCCTCGCCTGGACCGCGTTCAAGGTCGGCGCGCTCTCCTTCGGGGGCGGCTTCGTGATCATCCCGCTGATGCAGGGGGATGCCGTCGACGTCTACCACTGGATGACCGACGCGCAGTTCCTGAACGCCGTCGCCCTCGGACAGGTGACGCCCGGGCCGGTTGTCGCGACGGTGACGGCGGTCGGCTACGCGGCTCACGGGGTCGGTGGAGCCCTGCTGGCGGCCGCGGTCGCCTTCGCCCCGTCCTTCTCATTCATCCTGCTCGGCGGTGGCCGCTTCGAGCGGCTGCGCGGAAACGACCGAGCCCGAGGCTTTCTCGACGGAGCGGGACCGGCCGCGATCGGCGCGATCCTGGGCTCCGCCGTAACCCTGGCCGGCGGGCTCACCGAGCGCTGGCAGATCGGGGTGTTGGCCGGTGCCGCGATCGCCCTTCTCGTCGTGAAAAGGGGGATCGTCGAGACACTGGTCCTCGCGGGCGCCGTGGGCGCCGGACTCGCCTTGGCCGGAGCGCCCCTCCCGTAAGCTGGCCTCATGGAGGAGGGCACCGCCACGACGGCAGTCCCGCAGGGCCTCGGCCCCTCCGCGGTCGAGTTGCTCGGCCGCCTGATCCAGGCGAACACCGTCAACCCCCCCGGTAACGAGGGCAGGGCCCAGGAGCTCCTCCACGAGCGGCTGACGGCCGCGGGCTTCGAGTGCGAGCTGCTGGAGGCGGAGCCCGATCGCCCCAATCTGGTGGCGCGCCTGCGCGGTGCCCAGGATGGCCCGACGCTCGCATTCCTCGGCCACGTCGACACCGTTCGCGCGGACCCCGACGAGTGGACCTTCGACCCCTGGGCCGGCGACGTCGTCGATGGCTGGGTCCGTGGTCGGGGCGCTTTGGACATGAAGGGCCAGGTCGCGGCCGAGGTGGCGGCCTCCGTCGCGCTCGGCGAGAGCGGCTGGCGCCCCACCCAGGGCGAGCTGCTGCTCGTGATCACCGCCGACGAGGAGGTCGGTGGCGGCCTCGGCGCCCACTGGCTCTGCGAGCAGCACCCGGACAAGGTGCGCGCGGACTTCGTCGTCAACGAGGGGGGCGGCGACCTCATCGAGCTGGGCGGGCGGCGGGCCTACACGCTCAGCGTCGGCGAGAAGGGGATCTTCCGGATGAAGCTGCGCGCCCACGGGCAGGCCGGCCATGCGTCGGTGCCCCGAATCGGCGACAACGCCCTGCTCAAGCTCGCTCGCTACATCGCAGCCCTCTCCGAGCAGCCGGAGCCGGAGGCGACGCCGGTGGGGGAGGCTCTGCTCGAAGCGCTGCTCGGCGAGCCCTACACCGGGGAGGAGGGCATCAGGGCCGGACTCGAGCGGCTGCGCGCCGAGCAGCCCCTGATCGCCGACTTCCTGGTCGAGCCGATGCTCAGCGTGACCCTCACGCCGACCATCGCCCAGGGGGGCAAGAAGGCGAACGTCATCCCCTCCGAGGCCGAGGCGCTGATCGACTGCCGCGTGCCGCCGGGGTACGGCAAGGACGAGGCGCTCGCGGCGCTGCGGTCGCTGATCGGCGAGGACGACTACACCGTCGAGTTCAGCGAGGCCGTCGTCGGCAACAGCTCCCCGCTCGACTCGCCACTGTGGGACGCGATCGGCGAGTGGCTCGGCGAGGTCGACCCCGGCGCGGGGATTGCGCCGATCGTGATGCCGGGCTTCAGCGACAGCAATCCGTTCCGCACCGCCTTCCCGGACGCCGTGGTCTACGGCTTCTGCCCGCACCGCGAGGTCGGCCTGCTCGAGTCCGCGCCGCTGATCCACGCGCCCGACGAGAGGGTGCCGGTCTCCGACGTCGAGCTCTCCGCCGGCTTCTTCTACGAGCTCTCCCGCAGGATGCTCGGCGTGAGCGACGCAAGCCAGAACGGCGATCGCACGCCCGAGGTGCGGGAGGAGTACGTCCTGCGGCTCGGCGGCATGGCCCTGCGCAACGGGCTCCTCATCCACGGCCCCACCTCCTGGGCGGCCGCTGCGCGCGACGACGCGGGTGAGATCCAGGTCGCCTCGGGCCCGAAGCCCGCGATCGCTCCGGAGCTCGCCGTCCGGGTCCCGCTGCTGCGGGGTCCGCTGCGGCTGGCCGAAGCGTTCATCCTGATCCCGATGGTGCGGCTGCGGCTGCGAGCGGCGCGGCTGCCGTTCGAGGACGTCCGCGTGATCGCGGCGATGCTGATCGCCTCGACCGCGAGCCGGGCACTGCGCCGCCGCGGCTCGAGCGCCGCGAACGAGCTGATGCAGGCGGCCCTCGGCCTGGCGCCGGCGATGGTGGCGCTCAGCGATCGCAACCTGGCGGCCTACCACGGCGTCGAGCACAAGGCGATCGGCGCCTACGAGGCCGGCTCCGACGACCCGGCCTCCGCCACCAAGGAGCACGAGCGCTGCGGGTCCAACCTGGTGGTTCCGATGCTCGTTCTGTCGGCCGCGGGGCAGCTGCTGCTGGAGCGGACACTCGAGAACCCCGGGCCGGTGGCTCGGGCGGCCGTGGGCGTCGGGAGCGCGTCCCTGGCCGCGGAGATGTTCGCCTGGAGCGACCGGAACCCCGAGACCACGGCGGCACGCGCCTTCCACCGCCCGGGACACGAGATCCAGCGCCTGATCGCGACCAAGGAGCCGACTCCCGAGCAGCTGGAGGTCGGCGTGGCCGCGCTCCGCGAGATCCTCCGCGTGGAGCAGGAGGCCGGCACCGAGGACAAGCCGAGCGATCCGCTGCCCGCTACGTAGACTGCACGACCCATGCTCGGCCGAATCGATCACATCGGCGTCGCCACCGAGGACCTCGACGGGGCGATCGCCCTCTACGAGGGCACCATGGGGATGCCGGTGGCACACCGCGAGACCGTCGAGAGCCAGGGCGTCGAGGCGGTGCTGCTGGACGTCGGCGAGGGGCACGTCGAGCTGCTGCGCCCGCTCGGGCCCGACACCGCCGTCGGCAGGTACCTGGAGCGGAAGGGCCCCGGCCTGCACCACGTCGCGTACGCGGTCGACGACATCGATGCCGTGCTCGGCAAGCTCAAGGAGGCGGGTATCGAGCTGATCGACTCCGAGCCCCGCGTCGGGATCCGGGACTCGCGGGTCGCGTTCGTCCATCCGAAGTCGACCGGCGGAGTTCTCACGGAGCTCGTAGAGCCGTCGGAGGCTCATTCATGAGCCGCAGACGACAGGAAGGTGGGGCGCACTGATGGCTGCCGGCCGGGTCGAGATCGGCTTCGCCGGCGGCCAGGTGGTCGCCGTCCGGATGAGCGACGACAAGGTGAAGGACCTCCGCAAGGCGCTCGACAAGGCCGACGGCTGGGCCGACGTCGAGACGGAGGACGGCGACATCGCCCTCGATCTCCGTCAGGTCGTCTTCCTTCGCGGCGCTCCGGGTGAGCACCGCATCGGCTTCTCGGGATGAGGCTGCGCCACCTGGCGCTCGGCGCCGCGGCCGCCGTGGCCGGGGCGGCGCTCTGGTGGCGCAAGAACCCATCGGCGTGCCCGTACGGACAGCGCTTCTGGGTCGAGGCGCCCCATCCGCTGATCACGCGGGCGCGGCTGCGTGAGATTCTCGATCCGAAGCCGGGGGAGCGAATCCTCGAGGTCGGCCCCGGCACCGGCTACTACACGCTCGACGTCGCCGAGTGGGTGAAGCCCGACGGCCGGGTGGACATTCTCGATCTCCAGCAGGAGATGCTGGACCACACCATGCGGCGTGCCGCTGAGCGCGGCCTGACGAACGTCACGCCGACCCAGTCCGACGCGACCGCGATGCCCTACGAGGACGCGACCTACGACGCCGCCTACCTGACGACGGTGCTGGGCGAGATCCCCGACCAGGACGCCGCCCTGCGGGAGCTCGCACGGGTGCTACGGCCCGGTGGCCGCCTGGTGGTGGGCGAGCTGGTCGGCGACCCGCACTACGTTCGCCTGGCGCCGATGCGCCTGCGGGCGAGCGGCGTGGGACTCACGTACGAGAGGCGGGCAGGGAACGCACTCGGCTACTTCGCCCGCTTCGCGAAGCGCTAGTCGCCGGGCCAGTGGCCCTCGACCAGCTCCCCGTCCCCGCCCTCGGGCTTGCTGCCTCCGGCGGCGATGATCTCGAGTCCCTCAGGGCCCGCCTCGAAGCCACGCGCCACGTTGGGCGCGACGCGAATCACGTCCCACTGCTTGACGTCGATGATCTCGTCGTCCAACTTGATGCGACCCGAGCCACTGATCACCGCATAGACCTCCTCCTGGACCCCATGGCGGTGGCCGGGCGTCTGGCTTCCCGGCTCGTAGCGCCAGCGGCTGACGCCGAGCTCGGTTGATTCGAGAAACTTCCGCGAGAAGCGGCCGTCGATTCCCTCGGCCCCGGCCGGTTCGATGTCGTCGAAGTTCTTGATCGCGTAGTCGGAGGCCATACGACGAATCTAGCGAGACGGAGCGGCCGGCTAGCGACTGGCGAGGGCGGCCCAGAGCCGCTCCTCGGCGTCCAGCACCCGCTTCGCCTCGGCGGCCAGCGCCCTCCAGTGCTCCGGATCGGGCTGCTCGGGCTCGCTCGCGGTCCTCGCCGCGAGCGCGAGGCGGCTCCAGTCCTCCGCGGCCTCGTCCGCGATCGCGGACTCGTCGTATCCGGCCTCCTCGAGAAAGCGCGCGTACATCCTGCGGAAGTTGCCGCCTCCGGTGCCGCGCCTCTCGATCACCTGGTAGAGGAAGCGGGCGCACCATTGCCAGTCCTCGGCGGCCTGCGGCCAGTCTCCGACCTCGGCCGCGAAGCGCCGCAGCGCCGGCAGCCCCTCGAATTCGCCGAGCGGCGGCTCGAGCATCTGGCTCGCCGCTCGCGCGATGGCCCGGGGAGCCTGTGCGATGAGGTCGTCGCGATCGATCTCGCTGCCCTGGGGCAGGTCGACCGCGTGACCCTCGAGCGGGAAGATCGGCTGCTGGGCATGTCGCGCCTCGCGCAGGCCCTCGAGCGAGGTGGTCTGGAGGTCCTCGAAGGATGTGTCGGATAGCCAGGCCAGCTCCTCGTCATAGCCGGCCAGCACCACCGCATGGCCGGGAAAGTGCGCCGACCGGCCGTAGTGGTCGAGGTAGTAGAGGTCGGTGAGCAGCAGGACCGGCCGGCCCTCGTCGACCGCCTCCTTCGCAAGCTCCCAGGAGGCGTCGGGATCGGTGTCGGTGCGGAGCCGCAGCGGGACGCCGGTCAGCTCCAGAAAGTTCTCCTCGAGCCTGGCCGCGCGGCCGTTGGTGAATCGCGAGGGCGAGTGCTGGTCCAGGACGACGTAGTAGAAGCAGGCGCCCGCGCCGAGCCCGAACGCCATCTCCTCGGAGATCTCGACTCCGTGGAATCCGAGGAGGTTGCGCAGCGCGGTCGAGCCGCAGTGGTTGCCGGGGACGTGCCGGTAGCCGGGCACCATCACCCTGTTCGCGGTTTCGGCCACGGTTTGATTCTCGCATCCCGCTTATCCTGCGCCGCCGTGCTCGCCCGCCTCGACAGTCGCCTCCTGTATGCGATGCGGACCCGGTTTCACGGAGCGGCGGCGGAGACCGTGGGCAGGTGGCTGGGGCGAATCGGCGAGTACGGCGCGGTCTGGCTGGTGATCGGGATCGTCCTCGCCTTCGTCGATCCCGACAACGGGGAGGACTGGATCGTGGCCGGGATCCTCGGTCCCGTCGCGATCGGCCTCAACTTCGTCGTCAAGCTGATCGTCAGGCGTCCCCGGCCCGTCCTCGAGGGGCTGCCGCCCCTCGGCGGCGCCCCGAGCTCGCTGAGCTTTCCCTCGGCCCACGCCACCTCCTCGTTCGCCTGCGCGACCGCGATGACCCGGATCGCCCCGGAGGCCGCGGTCCTCTTCGTGCTCGCCACCGCGATCGCTGTCTGCCGCCCCTACCTCGGCATGCACTACCCCTCGGACGTGCTCGCCGGGGCGCTGCTCGGCACGGCGCTGGGCCTGCTCGTGCCGCTCTAGGGGATGACGCCTTGCCGATGAAGATCGGGATCGTCGGCATGCCCAACGCGGGCAAGTCGACACTGTTCAACGCCCTCACCGCCGCGGGCGCGGAGACGGGCGACTACCCGTTCACGACCGTCGAGCCGAACGTGGCCGTCGTCGGTGTTCCCGACGAGCGGATCGAGAGGATCGCGGAGACGCTGGGTTCATCCGAGGTCGTCCACGAGACGATCGACTTCCACGACATCGCGGGGCTGGTCAAGGGGGCCTCACAGGGGGAGGGGCTCGGGAACCAGTTCCTCGCCTCGATTCGCGAGACCGATGCGATCTGCCACGTGATCCGCGCCCACGGCGCAGGCTCGGTCGCCCACCCAGAGGGGCGAGTCGACCCGGAGGCGGACGCCGAGCTGATCGAGACCGAGCTGCTCGCTGCCGACCTCGAATCAGCCGAGCGCCGCCTCGAGCGGGTCATCAAGCAGGCACGCTCGGGCGAGAAGGAGGCGGTTGCCGAGCGCGACTGGCTCGAGCGGGTCGTCGAGGCCCTCTCGGAGGGGCGCCCGGCGCGCGAGGTGCCGCTTCCGGAGATGGCCCGGGACGCCCTCCGCAAGCTCTCCCCGCTGACCGCGAAGCCGGTTCTCTACGTCGTCAACGTCGACGAGGGCGTCACCGAGGCGCCGCCCGACCTGGTCGCGCACGCGGAGCGGATGCGCGCAAAGGTGGTGGTGATCTCGGCCCGGGTGGAGGCGGAGCTGCGCGAGCTGGACCCCGGCGAGGCCGAGGAGATGCGCACAGAGCTCGGCGTCGAGCGGTCCGGACTCGAGCGGCTGATCCGCGCGGCCTTCGAGCTCCTCGACCTGATCTCGTTCTTCACGGCGGACACCGCCAAGGAGGCGATGGCGCGAACCCTGCGGCGCGGCGGCACCGCCTACGACGCGGCGGGCCGGGTCCACACCGACATCCAGCGGGCCTTCGTCAGGGCCGAGGTGGTCGCCTGGGACGAGCTGGTGGACGCCGGCGGCTACGCCGCCGCTCGCGATCGCGGCACCCTCCGGATCGAGGGCCGCGACTACGTCGTTCAGGACGGCGACGTGGTCCACATCAGGACCTAGCCGGCGGCCCTCACTAGAGTCGCGGCGATGGACGCCCCTCGACCGACCGGCGACCGGCTGGCCGTGGTCTACGGCTACAGCCTCCCCGAGGCCGCGCACCCCGTGGAGGGGGAGCGCGTGAGCGTCGACGGCGGCGGGCGGCCGGTCGAGGCGATCGACGCGGAAGAGATCGTGGCGTTGCCGCGGCACGGATTCGACCGAGGCGTTCCGGCCCATCTCGTCGACCACCGGGCCAACATCCGCGCCCTCTGCGAGCTCGGTTGTGGCCGCGTCCTGGCTCTGGGCTCGGTGGGGAGCCTGCGACGCGAGCTGGCGGTGGGGTCGTTCGTCTGCCCGGATGACTTCTACGCCCCGGAGACGGCGCCGAGCTTCTACGACGATCCGCGTGGCCACTCCGTTCCGGGCTTCGACCCGGATTGGCGCGCGGTGATCCTGGCGGCTTGGCGGGACCGCACCGACACCGAGCTGATCGACGGCGGCGTCTACGCGCACACGGTCGGCCCGCGATTCGAGACGCCGGCCGAGGTGAGGGCACTCGCACGGGTGGCCGACGTCGTCGGCATGACCCTGGCGGCCGAAACGGTGCTGGCCCGCGAGGCCGGGCTCGCCCACGCGGCGGTCTGCTCAGTGGACAACCTCGCCAACGGCATCGCCGACGAGGCCCTGACGGTGGAGGAGTACCGGCGGGGCCGCGACACCACCGCGGCGACCCTGAGAACGGCACTCGAGGCCGTGCTCCCCGCGCTCGCGGGGGAGGCGTCCCGCAGGTGAGCCTCGCGGTCAGGGGTGCGCTGCTGGATGGAGAGGAGATCGGTCTGCGCGAGGAGGACGGCCTGATCGCGGCGATCGGCGCGTCCGTCGATGCGAAGAGAGGCGACGAGGTCATCGAGGCGGACGGCCTGCTGCTCAGCCCGCCGATGGTGAACGCCCACACCCACGCGGCGATGACCCTGTTCCGGGGATTCGGAGACGACCTGCCGCTGATGGAGTGGCTCGAGACGAAGATCTGGCCGGCCGAGGCGAAGCTCCGCCCCGACGACGTCTACTGGGGGACGCGGGTCGCCTGCCTCGAGATGATCCGGTCCGGGACCACTCGTTTCTTCGACATGTACTGGCACGGGGCGGAGGCCGCCCGAGCGGTGGTCGACTCGGGCCTGCGCGCCGCGATCTCGACCGTGATGATCGACCAGCTCGACCCGGCCAGGGGCGAGTCGATGCGCGGCGAGGTGCTCGCGTCCCTCGATCGGGTGGCCGAGGCGGGCGTCCGTGTCGTACCCAGCCTCGGCCCGCACGCGATCTACACGGTCAGCGCCGAATCGCTCGCCTGGCTCGCGGAGGTCGCCGCCGAGCGGCAGATCTCGCTGCAGATCCACCTCTCCGAGACCGAGCAGGAGGTGAAGGACTGCATCGAGGCACATGGCAAGCGCCCTGCCGCGTACCTCGACGAGCTCGGCTTCCTCGGGCCACGGACCGTGCTCGCGCATGGGGTCTGGCTCGACGAGGCCGAGCTCGAGCTGATCGCCGAGCGCGAGGCGACGGTAGTCGCCAACCCCGCCGCCAACATGAAGCTTGCGGTCGGGGGCGTGCTGCCGTATCCAGCGGCGTCCCAGGCCGGCGTCCGGCTCGGCCTCGGCACCGATGGCGTCTCCTCGAACTCGAACCTCGACTCCTTCGAGGAGGTGAAGCTATTCGCCCTCAGCCAGAAGCACGCCACCGGCGACCCCTCGACGCTGCCCGCCGGAGAGGCGCTGGCGATCGCGCGGGGGCTTCGCTCGCCTGTGCTCGGCGGCACACCGCTCGAGGAAGGGCAGCCCGCCGACTTTCTACTGCTGCGCGGCTCCGATCCCGAGCTCTCCGCCGGCGATCTCGATGCGGACCTGGTCTACGCGGCGGGCGGATCGGTGGTCGACACCACCGTGGTCGCGGGCCGGGTCCTGATGCGGGACAGGGTTGTGCCCGGCGCCGACGAGCTGGTGGCGGAGGTTCGCGCCCGAGTCCGGCGTCTCACCGGATAGGGTCGGCCGGTGCGCACGCAGGCCCGCTTCCCGGACATCCCCGAGAAGGCCGGGCACTACGAGAGCTTCTATCTGAAGCTCACCCAGCCGGGCGGCGGGCGGGCTGCCTGGATCCGCCACACCGTGCACAAGCGCCCGGGCGAGCAGCCCACCTGCGCGCTCTGGTTCGTCCTCTTCGATGCGGACGCCCCCGGCCCGCGTGCCACCAAGCGCCAGTTCGGCGCCGATGAGCTCAGTGCCCCACCGGGCTCGTACATCCGCGTGGCGGACGCAAGCCTCGGCGATGGGCGCGCGAACGGCCGGATCGAGACGCCGGCGCTCGATGCCAGCTGGGACCTGACCTTCTCCGACGACCACGAGCCCTTCCACCACCTGCCGCGCGACTTCCTCTACCGCGCGCCCCTCCCCAAGACCAAGTTCCTGAGCCCCTATCCCGATGCGCTCTTCGACGGGGGGATCGAGCTGGACGGCGAGCGGATCGAGATCGAGGGATGGCGCGGCATGATCGGCCACAACTGGGGCGCCGAGCACGCCGAGCGCTGGGTCTGGGTGCAGGGCTCGGGCTTCGAGGGACGCTCGCCGGAGGACTACTTCGACATGGCCGTCGGCCGGATCAAGGTCGGCGGCGCCACGACGCCCTGGGTCGGCAACGCGATGCTGATGCTCGATGGCAAGGCGCACCGGCTCGGCGGCTTCGGACACATCCCGAGCACGCAGGTCTCAGAGGAGCCGACCGGCGCGAGCTTCGAGCTCAAGGGGAAGGGCATCACTCTGGACGGCACCGTCAGGGCGCCGGCCAAGGACTTCGTCGCCTGGGTCTACGCGGACCCGGTCGGGCCAGAGCACAACACGCTGAACTGCTCGATCTCGGATCTCGAGCTGCGCGTCTCACTCGACGGCCGTCCCTCCGAGATCCTCAGGGTCCCGGGCGCGGCGGCGTACGAGTTCGGCACCCGCGACAAGGGCCACGGCATCCCGGTGCAGCCCTACCCGGACGGCTGACTACTTCTTCTTGAAGAACGCCCAGGTGTCGGGCAGCCCGAGGGCGTCACGCAGCTGGGGACCATTGACGGTGGCTGTCCCGCCGGTGCCGACCAGGTTGGCGCGCACGATTCGCGGCGAGGTGCCGCGCTGGGTCACGGCGACGTTCTTCAGCTTGCCCCGCAGCCCGATCGAGTGGAGCGCCGAGTTCATCCGGCCGATCGAGAACTTCCGCTTCCAGTGCTCGTATGGCGACCCCGCGTCCGCCTCGTAGGGATCGTCGACGCCCCGCAGATACGGGATCGCCGGCTGGCCGAAGCCGAGCGAGGAGAACTCGTTGTTCTCGGTGTGGCCGCCGGAGGTCGAGAAGAAGAAGGTCTGGGCGATCCTGGTCCCGTACATGACGACCTGCAGATGGGTCGAGTTGACCGCGTTGTCGGTCTTGGCGGTCTCCGCCGCAACGCCGCCGTAGGCCTGGCTGCGGGTGTCGTCGTAGACGTCGAAGGTGCCGCCGCCGACTCCGGTCGAGAGCGCGTAGGAGCGGGCGGCGACGGCCTGCGCCTTGAGGGCCTCGAGCGGCCAGGAGGCCGGCGATTCCCTCGAGACCACCCCCCTCACGTAGTCCTCGAGCTCGACGACGTTGATCGCCGCCAGACCGCTGCCAGACGCCCTGACCTCGAGCGAGCCGCGATAGGTCCCCTTCCCGGAGACGGTGACGGTGGGAGAGCCGATGGCCGTCATCGCGGCCCCGCAGCGGGCGATCCTCCGTCCCTTCTTGTTGCGGACGACCACGCCGGAGCCCTTCCGCTTGGCGACGTAGCCCTTGCTCGGGCTCAGGCCGGCGCCGCAGGCCGAGCCGGCGCCCCGGAAGGCGACGCTCCGTGCCCCATCTCGGAGCAGGACCCGAACCGACCTGTCCGCGGTCGATCCGATCGTGGTGCCCGTGTAGTAGTGGGTGAGGATCTGGTCGTAGGTGAAGCCGTGCTTGGCGTAGCCGTATGCCCCGTACTGGCTCATGCCGACCCCGTGGCCGAAGCCGGCGCCATTGACCACCCAGACCCGGGCCTTGGCGGCCTTGTGCACGCCCCCGCTCCGCACGAGTGCGGAAGCACCAGCCGGCAGGGCGAGGGCGACGAACAGCGCCGCGAGCAGGATGGTTCTGGTCCCCCGAAGCATCGACCCTGGATAACGGGTCCGGCGGCTGGAAGTTGCGGCGGGCTAGGCTGTGGGTAGGAGATCCAAGGAGAGGACTTGATGGCAACAGAGACGATTCAGGCCACCGATCACAAGCTCTACGTCGCCGGCGAGTGGATCGAGACCGGCGAGTGGTCCGAGGTGAAGGCCCCCTACGACGGAACCCTGATCGGGCGCGTCCCGAAGGGCGACGCCGCGCTGGTCGGCAAGGCCGTCGAGGCGGCGCGCGCAGCCTTCGACACCGGTGGATTTCCGGCGTACGAGCGCGCCGCCATGCTCGACCGGGCCGCGGAGCTCGTCCGGGAGCGCGAGGACGACCTGACGATGACGATCGCCGCCGAGGCGGGCAAGCCGGTGAAGACGGCCCGCGTCGAGGCCCAGCGCTGCGTCGGGACCCTGCAGTTCTCCGCCGTCGCGGCCCGCACGCTGACCGGGCACACGGTCCCGATGGAGGCCGGCGCGGCGGGCGAGGGCAAGCTCGGCATCGTGATCCGAGTCCCCTACGGCGTCGTCGGCGCGATCAGCCCCTTCAACTTCCCGCTCAACCTCGTGGCCCACAAGCTCGGGCCCGCGATCGCGGCCGGCAACGCTGTTGTGCTGAAGCCCGCCGGCCAGACCCCGATCTCCTCGATCAAGCTCGCCGAGGTTCTCTACGACGCGGGCCTGCCGGAGAACTGGCTGCAGGTCGTCTGCGGGCCGGGGTCCGAGGTGGGCAATGCCATCGTCGAGGATGACCGCATCGGCGCGATCACCTTCACCGGGTCGGCGCCTGTCGGCTGGGCCATCCGCTCCAAGGCGCCTCACAAGAAGGTCAACCTGGAGCTCGGCTCCACCGCTCCTCTGATCGTCAACGAGGACGGCGACTGGGAGACGGCCGCCGACAAGGCTCAGCTCCACGCCTACTCGCACGCCGGCCAGAGCTGCATCTCGGTGCAGCGGATCCTGCTCCACGAATCGATCGCCGACCAGTTCACCGAGCGGTTCGTGAAGAACGTCGAGTCTCTGGTGACAGGCGACCCGATGGACGAGAACACCGACGTCGGGCCGGTCATCTCCCACGGTGACCGCGATCGTGTCAAGGAGTGGATCGACGAGGCTGCGGCAAAGGGCGGCGAGATCCTCACGGGCGGCGAACTCGTCGACGAGGACCGCTGCATCGCCCCGACCGTCATCAGGGGCGAGCCGAAGGACTGCCACACCTGGAAGGACGAGATCTTCGGGCCTGTGGCGACGATCCACACCTTCAAGACCTTCGATGAGGCGCTCGAGATGGCGAACGACTCCCGGTACGGCCTGCAGGCCGGCGTCTTCACACGCGACGTCGGCAACGCGAAGAAGGCCGGCGAGACCCTCGAGTTCGGCGGTGTCCTGATCAACGAGGTGCCGACCTTCCGCACCGACCAGATGCCCTACGGCGGCGTCAAGGACTCGGGCAACACCCGGGAGGGCCCGCACTACGCGGTGCGGGAGCTCACCGAAGACCGCCTGATCACCATCCAGGGCTAGCGCTCCAACAACCGGCCAAGTGCAGAAGAAGAAGCGGCGCTGAGCTCGACCGCCGTCGCGTAGCGGCTCAGTCGTGCGGGTGCGCCATCTTGTGGTGGTCGAGCGCCTCGTCGAGGATCTTCTCGTCGACCCCCATCTCCTTCGCCACCTCGCGAATCGAGCGATTTGAGGCGGCCGCCTCCTTGACGATCTCGCCCGCCTTGTCGTAGCCGATGTGCGGGTTGAGGGCGGTGGCGACGATCAGGTTGGCCTCCCGATGGCGCTCAATCATCTCCTCGTTGGCCTCGATCCCGCTGACGCACTTCTCATCCAGCGCTCGCGAGGCGGCAGACAGCAGCTTGATCGAGTCCAGCAGGTTGCGCGCGATCAGCGGAACGCGGACGTTGAGCTCGAACTGGCCCTGGCTGCCGGCCATCGTGATCGCGGCGTCGTTGCCGACCACCTGATCCGCGACTTGGATCACCACCTCGGGAATCACCGGGTTGACCTTGCCGGGCATGATCGACGACCCCTTCTGGAGCTCGGGCAAGCGGAGCTCAGCGAGGCCCGCACGCGGGCCGGAGCCCATCAGCGCCAGGTCGTTGCCAATCTTGAGCAGCGAGACGGCGACGGTCTTGAGCGCACCTGAGAGCTCGACCAGGGCGTCGCGATTCGCCTGTGCCTCGAAGGGGTCGGCGGGCTCGGAGATGTCGAGGCCGGTGTCGGCGCTCAGCTTCTCCCGGACCTTGGCGGCGAATTCGGGATGTGTGTTGAGGCCGGTGCCAGTCGCGGTCCCGCCGAGCGGGATCTGCCCGACGCGGGTGAGGGTCGAGCGAACGCGCTCGGCCCCGAGTCTGATCTGCGCGGCATAGCCGGCGAACTCCTGGCCGAGGGTGACCGGGACCGCATCCATCAGGTGCGTGCGGCCGGTCTTGACCAGATCCGCGAACTCGTCGGCCTTGCGCTCCAGCGCGGCGCGCAGCTCGTCAAGCGCCGGCAGCAGGTTCGGCGTGGACCTCGTCCAGCGCCGCCAGGTGAACCGCCGAGGGGAAGACGTCGTTTGAGGACTGCCCGCGGTTGACGTGATCGTTGGGATGGGCCTCGTCGCCGGCGAGCTCGGCGATCACCTCGTTGGCGTTCATGTTCGAGGAGGTCCCGGAGCCGGTCTGGAAGACGTCGATCGGGAACTGGTCGTCGTGCTCGCCGTTGGCGACCTCGTCGCCCGCCTTCGCGATCCGCTCGGCGAGGTCGGAATCCAACTCTCCGAGCTCCGCGTTGGCGCGCGCGGCGGCAGCCTTTATCCGCCCGAGCCAGTGGATCACCGGCGCCGGGATCGGGTGACCCGAGATCTGAAAGTTCTCAACGGCCTTCGTGGTTTCGCCGCCCCAGAGCTGGTCGGTGGTCTTGGCCTCCATCTTCTCTCAGGCTACCTAGCCGGACTGCCTGCCGGCGGCGTAGCCACGGCCGAAGCCCCGCTCGAAGCTCGCCGGCAGCGCCCCGCCCGTTTCACTGAAGTGCCCCGATGAGTTGAGCCGTCTGACCAGGTCGGTGTGGATCGGATCGGCGCCCTTGCTCACGGCCCCGAGCAGATAGCCGAGCTCGACCGACGCCGGCCCGCCGGGGTCGCGACGAGCCTCGTTGTTGAGCTTGGTCGACGCAACGATCATCTCCTGCCCGATGCTGGCGAGCTGCCCGGCCTCCTGCTCGGGGACCAGGCAGTCCGAGATCGGTGTGGTGCTCCCCAGGAGGACGGGTCCGGGTGCCTTCTCCAGAGCCTTCAGGTACGCCTCGTTTCCGACCAGGCAGGAGACCGGGGCCTGATCGTCCTGGCTGCTGCCGCAGCCCGCGATCGACAAGATCGCTCCTGTGAAGAGGGCGGCGGCGACTCGCGTGAACACGCCCTGATCGTACGTACCGTCCGCCGCGGGCCATAACTTCATCCCTCGTGACCGACGAGGCGACGCCCATTCGCCCCATCGATCCGCTCGCCCATCGTGCCCTGGAGGCGCTGGTGCGAGCCCAGGCGAACCTCACCCGCCGCCTCGCCGCCGATCTCGAGCGGATCGGCGTCTCCGCGACCGGCTTCACCATGCTGGTCCTGCTGACCAGCGCGGGGGGCCGTCTCGAGCTGCGGACGATGCGCCGCCGCCTCGGGGCCTCGAAGGCGACCGCCACCGAGGTCCTCGACACGCTCGAAAACCGCGGCTTCGTCAGCCGCAGCCGGCTGGAGAGCGATCGCCGGGCCGTTGCGGTCGCCCTGACGCAGGCCGGATACAACCTCGTCACCCATGCCTTCCCGGCCCACGC
Organism: uncultured Solirubrobacterales bacterium; assembly: GCA_963777575.1. Classification (GTDB taxonomy): domain Bacteria; phylum Actinomycetota; class Thermoleophilia; order Solirubrobacterales; family 70-9; genus DASUPK01. Next base: position 57,312 of record CAVZRH010000019.1, on the reverse strand, counting down.
GGAGCGGGTGCGGGAGGCCTTCGGCGTGCTCGACGAGACGGAGAAGCGCCAGCTCGCCGACCTCTGCCGCAAGCTCGACCGCGCCGCCTAGATCCGTCCGGGCTAGTACTCGGGAGGACGTCGCCGGGGTGGGGCTTGATTCCCCAGGGTCGGATCGGGGCGCCCGCGGACGAAGGTCAGATAGAGGCCGAGGATGAAGCCGATGGCGCCGACGATCATCAGGATCAGGCCGACGGTCGGGATGTCCACCGCGTTCCACTTGTCCGCGACGGCGTACCGCAGGATCGCGCCGACGGCGATCAGGAACAGGGATGAGCCAATCGTCATGCCTGGATGCTCGCACGTCCGGGCGCCTGAACCACCCGGACGGATATCAGTCGGCCCAGAGCGCGGCGAAACGGGCGGGCGTCAATCCCGAGAGCCGCTCGCAGTCCCTCGTCATGTGCGACTGGTCGGCGTAGCCGAGGTCCGCTGCCAGCCGAGCCAGGTCGAGCTCCCCCGCCGTGGCCGAGGACGCCCGGGACACGAAGCGGCGGAAGCGCAGCACGCGGTCGAGCATCTTCGGCCCGTACCCGACCGCGTCGTGAAAGCGTCGCCGCAGCTGGCGGTCGCTGATGCCGAGTGCCTCGGCCAGCCGATCGACCCTGCTCCCATCGAAGCCGAGGCGGCGGGAGGCCGCGAGGACGAGCGGATCGAGCTCCGCCGCCTGAAGCCGGGACGCGACCAGCCGCTCGAGCAGGTCGAAGGCCGGCTCCTCTCCAACCGTCTCGCCGAGCCTTTCCTCCAGCTCGGCCGCGCCCGGCCCCAGCAGGTCCTCGAGCGGGATACGAGGGTGGTCGACCACCTCGCTGGCCGGCATCCCCAGCACCGTGCCGGCCACCCCGGGGCGCAACCGCAGCCCGAGGATCAACTCCCCCGGCTTCAGCCGATTCGACCGGGCGGTCCGGTCGAGGCCCGCCAGCGCCAGCTCCCCATTGCGCCAAATCAGGTCGACACAGCCGTCGGGCAGGATCAGCGTTGACTTGGCCGATTCGGGCGCCCGCCGGACCCAGCGACAGAGAACCGCCGAGTGGAGATCTCGTGAGGGAGCGAGCTCGCGGTAGGAGCTCATGCACCTGAACCTAGCGAACGTCCGAAATGTTCAAGGCAGGGCGATGATCGCCGGGTAGCGTCGCTCGGCGAAACGATCGAAGGAGGAAACGATGGAGCAGAGGATGAGTCTGATCACGCTCGGCGTCAGCGACCTCAAACGGGCCAGGTCCTTCTACGAGGCGCTCGGCTGGACCACGGGCGCCGCCCCTGACGACGACGTCGTCTTCTTTCAGGCCGGGGGGATGATCGTTGCCCTCTGGGACCGCGCCAGGCTCGCCGAGGACAGCGCGGTGAAAGAGGGGAGCGGATGGGGAGGGGTCACCCTCGCCTACAACACCCGCTCGGCAGAGGAGGTCGACGACGTGATCGAGGAGGCCCGTGCCGCCGGCGCGACGATCGGCCGTGAGCCCGGTGAGACGTTCTGGGGCGGCCACTCGGGGGTCTTCATCGACCCCGACGGCTACCCATGGGAAGTCGCCCACAACCCGAACTGGACCATCGAGGCGGACGGCTCGGTGACGCTGCCTGCAGACTGACTGCCAGAATCCGGCCCCGTGGCCGGATTTCGCCCCGTAGACCCCAAGCAGTCCTTCCCCGAGCTGGAGGAGCGGATCCTCGAGCGCTGGCGCGAGCGCGACGTCTTCCATCGCTCCCTCACGAACCGCGAGTCCGCGCCGCTCTGGGGCTTCTACGACGGGCCGCCCGACCGCGAACGGGCGACCCGGCTCCCATCACGTCCTCGCCCGCGTCTTCAAGGACATCTATCCGCGCTTCCGGACCATGACCGGCAACCAGGTCCCGCGCAAGGCCGGCTGGGACTGCCACGGCCTCCCGGTCGAGCTCGAGGTCGAGCGCGAGCTGGGCATCACCTCCAAGGAGGAGATCGAGGACTACGGAATCGCCGAGTTCAACGAGCGCTGCCGCGAGTCGGTCTTCCGCTACGTCGAGGAGTGGACCCGACTGAGTGAGCGGATCGGTCACTGGATCGACCTCGACGACCCCTACGTGACGATGACCAACGAGTACATCGAGTCGGTCTGGTGGGCGCTGCGGCGGATGTGGGACGACGATCGGCTCTACGAGGACTACAAGGTGGTGCCCTACTGCCCGCGCGACGGCACCGCCCTCTCCTCCCACGAGGTCGCCCTCGGCTACCACGACGTCGAGGACCCCGCGGTCTACGTGAAGATGCCGGTCCTGCGGCCGGCGCCCACCGACGCGATCCCGGAGTCGCCGCTCGAGCCCGGGGACAAGCTGCTCATCTGGACCACCACGCCCTGGACGCTGATCAGCAACGCGGCGATCGCCGCCGGCCCCGAGATCGAGTACGTGCGGGCGCGCCTGGGAGGCGAGGTCTTCGTCGTCGCGCGGGACCGCCTCGAGCACGTCCTCGGGGAGGAGGCAGAGGTGGTCGCCCACTTCCCCGGAGAGGCGCTCGCCGGGACCTCCTACGAGCCCCCCTTCGACTACATCACCGACTACGGTCCGCGCGGCCACACGGTCCTGCTCGGCGATTTCGTCACCACCGACGAGGGAACCGGTCTCGTCCACACCGCGATCGCCTTCGGCGAGGACGACTTCCGGCTCGGGGAGGAGTACGGGATCAAGCTCCAGAACCCGGTCGACGACCGCGGCCGCTTCGACGAGCGGGTCACTGACTTCGCCGGCCGCTTCGTCAAGGAGGCGGACGAGGACATCATCAAGGCGCTCGAAGAGAGGGGGAAGCTGCTTCGGGCCGAGACCTACCTGCACGCCTATCCGCACTGCTGGCGCTGCGACACGCCGCTCATCTACTACGCCAAGTCGAGCTGGTACGTGAAGACGACCGAGGTCCGCGACCAGATGCTGGCGGCGAACGAGGAGATCGGCTGGCATCCCGAGCACATCAAGCACGGACGCTTCGGCAAGTGGCTCGAGGGCAACGTCGACTGGGCCCTCTCACGTGACCGGTACTGGGGGACGCCGTTGCCGATCTGGCAGTGCGACGCCGAGGACTGCGACGAGCGCTTCTGCGCCGGCTCGATCGCGGACATCCGCGAGCGCGCGGGGGAGGTCCCCGACGACCTCCACCGCCCCTACATCGACGAGGTCAACTGGGCCTGCGAGCGCGAGGACTGCGACGGCACGATGCGCCGCGTCCTCTCGGTCATCGACACCTGGTTCGACTCCGGCTCGATGCCCTGGGCGCAGTACCACTACCCGTTCGAGAACACCGAGCTCTTCGAGGAGCGCTTCCCGGCCGACTTCATCTGCGAGGCGATCGACCAGACGCGCGGCTGGTTCTACACGCTCCACGCCGAGGCGGTCCTGCTCTTCGGCACTTCGAGTTTCCGCAACGTCGTCTGCCTCGGCCTCATCCTCGACCCCGAGGGCCAGAAGATGTCGAAGAGCCGCGGGAACGTGGTCGAGCCCTGGGACGTGATCGCACGCTTCGGCGCCGATGCGTTCCGCTGGTACTACCTCGCCTCCCAGCAGCCGTGGACGGGCTACCGGTTCTCGCTCGAGACGGTCGGCGAGGCGGTCCGCCAGTTCCTTCTCACCCTCTGGAACACCTACGCCTTCTGGGTGACCTACGCAAACGCCTCCGGCCTCGAGACGGGGGAGCTGCCCTACCTGCCCAAGTGGGCCTCGGACGGGGGCGAGCCGGTGGTCACCGAGCTGGACCGCTGGGCCGTCTCGCGGCTGCAGCGCACGATCGCGGAGGTCCGGGAGCAGATGGAGGCCTTCGACTGCACCACGGCCGCCCGCGCGATCGCCGACTACACGGACGAGCTCTCGAACTGGTACGTGAGGCTCAACCGCCGCCGGTTCTGGGACGGCGACCTCGCGGCGCTCGAGACCCTGCGCTTCTGCCTCGGCGAGACCGCCAAGCTGCTCGCCCCGTTCACGCCGTTCATCGCCGAGGAGATCTACGCCAACCTGCTCTTCGGACAGGAGACCGGCCTCGACAAGCCCGTCGATCAGTGGACCAATCCGGAGCCCGATTCGATTCACCTCTGCGACTACCCGGAGGTCGACGAGGGGCTGATCGACGTCCAGCTGGAGGCGGGCATGGATGCCGTCAGGCGCACCGTCGAGCTCGGCCGTGCCGCGCGGGCGCAGGCGAAGGTGAAGCTCCGCCAGCCGCTCCGCAGGGCGGTCGTGGTCGCCTCCGATGCCGAGCGCGAGGCGATCGAGCGCCTCGCGGACGTCGTCGCCTCCGAGCTCAACGTCAAGGAGCTCGACTTCGTGCACTCAGAGGGCGAGCTCGTCTCCTACCGGGTGAAGCCCAACTACCGCTCCCTCGGCCCACGCTTCGGCAAGAACATGCCCCAGGTGGCCGCGGCGGTGGAGGCACTCGATGCGGGCGGGGTCGCCGAGCAGCTGGAGGCCGGCGCCGAGGTCGGCATCGCGATCGACGGCAAGGAGCACACCCTGACCGAGGACGACATCAACCTGGTCATGGAGCCGCTCGAGGGCTACCAGGTGGAGGCCGAGGCCGGCCACGCCGTCGCCCTCGAGCTCGACCTGGACGAGGAGCTGCGCCGCGAGGGCCTGGCGCGCGAGGTGGTCCGAGCCGTGCAGGAGGCGCGAAAGCAGGCCGGGCTCGACGTCTCCGACCGGATCTCACTCGAACTCGGCGGTGACGACGAGCTGCTCGAAGCGGCGCGCGAGCACGAGTCCTACATCGCGGGCGAGACCCTCGCCACCTCCGTGGGCTACGGGTCGGATGGCGCGGGCGAGAGAGCCACCATCGAGGGTCGCGAGCTGCGGATCGCCCTCAGCAAGGCCTGAGTGGCGCCGAGCGAGATCGCTGCCGTGGTCTTCGACCTCGACGGCGTCCTGCTCGATTCCGAGGCCGCGTGGGTCGAGGTGAAGCGGGAGTTCACGCAGGAGAACGGCGGCCACTGGAAGGAGAGCGCCGAGAGGGACATGCTCGGCATGAGCTCGACCGAGTGGTCCCGGTACATGCACGACGAGCTCGGCGTGCCGGTTCCGCCGGAGCAGATCTCCTCGGAGGTCGCCGGTCGTCTCGTCGAGCAGTACCGGCAGCGGCTGCCGCTGTTGCCCGGCGCGCTCGAGGCCGTCCGCTCCCTGGCGCGGCATTGGCCGCTGGGATTGGCCACCTCCTCGAACAGGAACGTGGTCGACCTCGTCCTGGAGAAGGCCGGACATCGCGGATGCCTTCGCGGCGACCGTCTCCTCGGAGGAGGTCGCGCGCGGCAAGCCGGCGCCCGACGTCTACCTGGATGCGGCGCGGCGGCTCGAGGTCGATCCGGGCGCCTGCGTCGCGATCGAGGACTCGGCCAATGGGATCCGCTCGGCGCACGCCGCGAAGATGGCCGTCATCGCCATTCCCAACAGGGACTTCCCGCCGGAGCCCGACGCACTGGCCCTCGCGGCGGTCGTGCTCGACTCGCTCGAGCAGCTCGACCCGGAACGGGTACGGGCGCTCGCTACCGCTTGATCTCGTAGGTCAGGCCGACCATCCCGCTGGAGAAGGTCCGGGCGCCGAGCAGCTGCATCGGGCCACCGATGAGCCGGTGTTCGAGGAGCGGCTTGCCCTTGCCGAGAACGACGGGGACGATCGTCACCTCCACCCGGTCCAGCAGGCCGTGGTCGGCGAACTGCGACGCGACGTTGCCGCCCCCGACGATCCAGATGTCCCGCTCGCCGGCGGCGGTCCGCATCTCGTCGATCAGATCCGGCGGCTCGGCGTCGACGATGCGGACGTCGACGTCGTCGCCCTCCGGCCGCTCGAGCTCGCGCGTGCTGAGCACCCAGGTGGGCTTGCCGGCGTACGGCCAAGCGCGTCCGTGCGCCAGCACCCATTCGTAGGTCACCGACCCCATCACGAGCGCCCCGATGCCCTCGTAGAAGGCGTCGTAGCCGGCCTGTCCCTCGTCCGAATCGGCTCCCTCGAAGCTCCCCTCGTAGCCGGTGAGCCAGTCGATCGAGTCGTCCGCCTCGGCGATATAGCCGTCGAGAGTCTGGGCGGCGTAGTAGCGGACGAGGCTCATGCGCGCCAATCCTAGGCACGCATGAGCCCGCGCTACATCTAGCCCGTGGTCTTGCGCCGCTGGCGCCCGGCTCCTCCCGCAAGATGTTTCGCGGGGATCTCCGCGCCGGCATCGAACGCTTGATGCAGAGCTTCTCGGGCGAGCGGGCCAACGATCGCCGTTTCGAGCGCGGCCTCAAGGTCCTGCTCGACGGCTTCGAGCGAACTGAAGAAGCCGAGAAGCGCTAAGCCAGAACTGGCTCGAGCTCTGACTCGAGCCGGGCCTTCGGACGGGCGCCCACCAGCCGGGTGACGGACTCGCCGTCCTTGAAGACGATCATCGTCGGGATCGAGAGGACCTCGTACTTGGCCGCGGTCTGCGGGTTCTCGTCCGTGTTCAGGCTGACGATCTTGAGGTCGTCGCGCTCGGAATCGATCTCCTCGAGCACGGGGTGGACGACGCGGCAGGGCCCGCACCAGGGCGCCCAGAAGTCGACGAGCACGGGCCCATCAGCCTCGAGCACGTCGGACTGGAAGGTGGCGTCGGTTACGTCGTTGAGCTTGCCCGGCACGGTGGTCTCCTCGGTGGTGGTGGAAGGTCCTACCTCTCAGTCTAGCCAGCCGCTGACTGGTTACTTTACAAAGTGAAGCAGGTCACCTGCGCCGGAATCTCATTGCCGGAACGCGCCACATCGCCTCGGCGACGATCGACCGGCTCATCTTCGAGGTGCCGTCGGCGCGGTCCCGGAAGACGATCGGGATCTCGACCACCCGGAAGCCGGCCCGGATGGCGCGATAGGTCGTCTCCACCTGGAACGCGTAGCCGCGCGCCTCGATCGTGTCGAGATTGATCGCCTCGAGCACCTCGCGCCGGAAGCACTTGAAGCCACCCGTCAGGTCCCGGACCGGCAGCCCGAGCGCGATCCGTGCGTAGCTGCTGCCGCCTCGGCTGATGAACCTCCTCATCGGCCCCCAGTCGGTGACGCCGCCGCCCGGCACGTAGCGCGAGCCGATCACCAGGTCGAAGTGATCGGCGGCCTCGATCAGCTTCGGCAGGTAGGACGGATCGTGTGAGAAGTCGGCGTCCATCTCGACGATCCGCTGAGCGCCGCCGTCGAGGGCGACGTGAAAGCCCGCCAGGTAGGCGGGCCCGAGCCCCTCCTTGCGGGGGCGATGGAGCACCGAAATCGCCTCGTTCGAGGCCGCCAGCTGATCCGCGATCTCGCCGGTGCCGTCGGGCGAGTTGTCGTCGACCACCAGGACCCTGCCGGAGTCGGGCAGCTGCTCGAGCACGGCGCCGACGATCCGCTCGAGGTTCTCGGCCTCGTTGTACGTCGGGAGGATGACCCAGGCGTCCTTGGAGCCGGGGGCGGCGGGGTCGGGCACGGCGGCAAGATAGCCGCCCCCACTAGCTTTCGAATATGCGCAACGCGGAGATCGCCGCCGCCCTCCGAGAGCTGGGGATTCTCTACGAGCTCGACGGGGCCGACCGCTTTCGCGTGCAGGCCTACCGGGAGGCGGCCCGCACCGTCGCGGAGAGCCCGGTCTCGATCGAGCAGCTCGCCGATGAGGGCCGTCTCACCGAGCTGCCCGCGGTCGGCAAGACGCTCGCGCAGAAGATCGAGACGCTGATCGAGACCGGCAGCATCCCATCCGCGGACAAGCTGAAGACCAAGTTCCCGGCGACCCTGGTGGAGGTGACGCGGGTGCCCGGCCTCGGGGCGAAGACAGCCCGCCGGATCTACGACGAGCTCGGCGTCGAGAACCTCACCCAGCTGAAGGAGGCCGCAGAGCAGGGCCGGATCGCCGGGATGCGCGGACTCGGCGCGAAGAAAGAGGAGAGCATCCTCTCCTCGCTGGAGGGCGTCACCGAGGACGGCATCGGCGAGCGCCTCCTCCTCTCGAACGTCCTCCCGGTCGCAGAGGAGATCCGCTCGGACCTCCTCGGTCTCGGGGTGGCGAACCGGATCGAGATCGCGGGCTCGGCCCGGCGCTGGACCGAGACCTGCAAGGACCTCGACCTGATCGCGACGACCGACGACGCGGCGGGCCTGGTGGAGGCGCTGGCGACGCACGGGCTCTCCGCGGAGTCGCGGCGGGGCGGGGACGTCGCGGCCAGCGTGCTCACCCACGCCGGGCTCAAGGTCGATCTGCGGATCGGCACGGAGGAGACCTTCGGCAACCTGCTCCAGCACTTCACCGGCTCCGCCGAGCACAACGTCGAGCTTCGCGAGCGGGCGCTCCAGCGCGGCTACTCGGTCAGCGAGCATGGCGTGGCCGAGGTCGAGGGGAAGAAGGTCCACCGCTTTCCGGAGGAGGCGGGCGTGTACGAGTTGCTCGGCCTGCCATACATCGAGCCAGAGCTGCGCGAGGGGAGGGGTGAGATCGAGGCTGGGGACACCGGCGAGCTGCCCGACCTGGTCACGGTCGACGACATCCGCGGCGACCTGCACTGCCACACCACCCTCTCCGATGGCCGGAACAGCCTCGAGGAGATGGCGGCGGAGGCGCGCCGGCGCGGGTATGCCTACCTGGCGATCACCGACCACTCCGCCAGCCACGGCTTCGGCAACCACGTCACCGACAAGCAGCTCGCCAAGCGGATCGAGGAGATCCGGGCCTGGAACGAGTCAGCGCCGCGCGGCTTCCGGCTGCTCGCCGGTTCCGAGGTGAACATCGGGTTGGACGGTTCTCTCGACTACCCCGACGAACTGCTCGCCGAGCTCGACTGGGTGATGGGAAGCGTCCACACCTCATTCGCGATCTCCGAGCAGGCGATGACCGAGCGGGTGATCGCGGCGATGGAGAACCCCATGGTCGACTGCATCGGCCACCTCACGGGCAGGCTCCTGCTGCGGCGTGAGCCCTACGCCGTGGACATGGTCCGGATCGCCGAGGCCGCGGCGAGGACCGGCACGATGATGGAGATCAACGGCAACCCGAACCGCCGCGACCTCAACGAGCACAATGCGAAGCTCGCCGCGGAGGCCGGGGTCCGGATCGTCTGCACCACCGACGCGCACGGCACCGAGACGCTGGCGAACGTCCGCTACTCGGTGGCGACCGCGCGCCGGGCGTGGCTCAGCGCCGATCAGGTGGCGAACACGAGGACCTGGCGGTCTTTCGCGCCGCTGCGCAAGCGGGCGAAGAAGAGGTAAGCGCGCTACCGGACGGGCTTCGGCAGCTTCGTGCCGCCGGGTGCCCGCAGTCCGTCGAGGACGATCTCGACCAGCCGCGGCCAGCGGCCGGCGCCGGGACCGTGCGCCTGGGTGATCCCGCCGAGCGCGCAGGCGATCATGGGGATGTCCTCCCACGCGAGGTCCTTGCGGAGCTCGCCCGAGCCCTGAGCCCGCTTGACGAGCTGGTCGCAGAGCTTGTCGAGGCCGACTGCCTCGGCCGAGGCGCCCATCACCTCCGGGCGTGAGCCCATCACCTCGCAGAGCCCGCGGTCATCGGCCTGGATCTGGGCGGAGAAGCGGATGAAGTCGCACAGGCCCTCCCAGGGGTCTTCGGCCTCGAGTTCCTCCCGGGCCTTCTCGGCGAGCCGCACGAAGCGCTCGCCGGCCAGCGCCGCGATCAGGTCGTCCTTGGTCGGGAAGTGGCGATAGACGGTGCCCACGCCGACCTTTGCGGCCTTGGCGACATCGGGCATCTGCGCGTCCAGTCCCTCCTCGGCGAACAGCTTCTTTGCGGCGACGATCACCGCCTGCCGGTTGCGCCGCGCATCTGCGCGGAGTCCTGGCTCGAAGTTGGCCTCCTGGGGCTTGGGCTTGGTCTCTGTGACGGTTGTCATTGCCTCTGGTTTCCTCTGCCGTGAAGCTGAACGAGTGTGCCGAAGCTCACTCTGCAAACGGAATGCAAGTTCCGTATAGTTCTAATCGAAACCGGAACTCCGCTTCCGATTCAGAGCTTACATGACCAAGATGTCCATTTCGAGAAACCCAGTTCGTCGTCAGAGTGAGGCCGGCAACAAGAGCCGGGAAGTGACCGAAAGGAGTCGAGGGGGATGACCACCGCACAGGAATATTTGGACAAGAGATGGACCGCACTGATCCTGCTCTGCGTCGCGCAGTTCATCGTCGTGCTCGACGCTTCCATCGTCAACGTCGCGCTGCCGAGCATCGGCAAGGGCCTGGGCTTCTCGGAGGAGAACCTGCCCTGGATCGTCAACGCGTACGTGATCGCCTTCGGCGGCTTCCTGCTGCTGGGAGGACGGGCGGCCGACCTTCTCGGTCGCCGACGGGTCTTCATGACCGGTCTCGCTGTCGTCGGGATCGCGTCCCTGGCCGCGGGCTTCGCCGCGACGCAGGGCCAGCTGATCGCCGCGCGCGCCGCGCAGGGGCTCGGCGCCGCGATCGTCTCGCCGTCCGCCCTCTCCATCGTCACGATGCTGTTCCGGGACGGGTCTGAGCGGAACAAGGCACTCGGCGCCTGGGGCGCCGTGGCCGGTTCCGCCGGCGCGGCCGGTGTACTCCTCGGCGGCATCCTCACCGACAGCCTCGGCTGGGAGTGGGTCCTCTGGGTGAACGTCCCGGTCGCCGCGATCGCTCTCGCGTTCACGCCCGGTCTGATCCCTGAGAGCCGCTCGGAATCGGCGACGCGCCACTACGACGCCGCCGGCGCGGTGACCATCACCGCGGGCCTCTCGCTGCTCGCCTATTCGTTCCTGGATGCCAGCAACTCGGGCTGGGGCTCGACCAAGATCGTCAGCCTGCTGGCCGTCTCGGTGGCCCTGATCGGGATCTTCGTCGCGATCGAGCTTCGCTCGAAGGCACCCCTGGTCCCATTCCGGATCTTCCGGCTGCGGACCCTGACCGGCGCGAACATCGTCGGGTTGCTCCTCGGAGCCTCCCTCTTCTCGATGTTCTATTTCATCTCCCTGTACATGCAGCAGGTGCTCGGCTACAGCGCGATCCACGCCGGGCTCTCCTACCTGCCGCTGGCGGTGACGATCATCGTCGCCGCAGGTCTCGGGGGCCAGCTCGTCACCCGGTTCGGCTTCAAGCCGATCCTGGCGACGGGAATGCTGTCCATCGCCGCGGGCCTCCTCTGGTTCAGCCAGGTGTCGGTCGGCGGTGGGTTCGTGACAGACATCCTCGGCGCCTCGCTGCTGGCGGCGATCGGTCTCGGGTTCGGCTTCGTGACCTCGACGATCGCGGCCGTCTCGGGAGTCGACCAGCACGAGCAGGGCCTGGCGAGCGGCCTGATCAACACCTCGCAGCAGATCGGCGGCGCGCTCGGGCTCGCGGTGCTTTCGACGATCGCCACCTCGCGGACGGATCACGTGCTGGCGACCGGACACTCGACGCTCCCGAACGCGCTCACGGAGGGATTCCAGAGCGCCTTCCTCGGCGGCTCCGTGATCGCCCTGCTGGGATTCGTCGCGACGCTGGTCCTGATCCGCACCCGCGACAGCAAGGCGCACATGGAGATGGCGAACGCCGACGCCGGTGGCTCGGAGGCCGACCACGCGGAGGCCGCGCCCGCCGGCGCCTAGGCTCGTCGCCCTTCAACGCCTTTCGGTGAGATCGAGCTAGTCAGCCCCACCAGTCGCGCTGGCCCTCGACGTCTTCGCGCCGGCCGTCGCCGAGACTGGGCGCGCCGATGACGAGGATCTCGAGGCCATCGGGCCCGGCCTCGTAGCCTCGCCATGTACCGGGCGGGACGCGCACCGCGTCCCATTCCCTGAGCTCGACGATCTCGTCGTCGATCTTCATGCGCCCGCCCCCGCGCACGACCACGTACACCTCCTCCTGCGTCTTGTGCGTGTGCCCGTACGGAAAGCGATAGCCGGGCGGTACGCGCTGGTAGCTCAGGCCGGATTGCTCGAGCTCGAGCGCCTCGCTCGCCAAGCGGAACTCCAGGTCCGGCGCCCCGTCGAAGTTGGACCCGACATCCTCCAGGTCCTCCTTGAGGTTCCTGAGCGTGAACGGCACGGCCGAATAATCTCACTCAGATGAATTCAAGGGGGCTCGTCTAGGCCGGCGCCGTTGGCGGCGGAGGTGGATGGCCCGGCGGCGGGCGCTCTCGCCGCAGGCCGGGAGTCCGGACCAGCTTCACCGGCTCCAGGGCCGATCCCGGCTGGACGTAGAACCGGACGCCGTCACGCTCTTCGATCGCGGCCACGGCGCCCTCACGCGCTCGCCACATCAGGGCGGCCGCCAGGGCAAAGCCGGCGCCGACCGCCGAGACGCCGGGAAAGATGAATCCGAGCACGCCGGCGATCAGCGTGAAGGCGGCGATCGGCCAGAGGCGGCCCAGGGCGGCCCGGGCGGGATTCCCGATCTCCGGCATCGCCGTTGCCGTTCGTGCGTCGGCCAGGACCTGCCGCATCGCGTCGGCGGCCTGAGAGGGGCGGCCGAGCACCAGGCCGCCGACCAGCGCGACGATCCACCAGCCGATCGCGACGAAGAGGGTGAGGGTGTCGCCTGTGGTGCCGACCACGATCGCGGTCACGGCCGCGAGCACCGTCGCGGCACCCGCGGCGAGCAGGACCGTCGTTCGCAGCAAATCGCAGAAGGCCATCGCGACGCGACCCTATTCCGCGAGCGCCTCGAGGACGCGCCCGTAGCCCTCGAGCCCGGGGACCGTCAGGTCCGCGGCTTCAGAGACCTCGGGCGGGGATTCCTCCGAGGCGACGGCGATGCAGACGGCGGTGTCGAGCTCGCCGTCCGCGTTGAGGGTCCGAAGTGCCGCGAATGCGTCGAGGTCGGTGCGGTCGTCGCCGCCATAGAACGCGTGTGAGATCGGGCGGGCGGGGATCAGTGCCGCGACGGCGATGCCCTTGTTGATCGCGACATTGGGGCGGATCTCGAGGACCTTGCGGCCGCGGTGCGGGACGAGGCCCTCCCACTCAGCCTCGCTGGCGATCTCCTGGACGAGGGACTCAGCCTCCGCCTCGTTCGGAGCCCCGCGGAAATGCAGTGCGACGATCGCACCCTTGTCCTCGATCCTGAGCCCCGCCCGCTCGAGGTCCGATCGGTCGAGGGCGTTGACGAAGCGGGACGCATCCTCCTCGTGCCCGTCCAGCGAGGGATCGGGGCGCACCTCGTCGTCCCCGGGAAGCAGCAGCTCGAAGCCGTGGTTGCCCGAGTAGGCGAGCTCGTCGAGGCCCACCACCCGGCGGGCGTCCAGAGCGCGGCGCCCGCTCAGGCAGCCGACCAGGGCGTAGCGCTTCGCCAGCTCGCGCAAGACCCTCCGGGTCTCCTCCGGCACACCGGCCTCCGCGGGGTCGGCGACGATCGGCGCGATGGTGCCGTCGACGTCGGTCAGGATCGCCGAGCGATCAGGATCCTCCCGGAGCGGCGCGATCAGCGATTCGAGCCGGGCGGTGTCGACGCCGTCCTCTGCGCTCCCGCCGTTCACGCGCTCTAGTATCGCCCGCCATGCCAGCCGCGACGTCCCGCACCCTCAAGCTGGCGGCGATCGGGACGGCGGGCGGCATCTTCAGCGGCCTGCTCGGGGTCGGCGGGGGCAGCGTGATCGTCCCTCTGCTGATCATCTGGCTTGGGTACGGGGCGCGAGAGGCCACCGGCACGAGCATGATGGCGATCGTCGTGATCGCGGCCGTGGCGGTCACGCTGCAGGCGTTCTACGGAAACGTCGACCCTCCGAACGCCGCGCTCGTGGGCATTCCCGCGATCGCCGGCGCCTTCGTCGGCACGGCCCTCCAGCAGCGCATCCCCGAGCGCCTCATCTCGGTTCTCTTCGCGCTGCTTCTGGTCGTGATCGCGATCGAGCTGATCATCCCGTGAGCGAGATCGCCGCGGCAATCCTGGGTTTCGCCGGCGGAATGGTCGGCGGGCTGCTTGGGGTGGGGGGCGGGGTCCTCTTCGTCCCGGCGCTCGTGATCTTCATGGACGAGACGCAGGTGCGGGCGGAGGCGACCTCACTCCTGGCGATCGTCCCGGTGGCGATCGTCGCCGTCTGGCGCCAGGCCGGCTACGGCAACGTCCGGTTCAGAGACGGACTGGTGATCGGCGCCCTCTCGCCGCTGGGGGTGGCTGTCGGGGTCGTGACCTCCAACGAGATCTCCCAGCGGGCGCTGGAGCTGATCTTCGCCGGCCTGGCGCTGGTGATCGCGGCCCAGCTCGTCCTCCGCGCGCTCAGGCCGGTTCGCGACTAGCCGGCTAGAGCCCGTGCTCGAGGGCGCCCTTGACGCCCGCATCGAGCGCGTTCAGCCGGTAGAGGGCGAGAGCCTCCGGGATGGCGAAGCCCCGCCCGCCGGCGCCGCCATCCGCGCCGTGATGTGAGAGCACGCAGTTGAGCAGCGCCGCCCGCCGCTCCGGCGGGAGCTCGCCCGCCGCCGAGCCGACGATCTCGGCCCCGATGGCGAGGTGGCCGATCAGCCGCCCCTCCTCGGTCAGTCCGAACTCCGCGCCGTAGGTGAACTCGCGCGACCTACCGACGTCGTGAAGCAGCGCGGCTGCCATCAGCAGGTCCGAATCGAGGCGCGGGTGCAGCTGGCAGACCTCCAGGACCAGGGTCGCGACGGCCACCGTGTGCTCGAGCAGCCCGCCCACGTAGGCGTGGTGGCCGGCCCGGGTGCAGGGGGCGCGGCGGAAGTCGGAGGCGACCGGCTCGGTGAACAGGACCCGCTCGACGACCTGGCGGAGCGCCGGATCGTGGACCTCGCGGGTCAGATGCTCGAAGAACCCCTCGAGCTCCTCGGCGTCGCGATAGGCGGCCGGCAGAAACTCGGCCGGGTCGAGCTCCGCCGAGTCGATCGGCTGGATGTCCTCGACCTCGGCCACCAGATCGCCGCGGAATCGCTCCACCTTCCCCGAGACCCGGATGGGGTCGCCGCGCTCGAATCGTCCCGCGAGCCGGTCGACGTCCCGAAAGGCCCGCGCCGGGATCGATCCGGTCCGGTCGCGCAGCTCCATGCTGAGAAAGATCGAGCCGTTGCGGGCCGAGCGGCGGTCCTTGCGGACGCAGGCGTAGACGCCACTGAAGCGCTGGCCCGGCTGAAGCTCGGCGATCCGTGTCGTCTGGGCGGTTGCCTCCATCAGTCGTTGAGTCTCCAAAGTCGACCGGACACCCCGAGGACCGCGAGGCGCTAGTCTCGATTCATGGACGCGCTCGCTTGGGAGGCCGAGCCACCGGAGCTCAGATCCCCCGTTCTCGTCAGCGCATTCGCCGGCTGGAACGACGCCGCCGGCGCGGCGACGACGGCGCTCACCACGGCCGCGGAGACGCTCGACGCCGAGCTGATCGCTCAGATCGATCCGGAGGACTACTTCGACTTCCAGGCGAACCGGCCGACGATCCGCATGACCGAGGGACAGACGCGCGAGATCGAGTGGCCCGGCAACGTGCTGCTCGCCGCCACGCCGCCAGGAGCGGAGCGCGACCTGCTCTTCCTCGCCGGCACCGAGCCCAACCTTCGCTGGCGGACGTTCGCGGACGGCATCGCCGAGACCGCGGAGAGCCTCGGCGTGGAGATGGTCGTCACGCTCGGCTCGCTGATCGCCGACGTCGCCCACACGCTGCCGGTTCCGATCACGGGCCTGGCCTCAGACGAGGAACTCGTCGAGCGGCTCGACCTTTCCCGCTCGAACTACGAGGGCCCGACCGGGGTCGTCGGGGTGCTCCACGATGCCTGCCGCCGCCGGGGCATTCCCTCCGCCAGCCTCTGGGCGGCCGTCCCCCACTACGTCGCGGCGGTTCCGAATCCCAAGGCCGCCCTCGCGCTGCTCCGCAGGTTGGAGGGTCTCGTCGGCGTGGCCGTCGAGGCCTCCGGCCTCGAGGAGGAGACGGAGTCCTACGAGAGCCAGGTGAGCCGCGCGGTCGCGGCCAATCCGGAGATCGAGGAGCTCGTGAACCGGCTGGAGGAAGAGCAGGCCGAGCGGCTGGACGTCGAGGACGATGTGCCCTCGGGCGAGTCGCTGGCGCGCGACTTCGAGCGCTACCTGCGCCAGCACGGCGAGGGCTAGCCGGCGCTACCCGACCAGGCGCTCGATCAGCCGACGCAGCTCGGGCCGGAACTCCTCGGCCGCGGCCGCCGGATCGTCCTCGCGGGCCAGAGCCCGCTCACCCAGCCCGTCGATCGCCGCGACCACCAGGCTGGCGTCGGCGGCCGGATCGGTGCTGCCGACAGCCTCCATCGCGCCCGCTACCGAGCGCTGCTCGGCATCGCACCAGCTCTGCGCCGCCTCGCGCAGCTCGGGCCGTTGTCCGGCTTCCAGCCAGAGCTCGTACTCCGCGATATACGCGATCCGATCCGTGGCCGCCTCCACGAGATCGTCGACCAGCCTGTCGGCCAGTTCTCGCGCCGACTTCACCAGGCGAAGCTCCTCGCCACGCTCCGCGTAGCGCTCGACCTCGCTCGCTGCGACGTGCTCGAGCGCCTGCCGCAGCAGGTCGTCTCTGGAATCGAAGTAGTAGGTCGTGGAGCCGAGCGGCACGCCCGCCTCCTCCGCGACGGCCCGGTGGGTGACCGCCTGGCGTCCCGAGCGCCCGATCACGCGCAGGGCCGCCTCGAGAATCTGTTCGCGGCGACCCGCGGTTGCCACCTCCGCCATCTGGGAGAGACTAATTGGCACCGGAGAGGTTCAGTCCGACGACGCCGCCGATCACCAGGGCGATGCTCGCGAGCTTGAGGGCGTTCACCGACTCGCCGAGCGCCGCCATGCCGATCACCGCGACCGCCGCGGTGCCCACTCCCGCCCAGACCGCATAGGCGAGGCTGATCTCGAGCTCACGCAGCGCGAGCGCCGTCAGCCAGAGAGACGCGGCATAGGTGGCGAGCACGAGGACCGAGGGAGCGGGTTTGGTGAAGCCGTCGGTGTAGTTGCAGGAACACCGTTCCCACCACTTCGCTCGCGATCGCCGCTGAGAGATAGATCCAAGCCAACATGATGTGTACAAATGTACCACATATCTGTACAAATGTACAGCTATGCCTCAGAGGCGGGGCAAATCAAGCGGAAGTCGCACCAGGAGCAGATCTCGGGGGATGGGCGGGGCTCGAAGTCCTGGCCGAGGATCCCCTCGCCCACCTCGAGGACGACTCCTTCGACCCGCTCCAGGTCGTCGGGCGAGCCGCCGACGGCGACCTTCTCGTCCGCGAGCACGTACCAGTAGCTGCCGGCCGCGCCCTCGAGCCGCCACGCCTCGCGGGCGGCGAGGCGGTAGATCGCGAGCTGGACGTCGGACTCGAGCTCCCGCGGGGGCTTCGGGTCTCCGGTCTTGTAGTCGATCAGCTCGTAGCCGCCGCTGGGCAGCTCGTCGACGCGGTCGACGCGGCCGCGCAGGTGATGGGGGCCGATCCGGAAGTCGAACTTGCGCTCGACCCAGCGCGGCTGCGAGCCGCTCGAGACCTCGCGGGCGTGATAGCGGTGCAGCGCCTCGATCGCCTTCTCGCGGAACTGGAGCTCGTCGTCGGACTCGCCGAAGCCGGACCGTCGCCAGGCGACGGCGAACAGCCCCATCAGCCGCTCCAGGCTCCCCGCGTTGGTAGATCCGGCGGCGGTGTCTGTGGCCGCCGTTGATTCTGGCTGTTGGCCGTGGAACCGCTCCAGGACCTGGTGGATGACGATCCCGAAGCGCTGGTTGATCGTCGGCTCCTGCGGGATGCCGAAGACCCGCGCGAACTTGTACTTCAGCGGGCAGGTCCGGTAGAGCTCGATGTCGGTTGCGGAGAGTGCCAGCCCCTCGCCGCGCCGCGGGAGAAAGGCCTCGAGCGAGGGCTCGTCCCGCTTGGCGATCAGCTCCCGCCGGCGCTTGGCGGCGCCCTCCTCGTCGAGGAGGTAGGCGTCGAGGCCGGAGTCGCGCAGCGCCGCACGCTGCTCCTCGGAGATCGCCTGCTCGAGCAGGTCGTTGACCACCGCCAGGGAGTCCGAAACGGGCTCCTCGCTCGAGCCCTGGATCAGGCCGGCGAGCTTGACGAGCTCGAGGAACCGCGCCACGGCCCGGTTGACGTCGACATAGGTGTCGAGCCGAGGCTCGCGAAGCTTGCCGCCGGCACGCCAGGCCTCCTCGAGGACCTCGTCCTGGATCATCCGGTAGGTGGCCTGCAGACCCTCGGCCGGCCCGAAGAGCTCCTCGCCGTGCTCCTGCTCGGGAGCATCCAGTACGGCGCGGGCGTCCTCGTAGAAGGGCGAGGGGCGGGCGTCTCCGGCCTCGGTCGCCGCCGGCCTCGTCAGCACCAGGTCCTGAGTCGCTCGCGTCATCGCGACGTAGAGCAGCCGTCTCGATTCCTCCTCGTACGAGGGCGTCGCGGCTCCGACCCCGGCGGGAACTGCGGGCGGGCCGGCGGGCTCCGAGCCCGGCACGGCCCCGGCGTGCAGGCCGACGACGTAGACCCGCGTGAACTCGAGCCCCTTGGTGCGCTCCAGAGGCATCACCCTGATCGCCTCGGCGATCGGCTCGTTCTGCTCCTCGACGGGCGCAACACCCGCCTCGGAAACCGCCACCAGGTAGCGGACGAAGTCGCGGTTCGAACCGCCCGGCTCGCGGCGCATCCAGGCCTCCGCGAGCTCACCGAGGCGCGAGAGGTTGCGCAGGCGCTCCGCCGCCTCGGGATGCGCGGCGAAGAGCCGATGTCGCCGGAAGCCGATCCTCTCGATCAGCCGGCGTACGAACACGTCGGCTCGCATCTCGCCCATGGCCCGGGCCGCCGCGCGGTGGAGCTGCAGGAACTCCCTGATGCGATCGCGGGCCTCGGGCGGGATCTGCGGGCTCTCGAGCGAGGCCTCCAGCGCGGAGACCATGTCGAGCTTGCGGCGCCGGGCGATCGTCGTGCAGCGAGCGAGGTCGACAGAGCGCAGCTCCACCGGCGGCCTGCTGAGGGCGCGGACCGCCGCGGCGGCGTCGGTGGGATCGGCCAGGAGTCGAAGCCAGGCGATCACGTCGCGCACCTCCGGGCGCTGGAAGAAGGCGCCGGGGCCGCTCAGCCGGTAGGGAACGCGACGTTCCTCGAGCGCGGCGGCGATCGCCCTCGCAGGGCCTCCGCCGCGCGGAACGGCCACGCAGATCTCCTCCATCTTCACCTCGCCCGCGGCGAGGGCGCCCTCGATGTCGCGAGCCACGGCCTGGGCCTCGGCGCGCTCGTTCGTCCCGGACCAGAAGCGAACTCGAGTCGGCGGTCCGGCCGCTCGGCGCGGAATGTCGGCACCGCGGGACGCGGGCGCC
Organism: uncultured Solirubrobacterales bacterium; assembly: GCA_963777575.1. GTDB lineage: Bacteria > Actinomycetota > Thermoleophilia > Solirubrobacterales > 70-9 > DASUPK01. Next base: position 38,108 of record CAVZRH010000019.1, on the reverse strand, counting down.
ACCACCGCGTGCGCCGCGTCGAGCAGGTCGCCGCCGTAGCGCCAGGTGGGCTCCAGTGCGACCTCGCGCGGCTCGATCGCCTGCCGCGCCCAGGCCGAGGCGGAATCGCAGGGCCCCCGGCCCTGCTCGTCGTCGCAGGAGAGGACCGCGGAGGACGAGCCGCGCGTCAGCGCCTCGATCAGCGACCGCTCGGCGGGGCAGGCGTCCTCGAGCTCGTCGACCAGCAGATGCGGGAAGCGCTCGGCGATCGATCCTGCCAGCGCCGGCCGCTCGCCGAGCAGCCTGGTCAGCTCGAGCACGGCGTCGATGTCGTCCATGGCGCCCGCCGAGTGGAGCATCGAGTCGTGGCGCTCGTAGATCTCGGCGAACTCCCGCTCCCTGGCGGCGGAATCCCGCTCGGAGCGCGTTCCACCCGCCTGCTCGTCGGCCCAGCGGCCGAAGCGCTCGGCCGTCACGCCGGCGGACTTCAGCGCGTCGATCCGGTCGACGATCCGGGCGAGGAGCCCGGCGGGGTTACCGCGGATCTCATGACGTCGCAATGGCAGCTCGTCGATGCGGTCGAGCAGCATCGCCAGGCGCTCGGCGGGGCTGAGTGACTCGAAGAACGGGTCGATCTCGGCTTCGGTCGCGTGCTCGCGGAGCAGCCGCGCGGCGGCCACCGGGTGGGTGTGGACGACGAGCTCCTCGTACGCGGTCTCGATCGTCGCCTCCGCACGCGTCCTGATCTGCCGCGCGGTGGCCACCGAGCGGGTGAGCACCAGCGCCCGATCCGCGGACCCCACCAGGCGGGCGAGCCTGCGGGCCAGGGCCTCGGTGCGGCCGCTTCCCGCCACACCCAGGATGAGCAGTGCGCCCTCGTCGTGTGCGACGACGGCCTCCTGCTGCTCATTCAGCCTCGGCGCCCCGTGGTCGCGCTCGTCTCCCATTCGAATTCAGGCTAATTGATGGCCCCGCTAACCTCGCCCGCGTGCCCCCCACGGACGAGCAGTGGACCGCCGCCTGCCGGCGCGCGGTCGAGGTGCAGAAGCGGATCTTTGAGGAGCACCGGACGATCGCTCAGCGCACTCAGTACGAGGACGTCGGCGCAGGCGGGGACAGGACGCTGACGATCGACCGCCTCTGTGAGGACGCCGTCTTCGACGAGCTCGAGGCACTTCACCGCGAGGGCCACAGCTTCACCGCCACCTCCGAGGAGCGAGGGTCGGTCACCTTCGGCGATGGCGAGTCCTCGCTGCGAGTGGTCATCGACCCGATCGACGGGTCGCTCAACGCCCGCCGGACGATTCCCCTGCACAGCCTCAGCGTCGCGGTTGCCGACGGCGACTCGATGGAGGACGTCACCTTCGGCTACGTCTACGAGTTCGGCGCCGGCGAGGAGTTCATCGCCAGCGTCGACGGGGATGCGCTGCTCGACGGCCGCCCGCTGGAGGTCGCGACCGGCGAGGGCCTCGAGGTGATCGCGCTCGAAGCGACCAAGCCGGAGCGCGTCCTGAAGGCCGCGGAGCTGCTCCAGGGCCGCACCTACCGGATCCGCGTCCCGGGCTCGATTGCGGTGGCCCTCTGCTACGTCGCCGCTGGTCGCTACGACGGCATGCTCACCACACGCAACGCCCGCTCGGTCGACGCCGCGGCCGGCCAACTGGTCGCACGCTGCGCGGGAGCGGCGCTCGAGTTCGCCGGCGGCGGGCTCGGGGACGCCCCGCTCGACCTCGGTGCCCGCTACGACGTCGCCGCCGCACGGACGGCGGAAGACCTGCGCGTGCTGCGCGAGGCCCAAGACGCCGTGCATGCCTGAGCGCCTGGTCGACTGGAACCTCGCCGAACGGCTCGCACTCGCCCTCTCCGGGTCGGGCCCCGAATGGGACGGGAGCGAGCAGGAGCTCCGCGCGGAGTCCGAGCGAGCCGCGCGCCTGGTCCGCCGCTACACGGGGCTGAGGCCGAAGGGCACCCTGCCCGAGGCGGAGCTGGTCGATCGGGCCGAGTGGGCCCGGGTCAACCTCGAGTCGTTTCAGGATCTCTCGTCTCGGGTCGAGGAGCACCTCGGGGACCGGATGTCGGGCTCGAGCAACGGCAGAGCCGCCGGCATTCAGCGGACGATCGTGCGCGCGGCGACCGGGGCGGAGGTCGGGCTCGCGGTCGGCTATCTCTCCCAGCGGGTGATCGGCCAGTACGACGTGGCCCTGATCGGCCCCGCCCGTGCGCCCAGGCTGCTCTTCGTCGGGCCCAACCTCTCCTCCGCGAGAGCCCGCCTCCAGGTCGATCGCGACCTCTTCCTGCGCTGGATCGCGCTCCACGAGACCACCCACGCCGTTCACTTCTCCTCCGTGCCCTGGCTGCGTGAGCACATCGGCGGGATCGCCGAGGAGCTCTTCGAGAAGGCCGCCGTCGAGGTGAAGCCGGCCGAGATCCTCGGCAAGCTCGCCCGGCTCAACCCCCGCGAGCTGGTCCGCTCGGTGAAGGCCGGCGAGCTCGCCACGCTGCTGCTGCCGGAGGACCAGCGCCGCCTGATCGACCGCCTGACGGCGACGATGACGCTGGTCGAGGGCTATGCGGAGCACGTCATGGATGCCGTGGGAGATCAGCTCGATCCGGGCTACAGCGAGCTGCGGCGCGCGCTCGACCGCGATCGCGACCGCCGGGGCCTGCTCGACTCGATCGTCTCCAAGGTGCTCGGGCTGGAGATGAAGCTGGCCCAGTACCGGCGCGGCAAGGCGTTCGCCGACGAGGTCGTCCGCGCCCACGGAATTCGCACGCTCAACCGCGCCTGGAGCGACCCGGAGGCGCTGCCCCGCCCGGAGGAGCTCGATAGCCCCGAGAGCTGGGTCGAGCGCGTCGGCGCGGCTCGCGAAGGACGCTTTTTCGCGCTCTTCGGCCGCGTGTAACCAACCCCAGGGAGGCGGGGTAAGAACATGTGTTCGCCAAAACGTGTGTTCGGTGCTAGCCTGCCGAACTCGCTGAGAGCGACAGTCCGACGTAAGCAACTTTGAAGGGATCAAAGCCGAGATGCCCACCAAGACCGAGACGAAGACCAAGACCCAGACCCAGGCGAAGAACGGCACCGCCGCCTCCACCACCGGCCGCAAGCCGTCGGAGCAGGCGCTGCAGGCCGTGGACGTCGCGATCGGGGCCGGCCCCGCCGTCGCCGACAGCGTCCGGACCACCGCCGAGACGTGGACCAACTCCGAGGCGCGCTCCCAGGAGATCGACACGCTCCAGAAGCGGGTCCAGACCCTCCGCAACTCCGACGGTCGCAAGAGCGAGATCGAGTCGCTGCGCAAGCGGCTCGCCGCCGAGCTCGAGAAGGCCGAGGCGAAGGGCGGGGACGTCCGTCGCCAGGTCACCGACCAGCTCGTCGGCCAGGCCCGCAAGGCGCGTGAGCGCGTCGAGCCCGTCTACCGCGAGCGCGTCGAGCCGGTCTACAAGGAGCGCGTCGAGCCGATCGTCAAGGAGCGGATCGAGCCGGTCTACCGCGAGCGCGTCGAGCCGACCGTGAAGAAGGTCGCCGAGCGCGTCTAGTCGCTTAGCCCGGGCCGCCCCGAGGGGTGGCGCGCCCGGAGAAGTTCCGCCCCAACCGTCAGGACGGGCGCGGAAAGCAGCAACCTCTCCTCCCTGAAAACCGGGCCCTTTGTGGCCCGGTTTTCTTTTGTGGGGATGGGGCTATCGGGGCAAACGGACGGTGGTCCCTAGACTTTCAACAGCCATGCCCACCAAGGATCAGGTAACCGAGAAGCTCACCAGCGTGATCGACCCCGAGCTGCGGCGTTCGATCGTCGAGCTCGGCATGGTGCGCTCGATCGAGATTCGCGACGACGGGCGCGTCGAGGTGGTCGTCTCGCTCACCACTCCCGGGTGCCCGATCCGCTCGCACTTCCAGCAGGCCGTGGTGAAGAACGTCGCCGAGCTCGAGGGCGTCAACTCCGTCGACGTCGGCTTCGACGTCCTCTCCGACGGCGAGAAGTCGGACCTCCAGCAGAAGCTGGGCCGTCCGAAGCTCCCCGAGGGCGCGCTGGCCCAGGTCAAGAACGTGATCTGCGTGGCCTCCGGCAAGGGCGGGGTCGGCAAGTCCACGATGACCGCGAACCTGGCCGCGGCCCTCCACGCCGAGGGCCACAAGGCGGGGGCGCTCGACTGCGACGTCTATGGCTATTCGATCCCGAGGATGCTCGGCATCAACCAGAAGCCGGAGGTCTCGCCCGAGCGCAAGATCATCCCGCCCGTCTCGCCGTCGGGACCGACGGTGATGTCGATCGGCTTCTTCGTCGAGGAGAACGCCGCCGTGGTCTGGCGCGGCCCGATGCTCCACAAGGCGATCCAGCAGTTCCTCGAGGACGTCGCCTGGGACGAGCTGGACTACCTGTTGCTCGATCTGCCCCCGGGCACGGGCGACGTCTCCATGACACTCGCCCAACTGCTGCCGCAGGCCAAGATCGTGATCGTCACCACCCCGCAGCCGGCGGCGCAGAGCGTCGCCAGGCGTTCCGCGGAGATGGCCTCGAAGGTCGACCTGGAGGTGCTCGGCGTGATCGAGAACATGTCGGCCTTCACCGGCCCGGATGGTGAGCGCGTGGCGATCTTCGGCGAGGGCGGCGGCCAGCTGCTGGCCGATGAGCTCGACGTGCCACTGCTCGCCAAGGTGCCGCTCTCCAGCGAGCTCCGCGAGCACGCCGACGAGGGCAGGCCCCTGGTGGTCGAGGACCCCGACGCCCCCGCCTCCCAGATGATCCGCGAGGCCGCCCGTGGCATCGTCGCCTCGACGCCGGTCGAGCTACCCGTGATGCAGGCAGTGCCGGCGGCGGCGCAGGCGAACGGCGGCGTCAGCGGCACCGAGCTCCCGATGGTCCAGTAGGGCCGTGCCGTTCCGCTGGCGGGCGACCGCCGCGGCCCTCGTCTGCGCCCTCCATCTCGCCCTCTTCGTGCCGACGATCGGCGACTGGTCGTCGATCCTGGTCAATGACTTTGCGCCTCAGGCGAAGGCGATCAAGGACGGCGATCTGCCCTACCGGGATCAAGGGATCGAGTACCCGCCGCTCTCGGTGCCCGTACTCATCGCCCCCGCGTACGTGGACGACTCAACGCAGGGCTTCGTCGATGGGTTCATGTGGGAGATGCTCGCCTTCGACCTGGCGATCATCGTGCTGGTCGCGCTCGCCCTGCCGGGCGAGACGGGACGGGTGCTCTCCGCCCTGGGGGTCTACACGGTCGGCCTGCTGACCCTGTCGGGGGTCGTGCTCGACCGATCGCTGATCGACTACGGGCCGCTCGCCCTGGATCGCTTCGATCTTGTGCCGACCCTCTTCGTGCTGGCGGCGGTGCTGGCGCGCGATCGGGGCCGCTCGGCAACTTGGTCGGGACTGTTGTCCGTCGGAGTCGCGATCAAGGCCTTCCCCCTCCTCCTCTATCCCGCCCTTCTGCGGGGGGAGAGGAACCTGCGGCGGGTGCTGGTCGCCGGTGCGATCCCGCTGCTGCTCTGCGCCGGCGCGGTGATCGTGATGGGCGATGAGTTCGGCTCGGCCATCAGCTACCACACCGAGCGAACGCTCCAGGTGGAGAGCCTCGGTGCGAGCGTCTTCGAGGTGGCGCACGTCCTCGGGGTCTCGGGTGTCTCGACCGGGGTGGGCCACGGCGGCTTCGAGATCTCGGCCTCGGGCGCGACGGCGGCCCGCTGGATATCGGTGGTGCTCGGTGCGGCCGGCTACCTCTGGCTCGTCTCGGCGGGCTGGCGCTCCAGAGCGACGAACTTCGAGCTCGTCTGCGCTCTGCTCGCCGTGCTCGTGGTCTTCGCTCCGGTCCTCTCGCCCCAGTTCCTGCTCTGGCTCCTGCCCATCTCGGCCTGTGCCTACGGCATCCGCAGGGAGAACGTGGTGCTCCTCCTGGCGATCCTCTTCACCCAGATCGAGCTGCAGCACTACGACGGGGTCGACGCGCTGACCGGCAGCTTCGTCTGGCCGCTGGCGGTGAGGAACGTACTGCTGCTCGTCTACCTGGCGCTGGTGGCGGCGCCGATCCTGCGTCCCGCCTCAGCGAGTCGGCTGGTTACCGGGAGGACGACCCCGGTGGCCGCGAGTCAGGCCTTCGACTTGTAGTACTCGAGATTGATCTCGGTGTACTTCTGCCACTCCTCCGGGAGTTGGTCCTCGGCGAAGCAGGCATCCACGGGGCACGCCTCCACGCAGGCGTCGCAGTCGATGCACTCGTCCGGATCGATGAAGAGCTGCTTGACGTTGTCGTAGTCGGGCTCGTCCGGGGTGGGATGGATGCAGTCGACGGGACAGACCTCTACGCAAGAGTTGTCCTTCTCGCCGATGCAGGGCTCCGCGATGACGTAGGCCAAGGCGCGTATTCCTTTCCCGGGTCGTGGTTGCGATTGCGGCGCCCATCGGGCGCCGCTGGACGCGACATTTTAGGTTAGTGGGCCGCTCCGCGCACCAAGGCGGGCCGGTGCTGACACGGCTCACGTGTGGCTACAGTCCGCCCGGTGATCCTGCTCACGGGAGCAACCGGCGTGGTCGGGGGAGAGCTCCTGCCCGTTCTGCTCGCCGAAGGCCGCGAGGTGAGGACCCTGGTCCGCGATCCGCGCAAGCTCGGCGAGCACCGGGTCGACGTGCAGATCACGCTGGGGGACATCGGGGATCCGTTCTCCCTCCGGCATGCCATGCGAGGCGTTGACACGGTGATCCACCTCGCGGCGGCGATCCGCGACCAACCGGGCGCCACGATCGAGGAGGTCAACGGGCTCGCGACGGCCCGCCTGCTGCACGCGGCTGAGCGGGCGGGGGTTGAGCGCTTTCTCTTCTTCTCGGCGATGGGGGCGACCGCGTTTCAGCGCACCCGCTTCTTTCGCTCCAAGGCGCTCGCCGAGCGGGCCGTGCGTGAGTCCCCACTCGACTCGACGATCTTCGCTCCGTCGATCATCTACCGCCCGGGGGACCCGTGGATCACGCTGCTGCAGCGCTTGTCCCTGCTTCCCGCCGTCCCGGTCTCGGGATCGGGCCACGCCCTCTACCAGCCGATCTGGGCGCGTGACGTGGCGCGCTGCGTCGCCGCCTCCCTCGACGGAGAGGGCTCGAATCCGGACTCCAACGGCCGCTACGAGCTCGCCGGCCCCGAGTTGCTCTCCTACGACGACATCGTGGAGGTGGTGATCGAGGCGAACGGGCGAGAACGGCCGCTGGTGCACGTGCCACTCCCACTGGTGCGCACCAGCCTGCGCGCGCTCGAGCTGCTCGCCGGCCCCTCCGTCTTCGCGACCTGGGAGGAGGCCGAGCTGATGGAGGTGCCGATGACCAGCGAGCGGGGAACCGCCGACGCGGAGAGCCTCGGGGTCGAGCCGCGGGCGATGGGCGAGGTGCTCGGCGCTCGGGGCTGACGGGCGCTACTGCGCTACGTCCAGGGCGGCGCGCAGAGCCTCGATGTCCTCGGACCCAAAGACGATCCGGTTGCGCGTGGCGACGTAGACGAGGTCGAGGTTGACCCCGGCTCGGGCGATCTTATGAGTCAGGTCCGCGAGGACGCCGGGGCGATCGTCGACCTCGACGACGACGACCTCGCGCTCGCCGGTCACCGCAACATGAGATATCGCCAGGGCATGCTTCGCGGCCTCGCCGTGCGGCACGAGGATGTGGAGCTCGGCCCGGTCGCCTGGTCCCACGCAGGTCGCCGCAGCGAGATTGACGCCGGCATCGCTGATGGCGTCTGCAACGTCCGCCAGCGCGCCCGGGGTGTTCTCGACGTCGATGACCAGGTCGATCGCCATGGCTCCAGTCTCAGCGTACTTCCGAAGGCGAGCTTCGGACTCGATCGATCCCGAGTAAGGCCGCCCCGGCGATGAGCTCGAGGAGACCGCCGATCAGTGACACGTAGCTGATCGCGTCGACGGTGCCCTGCGACGGCTCGTCCGGCACGTCGAGCCCGGAGAGCAGGTGGTGGTAGAGCCAGCGGTAGAGCTCCTCCGGTGCACCGATGAAGTGCAGCCCCAGGGTGACCGCGGCGCCCACGAGCAGCAAGGACCCGAAGAGTCGCACGCCGTCCCATCGGCGCCCGGACGGGGCGCTTTAGCGGTCGATATGACGAGCAAAGCGCCCCGGACGCAGAGAGGCCCGGCGGATGCCGGGCCTCTCGAAGAAACACTCGCCTGTTGCAAGCGAGGGTATCGCTACATCATCCCGCCCATGTCGGGCATGCCGCCACCCGGCATCGCGCCCGCGCCGTCCTTCTCGGGTGGCTCGGCGACGATCGCCTCGGTGGTGAGGATGTTCTTGGCGATCGACGCGGCGTTCTGCAAGCGCCGAGCGGGTGACCATGGTCGGGTCGATGACGCCGGCGGCGACCAGGTCGCCGTACTCGCCATCGGCCGCGTTCAGGCCCTCGCCGTCCTTCAGGCCGCGGACCTTCTCGACCACGACCGAGGCCTCGAAGCCCGAGTTGTCGGCGATCTGCCGAATCGGTGCCTCGAGCGAGCGCTGGATGATCGATGCGCCCGTGCGCTCATCGTCGTCGTCATAGGAGTCGAGCTTGATCGCGTCCTGGGCGTTCAGCAGCGCGACGCCTCCGCCCGGGACGATGCCCTCCTCGAGCGCCGCCCGAGTCGCCTGCAGGGCGTCCTCGACACGGTGCTTCTTCTCCTTCATCTCGGTCTCGGTGGCCGCGCCGACCTTGACGACCGCGACGCCGCCGGCCAGCTTGGCCAGCCGCTCCTGCAGCTTCTCGCGGTCGAAGTCGGAGTCGGTGGTCTCGACCTCGGACTTGATCTGCTTGATGCGGCCCTTGATCTGCTCGGAATCGCCGGCGCCGTCGATGATCGTGGTCGTGTCCTTCGAGACCACGACGCGACGCGCCTTGCCGAGCTGGTCGAGCTGGGTGTTCTCCAGCTTCAGGCCCATCTCCTCGGTGATCACCTCGCCGCCGGTGAGGATGCCGATGTCCTCCAGCATCCGCTTGCGGCGGTCGCCGAACCCGGGCGCCTTGACGGCCACGCCGGTGAAGGTGCCGCGGAGCTTGTTCACCACCAGGGTCGCGAGGGTCTCGCCCTCGACGTCCTCGGCGATGATCAGCAGCGACTTGCCACCCTGCATCACCTGCTCCAGCACCGGCAGGATGTCGCGCACCGAGCCGATCTTCTGGTTGGCGATCAGGATGTACGGGTCCTCGATCACGGCCTCCATGCGGTCCTGGTCGGTGACCATGTAGGGCGAGATGTAGCCCTTGTCGAACTGCATCCCCTCGGTGAACTCCAGCTCCATGCCGAAGGTCTGGCCCTCCTCGACGTTGACCACGCCGTCCTTGCCGACCTTGTCGATGGCGTCGGCGATGATGTTGCCGATCTCGTCGTCGGCGGCCGAGATGGCCGCGACTCGAGCGATCTGCTCCTTGCCCGCGATCTCCTTCGACTGCTTCTCGCGGAGGTTGTCGACGACCTCGTCGACGGCCTTCTCGATGCCGCGACGCAGCCCGAGCGGGTTAGCGCCGGCAGCCACGTTCCTGAGGCCGTGCCTCACGATCGTCTGGGCGAGCAGCGTCGCAGTGGTGGTTCCATCGCCGGCGACGTCGTTGGTGGCGGTCGCCACCTCTCGCACCAGCTGAGCACCCTGGTTCTCGAAGACGTCCTCGACCTCGATCTCTCGAGCGATGGTGACGCCGTCGTTGGTGATGGTGGGCGCTCCGAACTTCTTATCGAGGACGACATAGCGACCCTTGGGACCGAGCGTCACCTTGACCGCATTGGCCACGGCGTCGACCCCGTCCTGCAGGGCGCCTCGCGCATCCTCGTCGTACTTCAGCTCCTTGTGAGCCATATTTGTGCTTCCTCCTTCCTAAGTCCTGTCTAGCCGACCTTGGCGAGTACGTCTGACTCGCGCAGGACGAGCAGCTCGTCCCCGTCGACGGTGATTTCGGTGCCTCCGTACTTGGAGTAGAGGACCTCGTCGCCCTCGCTCACATCGAGCGGGCGGCGGCTGCCGTCCTCCTTGACCTCTCCGTCGCCGACAGCGAGCACCTTGCCCTTCTGCGGCTTTTCCTTGGCTGTGTCTGGGAGGACGATCCCGCTTGCGGTCGTCTCCTCCTCTTCGACCGCCTGAACGATCAGGCGGTCGCCTAGCGGCTTCAACTTCATCGGCTTTCCTCCTAGCTGGGGTGGGTGGTTCTCAAGGCCGGTGCGGTTTGGCACTCTCGATAGGCGAGTGCCAGCGCCCGGCTGATTGTAGCCAGAGAGCGAGCTCGGCCGCGCTCGGCTAGTCGATCGCGAGCAGCGGAGCCCCGAGCAGCCCGGCGAGGCCCTGACCGCCGTTTCGCATCACGTAGTCGTGGTTGACGGCGAAGATCGGGCGGGCCACCGGGGCGAGCAGGTTCATCCAGGCGCGCGTGGTCCGAACGTTCCACTCATACAGGGCGGCGGTGACCCCGCCCTGCTCGAACAGGCGCCAGCGGCCGACGCCGGTGAGCTCGCCCGAGGCGTCGCCCTCCAGCAGGTGAGGCTTCTCGACCTTGGTTGTGCGGACGAAGAACTCGAGTCTGTAGGGCAGCTTCGATTTCCAGACGTAGCGGCCGTACTGGCCGACGCCGATCTCGTCGCCCTCCTCGAGCTTCTCGGCCTCCTCGACGCCCTTCCACCATTCAGGCCAGCGCTCGGACTCGTAGATCGCGTCCCAGACGCGCTCGCGCTCGGCCTCGAGCAGCCAGGTGGTGAGGAAGCGGTATTCGGCCATTTCGTCCGCTGAGCGTCAGTTGCGCGATGGCGTTTCGCCATTGCCGAACTGCGTCGACGGGCGTTCGACGATCTGGGAGAAGCGGATCACCGTGACCGTGTCGTCGTCGGAGATGGAGCGCGTGTAGATCGTGGCCAGGAAATCGATTGTCTCTTCGCGCCGACGGAACTCGGGGTTGTCGTGCTCGATGTCGCGCGGTGAGAGCTCCGAGACCTTCTTCACCTCGACGTCGTCGATCACGGCGGCGAAGATCTTCTCCCGGGGCTGGTGGCGATAGCCGACCGTGATCCAGACGACCTGTCCCCGCTTGTATTTGCGCGACTTGTCCCCGAGCCGGATCGTCGCCGTCTTGCGGCCGCTGCGCAGTTGGTCGACGAATACCGGCGAGTAGAAGTTGAGGACGTAGAGGGCCGAGTTCACCCGGCGAGCCTACTTACTGCTGGGTCTCAGGTGGGTCGAAGCCCTCGGCGCCGATCAGCGGGACGAATCGGCAGGGCCCGATCGTCTCCTGGCGCAGGTCTCCGTTCTCCCTGGCGAAGGCGGTGAGCAGGTCCGCGGAGGCCGTCGCGATCGGGACGACGAGCCGGCCTTCGGGCGCGAGCTGCGAGAGCAGGCTGTGGGGCGCCTCGGGTGACGCTGCGTGGACGGCGATCGCGTCGTAGGGAGCCCGCTCGGAATAGCCGCGGCTTCCGTCACCGACGATCACCTCGACGTTCTCGATTCCCAGCTCGTTCAGCCGCTCCCGAGCCCACTCGCCGAGCTCCGGGACTCGCTCGACGCTGACGACCTGGTCCGCGAGCTGTGAGAGAACCGCGGCCGAGTAGCCGGAGCCCGTCCCGATCTCGAGCACCCTCTCGTCGCCGTCGAGGTGCAGGGCCTGGCAGATCGCCGCGACCACCCAGGGCTGCGAGATCGTCTGCTCGTGGCCGATCGGCAGCGCCGAGTCGTTGTACGCGCTCCGACGCACGTTCTCGGGGACGAAGTGCTCGCGGGGCACCGCCGCCATCGCGCGAAGCACCCGCTCGTCGGAGATGCCGCGCCGGCGGAGATGGCGCTCCACCATCCAGGCCCGCTGCTCCGCGAAGTCGGGATCGCGGCGCACCGGAAGACTCAGAATATGTAGGCGTCCAGCCGCTCGGGCTCGACCACGGTGACGCGGCCGCGGCCGACCTGCACCACGCCCGCACGCTCGAGCGTGGCGAGGAAGCGGCTGACGCTCTCGCGCGAGGTCCCGGCCATCTGGGCGAGGTCCGACTGGCGCAGCCGGATGGTGACCCCGTCCTTGACGATCGGCGTGACGCCCTCCTCGGCGAGCAGCTGGTTGAGGACGCCCGCGACGCGGCTGGGAACCGTCTGGAAGGACTGACGGGAGATCCGCTCGTTCGCCTCGCGCAGGCGGCGGGTGAGCGCCACGACGAGCTTCTCGGCCATCTCCGGATGGGAGCGGATCAGGCTCCGCATGTCGGTGGCGGGAAGGGCCAGAAGCTCGGTGTTCTCGGCGGCCTCGACGCTCGCGGATCGCCGTTCTCCGTCGAGCATCGCCAGCTCGCCGAAGATCGCCCCCGGACCGAGCGTGGCCAGTGTGATCACGCGGCCGTCGGAATGCTGGCGTGTGACCCGGCAGCTGCCCTGGCTGACGATGTAGCAGGCGTCGCCGGGGTCGCCCTCGTGGAACACCCGGGTCTCGCGGGGGAACCGGCGCGGGATCGCCACCTGCGCGACGCGATCGAGATCATCCTGGGTGAGCTCCGAGAACAGCGGAACGCCACCGAGGAGCTCGATGATCTGTTGTCTGGCTCCGCTCTCCATACCCACTCGTGATTATCGCGGGTTCAGGGCGCTTGGCAGCTTGGACACCAGTAGGTCGTCCGCGCCTCGTCGCCCTGCGCGCGCGATTGGATTTGCGTTCCGCAGCGCGGACACGGCTGGCCGGCCCGTCTGTAGATGCGCTTCGGCTGGCGGCCGGACTCCACCGCTTCGAGCATCAGGCCTCGAGTCGCGATCAGCACCTCCTCGAGCTCCTCGTCGCCGAGCGCGTCGACGCGGCGATTCGGATCGATCCGGGCGGCGAAGCAGCCCTCGGACTTGAAGATGTTGCCGATCCCGGCCACCAGTCGCTGTCCGAGGAGCGCCTGGCCGAGCTCGATCTCGGGCGCGATCGCTCGCATGCGACCGATCACCGCCGACGAGTCGAAGTCGTCGGCCAGGACGTCGGGTCCCAGTCGCGCGAGTCGCGGATCCTGCCGCAGCTGAGCCTCGGTCGCGATCCGCATCCTGGAGCCGCCGAAGTTGACCGCCTCGGCGCCACTGCCCGTCAGCGCGATCCAGGCCTGGGAGCGCGGCCGGCGCCAGCGTTCGCCCTCGCGGTAGAGCTGCCAGGTGCCCCGCATCCCCAGGTGGCTGTGGAGGACGAGCCGATCCTCGAAGTGGAGGAGAAGATTCTTTCCGCGGCTCTCGACTCGCTCGAGGACGCGGCCGTCGAGCTGGCCGGTGGCGAGACCCGTCGGCCGCCGGGGCCCCGGCGTGCGTGCCGAGATCGCCTCGCCGGTGAGGGCCTTGTCGAGGCGCCGGGCGATACGGAGGATCGAGTCCCCCTCGGCCATCAGGCGACCAGGCGGCGCGGCTGGCGCCGGAAGCCGGCCTCGATCAGCGCGGCCTCCATCCCAGAGCCGATCACTGCCTCGCCGTCGATGCGCTCGACCGCGAGCTTCTCGATCTGGCCCGCCTGGGCGGCCTCGGCGAGCGCCGCGAGGCACTCGATGAACTCGCCGTCGTCGATCCTCTGCAGGCGGAGGAGCCCCTTGCCGCCGCGCTCGACGTACACGATCGGCTCGCCGTCGCGCAGCATCACGTAGGCGCCGGCGGTCCGGGCGGGCCGGCGCTGGCCCTCGAGCTTGGGCCAGGAGAGTGTGGCTCCATAAGGATTTGCCGGGTCGGTCGCCGCCAGAACCTGCAGCGAGCCGTCGGCCTGCGGCAGGCTGCGCAGCCGCTCCACCGCCCCGGGGAGTGCGAACTGGGCGCCGCCGAGGCCCTCGACGAAGTAGCCCCGTCTGGCCGTCCCGAGCAGCTCGAGGTTCTGGAGCTCCCCGTAGATCGAGGCGAAGCCACCGGGAATGCCCTCGGCGATCGCCGTCTCGCGGGTGACGATCCCGTGTCGCTCGAGCATCAACTCGGCCAGCGCGCGAGTCCTCGGGCCGGCCGAGGGAGCATCCGCGAAGAGGGGCGTGGTGAGCGACCAACGCCCGATCACGGTCCCGGCCGCCGCCGCACGGCGACGGGCGAAGCGACGGCCGCCTCGATCGTTGCGCTGAGCGGCCCGCAGACGGGGCGCCCGCAGCGGCGCGAAGGCGTCGTTGGTCACCTCGCCGGACCAGGCCAGGTCCCAGAGGGCCTCGTGGAGCTCCTCGGCCGAGCCGTCCAGCTCCAGCAGGTCGAGCCAGAAGCAGGGTCCGTGGGCGAGACGCTCGCGGATCGCGTCGTGGATCTCGCTCTCGGGACGATCCAGTTTCGCGTTGCCCGGCGGCGGGCCGGCGAGTCTGACGTCCTCGCGGAAGTAGAAGGCGACCTTGCCGTCATTGCGGCCCAGGGACCCGGCCCCGACCCAGACCAGCTCGCCGCTGGTGCAGAGCTCGTCGAGCCAGGTCGGGCTGTACGACCCGAGACGCCTTGGCAGGACGTCCCGTTCCCACGTCTTCGGCGTCAGCGCGACTCCCTGCAGGGAGATGAGCGCCTCGCGCAGTCGATCCGCTCCGGCACCGGAGCGGCTGTGGGCATCGACGTTCTGCCAGCTCGGCAGGAATCGGGCCAGCTCGCGCGGATCGGTGGCCTCGACCTCCTTGCGCAGCCTGGCGAGGCTGGCCCGGCGCAGCCGGCGCAGCACGTCGGCCTCGCACCACTCTCGGGCAGTGCCACCCGGGAGCAGCTCACCACGAACCACGTTGCCGGACCGCTCCAGCTCCTTCAGCGCGGAGCTCGGATCCACCCCGTACCGATCGGCCAGCTGCCGGGTGGGGAAGGGCACATGGGTGGCGGCGTAGCGCCGTACCAGGGACACGAGCGCGTCCTCGATCGGCTCGAGGAAGCTCTCGGGCAGGCCGGCCGGCTCCGGCACCCCGAGGGCGTCGCGATAGAGGCCGGCATCCTCGGCGGCGATGTAGCGCTCCTCGCCGGCGATCCTGACCACGGCGGCCCTGCGCTCCTTGACCAGCTTCTCCAGCATGGACGCGGCCGAGTAGCCCTCCTCGGTGCGCTGCTCGCACTCCTCGGCCGTCAGGTCGCCCAGCCGGCGGAGGATCTGCTGGAGGCCGTCGCGGTCCTTTGCGAGTCCGGCCTCCGTCAGGTGCTGGAGCTGCTCGGCGACCTCGGCCAGCGCCTCCGGATCGATCAGCTCGCGGAGCTCCTCCTGGCCGAGCAGCTCGGCCAGCAGGTCGCGATCGAGTGCGAGTGCTGCGGCGCGGCGCTCGGCGTTCGGGGTGTCCCCCTCGTACATGTAGGTGGCGACGTAGTCGAACAGCAGCGAGGAGGCGAAGGGCGAGGCGGTGGGCGTCTCGACCTCGACCATCGTGATCTTGCGGGAGTGCAGGTCGCGGAGCAGCTCCTTCAGGGCGGGCAGATCGAGGACGTCCCGCATCACCTCGCGGTAGGTCTCGAGGATCACGGGGAAGCGGGGGAAGTCCCGGGCGACCTCGAGCAGGCTCTGGGACTTGAGCCGCTGCTGCCAGAGCGGGGTCCGCTTGCCGGGCCAGGCCCGCGGGATCAGGAGCGAGCGGGAGGCGTTCTCGCGGAACCGGGCGCCGAACAGGGCGGAGCCCGAGAGCTCGCGAATCACCAGGTCGTCGAGCTCGTCGGGCTCGATCATCACCAGGTCGCCGGGAGGCGGCTCGTCGGCGTCGGGCAGGTGGATGACGATCCCGTCGTCCGACCAGATCGCATCGGCCTCCAGGTCCTTGTCGTCTCGGATCTTGGCCGCGAGCGCCAGGCCCCAGGCCGCGTGCACCCGGCCGCCGAAGGGAGAGAGCACGCAGAGACGCCAGTCGCCGATCTCGTCGCGGAAGCGCTCGATCACGATCGCCTCGTCCGAGGGGACGACCCGCGTGGCCGCCTGCTGCTCGGTCAGGTAGTTGACGAGGTTCTGCGCAGCGAGCTTGTCGAGGTCGTTGTCCTTGGCCAGCTGCTTGGGGTCGGCGTTGACCGCCTCGCGGCTGAAGGCGCCGATCGCCTTGCCGAGCTCGGCCGGGCGGCCGATCCCGTCGCCGCGCCAGAAGGGAACCGCTCCGGGTGTCCCGGGCGCGGGGGTGACGATCACCCGGTCGCGGGTGATCTCCTCGATGCGCCAGGTGCTGGCCCCGAGTAGGAAGGTCTGGCCGGGGCGCGCCTCGTAGACCATCTCCTCGTCGAGCTCGCCCACTCGCCGGCCGTCCGGGAGGTGGACGCCGTAGAGGCCGCGGTCGGGGATCGTCCCGGCGTTGGCGACGACGAGCTGGCGTGCCCCGGGCCGTCCCCGCATCGTGCCCTTGGTCCGGTCCCAGACGATCCGCGGCCGCAGCTCGGCGAAGCGCTCCGACGGGTAGCGCCCGTCGAGCATGTCGAGCACGTTCTCGAGCTGCTCGCGAGAGAGCTCCGCGAAGGGCTGCGCCGAGCGGACGAGCTTCTCGACCTCGTCGATCTCCCACTCATCGAGCGCGGCCATCGAGACCAGGTGCTGGGCGAGCACGTCGAGTGGGTTCTGAGGGATGACGGTCTCCTCGATCTGCCCCGATGCGCATGCGCTGCGCGACGACTGCGCACTCGAGGAGGTCGGCTCGGAACTTGGGGAAGATCCGGCCCTTGGAGACCTCTCCGAGGGTGTGTCCGGCGCGGCCGACTCGCTGCAGCCCGCGGGTGACGGACTTCGGCGACTCCACCTGGATCACCAGGTCCACCGCGCCCATGTCGATGCCGAGCTCGAGCGAGGAGGTCGCCACCAGGCAGGGCAGCTGGCCCGACTTGAGCAGCTCCTCGACCAGCGCTCGCTCCTCGTGGGAGAGCGAGCCGTGGTGGGCGCGGGCGATCTCCGGAGGTGCCTTGTCTCCGTTCTTGGAGTTGCCGGCATGTTCGGTGGCCGGCAGCTCCTCCTCGAGCTCGTCGTTGTGCATCTCGTTGAGACGCTTGGCGATCCGCTCGGCGGCACGTCGGTTGTTGACGAAGACGATCGTCGAGCTGTGCTCGCGAACCAACCTCAGCAGCTCGGGGTAGATCGCCGGCCAGATCGAGCGGGTGTTGGTGGCGGGGTCGAGCGAGGCCTCGATCGGGCCCGGGTCGATTCGCTCGGGTGAAGTGTCGAGTTTGGGCGGCGGAGTCTTGCCCGTGTCGGCTCCGTCGCGGCGCTTGTTGTCGAGGGGACTGGGCTCGACCATGTCCTCGACCGGGACGACGATCTCGAGGTCGAGCTGCTTGGGCTCCGAGGCGTCGACGATCTCGCAGCTCACGCCCCGCGCCCACGAGGAAGTCGCCGATCCGCTCCAACGGCCGCTGGGTCGCGGAGAGACCGATTCGCTGTGGGCCGATGCGGCTGCTCGCGCGGGTGGCGCCGGATTCATCCGCCGGCGCGACTGTTTTCCGCGTCTGCGGTGAATCCGGCGACAGGACCCGCGCGCCACCAGCCTGGTCGACCAGATGATCGAGCCGCTCCAACGTCAGCGCCAGATGAGAGCCCCGCTTCGACGGCGCCACCGCGTGGATCTCGTCGACGATCACCGCCTCGACTCCGCCCAAGATCTCGCGCGCTCCGCGAGCTGATCATCAGATACAGCGACTCCGGCGTCGTGATCAGGATGTCGGGCGGCTCGCGGCGCATCTTCCGGCGCTCGGACTGGGGGGTGTCGCCGGTGCGCAGCGCGACCGAGATGGGTGCGCCGATTCCCTGCAGCGGTGCCCGCAGGTTGCGCTCGATGTCGTAGGAGAGGGCCTTGAGGGGCGAGATGTAGACGATCCGCACTCCCGAGCCGAGCCGCTCGGGCTCGCGAGCGAGGCGGTCGATCCCCCAGAGGAAGGCCGCCAGTGTCTTCCCCGACCCCGTCGGGGCACAGATCAGGGTGTGCCCGCCCGAGGCGATCGCGGGCCAGCCGGCGGCCTGGGCGGGGGTCGGAGCCTCGAACGACGCCTGAAACCACTTTCTGACCGGCTCGGAGAAGGGCTCCAGGGGTGACTTCTGGGTCGCGGACGTACTCATGGCCAACCTACTGACCTTACCGACCGGCCCACCCGGGCCCGCAGACCGCCACGCCTAGGCGAAATGGCGCGTTTGCCCGGTATATCCGGACAAACGCGCCAAGTCCGCCGGTTCGGGGCTAGGCTCGGCCCTCGGCGCCGGCCGGGGCGCCCTGCTCCACCTCCAGGCGAGGCAGCCGCCGCTCCAGCCAGTTCGGAATCCACCAGTTCCACTTGCCGAGCAGCGACATCACCGCCGGCACGAGCACCATCCGGACCAGCGTGGCGTCGAGGAAGATCGCCGACGCCAGGCCGATCCCGAACAGCTTCAGGAACACCTCTTGGGAGGTGACGAACGAGAGGAAGACGACCACCATGATCGCCGCGGCCGCGGTGATCACCCTCGCGGTCTTGGCGAGGCCGTCGGCCACCGCCCGGCGGGTGTCGCCGTGCCTCAGATACTCCTCGCGGATTCGCGAGACCAGGAAGACCTCGTAGTCCATCGAGAGGCCGAAGAGGATCGCGAACATCATCACCGGCATGAACGGGGCGATCGGGACCTCGTGATCGATCCCGATCAGGTTGCTCAGTCCACCGCCGTTGGCCGCCAGCGTCATCACGCCGTAGGCCGCGCTCACCGAGAGCAGGTTCATGATCCCCGCCTTCAGTGAGATCAACGGCGAGTGGAAGGCGACGAGCAGCAGGAGGAACGAGAGCCCGACCACGCCCGCGATGAACAGCGGCATGCGGTCCGTCATGTAGGTGCTCTGGTCCTCGAGCGCAGCCGTCACCCCTCCGACCTTGACGGTGACTCCGCTGCCCGCCCACGGTGGCCGGCACGATGTCGTCGCGGATCCGGTGGACGAGGTCCTCCGTCGTCTGATCCTGCGGCGAGCTCTTCGGGATCACCGTGACGATCGCCGCATCACCCGTCTGGTTGATCCGCGGTGGTGTCACGAAGGCGACGTCCTGATCTCCGCGGATCTGGTTGGCCAGGGTGCCCACGGTGGTCTTGCCCGAGCCATTCGGTAGCTCCGCCGCGATCACCACCGGGCCATTCGAGCCGGGCCCGAAGCCCTCGGTGTTCAGGTCGTAGGCCTGGCGGGTCATCGTGTCCGGCGGATCGTTGCCCGCGTCCGGGAACCCGAGGCGCATGCCGAGGGCCGGTGCGGCCAGCGCGAGCAGGATCGCCAGGGCACCGATCGCGAACGGCCACGGCCGCCGCTGCACCAGGTGGCTCCAGCGAGCCGCCGGGGAATCACCGTTGGTCTGCCGGTCGGGCCTGAGGCCTCGGCCGAGGAGCGGGATGCGGAGCTTGTCCACCCTCGGCCCGAGATAGCTCAGGAAGGCCGGCAGCAGCGTGATCGAGGCCAGCATCACGACCAGCACCGCGAGGGAGGTCGCGATCGCGACTCCGTACATGTAGGTCAGGCCCGTCAGCATCAGGCCGAGGACGGCGATCACCACGGTGCAGCCGGCGAGGATCACGCTGCGTCCTGCGGTGGTCACCGCCTCGACCACTGCGTCATGGCGATCCTTGCCGTCCCTCATCGCCGAGCGGAATCGCGTCAGGACGAGGAGGGCGTAGTCGATGCCCACGCCGATCCCGATCAGGCCCGACACCGCGGTCGTCCAGTCTGGAACGTCCATCACGTTCGACAGCAAGGGGATCAGGCCGGCCGAGGAGATGCCGAGCCCGGCCAGGGCGATGCCCAGCGGAAGACCGGCCGCGACAACCGAGCCGAATGCGATCAACAGCACGATCGCGGCGCCCAGGAACCCGAGGCCCTCAGGGCTCGACTGGCTCTGGGCCGCGTAGATCGGATCACCGCCCAGCTTGATCTCGGTTCCGTTGCCGTCGTTGTCCTCGGCCGCGTTGATCAGCTGCTTGCCCTGGTCCTTGGTGACGTCCCAGCCCGGGACGGTCAGCGGGAGCGTGGTCGAGCCGATCTGGCCGTTCTGCGAAATCCGGATCGGGGCGTGCGGGGCGATGTGGTCCACCTTCTCGGCCTGCGCGAAGAAGTCATTGATCTGCTTCCTCGTCTGCGGGTTGTTGGCGCCGGCCGGGTTCTTCCAAACGACGTTGATCTCCTGGCCGGAGTAGCCGCCGAAGCGCTGCTTGGTGATGTTGCCTGCCGCTTGGGAATCCGATCCCGGCGTGTCGTAATTGGCGTTGAACTCGCCGGCCAGCGAGGAGCCGACCCCGATGATCAGGATCATCGCGACGATCCACCCGAGGACCATGCGGCCTCGATGGCGATAGGCGATGTCAGCGAGACGGGTGAGACGGCGATTCATGCGCTTCCCCCTTCATGGGTTGGAACGTTCGGATGGTCAGACTCCGGACGCGCTCATTTCTAATCGGTGACGATGCCAGCGCCTTCGCTGTGCGTCCATCGGGGATTTCCCTAGGGACCCCCCTAGCGGCGCTTGATCCTAAGACGGCCCGCGGGTGCAGTCTGTGACGTGCGCCTCAGATTCAGGCACGCGCCGGCAGCTGGGCCAGCGTCGGGGCGCCCCGGTCCCGCTCGGAGAGGACCGGGTCGGAGATCGGCCAGTGCACCGCGATCTCTGGGTCGTCCCAGGCGACGCCGCTCTCGAGGTCGGGGTCGTAATAGCTCGAGACGCGATAGATCACATCGGCCTCGTCCGAGAGCACGCAGAACGCGTGTCCGAAGCCGTCGGGGATGAAGAGCTGCCGGTGCTCAACGTCGTCGAGGTCGTAGCCCTCCCAGCGCTTGTACGTGGGGGAATCGGGCCGTAGATCCACGGCGACGTCGAAGATCCGCCCGCGAGCGCAGCGAACGAGCTTCGCCTGGCCGCGCTGCATGTGGATTCCACGCAGCACCCTGGCTGCGGAGCGGCTGTGGTTCTCCTGCACGAAGTCGACATCGACGCCGAGCTGGCTCATCGCCTCCTCTCGGAAGGTCTCGACGAAGAAACCGCGCTCGTCGCCGTGGACATCGGGCTCGAGCAGCACGACGCCGTCGATCTCGGTCGGGAGGCGGCGGAAGCTCATCCGAGGGCTTTGCCGTACTGGCGCTCGTAGTACTCGCGGTACTCGCCTGAGCGGATCGGCGCCCACCACCGCTCGTTCTCGCGATACCAGGCGACGGTTCGCTCGATGCCCTCGTCGAAGCCGACGGCAGCCTTCCAGCCGAGTGCCTCGAGGCGCCCGGCGGAGAGCGAGTAGCGGCGGTCGTGGCCGGGACGATCGGTGATGTAGGAGATCAGCGATTCGTCGCGATCGGTCAGAGAGAGGATCCGCCGGACCACTTCGAGGTTCGGGAGCTCGTCCGGCCCGCCGACGTTGTAGACCTCGCCCGGCTCTCCGCGCTCGAGGACGATGTCGACCGCGGAGCAGCAGTCCTCCACGAAGAGCCAGTTGCGGACCTGCATGCCGTCTCCGTAGACCGGTAGCGGATCCCCGGCGAGGGCATTGAGGATGCAGAGGGGGATCAGCTTCTCCGGGTGCTGGCGAGGGCCGTAGTTGTTGGAGGCGCGGATGATCAGCGCCTCGGCGCCGTAGGTGCGGGCGAAGGCCGAAACCAGCAGGTCGCCACCCGCCTTCGAGGCCGAGTAGGGGGAGGAGGGGTTGAGCGGAGACTCCTCTGTGGCCGTGCCCAGCTCGAAGTCGCCGTAGACCTCGTCGGTCGATACCTGGAGGTGGCGGATGCCGGCGTCGCGGGCGGCCTCGAGCAGCACGTAGGTGCCGTAGACGTCAGTGGTGATGAACTCCCCGGGCGCCTCGATCGAGCGGTCGACGTGCGACTCGGCGGCGAAGTTGACCACCGCATCGCAGCCCTCGATCGCCGCCTTGACGGCATCGCGGTCGGCGATGTCCGCCTCCACCAGCTCCCACCGGCCCTGAGGCTGGGCGTCGAGGTTCTCGCGCCGGCCGGCGTACGTGAGCTTGTCGAGGACGCGCACCGTGTCGTCCGGATGGGTTTCCAACCGGCGCTCCACGTAGTTCGACCCGATGAAGCCGGCGCCGCCGGCGACCAGGAGCCTCACGCCGCGTCCACTCCCTTGTCCTCCCCGTCGGTCCCGTCCTCCCAGGTCACTTCCTCGAGGGGCAGCTCGCTCTCTCCGGTGATCTCCTCGCCATCGGCCTCACGCTCCTCCCGCTCACGGCGGGTCCAGTCGAGCATCGGCTGGCGCTTCGAAGCGCTCGAGCGCTGCTTGCGCGGCGCCTCCTCGCCGTCGGTCTGGCCCCGGCGCGCCAGGTAGTCGGACAGGCCGCGCTCCCAGGGCGGCAGATTGATCGGCGTCGAGCGGCGACTGATCAGGACCGCGTTTGCGGGGCGCTTTGCGGGCCGCTCCATCATGTCGGTGGTCGTCGCCATGACGCGGGTGACGACCTCCGATTGCCGGAAGATCTCCATCGCGAACTCGTACCAGGAGCAGCTGCCCCCGCCCGCCATGTGGTGGATGCCGTAGGCGGCGCTGTCCACCAGGCGCAGCAGGCCGACCGCGAGGTGGCCCGTGTAGGTGGGGCAACCAACCTGATCGTGGACCACGACCACGGGTCCGCCGCCGTGCCCGAGCCGCAGCATCGTCTCGACGAAGTTGCCGCCATTGGGCCCGAAGACCCAGGACGTGCGGACGATGAAGCTCTGTCCGTTGACCAACGCCGTGGCTCGCTCGCCGCCCAGCTTCGTGCGGCCGTAGGCGTTGATCGGGTCGGGGTCGTCCGATTCGCCGTAGGGCCCGCCCTGGCCGTTGAAGACGTAGTCGGTCGATGGATAGATGACCTTGGCGTAGACCTTGGAGGCGGCGTCGGCCACGAAGCCCGCGCCCTGGGCGTTGACGAGGGACGCGTCGCGCTCCGACTCCTCTGCCCCGTCGACGTTGGTCCAGGCCGCGCAGTTGATCACCGCGCCGGGCCGCTCGCGGGTGATCAGCCGCTCGACCCTGGCCGGATCGGTGACGTCGAGGTCGTCGTGCCCCAGCGCGATCACCTGGTGGCGCATGTCCTGTGCGACCCGGACCACGTCGTGGCCCAGCATCCCGTTCGCACCGGTGACCAGGACCTTCATGGGATCGAGATGTCGGCGTTGTCCCCGACCAGGAAGCGCAGCGTCTTCGGCATTCCCTCGCTCCTGCTCAGGCTGACGTTCTTCCCCAGCAGGCTGGCCTCCATGCGCGCGTGCAGGTCCCGGATGCTCGAGCCGGCGAGCACGATCGAGTGCTCGACCTCCGAGCCGGTGATCACCACATCGCGGTCGATCGCCGTGTAGGGCCCGATGTAGGAGTCGGTGAGGCGGGCGCCCGCGCCGATGATCGCCGGTCCGCGGACGATGGTCCGCTCGAGGGTCGCCCCCTTCTCGATCGCGACGCGACCCTCGACGCGCGACTCCGAGTCCAGTTGGCCGTCGATTCGCCGCTCGATGTCCTCGAGGACCAGGCGATTGGCCTCCAGCATGTCCTCGAGCTTCCCGGTGTCCTTCCACCAGCCCTTGACGATGTGCGAGTCGACCCGGCGATCGGACTCGATCAGGGAGTCGATCGCGTCGGTGATCTCGAGCTCCCCGCGACCGGAGGGCTCGATCGAATGGGCGGCCTCGAAGATCGCCGGCGTGAACATGTAGACGCCGACCAGGGCCAGGTCGCTGGGTGGGTCCTGCGGCTTCTCGACCAGCCTCACGACGCGCTCGCCATTCAGCTCCGCGACGCCGTAGGAGGAGGGATCGTCGACGCGCGTGAGGAGGATGAGGGCGTCGGGCTCGGAGCGGCGGAAGACCTCGACCAGGTCGGTGATCCCGTCGCGCAGCAGGTTGTCGCCGAGGTACATGACGAACGGGTTCTGCCCCAGGAACTCTTCGGCCGTGAGCAGGGCGTGCGCGAGTCCGAGCGGGGCCTCCTGCTCGATGTAGGTGATCCGCGCGCCGAACTCCGAGCCGTCGCCCGCGGCCTGCCGGATCTCCTCACCGGTCTCCGGGGCGATGATCACGCCGATCTCGATGATCCCCGCCTCGACGAGCGCCTCGATCCCGTAGAAGAGCACGGGCTTGTTCGCCACCGGCACGAGCTGCTTGGCGGAGGTGTGCGTGATCGGGCGCAGGCGAGTCCCGGCACCCCCGGAGAGGATCAACCCCTTCAGATCTTCCATAGATGGGTCAGGCTAACTACTAGGCCGCGAAAACCGAGCAGCGCAAGGACAGGCGAGGACGCCGCGATGCGCAGGTTTGCAGCGGCCTACGGCTTCGAGACGTTCTTGTGGTTGGAGTGCTCGCAGTGCCGGCCGCTGGGATCGATCTTGTCCTTACGGAGGAAGTCGCCGTTGCCGTCGCCGCAGGAGATGAACGCGTCCCTGATCCCGTCGAGGGTCTGCAGGGTGTCTCGCCCGCGTCCGGCCTTGTAGATGTCGACGCCCTCACGCCCGCGCAGCGAGTCACGGCCGTCATTGCCCTTGAGGATGTCGTTCCCGAGGCCGCCCAACAGGACGTCGACCCCTCGGCCGCCGATCATCACGGCGCCGACGTGCAGCGGAGGCAGGAGGCCGTTCCCGGCGGTCGACACGGTGATCGTGTCGTCGCGATCACGGGCATCGATCACGAGGCTGGTGACGAACGCCTGCCGGCACATGCCCACCCCGTTGATCAGCTCGCAGGGCCCGCCAGTGACGCTGATCGGGTTCGCGTCGGCGTCCTTGAAGGAATAGACATTGGCCGTTCCGCCGAGGATCGAGTCGACGCCCACCTGGACGTCGTTCCTCTCACCCTGGCTTGCGACGTAGTAGATGATCCCGCCGCTTTCGGTGAGGGTCGACGCCTGCGCGCTGGCTGCGCCCAGCAGCATCGTCCCCATGATCGTGAGAGCAATTGCGATCCTTCGCATTCGGGTCCCCCTTGGGGGTTTGACGTCCATGTCAAGAGCGGCGGGGATTCTGCCACTTTCGGGCAGAAAACCCCTCGAAATTGAGGGGGTTCTGCACGGAATCGCCCACTAGTCGGTAGGCGACGCTCAGTAGATCCCGCCGAGCTTGCGGTGATCCCAGCTGGCCACCAGCGTGGGGTGGAAGTGGATCGCGACCCGCTTCGGCGCCTGCGCGCGGAGGCCGGCCTCGGCGTCGCCCTCGACCGATTCGATGTCGTCGCTGTAGCGGATCGTGAGCTCCTTCGCGTAATCGACGACCGGGTCGACGTCTCTGATCAGCTCCGCCTCAGCCTCGATCTGCACTCCGCGCAGCTCCGCGTACTCGTGCCCGGTCTCGATCAGCAGCGTCGCCCGCGGGTCGCGCTCGAGGTTCCTCACCTTCTGGGACTTGGCGTAGGTCCAGATCCAGACCTCGCCGTCGCGGGGGACGTACCAGAGGGGCATCACGTGAGGCCAGCCCCGCGAGCCGAGCGAGGCGACGACCACGATCCGCTCGGTCGCGATCAGCTCACGCTGCTCCTCGTCGGTGAGCTTGATCTGGTCGCGGCGCGAAGGCATCAGGCGGGCGTGAGCACGAGGGTCTCGAAGGGGCCCTCGCCGGCCATCGGCTGCATCGTGCCCGCCTCCCAACGGGGCTGAAGGTCGTCGTAGTGGCTGCTCCAGGCGTGCCCGGACTGGCCCGTGAAGGCCTGCCAGCGGGAGCGCTCCGGCGCCGACGGGTCGGCGACCATTCGCCAGCTCGGCGCCCAGATCGCGTGGTAGGGGTCGTTCGGGTTGTAGGCGATCTGCGCCACGGTCTCCTGCGCGCCACCCGGATGGAGCGTGCGGTTGAAGACCCACTCGGTGGCCGGATTGACGGCCCCGAGAGCGTGGGGGAACTCGAGTGCGTGCACCCGGCCCCACCGCCAGCCCTCGGGATCGGGCCCGAAGCGCTCCTCGAGGTCGTCGAGTGCGGCGCGCAGCGCCTCGAGTGCGAGCTCGTCCCAGGAGCCGCCGATCAGCGCCTCGTCCGCCTCGTCCCAGAGCTGGAGCAGGTGGGCGTGCCAGCGCCACGGCGAGGTGACGTGAGCGATGAAGCCGTTGTCGGCGCGATCGAGATAGCGCTCGGCGAGGTCGCGATCGCCGATCGCGGCGCGGGTGAACTCGCGCGCAAGCCGCAGCAGGAACGCCTGGTAGATCGTGCCCGCAACGGTCCGAGGCCCGAGTGTGCGGTCCCAGCTCTTCAGCCGTTCGATCGCCCTCACCTCGCGCTGGGTCGTCGGCTGCAGGCGCGCGAGCCGGTGCACCACGTCATCGCCGGGGATCGAGTAGAGGTCGGTCTGCATGCGGCGGAAATCGTCGAGGTCGTGCTCCTCGCGCTCATCGAGGAGCTGCTCGATCCGAGCGGCGCGGTAGCCGTCCAGCCAGTCGCTGGTGATGTGGTGCGGATACGAGGAGTCGACGACCTTGTTGTTCGCCGTGACGATGTGGCCCTCGTCGGGGTCGATCAGCTCGGGGAGCTCGTCGTACGGAATCCATCCCTCCCACTCGAACTCGCCGGTCCAGCCTGGCTTCGGCAGGTCCGGGCAGTCGCCATTCCGCATCGGGATCCGGCCCACCATCTTGTAGCCGATCGAACCCTGCCTATCGGCCCAGACCAGGTTCGAGACGGGCATCGTCAGGTTGCGCAGCAGCTCGACCAGCTCGGGACCACTGCGCGGCTCGAGCACTCCGAGGTGTGCGTGGGAGATCGCCGGCTCGTCGAGTCCGGCCCAGCGGAGCGCGAGCGGCTGCTCGTCGTCCGCGCCGAGCGCCTGGTTCACGATCGGCCCATGGTGGGTGAGGCGCACCTCGTGTCGCTCCGCCTGGTCCTGGCCGCGGACGGCGATCAGCTCCTCGATGATCTCGAGCGGCCGCCGCTCGCCCTCGAACTCGTAGCTCTCGTCCTCGATCCGCTCGACGAAGAGGTCCTCGACGTCCGCCATCACGTTGGTGAAGGCGAACGCGACGTCGTTGTTCTGGCCGAGGGAGATCCCCGGCAGGCCCGGGATCGAGGCGCCCCGGCAGAACCGCTCGCGGAGCTCCAGGCCCACCTCGTACCAGACGCCGGGCATCCCGCTGGGCAGGTGGGGATCTCCGGCGAGCAGCGCGCCGCCGGTCGCGGAGCGGGCGGGGGTGACGGCCCAGTTGTTGGAGCCGCTGGCGGCGCCGGCGAGGCCGATCTGCTCGCGGACGCGCCCGATCTGCTCCGCGAGCCGCAGCCCGTCGCCATCGAACCCCTGGCCCGGCTTGAGCACCACCGGATTTCCCTTGGGGTAGGTGGGGTCGATGATCGCGGCTCGCTCCTCGCCGAGCTCGCGGACCAGGTCGGCGCGGAGGAGCTCGCGCTCCCAGTTCGTGGAGAGCCCGAAGGAGAGCAGCTTGCCCCCGGCCAGCATGTCGGCCGGGCGCCAGGGCTCGAACTCGAGCCGGAGGAGCTGGAACTCCGCGGGCGGGGCAGAGGCGATGCGCGCCGCCTCGTTGAGCCCGGCGCAGTAGGCGTCGAGCAGGACGCGGAGGTCCGCGTCGAGCTCCGCCTCCTCCCGCAGCGCCACTCGGCGCAGGCCCAGGGTTCGCATCAGCCGGTCGACGGGCAGGGCCGCGTGGCCCGCGATCTCGCTGACCCGGCCGGAGGTGAGCCGGCGGTTGACCTCGCACTGCCAGAGCCGGTCCTGGCCGTGACAGAAGCCCTGACCGAACCAGAGGTCGGCGGGCGTCTGCGCACGGACGGTCGGCATGCCCCAGCGATCGCGAACGATCTCGATCCGTCCCTCCGGTCCGCGGACGCGAAGGTCACCGCTGGTGCGAGGGAGGGGGCGGCGGAAGAGCTGCCACCAGAGTCCCGCCGCGGTCCCTCCGAAGAGCGCCGTGCCGATCCCCATGCCCTTGGCGCCGGTCCGGAGCAGACGGCCTAGGTCCATGCCCATCGGACCTTCATACCAGGGGCGCGCGCCCCGCGGTCAGTCGCGCAGGTCCTGGGGGAGGCGGCCCTCGTCCTCGAGCTTCTCGAGATGGGCTTCCATCGCGATCGCCGCGGGGCCACGGAGCTCCGCGGGGACGTCGTCCCAGACCTCGGCGAGCAGCGCGGTCCGCGAGCGCTCGCCGCGGTCGAGCGCGGCCACCAGGCGGTCCTCCCGCTCCTGGCGGTGGGCCAGGTACTCGGCGATCTTCGCCTGTGGGTCGTCGATCACCGGGCCGTGGCCGGGATAGAGCACCGTCAGCTCCAGGCCCTGAAGCCGACGCAGAGAGCTCATGTAATCGGCGACCGAGCCGCCCAGCTCGCGGGGGCCGACGATCGTGGAGCCTGCGCCCAGGATCAGATCGCCCGCGAAGCAGGCGTAGGGACCGTCTCGACCCGTCCCGTTCGGAAGCAGGAAGCAGACGTGCTCGGCGGCGTGGCCCGGAGTGGCGAGCGCCTGCAACCCGGCGACCCATTCGCCGTCCGCGGGGCGGGTCGGCTCGACGCCGAGCGCCTCTACGCCAGCGCTGTGGTCGCCGTGATCGTGGGTGAGCAGAACCGTGCCGATCCCGCCTCGTTCCCGGGCCGCCTCTCGGATCGCGTCGAGGTGCGCCTCCTCGTCCGGGCCGGGATCGATCACGACAGCGGGACCGCGGCCGACGATGTAGGTGTTGGTTCCCTCGAGCGTCATCGGGCTCGGGTTGTGGGCCCGGATCACCTGGACGTCGTTCGGCTCCGGCATCAGCCGGATTGTGCCTGGCGACAGCCTTCGCTTGACATGTGACCAAAAGGTCACGTATGGTTCCGGAGCCATGGATCAGGACGACGTCGTGTTCAGGGCGCTCGCAGCGCCCACCAGGCGGAAGCTCCTCGATGAGCTCTTCCGCAGGGACGGCCAGACGCTGAGCGAGCTGGAGCGGAAGCTGCCGATGTCGCGCTTCGGGGTGATGAAGCACCTCGGCGTGCTCGAGGAGGCGAACCTCGTGGTCTCGCGCAGGCGCGGCCGGGAGAAGCTCCACTTCCTCAACCCCGTCCCGATCCGGCTCATCCACGACCGCTGGGTGAGCAAGTACGCCGAGCCGCTGGCATCGACGCTCAGCGGACTGAAGAGAGACCTAGAGGAGGAAGAACATGCAGAAGTTCCCCGAAGCCGGAGCCGAGCTGTATCCCGATGACACAGCCGCGGTCTTCGAGGTATTCATCAAGACGTCGCCGGAGCGGCTCTGGGAGGCGATCACCGATCGCGACATGAGGGCGAGGTACAGCTTCGGAGTCGGCACCGAGTCGGACTGGTCGGAGGGCTCGAGCTACCGCTCCTCGGTACCGGACGTGATCGACATCGCCGAGGGAGAGAACCTCGAGGTCGATCCGCCCCGCCGCCTCGTGCAGACGTTCACCGCGCTGTGGAGCGACGAGGCGAAGAACGAGGGCACCTCCAGGGTGACGTGGGAGATCGAGCCGGTGGGTGATGACTCCTGCCGGTTGACGGTCGTTCACGACCAGCTCAAGCCGGGTGTGAACGGCGAGATCTACGGAGGCTGGGGCATGATCCTCTCCGGCCTCAAGACGCTGCTCGAAACAGGTGAGGACCTGACCACGCCGGGGTCCCTTCGCTACGCCGGCGCCGCCGAACGGTCCTGATGGGCAGCCTGAGGGTCGTCGAGAGCCTGACGTCGTGATCGCGACCTACCGGCTCGCATCGTGATGGCGGCCAAAGTTGCTCCGCGCGTGCTGCTCGAGGGCATCGCGTTCCCCGAGTCGCCCCGGTGGCATGACGGCCGGCTCTGGTTCTCGGACTGGGTCGCGCACCAGGTGATCGCTCTCGATCCAGACGGCGAGCACGAGGTGATCACCGAGGTCGATGCGTTCCCGTTCTCGATCGACTGGCTGCCGGACGGCCCGATGCTGATCACCGCCGGTCAGAAGCTCCTGCGGATGGATCGGGACGGGTCGCTGGTCACCCACGCTGACCTCGGCGAGCTCTGGGCGCACGGGTTGAACGAGATCGTGGTCGACGGGCGCGGCAATGCCTTCGTCAACGGGCCGGGCTTCGACCTGATGCGAGGAGGCGACTTCGCGCCTGGTGTGGTGGCGCTGCTGAGGCCCGATGGGTCCTCGGAGATCGGGGCGGAGGAGGTGGCGTTCCCGAACGGGATGGCGATCAGTCCGGATGGCTCGACGCTCATCGTTGCCGACTCGTACGGCAAGGAGCTCATCGCGTTCGACGTCGCGGACAGCGGGACGCTCTCCAACCGGCGGACGTGGGCGGATCTCGGCGAGGGAGTTCCCGACGGCATCTGCACCGACTCCGAAGGGGCCGTCTGGTACGCGGACGTTCCGAATCGCCGCTGCATCCGCGTCGCCGAGGGAGGCGAGGTGCTCCAGATCGTCGAGCACGACCGCGGCTGCTTCGCCTGCATGCTGGGCGGCGCCGACGGCAACACTCTCTTCATCGCGGCCCAGGAGTGGAACGGGCCGGAGACGATCGGCACGGGCCCGCGCACCGGGCAGATCCTGGCAGTCGACGCACCATCGCCGCACGCGGGCCTCCCGTAGGAATCTGCGAAGGTGGAGACATGGCAACCAACACACAGCTGCTGAACGGCGTCGACTTCATCGCCTTCCCGACGAAGGACTGGGAGGCTGCCAGGAAGTTCTACGGCGAGACCCTCGGGCTGCCCTTCGGAAAGCAATGGGGCGAAATGCCGGCCGGCGAGTTCGAGACCGGGACGGTGACGATCGCGCTGATGCAGGTCGATGCCTTCAACATCGACTTCAGCCCCAACACGACCCCGCTCGAGTTCCACGTCGACGACTACGACGCGGCGAAGGCCGAGCTCGAGTCGCGCGGTGTCGAGTTCGTGACGGAGACGATCGACAGCGGGGTCTGCAAGCAGGCGATCTTCCAGGATCCGGACGGCAACATGCTGGCGATCCACCACCGCTACGCCGCGGGCGCTCCGCCGCAAACCTGAGCCGAGGGTCAGTCCTCGACCAGCGCCACCACCCTCGCTGGGGCCGCGCTCGCGCCGACGATCCGCAGCGGAAAGCAGGCGACCTGAAAGCCGTGGGGCGGGAGCGCTCCGAGGTTGACCAACCGCTCGATCTGTGAATAGGCGAGATCGAGCTGATGGGCTGCCCAGAAGACTCCGGGTTGGTTGGCCTCCTTCGCCCGCTCGGCCTGCATGAACAGAGGCGCGTCCCATCCCCAGGCGTCGATCCCCATCACCCGGACGCCCCGCTCGTAGAGCCACCTGGTCGCCTCGGGGCTCACACCCGGTCCGCGTCCGATGTAGTCCGGTTCCTCGTAGAACTCGTCGCGGTCTGTGCGCACCAGGACGATGTCGCGTTCGTTCAGCGGCCGCGGCAGGCGCTCGGCCACGTCGTCGGCCGTGAGCAGTTCGCCGTCGTCGTGGTCGCTTGCATCGATCACCACCCCGGGACCGAAGAACCAGTCCAGGGGCAGCTCATCGATCGTCTGCGAGCGCTGGCCGCCGGTCGTCGAGTTGTAGTGCCAGGGAGCGTCGACGTGGGTCGAGTTGTGGGTCCCGAAGCGCAGAAACGTCTCCGTCGCCCATCCCTCTCCATCCCGCAGCAACTCCGCACCGACGCCGAAGAGCTGCTCGATCGTCGCGGCGCCCTCGGCGTGATCCGCGAACTCGATGTCCGTGCGGAGTGGCTCCGGATAGTCCGGCGGATCGGGACGGATTGGGGCTGAGAGATCGACGAAACGCATCCGCGCAGAGCGACTCTACGCGGAGACCGGCACCCCGACCGGATCAATCACGCGAAGCGTTCCCTCCGGCGTGACCTCGTAGTCGAGTGAGTCCGATGTGGCCGGGGTGTAGGCATGAATCGAGAGGGCGATGCCGTGGTCCGGGTCGTGGCGGACCCGGTGGATGTAGTCGGGACCGAAGCTGAAGACCGACTCCGCGCGCCGGGTGTGGGTGCGCTGAACGAGGACATGCCCGTCGACGGCCTCGACGGTGTCCTCGATCAGCTGCCCGCCGCAGACGAACGCCGCTCCGCTCGCTCCGCCGTGGTCGTGGAAGGTCGTGTCCTGGCCCGCCGCCCAGCCGAACAGGGCGATCTCGATGTGTGGGGTCTTGTAGAGGACCCGGTGGCTGCGCCGCTCGAGGTCGAAGCTGACCGCGTGGCCCCAGAGCCAAGGTGATCGGCCGACGTTGGTGACGATTTCCTCCAAGTCCTCGAGCGTCGTGAGGGAAGCTCGGATCAGGGTCTCGTCGAGCCTTCCCGGCAACGCCCATCGTCCGGCGTCCTTGCTCTCGGTTTTCATCGTCACCCTCCTGGTCGCGGTCATCGGGAAGGACTTCGGTCGGTCTCCGGATTCATCGCTGGGGGCCGCGAAACCGTGATATCGGGACGGTCTGCGGCCGGCGCGCGCAGCTCGCGGACGATCGCCCTGGCGGCTCGCTTCGCCTCCTTGGCCATGTAGCCGAGTCCGCCGGGACGCGGCAGGTAGCCGATGAAGCGCATCCCATCCGCGGCCGGGCGTGGGCCGATCACCTTCGGCAGGCCGCGCGCGCCGAGCACCCCGAGGTGGCCAACGAGCGGCTCCAGCGCCCGGTGGTATCCCGTCGCGCAGATCACCGACTCCGGCTCGAGGCGCTTCTCGTCGGCGAGTTCCACCCCACGGGAGTCGAGGGATTTGACAGCGGTGACAACCTCGATCCGACCGTCCTTGATCGCCTCGATTACCTCGGGGTCGACGATTGCGGGCACCTTCCCTCTGGTCCGCACGTCGGTGAACACCCCGTGCTCGGCCCGGGCGATCCCGTACTCGCTCAGGTCGCCGACATCCATACGGCTGGCAAAACGCGCGATCCGGTCGGCGAGTCGAGTCGGCAAGTGCCAGAGCCAGGTCGCGATCAGGTCCCCCGGCACCGGGCCGGGGCCCTGGCGCAGCAGGATGTTCGGCGGGGTCCGTACCGCGAGCCAGACCTTGGCGGCTCCGTTCTCGGCCAGCTCGTGGGCGATCTCCATCCCCGAGCTGCCCGGGCCCACCACCAGCACCCGCTGATCGTCGAAGGGCCCTGCATTCCGGTACTCCGCTGAGTGGATCAGTGTGCCCTCGAAGTCGGCGCGGCCCGGCCAATCGGGGATGAACGGGTTCTGCTCGTGGCCGAGGGCGAGGATCACCTGGGGTGCGCGAAGCTCACCGGCGCTCGTCTGAACGATCCATTCGCCCTCGCCGCGATCGATTCGGTCCACCCCGGTGCCCAGACGGAACTCGATTCCGTCCTCGCCCGCGTGGCGCTCCAGGTGCTCGATCAGCTGGTCGCGAGCGGGGAAGGTCGGGGTGCCCTTCGGGAACGGCCGGTCGGGCAGATGTGAGAAGCGGCGCCAGGTGTTGAGACGCAGCCCGTCGTAGCGTGAACGCCACGTTGAGGCCACCTGGTCGGCCCGATCCAGAACCAGCGGCGCCAGCCCGGCGTCCTTGAGGGCCAGGGCCGAGGCGATCCCGGAAGGGCCTGCCCCGACGACAATGACCCGGCGCTCGCGCTCTCTCGAACCGACGTCTTCCATGACGTCGAAGCTACGGCGCGGGCGCCGCGCGCACATCGGCTGAACAACCCAAATCCGTAAACCGGAGCGAGTGGGTGAGATCACCCACTCCCGGATCAGATCAGTCGATGCTCGTGGGCGTAGGTCGTGGCCGCAGCTCGTGAGGAGACGCCGAGCTTGGCGTACATGTTGCTCACGTGTCGATCCACCGTCCTGACGCTGAGGACGAGATTCGCGGCGATCTCGCGGTTCGTTTCGCCGGCGCAGAGCCGCCGGAGCACCTCCAGCTCCCGCGTGGTGAGTCCGTGCGACTCGACGTCGCCGGTGAGGGCCGCGGACCGGTCGATTCGGGCGAGGTCCGTGGCGGCGCCGAGGCGAACGAATGTCTCCCGTGCGGCCTCGAACTCCAGCTCGGCGCTGTCCTCATCCCCGAGGTCTCGGCAGGCAATTCCGATCAGCTCCCGTGCCCGGGCGTTCTCGTACGGCGCCTTGAACTGGCGCCAGAGTTCACCTGCCCGCCGGAGGGCGGGGAGCGACTCCTGCGAGTTTCCGGCCGCGAGCTCGACCACACCGCGCGCCTGGGCGGCCATTGCTGTGAGCGCCCCGGGCTCGTCCTCGCCGCGCGCGATCGAGTTGAGTTCGGCGCAGCCCTCCTCCGCACCCTTCAGGTCGCCGACCGCGGTCACGATCTCGACATACGCCGGCAGTAGGCGCGCCCGCTTCCCGGGCCCCCCGGTCTCCGAGACCACTCGGCGGATCGACGCCTCCGCCGCTTTCTCGTTCCCCTCGGCCAGTCTCAGCAATGCGATTCCCGGCTGCGGCTCCCAGCCGTGGCCGCTCGCCTCGCGGTAGGCCTGCGCGGCCTCTGGGTGCTCGCCGCGCAGCCGATGGACCTCCCCCCGCTGGTAGCAGGCCTCACCCGCCGCCTCCGGATTCTCTCCCTTCAGGCAGCGCTCGGCCGCCCGCCGGGCCTCCTCGATCGACTCATCCCAGGAGCCATCCAGGCGCATGATTTGCGCGCGATGGACGAGGCAGCGGCCGCTGAAGGCGACCAGGTCGGGTTGGCCCTCGCACCACTGTGTGAGTGCGGTCGTCCACTCGCGGGCGCGGCGGAGCTCATGTGCCTCCTCGCAGCCGAGAATCGAGCCGCAGTAGACGATCCCGGAGCTGATTGGGGAGACCTCGCCCCCGACCACCGCGACCATTGCCAGATCGAGCAGCGCCAGACCCTCACGTAGCCTGCCGAGGCCGATCAGGGCGACGCCCTGGGCGTGGGTCGCGATTGAGAAGAGATCGAGATCGCCGAAGCGCTCCCCGATCGCTGCGGCCTCGGCGGCGGTGGCAGCAGCACCTTCCGGATCGCCGGCTATCTCCTGCTCGATGATCCGCGGAATCAGGAAATAGCCGTGCTCCACGCAATCGCTTCCCTCGCGCTCGAGCAGCCGCCGGGCGCGGCCGACCCATCCTCCCGCGCGGCTGACCTCGCCCCGGAAGAGGAGCCGCACCGCGATCCACGCAGCGCAGCGGACCGCCGCCAACGGCTCCTCGTCCTCGAGGTGGCCGTTGTAGGCCCTCTCGAGAAGCTCCACGTACTCCGTCTCGCGGCCGACCATGTAGGCCGAGGTGGCGAGCATCTCCAGGTCGGACGGTCGGAGCAGGTCTGCGCGGTCCGCGGCGGTCAGCGCTTCATGCGCCTGCCGCCACGCCTGGCGCCCGAAGAACTCGTGACCCTCTGCGAGTTTCCCAGCTGTCTGCAACGCCTCCGATTATGTCGCCGTCAGCCGCGGCGCTCAGTGCCGGCGAGAAAGCCCAGGATTCGCCGCCAGGCGTCCTCGGACTCCTCCGCGAACTCGTCCTGCTTCTTGTCGAAGAACGAATGCGGGGCGCCGGGATAGACGTGGATCTCGTGCTCGACGCCGGCGGACGACAGCGCCGCCTCGAACTCGTCGATCTGCTCCTTCGGGATCGCTTGGTCGGCGCCGCCGAAGAGGCCGAGCACCGGACGCTCCGTGTCGGCGGCCTGAGTCAAGACTCCGCGGCCGTCGAAACGGGACGGGTCGAGGACGCCGTAGAGGCCCACCACCCCGGCGAGATCCAGATCGGGGCTGGCCCCGGCTATGAAGGACAGCGATCCGCCGAAGCAGAACCCGACGGTGACTGGCGGCCCGGCCCCGGTTCGCTTGCGGAGCTCCGCCGCCGTGGCGGCGAGGTCGTCGACCGCCTGGTCGAGCTTCACCTGCTCACGGTGAGGTCCGTAGTCGAACTCGTCGTCGCGCGGGCCGAGACCGGCGGTGCGGCCGTAGTAGTCGAAGGCAATCGCGTGATGGCCGGCCTGAGCGAAGCGTTCGGCCAGCTCGATGTAGAAGGGGTAGAGGCCGCGGACGTCCGGGATGATCACGACGCCGGGCTCGTCGCCCTCCGGTGCCTGGGCGAGCGCCGCCGAGAAGGGCGTGCCGTCGTCTGAGGTGAGCGTCAGCAGCTCAGCCGCGGCCCCGCCGGAGACCGGGCGGCAGATCAGGTCAGCCGGAAGTTCGGGCGGGCGCGAGTCGTAGTCGAAGCACATCGCGCCTGGGAACTACCCGGGCGGCCGCGGCCCTAAGCGGCCTTCAGCGTGGCGCCCGCGTCGACCCGGAGCTCGTGCGCGATCGCCTCGCGAGCGGACTCGGGCTCGAGGACGACCAGCTCGCCGGCCCCCTTGAGGATCTCGCGCAACAGCCAGTCGGTGCTCCCGTAGGGGACCTCGATCACGACGGCGTCATCCGCGAGCTCCTCGAGAACCGTGTGCTCCTCGCGCGCCCAGCGTGCCCGCTCCGGCGAGACCCAGACGCGGGCGACCTCGGCGGCGGGGACGTTCTCGCCCGAGAGCCAGGTGCCTTCGATCGCGGCGATCTCCTCGACCTCCGGCCGGGGCTCGAAGTCCTCCTTCGAGATCTCAGCTTCCTTGATCCGGTCGAGACGGAAGTGGCGGACGTCCTCTCGGCGGCGATCGTATGAGGCGACGTACCAACCCTCGGGCCCGTTCGCGAGCTGATAGGGCTCGATCTCCCGCTTGGTGAACTCGTCCTCGTTCTCCTTGTAGTAGTGGATGGCGAGAACCCGCCGACCCTCAATCGCCTTGTTCACCTTGCGCGCGACATCGGAGTCGTCGCCGCCGGAGGCCGCGATCTCGAGGCCCTCCTCGGAGGGGTCGTGGCCGAGTGCCCCGACGATCTTCCTCCGGGCGCTCACCAGGCCGCTCTGAGGAAGGTGGTCGCCGAACAGGTCGATGGCGGCGACCAGCGCCTTCGCCTCGAGTGGCAGTAGGCGGGCTGGCCGGGCGAAGTTGTCGCCGTAGGGCTCTGCGTCGACCTCGATCTCGTCGCCCTGAAGCTCGGCGTAGAGCACATAGGTTCCGCCGCCGAAGTTGACGACGTTCAGCAGGTCGATGTCGTCCCGGAGCTCCTCCTCGCTCACGTGCAGCTTGTCCTTGACGTCTGCGACGGGCAGGCGGGCCTCGCCCTTGGCGGACTCGATCAGCATCCCGGCGAGCGTCACCAGGCGGGCGAAGCGCTCCGGGCGAATCGAGGACTCCGAGCGGCCGTTCGAGCGCGCGGCCCGCGACGCCGGCGGCACGGTCCGCACCACGTCGGCGGGCTCGAAGTCGGAGGAGTGCCGCTCGCTGAGCAGCTCGAGCCGGTTGGCGACCTCCTCGGCCAGCTCGGGTGGATCGAGCACGGTGGCGTTGTGGCGCCAGTGGAGCACCCAGGCGACCATCTGGCGGCTCGAGGCATAGTCGGTCTCGAAGATCCGGCCCTTGCCGGGGGAGCCGTCGCCGCGGCCGGGATTGCGGAAGTCGCCGTAGGTGCCGAAGTCGCGCTCAACCAGCCAGGCGACGCGGTCGCGGAAGAAGATCTTCGCCCTCCCCTCGGTCTCGCCCAGCTGCCACTCGGCGCGGCGGGCGTAGTCGCGACGCTCGAACTTCTCCGGCGGAGCGAAGTCGTGCTCCGCCTTCGATGCGTAGGAGACCTTGCCGCGGATCCGCGAGAGGCGGAAGACCCGGATCCCATCCCGCTCGTGGGAGTGGCCGATCAAATAGAACTGACCGCCCCGGTAGACGAGGTGGTACGGGTCGACCTTGCGCCTCTCCTCCGTGTCCCGCTCGATCGTGTAGTAGGTGAACTCGATCGTCTTGCGGC
Source organism: uncultured Solirubrobacterales bacterium (assembly GCA_963777575.1). GTDB lineage: Bacteria > Actinomycetota > Thermoleophilia > Solirubrobacterales > 70-9 > DASUPK01. The sequence continues at coordinate 663 of CAVZRH010000019.1, read as the reverse complement.
GGGAGATCGCGGTCTCGATCTTCGAGAGGCGCTGGGAGACCTCGGCCCCGTCGGCCTTGGCCGTCATCCGCACCTCGACCGAGGACTGCTCCGGGGCCGTCAGCGGGCTGGGACGCCCCCAGGAGACCTGCTGCAGCGCGAGGCGCAGCGGCTCCGCGTAGGCGAACTCGCCGTCAAGCAGGTGGAGGGCGGTCTGCAGGGCCGCGAGCTCGTCATCGGAGAAGCGGACCTCCGGCAGGTAGTAGTTCTCGGGCGGCAGGGAGTAGAGCTCGGACTCGTAGCCCTGCATGCTCTCGCCGGGCTTCTCGACCTGAAGGGTGATGCCGAGGGCGTCGAGCTCCGCGCGGTCGGCGTAGAAGCGCCGCGCGAAGGCGTCGTCGTTCATGTCGCTGTACCCCTCCACCTCGCGCTTTATCTCGAGCGCCGAGGTAGGCCTGCCCTGGGCCATTAGGTAGGAGATCAGCGAGAGCTGGCGGATCAGCTTCTCGGTGTCCTTGGCCATCCGCGAGGCAGCATAGAGGCGACCCTGCGCCGCCCAATCCGCACCTATTACGGATCGGGGAATCGAATGGCGCAATTTGCGCGACCATGACACTGCCGCCGCGCCCTGTCGCGGGAGCGCGGCGACAAGTCCGGGAGGGGATGAAGGGGTCTAGACGCCGC
>CAVZRH010000018.1:0-53689 GCA_963777575.1 uncultured Solirubrobacterales bacterium | reverse complement strand
CCCTCGGAGTGCGCCCTCGGCAATTCGTCTCGCGCGCCCGACCCTCACGCTCGCTGCCCACAGGTCATCGCGCGCGATCGGACTAGCGCCAACTGCACTGTGTGCTCCTTAACCGCCTTGCGCTGCCGACATTCCATTGTCGACACTCCAATTCAAGCCCCAAACGACTTGCCCCATTTTCCGGGATTTCCCCGGTCCGAGAACCTTACACCGCGAATGGGTGCCGGCAAATAGAGTGGCGGCAGACGCGGGAACCCCCGAGTCGGAAAGGAATCCGAATGGCTGACAGACCAGTGTTCCTCTATGCCGCAATCTACGACGACGCCGCCGACGCCGAGGCCGACTACGAGGCCGTGTTCGACCTCCACGCGGCGGGAGCGATCGGGACCTTCGACTCGGCGGTGATCGAGAAGGACGAGGACGGCAAGGTCCACGTCCACAAGACCGAGAAGCCCACTCAGCACGGTGCCTGGACCGGAGCCGGCGTCGGCGCGCTGGTCGGAATCATCTTCCCGCCCGCGATCATCGGCAGCGCGATCGTCGGCGCCGGCGCCGGCGGATTGATCGGCCACCTGAGGGGCGGGGTCTCGCGCGACGATCTCAAGGAGCTCGGCGACGAACTCGAGGCCGGAAACGCCGCCGTGATCGTGCTCGGCGAATCGAAGATCGAGGAGCAGCTCGAGAAGGCGGTCACGCGCTCCAACAAGCTGATCGAGAAGCAGGTCGATGCCGACGCCGACGAGCTCAAGCGCGAGATCGACGCGGCAGCCAAGGAGGACGCGGGCTAGGGCCGCTCTGGTCCAGCGAACGCCCGTAAAGCAGCGGTTTCTCCCGACGGTATCGTTCTCGCATCGTCGACCCGGTTGGTAAGCCTTCCGCCACGCGCACCGATTCCATCGACGAATCGGAGCAGCGAGTTTCACACCGGCTGGCGCTGGAGTTCGGCTCGCGCGACGAATGGGACGATCCGAAGCGCGAATGGCGCCGCCTCTTCTCGGAGCTGCTCGGGACCTTCTTCTTGGTGCTCGTCGCCGCCGGGGGCGGGATCCTGGTCGGCAAGGCCCAGATCGGCCTGTCCGCCGCCGTGGTCGCCCCCGGGCTCATGGTCATGGCGATCATCCTCTTCATGGGGGCGATCTCCGGAGCCCATCTGAACCCTGGCGTGTCGCTTGCATTCGCAATGCGAGGGGACTTCCCCTGGAGGCGCGTACCCGGCTACATCATCATCCAGCTCGTCGGGGCCACCCTGGCCTGCCTCTTCCTTCTGGCGGTGTTCGGGAACATCGAGCACCTCGGCGCCACTCTGCCCGGCGCCGGGTACGCGAACTGGCAGGCGCTGCTGATGGAGATCGCGCTCACGGCCGGCCTGGTGAGCGTCATCCTCGGCACCGCCTCGGCGGCCCAGAACGTCGGTGCGATCGCCGCCCTCGGCGTCGGCGGCTACATCGCGCTCGCCGGCCTCTGGTCGGCGCCGGTCAGCGGCACCTCGATGAACCCCGCCCGCTCGTTCGGGCCCGCCCTGGTCAGCGGCGATTTCTCGAGCTACTGGGTCTACGTCGTGGGGCCGCTCGCCGGAGCGATGATCGCGGTCGGGTTCGCCTACATCTTGCGCGGGCGCGGGGGCGACGCGATCGCCCGCGCGGCCGGCTCCGGGGTGCTGGGCGAGGGCAGGCTCGCCGACAAGCAGAAGCTCTCCCGGGACATCGACCGTGGTCGAGGTCGCTCCGCCCGGCATCGCCGACAGCGATGAGTCGTAAGCGTTCCCAGGAATTGGTCATGTTCGCGACTGCGGCTCACTACTTCCGAAGCTGATGAAGGCGATCGCGCGCGAAGAGGCACAGGTCCTGCTCGACGCCGGCGGCGTCGAGATCCGAACCCACGAGATCGGCGGTGACATGACGGTCGCATTCATTCGAGTGCCGGCCGGCTGGGACTTGGCGCCATTGCTGGTCGGACTGCCCGACGACCTCTGCCAGTGTCCGCACTGGGGATACGTGTTGAGCGGGCGGCTCGGGCTGAGGACGAAGGACGGCGAGGAGGTCTACGAGGCGGGCCAGGCCTTCTACTGGTCGCCGGGGCACGCGCCGAACGCACACGAGGACTCCGAGTACGTGGAGTTCTCGCCGACCAGTGGGCTCAACGAGCTCTTCGATCACATCAGGCCGCAGTTGGCCTGAGTCGCAATAGGATCGCGGCATCGTGGCCAGTGAGCCTGCCGCGGAAGATCTGGTCGTCGGCGAGCCGCGCTGGCCCAGCGCTATCGCCGTAATCGCCGCGGTTGTCCTCACCCTCCTGATGCCGGACGACCTGCGGCTCGGCCCGAACTGGCTGCTCCCAGTCATCGTATGTGGGCTGCTCGTCGCTCAGATCATCGGCGATCCGGGGAGGATCGACCGGCGCACGGCCCAACTTCGTGCGCTCTCCGTCGGGCTCATCTGCGTGCTCGTCCTCAGCGCGGTGTGGGCGACGGTCCTCCTGACCTCACATCTGATCAACGGCGGCAAGGAGACTGAATCAGCGGGCGCACTGCTCGAAGCGGGCTCGATCGTCTGGGGGTCCAACATCATCGCCTTCGCACTCCTCTATTGGGAGCTGGACGGTGGCGGGGCGGCGGAGCGGGCTCACTTGCCGTCTTCCCGAAGAGTCGACTTCGCCTTCCCGCAGCAGATGAACCCCGAACTCGCGCCGCCGAACTGGCGTCCCCGCTTCATCGACTACCTGTATCTGGGCTTCACCAACGCGACCGCGTTCAGCCCGACGGACGCGATGCCGCTGGCGCCCTGGGCCAAGATCGACCATGACCGTGCAAGCACTGATCTCGCTCGTGGTCCTCGGGCTCGTGATCGCCCGAGCAGTGAACATCTTCGCCTAGGTCATCCCGACAGGAGTCCGATGACGCTGATGATCGCCAGCGCCACGCCGAGTATCGCCAGTCCCCAGACACCGTATGTCCTGGCGTGCCTACCGACCCACGCTTTTGCCCTGTCGATCGCGGCCGGTGTCTCCGTGGGCCAGATCCTGAACGCAAGCATCGGGATCTCGAGCAGAAGGTTTTGTATGAGGTTGAACCCGACCAGAATCAGCACGACTGCGAACGCCGAGTAGTGCAGGTGGATCAGCCGGTCTAGAGCGGCGAGGTAGGAGGCGCCGGGAAACGACAGCAGGATCCCGACCACGAAGGTCTGCCAGGCATTCCCCTTTTCCAGTGTCCGCTGCCACCTCGGCGGTTTCTTGTCCTCCTTGTCCTTCTTCTTCTCTTTCTCCTTCTTCTCGAGCCGCTTGCCTCCGCCCTTTGCGAGCGCGATCGCGGCGACGATCAGTAGCGCCGCGAAGACGAGCTGGACGACGGGGCTCACCGTGTGCTTGGTCGACTGCTCGGCCGAGTCCTGGAGCGCAAAGACGATCACCAGCCCGGACGCGATGCCCGTGGTCATCGCGCCCAGCCAGTAGCCCAGCATCAGCCGCTCGGGGTTTCGCAGCAGCAGCATCACGGTCACGGCCGCTATCTCTGTCGGGTTGAAGGCGGCGGTGAAGGCCAGGAGAACGACCGCGCCCATCTCTCCTCAGTCTCCGGGCTCGCTATCGCGACATGTTGCTGGCTCTATCTGGGTCGTGGCCGACATATGAGGCGGCGCTGCTGAGGCGCTGCCTGATCCTATTCCGATGGGAAGGGTGGACTTTCTTGAATTGGTGATTTTGGTCGCATAGGGTCCGCCCAACAACCCCCATATAGGCCAGCCACCAAGGAGGAGTGAGCCGATGAGTGAGAAGGACTCTGGCAAGAAGGACTCCGGCAAGAAGGACTCTGGCAAGCAGCCGAACATCGTCTTTTTCTACTGGGACAACTTCGGGTGGGGTGAGCTCGGCTGCTACGGAGGCGGAATCCTCCGCGGCGCGCCCACGCCGCGGATCGACGCGTTCGCTGACGAGGGCCTGAAGCTCCTGAACTTCAACATGGAGGCGCAGTGCACGCCGGCCCGATCGGCGCTCTTGACCGGTCGACACCCGATCCGCTCGGGCACAGCGTCGGTGCCGCTCGGGGGTGGCCCAGACGGGTTGACGCGTTGGGAGGTGACGATCGCCCAGGCGCTGTCCGATGCCGGGTACGCGACGGGAATGTATGGCAAGTGGCACCTGGGCAGCGACCCCGAGAACCGGAGCCCCGTCGACTTCGGCTTCGACGAGGCCGTCTGGTCCCCGCGCACCGCCGACGAGGTCACCTGGACGATGCAGTCGTACTTCCCGAACGGGGACGTGACCTCCGAGCCGTATGCCGGCGACACGAAGATCAACGTCGAGCCGCAGACGATCTATTCGAGGAAGAAGGGGGAGAAGCCCGAGCCGGTCAGCACCTATGACGCGGAGTTCAAAGCGGGGTTCGATCGCAAGATCACCGGGTGGGCGACCGACTTCATGCAGCGGTCGAAGGATGCGGGCAAACCCTTCTACCTCTATCTGCCCTACACGCAGGTGCACAACCCGACCATTCCCGACCCGGAGTACGCCGGCAAGACGAAGCGCGGGAACTTTGCCGACATCCTCACGGAGATGGACGACTTCACCGGCGTGGTGCTCGACAAGCTCGACGAGCTCGGGCTCGCTGACGACACGATCGTCGTTTGGGCCTCGGACAATGGCCCCGACTCGACCTACCACACCCAGACGATCGACCCGGACCCGGTGGGAGGCACATGGAACGGATTCGCCGGGCCATGGCGCGGCAGCCTGTTCACCTCCCTCGAGGGGTCGAACCGGACGCCCTGCATCATCCGCTGGCCGGGGAAGGTGCCCGCCGGGAAGGTCAGCAACGAGATCGTGCACGTGGTGGACTGGTACCCGACGCTGCTCAACGCCGCCGGCGCGAAGGTGCCCGACGACCGGATGATCGACGGCATGGACATGCGCGACTTCCTGCTCGGGGACGCCGAGGAATCGGGTCGCGACACCGTCCTGCACTTCCAGGGGAACCGGCTGCAGGCGGTCAAGTGGCACCAGTGGAAGGTTCACCTGTTCAAGAACGACGACTTCTACTCGACCTGGGTGCCGTGGAACATGCCGATGGTCTACAACCTCGAATGGGACCCCCGTGAGGAGCACGAGATCAGCTTCTCGCACGGCTGGGTGATTGAGCACCCGGTGGCAACGGCGGCGGCCGCGTTCATGAAGTCGCTGGCGGCCGAGCCTCCTATCAAGGCGGGAACGCCCGACCCGTACACGCCGCCGAAGCCGGGCACGTACAAGCCCGAGACGCACATACAGCTCGGGGGAATCGTCCAGTTCGTCACCGCGCTCGTCGAGGAACACGACGAGCTGCCGGATCCCCACCACGGGATCGAACGCCAGAGCGGATGAGCCAGGAAGGCGCACCGGCCGCGGGCGAGACGCCGGCCGCGGGCGCCACTGAGCGGCAGTGCCTTCTGCTGGCCTGTTTTGCCGGATCGAAACGGGCCGCGAAGATCCACAGGGAGCTGAACAAGCGGATCGACCAGGGAGGGGACGCGCTCCTGGGCGAGGTGGTCGTCAAGGTCGACTCCAAGCACAAGGTCCAGGTCCATGACCCGCGGCGGGTTGTGGCGGGCACACTGACCCCGGCGCTCACCTGGGGCATCTTCGGCCTGCTTGCCGGAGGGGTGAAGGGACTGGCCATCTGGGCGGTGGTCGGCGCCATCTGCGGCGGCCTGTACGCCTACTACTCCGAGCACCTGCTCACGAAGGACGAGCTCAAGCGCATCGGCGGCCGGCTGCCGGTCGATTCGTCGGCCATCGTTGCCTTCGTGCGCGCGGCTGACCCGCGGCGGCTCCTCTCGTCCGCCGCCTCCTCCGAGCCCACGACCGTGAGCGTGGCGGAGATCACGCCGGACCTGTCCGCGCAGGTGCACAACGGCGACACACACCCGGAGGAGGCCCCGGGCACCCGGGATGCCGCCCTGGAGATGCTGATGGTGCGTTACACCGGCGAGCACGCCGCGAAGAAGGCGTTGGCCGAGTCCGGATCCGAAAAGCACAGGGACAAGAAGGAGCCGGAGGTGGAGCTGTTCGTCGAGGCGAACGAGCACGGTCGGCTTCGGGTGATCGAGCCCAAGACCGGAACCGCCGCCTTCTCGAAGAGCCAGATCCTCGGCTGGGGGCTGTTCGGCGTGGCATATGGCTTGATCGTGGGCTTCGCCGCGGGCAACAACGGGGTCCTCGGCGCCATCGAGAGCGGGGTGCTCGTCGGGGTTCTCTGGGGCATCTTCGGCGCGGTCGCCGGTGCCCTGTACGGCATGTGGGCGGGGCGGGGGGTGTCCGCCCGGCGGCTGAAGGGCCTCGGCGCCTTCGTGCCGCCCGATTCCTCCCTGGCGCTCGCCTGGGTGGAGGGTTCGCTCAGCCAGGAAACGATCGAGCGTTGGGCCGCAACCAGCTCGCGGCGGCTGCTCCTGCGCTTCAACCCGGTCGGACGTGGGGCGCTGTTGGAGGTCTGAACCGATGATCGATTCGCTCCCCCTGGCCAACTCCTCGCTCCACATCGGGGGCTTCCAGTGGACGGGGGACTTCACGACCGTCGATCTGATCGCGGCCTCGACCAACTCCCTGAACGGCGCTCTGCTGGCCCGGCGACCCGACCACTACAAGAACTGGACCGTGGTCGGAATCATGCTGATGGCGCTTCTGATGGGTCTGGGGGGCGGGATCACGCGAGACGTCTTGGTCGGCCAGGTCCCGTCCGCGCTGACCAATCCGGCCTACATCGTCCTCGCACTCAGTTTCGGCACCGCCGGATACCTGCTGGCCTACAAGGGCGGTCAGCTCTTCCGCGAGGGCTTTTTCCAGTTCGTGATCTCATTCTCGCTGCCCTGGTATGCGATCGCCGGGGCGCAGAAGGGCGTCGAAGTCGGACTCCCGATCTTGGGCGTGCTCGCCCTTGCGGTGGTCGGCCCGACCGCCGGTCGTTGGTACGTCGACGTCTCCTCGAATGTGCCGCCCAAGCAGTTCGTCCAGGGCGAGTGGTTCGTCGCCACAGCGGTTCTGACCGGCTTCGTCTGGCTGGTCGTCGATCAGCTGGGCGCCTCGATTGCCGTGTCTGCCGGAATCGCGTTCATGGTCGGCTACGGGTTCCGCGTGACCGCGCTGTACCGGACCTGGGAGGCGCCGCTCCCGAAGGAGCCAACCGGCACCTACATCCACGACGACGGGCGTCCGATGCTGGGACGGAAGCTCAAGGACAAGTCGAAGCGCGAACTTGACTACCTCGGCTTGGTGGTCCACAAGGATGGTGTAAAGGACGATCCAAAGCTGAAGCGCTCGCCCAGCAATCGATCGACCACTTGACCGCCCTGCCTGGCGCTCCATCATGAGATGAGATGCTGACGAGCTGATGATGCAGGTGGAGGTCTTTGGGCCATCGGCCGCGATGGAGCGCGTTGGGGCGGCGATCGATCGGCTCGACGGCGTCAGCCGGGTCACGCGGACCGAGGGGATGCGCTCCGGGCACTCCGTGATTGCAGCTTCGGTCCGTCCGGCGGCGGTTGACCCGCTGCTTGACGAGCTCAGGCGGCTCGACGTCCCCGAGTCGGATTTCACGGTCCTGCGCCTGGACACGATCGAGCGAACTCCCGGTCGGCGGCCCAAAACGACCCTGGTATGGGCCGACATGCTGGGCCAGGCTCGGATCAATGCCAGCCTGTATCCGCAGTATCTGGTGCTGATCTTCATCGCCGGCGTGATCGGCGGCTATGGCGTGCTGGACCGCAACGCCATCCTCATCGTCGGCGCGATGGCCGTGAGCCCCGACCTGCTGCCGATCACGGCCATGGCCGTGGGCCTCTTCAGGCGAAGCTGGCGGCTCACGGGCGAGGCGTTTCGGACGGTGGCGCTGGGGATGGCCGTGGTGGCTGCGGCCGCCGCCTTGATCGCTTTCGTCCAGGACCGGCTTGACCTGATTCCGTCCGGGTTCACTTTGAGCTCCGCATCCGACGCGCTCGGCGGCTTGACGAGCATCAATCACGAGACGATCATCGTCGCTTTCGTCGCAGGCGTGGCGGGGATACTGACGCTCGAAACGCGGGCAAGCGCAGCGGTCGGCGTGGCTGTCTCGGTCACGACGATCCCCGCCGCCGCCTACCTCGGGGTCGCAGCCGGGCTCGGCGAGGCCGGGACCGCGGCCGGAGCTCTGGGCCTGCTCGGGGTGAACGTCGCGATGGTGATGTTGGGCGCCGCCGGGACGCTCCTGGTCCAGCGGCGGATCAGGCGGCGTGCCCGAGGTGCGGCGAGTCCCGCCCAGGCGCCCTAAGGCCGTTCGTCGCTGGTCACTGAGCGTCGCGTGCGCAGCGAAAGCCGACGTTGCCCGCCGAGGTGTCCGGGGTCTTGCCCTGCCGGGCGGCCACCCGGTAGCGCCGGCAGTAGGACTCGTGGCAGAGGTAGGACCCGCCCTTCTGGGCCTTGACGGTGCCGCTATCGGGACCGCGAGGGTCATGGTCCCGATCTACCGGGCGAAATCGTGGGTCGAACCAGTCGGCTACCCACTCCCAGACGTTGCCGGTCGTGTTGTGAAGTCCGTAGCCGTTGGGGTGGAAGGAGTCCACAGGGGCGGTCCCGTAGTAGCCGTCAGCCTCCGTGTTCTTCGACGGGAAGGTCCCCTGCCAGACGTTCATACGGTGCTCGCCGCCGGGCTCGCGTTCGTCGCCCCAGGGGAAGGTCTTGCTCTCGAGCCCTCCCCGCGCTGCGAATTCCCACTCGGCTTCGGTCAGCAGGCGCTTGTGTGCCCAGGTGCAATAGGCCCGGGCATCCGTCCAGGAAACATGGACGACCGGATGATCACCGCGGTCGTCAAGCGAGGAATGAGGTCCTTCCGGATGTCGCCAATCCGATCCGTCAACCTTGCGCCACCACGGAGTCTGGACCACCGATTGGGTGGGCGGGAAGTCGTCAGGCAACAACCCTGCGAAGACGAAGGACCAGCTGAACCGCTCGGCCTCGGTCGCGTATCCAGTCGCCTCGACGAATTCGGCGAAGTCCTCGTTGGAGACGGCAAAGCGGTCAACCCAGAAGGAGTCGACCGTCACCTCGCGCACCGGCCCCTCGCCGTCGCTCGGATAGACCCAGGGATCGTCGCTGCCACTGAGGAACCGTCCGCCTTGTAGCTGCACCATTTCCCCGTTGGAATCCGACTTCGTGCCCGGGGCGACGGTCACAGCAGGCTGGGAAGGTGTCCCGCGCTCGGCGCTGGGGGCGCAGCATGGGGAGCTTGTGGCGTTGCCGTTGTCCGGTTGCGAAGCTTTCTCGCTCACACCACTTCACCCTACTCCGGGCCGTCTCATTCGCGAATGCCAGGGGCGCTAAACGAGCGCGATGGCGATCACTGCGACGCGTTCTTGGCGGACTGCGCCTTCTCCTTGAGGAGCTTCTCCTCTGCAGCAGTCATCTCTTCCAGCTTGATCGTCAGCTTGTCCAGCTTGCCGGTGAACCGAAACGGCGGTTCGTAATCGTTGTCATCCATCCCACGGCGGGTGTCCACTCCGACGTCGAAAGACTCGTCAAGAGAGATTATGAACGGAATGGTGGCCGGCATCTTCTTGCTGTCGACTTCCTTGCCGTCCACCGACAGAACACCGGTTCCTCCCTTGCCGAAGCCCGGTCCGTCGTATTTGAAGTCAAATACGATGGTGTGCTTGCGGGGCGTGAGGGCCGCCGGTCCTTCCCATCGGAAACGTTCCGTAGTGAGCTGCACGTAGGTGAAGACCGGCTTGCCCTTCAGCAGATAGAGCCCATAGCCGCCGAGTGAGCCACCGTTCGTATTCAGCATTCCCTCGGCGCCGCCCTCAGGAATTTCTACGTCGGCGGTAGAGCATATATGGGCGGAATGGAGCGGGATATGGGCGGAATGGAGCGGGCAGCGCACCGCCTCCTCAGGGGTTGGCTCGCGGGTAGAATCGCTCCGTGCGACTCCTGCTCACGGGACTCGCCCTGGTTCTGCTTCTGCTTGCCGGTGGCTGCGGCAGTGACAGCGGCGGCAGCGGCTTCACCAATGACGACGTCTCGAACGCGCTGGGAATCAGCTCCGACGCCAACGAAATGGTTTACACCCTGCCCTCCGGTCAGGAGTGCACGGTCATCAATGTCTTTACGGAGTCGGAGGAGGTCATCTCGGCCCAGGCCAACGCTGAGGCAGTCGACTACGCCGTCGCGACCAACCCCTCTGGCGATGCCGGCGTGGAGTTCGGCGAGAGCTCGGGGGTGTCGCCGGACGAGTGCGTTGGACCAGCGAAGGCCGATCTGAAAAAACTAGGCTGACCAGCAGGACAACTACGCCTGGCGACGCAGCAGCAGCAGCGCGCGGACCACGGTGAGTCTCCGGTCAGCCCGGAGTAGCCTCCAGGTCTGCCTCATAGCTGCTGCAGGTGAGTGGCAGCGCTGACCCGCTCGATCCCGTCCGGATGAAGACACCGAGCGGTTGCGTGGAGGTCGCCGCGATTGTCGGCGGCATACACCTGGCGCACCTCTCGACGTTCTCCTCCGACATCGCCCACGCAGTACCTCGCCCCCGAGCGCCGCTTTCCATGCGGAGCGCTAGCGCGAGAGCTCCTTAGGCGTCACCAACGACACCAGCTCCGCGCTTTCTGGTGCCAGCTCGCGCCAGGTTCCGTTCAGCTCCAGCGTTGCCAGCCCCGCGGTCGGAAACTTGCTCCTTAACCGTGAGATCTCAGAGCCGGCGCCGGCGAGGCTCAGGGCGAGGTCCTGGATGCCAGGGTTGTGGCCGATCAGCATCACGGACTCGACCTCCTCCGGCACCTCGTGCAGCACCTCGAGCAGGACGGGCGCGGAGGCCGCGTAGAGCTCGGGCTCGATCCGGACGTCGACGTTCTTCCCCAGCCCCGGCGCGAGCCGTTTCAGCGTCTGGCGGGTGCGCGTCGATGGCGAGCACAGCACCAGCTCGGGGGAGATTCCCTTCCGCCCCAGGTGCTTCGCGATGACCTTGGCGGCGCGGCGACCGCGAGGCGCCAGTGGGCGGTCGTGGTCGGCAAGCGTCGGATCGTCCCAGCTCGACTTGGCGTGGCGTAGGAGATAGAGCCGTTTCATTCCCACTTAGAGAATGCCGAGTTTCCGCCCTGCCTTCGGTTGCCCGGGAGCTGAAGCGATCAGCTCGTCGCGCGCTCCTCCATCAGGATCGCCAGGCTGCCCAGCACCGTGACGTCGAGGCCGAGCAGCAAGATCCCCAACAGGGTCGAGTCCGAGAGAAACATGATTGCGGCAGCGATGTGCGCGAAGACGGAGAGGACCGCGATCCAGAGCGCCCACCGCCTGCCCGCGAAGATGCCCCCGGCGGCCACCAGCTGCACGAGCGCGACGATCAGCATCAACCAGCCCCAGGGACGCGCGTCGCCGACCAGCCATCCCGCGGTCGTGATGAAGATCCCCGAACCGGCGATGACGGAGATCGCGTAGAAGAGGTTGAGCAGGCCGATCACCAGCAACCAGCTGGCCGCAAACAGCAGCACCCCGACGCCGGTCAGGTCCTGGTGCGGGGTGTACTGGAAGTTGTTCGGCTCAGCCGTGGCGGGCATCAGTTCTCCGTGAGCCTGACCATCTCATCAGAGTCGCGCACGCGCGCGCTCCCTGCGACTGGATAAACCTCCCCTTGGTCCCTCTGCCCTGACCGTTTAGGGTGACTCGTACCGACCGCCCACAACCTGGAGGGGAGAATCCAGATGTTCTTCGTTCTCGGCGGCATCCTCTACCTCGTTCTGCTCCTGACCCTGGGCCTCATGTCCATCCGCAAGGGCCACTGGGTGATGTTCATCATCGGGATCATCTTCCCCCTGTTTTGGCTGATCGGGGCTCTGATGGCGCCGCGCCAAGAGGCGACGGTGTAATCGGCTTCGCCTCGCACTCGGCGGTTTTCGAGATGACCGAAACACAGCTGAGGTGGGCACCGTTGACCGCAGCCGAGTGTCAGGAAGTCGGCGGCTGTACGGAGTGCGGCGAGTTCCTGGTCTGAGCCGCCGGCGCTCAATCGTCGTGAACCAGAACGACGGGACATGACGCGTGCTTCGCAACTGCGTTCGAGGTACTGCCCTCCAACCTTGCGCGGATCCCCGTCAATCCCCTGGAGCCGACGACGATGGCAGCCACACTTCGTTTGCGAGCAAGCTCCACAATCGCGTCCGCCACCTTGCCCTCATCGGCGACGGGCAGAGCATCGGCCTGAAGTCCGAGCGACTGCGCCAGCTCAACCCCCTCGGTCGCGACGCGATCGGCGTGAGCCTTGGACGCGTCGTCAACCTCCCGCGCCGCTGCGGGATCCACCGGTTCCGGCCCCAAGCCGGTGGGGTCCGCTGTCATCGCGCTGGCCTCGTATGCAAGACCCGGTTCCCACACAGTCACCACCAGCGCTCGGCGTGAGTCGAAGAGCTCGGCGGCTTCGTGGACGGCCCGGCGCGCCGTGTCCGAGCCGTCGTAAGCGATGAGGATCGGCGCGCGGTCGTTCACAGAATCGCGATCGGGTTCAAGGGCGAGCCGGTCCCGCCGACGAGGCGGAGGGGCGCCCCGGCGAACATGAACTCCCACCGCCCCTCGCGGTCGCAGGCGGCGCTCAGGTCCTCGAGCCGGAGGTAGTCGAGCAGGTGGATGCCCATGGCGTTGAGGGCGAGGGCGTGGATCGGGAAGTCGATCGACTCGGTCGTGCTCGGTGCGGTGTCGTTGTTTCCGTCGCAGCCGAGGGCGGCGACCCTGCGTTCGGCGAGGAAACGCGCGACCGTCGGGTGGAGGCCGGCCCTCGCCGTATCCGAGTCCCAGGCGCCGCGTTCGAGCTGGCGCCTGGTATGCCCGGTCCGGACCAAGAGGATGTCGCCCTCCCCAACGGTCACGCCCTGGCTTCGTTCCGCTTCCTCGAGGTCCTCGGTGAACACGTTCTGGCCGGGCTCGAGCCACGGAACCTCGCGGAGGCGGGGCACGTCGAGCAGCACCCCGCGCCCGATCAGGCCGTCCCTGAGCACATCGATGGCATCGTAGGTCGCCCCCCGAGAGGTCACCGACGAGCTCGGCCTCCCGTTGTAGAGGCGACCATCGAGCGAAACGTGGCAGAACGCGTCGAGATGACTGTGGGAGGGGTTGTGGTAGTCGGTCCCGATGTAGTCCTTGGCGAACTGCAGGGGACCGGACTCGGACGCATCGTCGGCGAGCAGCGTCATGTGATGGTCAACCGGAGCCGGGTTGTCGATCCCAACCTTCGTGTTGAGCGGCAGGCTGAGCGAGAGCGTCTCACCGCTTCGGACGAGCCCCGCCGCCGCTCGCACGCTTCCGGGGTTCAGGTAGTTGAGCGCCCCACGCTGGTCGTCGGCTCCCCAGCGCCCCCAGCTCGAGACCGACTCGAACAGCTCACGGAACTCGGCGAGGGTGAGGTTCTCCTCCGGGCGGTCCATGCCGGTGGCCATTATCCCCTCACTCAGGTGACGGCTATCGAGAAACTCGCCTCGTAGCGCTCGCCCGGCTCCAGCACAGGCAGATCGGGACCCCCCTCGACCAGGGCGTTGGTGGGCGCCGTCATCGGCTCATAGGCGACGACGTCGTCATCGGGCGGAGCGTAGACCTGGGCGAACCGGTAGCCGTCTCCGAAAGCGACCTCGATCCGCCTGCCGTCGCCGGCCAGCACGAACGGCTCATCGCCTCTGGGCGCGACGTAGGCATCGTCGAAGGTTCTTGACCCGAGCCGCCCGCCCTCGACCCTGACGGCCGATCGCTCTCCGGTGGGCAGCATGCGCTCGTCCAGTTCGAGGCGCTCGGTCACGGGCATTTCCACCTCCCAGGCCGATCGCTCGACGTGCGGCAGGCGCAGATATGGGTGATAGCCGAAGGCCACCGGCACGGACCGATCCCCGGTCGCCGCCACGGCAGTGCTGATCGTCAGGGTGCGGTTGCGGAGAGTGGCCTGGAAGAGGACCTCGTGGGGGAATGGAAAGGCCGCCATCAGCTCGGGGTGTCCGGAGAAGTCGTAGCTGGCCGCGATCAGGCCTCCACCGTCGATCTCCTCGTGGCGGTCCACCCGCCACCCCACTGCCGCATTGAGCATGCCGTGCATGGGCAGGCCGTTCGCGTCGTGCGTCACCGTCATCGCGTCGTCCAGGTCCACCTCCTCGCCGGCGACCGAGAAGCGCGTCCGCGCCAGCCGGTTCGCCCATGGATAGAGGAGTGGGATCCCCATGGTGGAGCGCTCGGCGATGTATGTGCGCAGCCCCCCTCGCTGGCCGAGCAACTCCTCGCCCCGCTGGCGGAGCGAGCAGCCGACCATGTCGGCGCTGGGGACGAAGGTTGCCTCGAGCCCGTCGGCGTCGCCCGAGCCCAGGGTCAGCGCCGGAATCCCGTCGATCAATCGCTTGCCGATCATCGGATAGCCCTCAGTCTGCTTGATCGGGGGGCGGGTAGCCGTTTACAAAACGAATACAAACGGCTTTGTCCGAGTAATAGGATGCGCGCGATGCCAAGGAAGGTTGATCGCTCATGCGATTGCTTCGTCAGCTTCGGGATCACCGGAGACCTGGCGAAGGTGATGACCTTCAACTCGCTCTACCGGCTCGAGGCGCGTGGCCTGCTCGACTGCCCGATCGTCGGGGTGGCATTCGACGACTGGTCGGAGAAGGACCTCCGTGACCACGCCCGGAAGGCGATCGAGACCTCCTCGGGAAAGAAGCCGGATCCCAAGGTCTTCAATCGCCTCGCCAAGCGGCTCTCCTACGTCCAGGGCGACTTCTCGGAGGCCGACACGTACGAGCGCCTCGCCGCCCACATCAAGGGAGCCAGGAACCCGGTTTTCTACCTGGAGATCCCGCCATCGCTATTCGGCATGACGATCAAGGGGCTCTCCGAAGCCGGTCTCACCAAGAACGCCAGGGTGGTGGTCGAGAAGCCCTTCGGCCACGACCTCGCCTCCGCCCGCGAGCTTGCCGCGGAGATCCATAAGTACATCAGTGAGGACCAGCTCTACCGGATCGACCACTTCCTCGGCGTGATGGGCGTGGCCGAGATTCTCTACCTGCGATTCGCGAATGCGATGTTCGAGCCCGTCTGGAACCGCAACAGCATCGCCTGCGTCCAGATCACGATGGCGGAGGACTTCGGGGTCGCCGACCGTGGCAGCTTCTACGACCCGGTTGGCTGCCTCAGGGACGTCGTGGTCAACCACCTGATGCAGGTGGTTGCGATGGCCGCGATGGAACCGCCCGCCAGCCGCGACGCCCGGGCGCTGAAGGACGCGATGTTCGGCGTCTTCTCGGCGATGCCGAAGGCCGACCCGAAGCAGTACGTGCGAGGTCAGTACGAGGGCTACCGGAAGATCAAAGGGGTCGCCAAGGACTCGACGACGGCGACCTTTGTGGCGATTCGCTTCGAGATCGACAACTGGCGCTGGACCGGAGTGCCGTTCTTCATCCGGACGGGGAAGGAGCTCCCGGTGGAGCAGTGGGAGCTCAGGCTGATCTTCAAGGAGCCGCCGCGCCTCGGCTACGCGGACACCCGGCGGCGGCCTGAGGCCGACCAGCTGGTCGTCAGGCTGCACCCGAGCACCGGGATTCGTCTGCTGGTCAACGCACAGCGCAGTGACGAAAGCAGACCGGAGCACATCAACCTCGACATGGAGTTCGCCGAGCAGGGCGGGGAGGGGCCGACACCGTATGAGGTCCTCCTGCACGCCGCGATGGTCGGCGACAGCACGCGCTTCAAACGGCAGGACAGCATCGAGGAGAACTGGCGGGTCTGCGACCCCCTGCTCGAGAAGCCCCCGAGGATCCAGCCGTACAAGCCCGGCACCTGGGGACCAAAGGCCGCCGACCGGCTGGTGAAGGACTACGGCGGCTGGCACGAGCCGTGGACCGGGTCATGAGTCCCGCGAAGCAGAAGAGCGCCGGAAAGAGCCGCTCCAGCCGCAAGGCGACGGCGAGCGGAGACGGCAAAGCGCCCGCGGCCGGCAAGGAGAAGGGAATGCCGCAGAGCGCGGCGATGCCGTCGCCGTTCCCGCCGATTGCGGACTACGCCTTCCTCTCCAACTGCCACACCGGCGCCCTGGTGGCCCCGGACGGTGGCGATCGACTGGCTCTGCGTTCCGCGATTCGACTCGCCCAGCATCTTCGGCACGCTGCTCGACCGCGAGGCCGGCTCGTTCCGCTTCGGCCCCTTCGGGATCAACGTGCCGAGCAACCGGATCTACGAGCCCGGCACCAACATCCTCATCACCACCTGGCACACGCCGACCGGCTGGGCGATGGTGCGAGACGCGCTGACGATCGGCCCGACCCAGCATGAGGACGAGATCACCCCACACACGCGCGCGCCCGCCGACGAGGACGCCCATCACATGCTCGTGCGAACCGTGCTCTGCATGGAGGGCTCGGTCGACATGGAACTGCACTGCGAGCCGGACTTCGACTACGGACGGGTACCGGCCGACTGGTCGCTGCAGGGACGCACACACCGCCGACGCGAGCGGAGCGGGACTGACGGTCAGGCTGCGCAGCAGCATCCCGCTGGGGGCGGAAGCCGAAGTGGCGCGGGCGCGGCACACGCTCCAGAAGGGAGAGCAGGCGTTCTGCTCGCTCTCCTGGGCGGAGGAGCTCGCCTCGCCTGAGGACATCGACGAGGCCAACGCACGCATGAGCGAGACCGCCAACTACTGGCGCACCTGGATCTCCAAGGCCCGCATGCCGGATCACCGCTTCCGGGAGGCGATCCAGCGCTCGGCCCTCGCCATCAAGGGGCTCACCTACATGCCCACGGGCGCCACCGTCGCCGCCCTGACGACCTCGCTGCCGGAGACGCCGGGTGGGGAGCGCAACTGGGACTACCGGTTCACCTGGATCAGGGACTCGACCTTCACGCTCCAGGCGCTGCACTACCTGGACCTGGACTGGGAGGCCAACGAGTTCATGCAGTTCGTCGGCGACCTCGAGCCGAACGAGGACGGCGGGCTGCAGATCATGTACGGGATCGACGGTCGTCGGGACCTGACCGAGTCGACCAGGGACGACCTCTCCGGATACGCGGGAGCGTCTCCCGTGCGGGTGGGCAACGGGGCCTTCGACCAGCGACAGAACGACGTCTTCGGTGCCGCTCTCGACTCGATCCTGCTCCACAGCCAACCGCAGCCAGCGCCTGCCGCGAAGACTGTGGCCCGTCGTCCAGGCGCAGGCCGAGTGCGCGACGAAGGTCTGGAAGAAGCCGGACCAGGGGATCTGGGAGGCGCGCGGCAAGCCGCAGCAATACGTCTCCTCCAAGCTGATGTGCTGGGTCGCCATGGACCGGGCCTCGCAGCTCGCGGAGATCCGCGGCGACTCCGATCTCCAGGCCGAGTGGAGCGCCACCGCGGAGGAGATCCGCAAGGACATCCTCGAAAACGGCGTCCGCGATGGCGTCCTCCGCCAGCACTACGACACCGACGCCCTCGACGCCTCGACCCTGCTGGCGGCCCTCTTCGGCTTCCTGCCGGGCGACGACGAGGTGCTCCGCAAGAGCGTGCTGGCGATCGCGGACGACCTCACCGAGGACGGCTTCGTGCTCCGCTACGTCACCGGCCAGACCGACGACGGGCTCTCGGGCAAGGAGGGCAGCTTCCTGATCTGCTCCTTCTGGCTCGTCTCGGGTCTGGCGATCATCCGCGAGCACCAGCGCGCCCGCGACCTGATGGACCGGCTGCTCCGTATCGCCTCGCCGCTCGGCCTCTACGCCGAGGAGTTCGACCCCAGCACCGGCCGCTTCCTGGGGAATTTCCCCCAGGCCTTCTCCCACCTCGCCCTGATCGAGGCCGCGGCGCGAATCATCCTCAGCGAGCGCCTCAAGGAGGTCGGAGTCAACGCATGAGCGACTACGACGTGATCGTGATCGGCAGCGGGGCTGGGGGAGGGACGCTCGTCCACAGGCTCGCCGGCTCCGGCAAGAAGATCCTTCTGCTGGAGCGAGGGGACTTCCTGACTCGCGAGCCGCAGAACTGGCGGGCCGAGGACGTCTTTGTCGACGGCCGCTACCAGTCGGAGGACACCTGGTACGACACGAAGGACAAGAAGTTCGCCCCGCAGGTGCACTACTTCGTCGGCGGCGCGACCAAGATGTACGGCGCGGCGCTCTACCGCCTGCGCGCCGAGGACTTCGGCGAGGTCCAGTACGAGGATGGCGTCTCGCCGGCCTGGCCCATCTCCTACGACGAGATGGAGCCCTACTACACGCAGGCGGAGGAGCTCTACCAGGTGCACGGTGCTCGAGGCGAGGACCCCACGGAGCCCCCGGCAAGCGC
This sequence comes from uncultured Solirubrobacterales bacterium, assembly GCA_963777575.1. GTDB lineage: Bacteria > Actinomycetota > Thermoleophilia > Solirubrobacterales > 70-9 > DASUPK01. Next base: position 35,439 of record CAVZRH010000018.1, on the reverse strand, counting down.
TCCCTATCCCTTCCCGGCCGTCTCCCACGAGCCGCGCATCCAGCAGCTCTCGGACGATCTCGCCGCCGCCGGCTACCGGCCCTTCCACGCTCCCTGCGGGGTGATGTTGGACGAGGCGAACATGCCCTACAGCGCCTGCGTCCGCTGCAACAACATGGATGGCTTTCCCTGCCTCGTGCACGGGAAGTCTGACGCCGAGGTGATGGCGGTGCGGCCCGCGCTCGAGCACGCGAACGTCACGCTGCTGACCAACTCAGAGGCGGTCGCCCTCAACACCGACGCCGCTGGTGAGGCGGTGACGGAGGTCGTGGTCGAGCGCGACGGCGAGCGGGAGACCTACTCAGCCGACATCGTCGCGGTCTCCTGCGGTGCGGCCAACTCCGCCAAGCTGCTGCTCGCCTCCGCCACCGACAAGCATCCGAATGGCCTGGCGAACGGTTCCGACCAGGTGGGCCGCAACTACATGTTCCACAACAGCCAGGCCGTCATTGCCCTGTCGAAGGAGCCGAACCCGACCGTCTTCCAGAAGACGCTCGGGCTCAACGACTTCTACTTCGCCTCGAAGGACTTCGATCACCCGCTCGGCAACATCCAGATGGTCGGCAAGTCCCGGGCGCCGATGTACCGGGGCGAGAAGTCGATCGCGAAGCTGGCCCCCGGCTTTAGCCTCGAGGAGATCGCTGCCCACGGCGTCGACTTCTGGCTCTCGACCGAGGACCTGCCGAAGCCGGACAACCGGGTGACGCTCACCGACGACGGGGCGATCAGGCTGAGCTACTCCCACTCCAACGAGAAGCCGAAGAAGGAGCTCTACGACAAGCTCAAGTCCATGCTCGGCCACATCGGCATGCACGAGGGCCACCTTCTCCCACATCACGCCTACCTGAAGAACGAGATCCCGGTGGCGGGGGTCGCGCATCAGTCCGGGACCTGCCGCTTCGGCACCGATCCCGCCGACTCGGTGCTCGACACGAACTGCAAGGCCCATGAGCTCGACAACCTCTACGTCGTGGACACCAGCTTCTTCCCGAGCATCGGCGCCGTCAACCCGGGGCTCACGGCCATGGCCAACGGTCTGCGGGTGGGGGATCACCTGCTCGAGCGTCTGGGCGCCTAGGGGGCTTCACGGACTGACGATGGCCTCCGAGTCCCATCGAGTCGTGATCGTGGGCGGAGGTTTCGGAGGTTTGTTCGCCGCGCGCAGGCTGCGTCGCGGCCCGGTCCGAGTGACGCTGGTGGACCGCCGCAACCACCACCTCTTCCAGCCGATGCTCTATCAGGTCGCCACCGGGACCCTCTCGGAGGGCGAGATCGCACCGCCGCTTCGCGGCATTCTCCACCGTCACGGCAACGTTGACGTCGAGCTCGCCGAGGTCAACGGCTTCGACCTGGAGGCTCGAAAGCTCACGGCCACGCGCCCCGACGGAAGCCCCATCGAGATCCCGTACGACAGCCTGATCGTGGCCGCCGGCGCCGGCCAGTCCTACTTCGGTCACGACGAATTCTCGCGCTGGGCACCGGGCATGAAGACGATCAACGACGCCCTCGAGCTTCGCGGGCGGATTCTGGGCGCCTTCGAGATGGCCGAGCTCGAGGACGATCCCGTGAGACGACAGGAGTGGCTCACCTTCGTGGTGGTCGGCGGCGGACCGACCGGCGTGGAGATCGCCGGCCAGATCGCCGAGCTGTCGAGGCGGGTGCTCAAGGACGACTTCCGGGAGATCGATCCGCGCAACGCCAAGATCCTCATCTTCGACGGCGGCAAGGAGGTGCTGGCCACCTTCGGCGACCGGCTGTCCGGCAAGGCGGCGAGCGACCTCGAGCGCCTCGGAATCGAGCTGCACATGTCGAGCATCGTCACGGACATCGATCGAACCGGCGTGGTCGTCAAGCATGGGGACGAGGAGCGCCGGATTCCCGCGCGGACGAAGGTCTGGGCCGCAGGAGTTCAGGCCTCCCCGCTGGCCGGGATGCTGGGGAAGGCCACCGGCGCCGAGGTGGACCGCGCCGGGCGTATCAGCGTGCTCCCCGATTGCACGCTGCCCGGGCACCCGGAGGTGTTCGTGATCGGCGACATGATGTCCCTGGACAAGCTCCCCGGCGTGGCCGAGGTGGCGATGCAGCAGGGAATGCACGCCTCGAACACGATCGAGCGCCGACTGCGCGGGGAGGAGTCGAAACCGTTCCGCTACCGGGACCTCGGCAGCATGGCCACCATCTCCCGGTTTCGCGCCGTGGTCAGCTTCAAGGGCATCCGCCTGTCCGGATTCATCGGCTGGCTGGCGTGGCTTTTCGTCCACATCGCATTTCTCACGGGCTTCAAGAACCGGCTCTCGACCCTGTCGCGGTGGGTGTTCACCTACATCGGCAACGGCCGGCCTCAACGGACGATCAGCGATCAGCAGGTCATAGCGCGCGTGGCCATTGAGCAGGCCGGCGGCCGGACCTTCTTCCAGTCGCTGACGGGAGACGAGGCCGATCGGAAGAAGGCAGAGCCGCCCGAAGATGCTGGGTAAATAGGGTCACGTTGATGAGCTTGCCCATCTCCCTGCTGGCCGACTCCTCGTCGAACCTGCTGGCGGCCCGCACCCAGATGGGGTTCACCCTCGGCTTCCACATCGTGCTCGCCTGCCTCGGCGTGGCCTTCCCGGCCGCGATGCTGATCGCCGAGTGGCACGGCCATCGGAAGAAGGACCCGGAGGCGCTTCGCCTGGCGCGCAACTGGTCGAAGGCTGTCGCGGTCCTCTTCGCCGTCGGCGCGGTGACCGGCACCGTCCTCTCCTTCGAGTTCGGCCTGCTGTGGCCGCGGTTCACGGGCCGCTTCGGTGACGCCTTCGGAGTCGGCTTCGCGATCGAGGGGATCTTCTTCTTCCTCGAGGCGATCTTCATCGCCATCTACATCTACGGCTGGGACCGGCTCTCGCCCCGAGCGCACATGCTCGCCGCGGTGCCGATCGTGATCTCCGGGGTCGGTGGCGCCTTCTCCGTGATCGCCGTGAACGCCTGGATGAACCAGCCCCAGGGATTCGACCTCGACTCGGCCGGCAACGTCACCAACGTCAGGCCCCTCGAGGTGCTCTTCAACCCGGCGACCGGCTACGAGTTCTTCCACATGTTCCTGGCGGCCTACATCGTCACCGGCTTTCTGATCGCCTCCGTGTACGCGGTGGGGATGCTCCGTGGCCGCCGTGACCGCTACCACCGGCTCGGCTTGGTGATCCCGTTCACCTCTGGCGGCGATCGCCACGCCGATCCAGCTCTTCGTCGGGGACACGGCGGCTCGCTCGATCGCCGACGACCAGCCGGCCAAGTTCGCCGCAATGGAGTGCATCTACAAGGGAGGGCCGGACCAGACCGAATACCTGGGCGGCCGCTGCGTCGACGGCCAGGTCAAGGGTGGGATCGGGATCCCCGGGCTCGACTCGTTCCTGGTCGGGTTCAGCAAGAACACCAACGTCACCGGCCTCAACCAGATCCCGAAGAACGACCAGCCGCCCGCCCTGACGATGCTGCACCTCTCCTTCGACCTCATGGTTGGGATCGCCACGGGACTCTTCCTGCTGGCGGTCTGGTTCGCGATCACCTGGTGGCGGCACCGCGACCTGCCGGCCACACGATGGTTCCTGCGGATCTGCGCGATCGCCGGGGTGGCGGCGGTGGTCGCGCTCTGGTGCGGCTGGATCGTCACCGAGGTCGGCCGCCAGCCGTGGATCGTGAACGGCTACATGCGCACGGCCGACGCGGTGACCCCGGCCCAGGGAATCTGGTGGGTGTTCGGCGTGACGATGGCCCTCTACGCCGCGCTCGGCGGTGATCGCGATCGCCGTGCTGCGCGGCCTCTCCCGCCGCTGGCGTGAGGGCGCGCCCGAGGGCGCGAGATCCCCTACGGACCTCCGCCGGGCGAGCGGTCGGGGGCATCCGCATGAGCAGCGCGGACGTCTGCGCGGCGATCCTCTGGGTCGGGGTGACGCTCTACGCGATCTTCGGCGGAGCGGACTTCGGCGCGGGGGTGTGGGATCTGCTGGCGGGGTCGGGCGACCGCGCGAAGCGGGTCCGGACCCAGATCGACCGTTCGATCGGCCCCGTCTGGGAGGCCAACCACGTCTGGCTGATCTTCGTCCTCGTCATTCTCTGGACCGCGTTCTCGCAGGCCTTCTCGGCGATCTTCACCACGCTCTACATCCCGCTGGCCCTCGCCGCGCTCGGCATCGTCCTGCGCGGCTCCGGCTTCGCCTTCCGCCACGCTCTGCCGGGGCCCGTGGAGCGACCCGCCAGCCGGGTCTTCGGGTTCGCGTCCGTGCTGACGCCCTTCTTCATGGGCACGGTGGTCGGGGCGATCGCTTCCGGTGAGGTGCCCGCCGGCGGCGACGGCGATCCCACGAGCAGCTGGACGGGCTTCCTGCCGCTGGTCACCGGTGTCCTGTTCGTGCTGCTCACCGCGTACACCGCCGCGGTCTTCCTGGTGCGCGATTCGGGAGCGGCGGGCGACGCCGAGCTCCGCGACTACTTCGAGCGTCGCGCCCTGGCCGCGGCGGTGATCGCGGGTGCCGCCGCGGTCGTAGGTGTGATCGCGCTCCACGCCGACGGCCGCTACGTCTACGACGGGCTCACCTCGTGGCCCGGCATCGCCCTGGTCATCCTCTCCGGGATCTGTGGCCTGGTCGCGCTCGGCCTGCTGGTCAGCGGGCGGAACTACGGCCTGCGGGCGGCGGCGGTGGGGGCCGGAGCGGCCGTCATCTGGGGGTACTTCGCCGCCGCCTTCCCCTACATCCTGCCGACGTCCCTGAAGATCTCGGACGCCGCCGGGGCCTCCACGACGCTGACGTGGGTGATCGTCATCTTTGGGGTCGCCGCGGTCACCGTGATCCCGTCGCTGATCCTGCTCTACGTGCTGTCCCAGCGGCAGACGCTCGAGGCCTAGTCCACGAGCAGTGAGGCGACCTCGCCGCGCCAGTAGGTGAACGGGCCCTCGGGAAGCTCCCAGCTCACCTCCGCGCTGCCCGGAACCCGGATCCCGCCGAGCTCGATGTAGTCGCCGAACTCGCCGACCCACGGCGTGTCGACGAAGGCCCCGCCGGCCGCTCGGGGCCGCATCGCGGATGCGCTCCTGATCAGGCCCGACTCGCCGAATGCCAGTCGCACGCTGGCCGCGACTCCGCCGACCAGGGTGGAGACCTCGACCTCGCCGTCGTCGAGCTCTCGCCAGGACAGCTCACGGTTCGCTCGTCATCGCGAACGGGACCCACGGCAGCTCGGCGAGGTAGCGCATGGCCTCTCCCCGGTCGGTCTCCGGCCCGGTGTTCCTGGTGGCGGGGACGAGACCCCAGACGCGGGCGATCAGCAGCCCCTTGCCATCGCGATAGCGATCCGTGACTCTCACGCGGACGAAGGGGTTCGTTCCGAAGGAGGCCCGCCACTCGAACTCGACGCGGTCGGTGGCGTATTGCTGCACGGCCGTGAACTCCAGCCGACGGCCGCCGGGCTTCTGGACCATCTCTCCGCTCTGCCCGAGCCGGACGCGCTGGGGTTCCGGGGCTCCCTCCGGGAGCGCCCGATCGAGATGCCGGGCGATGGCATCGGGCAGGGCTCGCTCGCTCACAGCGTCAGTTTCCAGCCTCTGGGACGCGGATAGAGTGGCCGCCGATGAAGTGGAAGCCGGGCAAGCGCAGCGGCGACATCGAGGATCGGCGCGGCGCGGGGGGAGGATTCGGCGCCGGCGGCGGCATGCCGATCCCGATGGGGCGCCTCGGGCGGCGGCGGGATCGGGACGCTGATCGTCCTGGCCATCGTCTATTTCCTCTTCATCCAGGGAGGGGGTGGCGGCGGCGGTTTCAACGTCCCCGACCCGACCAGCTCCTTCCCACAGGTGCCGCAGAGCGGCACGGGGAACGACTCGGTCCCCGGGAGCCCGAGCGAGGAGAAGGAGGTCCAGTTCGTCGACTTCGTCCAGGGGGACGCGCAGGACTTCTGGACGCAGCAGTTCCAGGCGGCCGGCAGGCCCTACCAGCGCGCGAAGGTGGTGCTCTTCAGCAACCAGGTGCAATCCGGCTGCGGGCTCGCCAGCTCCGCGACCGGGCCGTTCTACTGCCCGCTCGACCAGAAGGTCTACCTCGACCTCGGCTTCTTCAACGAGCTCAATCAGCGGTTCAAGGCCCCCGGCGACTTCGCCCAGGCCTACGTGATCGCCCACGAGCTCGGGCACCACGTCCAGCAGGAGCTCGGCATCGAGCAGAAGGTTCGCCAGCAGAGCCAGGCGAACCCGGACGACGCGAACGCGCTGTCGGTGCGGCTCGAGCTGCAGGCCGACTGCCTCGCCGGCGTCTGGGCGCGCTCGACCTACGACCGCGGCATCCTCGAGAGCGGCGACCTCCAGGAGGGACTGACCGCGGCCGCGGCGGTCGGGCGACGATCGCATCCAGCAGCAGACCCAGGGAAGGATCGATCCCGAGTCCTTCACCCACGGCACCTCGGAGCAGCGCGACCACTGGCTCCAGACCGGCTTCGACTCGGGCAGGCTCGAGGCCTGCGACACCTTCTCAGGCGATATCTAGCGCGCAGCTCCAGGGCCGGGACGGCTCTTGGGATACTTGGTCAGGACATGCGGTGTCCGTCCTGTGGGAACGAGAATCGTGAGGGTGCCCGGTTCTGCGACTCCTGCGGAACCGAGTTGGTCGAGCAGTGCTCCGGCCGAGGCGTCCCCGGTCGAGTCCCTCCCAGCCGACGTTCCGACCGAGATCGCCGGCCGTTACCGGGTGCGGCGATTCCTCGGGCAGGGCGGCCGAAAGCGGGTCTATCTCTCCGACCGACACCGTCAGCGGAGACGAGGTCGCGCTCGCGCTCTACGACACGGAGGGTGTCGGGCGCGGCGATCCTGGCCCGGGCGCGACGAGAGGCCGAGGCGATGCGCAAGCTCGGCGATCACCCGCACGTCGTCCCGGTCCTCGACACCGGCGAGGACGACGGCAATCCGTTCATCGTCAGCCGCTACATGCCCGGTGGGGACGTCCAGGGCCTGCTGGCGGCGGCGGGCGGCCACCTCGAGGTCTCGCGCGCGGTCGAGATCGCGGCGGACGTCACCCGGGCCCTCGAGCACGCGCACTCCCGCGGCGATCGTTCACCGTGACCTGAAGCCCGCGAACGTCTGGATCGACGACGACGGCCACGCCCGCCTGGGCGACTTCGGGCTGGCCACGACCGAGGCCCGGTCGCAGGGTGAGCGGCGGCACGCTCGTCGGCACGGTGGCCTATCTGCCGCCCGAGCAGGCGATCGGCGACGCCGCCAGTCCGTCCAGCGACCTCTACTCGCTCGGGGCGCTCCTCTACGAGATGCTCACGGGCCAGCCGCCGTTCCCGGGCGACGACGCGGTCTCGATCATCAGCCAGCACCTGCACGCCGACCCGGTGCCGCCCTCGCGGCACAACCCCGAGATCCCCGAGGCGCTCGACCGGGTCGTGCTGGCCCTGCTCGCCAAGCGGCCCGAGGATCGGCCGGCCAACGCGACCGAGGCGCGCGAGCTGATCGTCGACGCTCTCGAGGAGAAGCCGGACGAGGCCGCGGAGGCGCGACCCGCCAATCCGCTCGAGAGCCTCGCGGGCGGCGTCTTCGTCGGCCGCGAGCGCGAGCTCGACCGGCTGCGCGAGGCCGTCGACGCAGCGCTCGCCGGCCGGGGCTCGCTCCAGCTGCTGGTGGGGGAGCCGGGCATCGGCAAGACGAGGGCGGCCGAGGAGCTCGCGACGTACGCGCGGGTGAGCGGCGCCCGCGTCTACTGGGGGCGCTGCCGCGAGGACGAGGGCGCGCCCGCCTACTGGCCCTGGGTGCAGGCGATTCGCTCCTACGCCCGGGACGCCGACCCGGTAGCCCTGGCCTGGCAGCTCGGCGGAGGGGCGGCCGAGGTCGCGCAGCTGATCCCCGAGGTCGCGGAGAAACTCGACATCGAGCCCGCCAAGGGGTCCGACAGCGAGGAGGCCCGCTTCCGGCTCTTCGACTCGGTGACCAGCCTGCTGCTCGCCGCCGCGCGCGACCGGCCGCTCGTCATCGTGCTCGATGACCTGCACTGGGCCGACGAGCCCTCGCTGCTCCTGCTCCGCTTCGCGGCGCGGGAGCTCGCCTCGAGCGGTCTCCTGATCCTCGGCACCTACCGCGACGTCGAGCTCGGCCGCCACCACCCGCTCGCGCGGGTGCTCGGCGAGATCTCGGGCATCGAGGGGAGCGGGCGGATCCCGCTGCGCGGCCTCGGCGTCGGTGCGGTCGAGCGCTACATCGAGATGACCTCCGGCGCGCCCTCGCCGCCGGGCCTCGCGGAGGCGGTGCAGGAGCAGACCGACGGCAACCCCTTCTTCGTCGGCGAGGTCGTCCGCCTGCTCGCCAGCGAGGGCAAGCTCACCGGCGGGGCGCAGCGCCGCCGAGCTGGAGATCCCGCAGGGCGTGCGCGAGGTGGTCGGCCGCCGCCTCGACCGGCTCAGCGAGGAGACCAACGAGGGCCTTCGGGTCGCGGCGGTGATCGGGCGCGACTTCGACGAGGACCTGGTCGCGCGGGTCGTCGAGCAGCCGCCCGAGGTGCTGATGAAGGCCGCGGAGGAGGCGATCGCCGAGCGCCTGGTCACAGACCTCGGCGACGGCCGCTACTCCTTCGCGCACGCGCTGGTCCGCGACACCCTCTACGAGGAGCTCAGCCCGCCGAAGCGCTCGGCGCTCCACGAGCGGACCGGGCTCGCCATCGAGGAGATCTGCGGCGGCAACGTCGAGGAGCGTCTCGGCGAGCTCGCCCACCACTTCCTCGCCGCCGCACCGCGCGGCGATCTCGCCAAGGCGATCGACTACGCACAGCAGGCCGGTGCTCAGGACATGGAGCAGCTCGCCTACGAGGACGCGGTCGACGTCTACAGCCGGGCCCTCGAGGTTCTCGAGCTGATGGACGAGCCGGACGAGGCTCTGCGCTGCCGTCTGCTGCTGCTGCTGGGCGGCGCCGAGGCGAAGTCCGCGCGGGTGGCCGACGCGCGCGATGCGTTCGAGCGAGCGGCGGAGTCCGCCCGGCGGCTCGACGACACCGACAGCCTGGTCGGCGCCGCGATCGGCATTGCGCTGATGAGCGACGCCGGCCGGCTCGACGAGAACCTGCTCGCCCTGCTCGACGAGGCGCTCGAGCGGATCGGGCCGGAGCGCACGGCCCGCAGGGCGGCGCTGTTGACCGCCAAGTCGGCCGAGATGTACTGGGTCGACAACGACGTGACCGAGTCCGACGCGGCTGGTGAACGAGGCGATCGAGATCGCGCGCGAGATCGACTCGCCCAGCGCGCTGGCGGCGGCCCTGCAGCGCAAGATCTTCATCCCCGCCGGTCCGGACGCCCCCCGCATCCGGCTCTCCCTCGCCGACGAGATGGTGGAGCTCGGGGAGAGCTCGGCGACCGCGAGGCGGTGGTCCGCGGTCATGCCTACCGGCTCTGGTCCGCTGCTCGAGCTCGGCGACATCTCAGCCGCCGATCGAGAGCTCGAGACCTACATCAGGCTGGCCGACGAGCTCCGGATGCCGGAGCACACCTGGTACACGGTCGCCCTGCGCGGCATGCGGGCGCTCCTCGACGGCGACATCGAGGAGGCCGAGCGCCTCGCGGAGGAGGGGAGGCGGGCCGGCAACCGAGCGGAGCAGGCGATCGCCGAGCAGTGCTACGGCATCCAGATGATCCAGATCCGCAGCATGCAGGGACGCGCCGCCGAGCTGCTGCCGGCCGTGCGCGACCTCGCCGAGCGCTTCCCCGGCATCCCGGCCTGGCGGGGTGGTCAGGTCACCCTCGCCGCGAGTCGGGCGACGTCGAGTTGGCCCGGCGCGAGCTCGACCGCTTCGCGGCCGACGACTTCCGGGTGTTCCCGCGGGACGTCAACTGGTTCGTCGGCGATGAGCCTCGTCGGCGAGGCGATTGCGCTCGTCGACGACACGAAGCACGCCGAGCGCGCCTACGAGCTCGCTCCTCCCCTACGAGGGGCTGGTGATCGTCGTGGCCCGGGCCGCCGCCTGCAACGGCTCGGTCGACCGGGTCCTCGGCCTGCTCGCCCAGACTGATGGGCCGCCTGGACGACGCGGAGCGGCACCTGGCCAACGCCGTGGAGATCGCGACGCGGATGAACGATCGCCCCGGGATGGCGCTCTCGCGGCCTCGCCCTCGCCGAGGCTGCTCCTCGAGCGCGATCGGGACAACGATCGGGAGCTCGCCCTCGAGCTCCTCTCCGACGTCCTCGGCACGGCGCGCGAGATGGGCGCGCGCTGGATCGCCGACCGTGCACTGGAGGACCGGCTCGAGGCGCAGGGGCTCGCCGGGCGTGGACGTGACCACCTCGATCGACGACATGGTCTCCGCCCTCGAGGAGGAGCAACCCGACATGCGCGCCCACATGGCGCCCGACGGCACCGTCGCGATCCTGTTCAGCGACATCGAGGACTCGACGGTGCTCACCGAGCGCCTCGGCGACGAGCGCTGGCTCCAGCTGCTGCGGGAGCACAACGCGATCTTCCGCGAGCAGCTCGACCGCCACGACGGCTACGAGGTGAAGAGCCAGGGCGACGGCTTCATGCTCGCCTTCCCGGACCCGTGCGAGGCGCTCGACTGCGCGATCGAGGTGCAGCGTGCCTTCGCCGAGCGCGAGCGGGACGATTCGGCGCGAGCCGCTGCGGATTCGGATGGGCCTGCACACGGGCGAGGTGATCTCGGAGGAGGGCGACTACTTCGGCAAGAACGTGATCCTCGCCGCCCGGATCGCGGCGCAGGCGCTGGGCGGCGAGATCCTCGTCTCGGAGGAGCTGCGGCAGGCGGCCTCGAGCGGCAACGGCGACGGCACTGCGCTTCGACGCGGGCCGCGAGCTCGAGCTCAAGGGCCTGGCCGGCAGCCATCGCGTCTACCGGGCCGAGTGGGCGGAGTCGGACGCGGCGTCCTCCCTTGCCTGAGAGCGGCTCGCCCGAGCCCCTCACCCCGGCTGATCACGAGGGTGCCGCGCGGACGCTGGCGGAGGCGTTCATCGACGACCCGGCTGGGTGTCGATCGGGCCGGCGACGCGGATCCGGCGGAGTTCATCTACCGGACCAGCCTCGGGGTGATCCGCGTCGCCGGCCGCTGGTGCGGTCCGTCCTGGTGCATCCGTGACGGGGCGAGCCGGTGGGCGTCCTCATCGGCTGCGCGCCGGGACGCTGGCCGCCCCCGCAGCTGCGCAGCCTCTTCACCATGTCCCGGGCCCCATCCTGGCCGGCCCGCGGTCTCTCCCGCTCGCTCCGCGCGGAGCGGCACTTCGAGAAGCGGAGCCGGACTACGACCACTTCCTCGTCTGGATGTTCGCGATCCGGCCCGCCTACCAGCGCCGGGTCTCGGCCGGCGGCTGATGGGCGAGGCTCTCGGCGTCGCCGACGAAGCCGGGGTGCCGGCCTACCTCTACACCTCGAACTCCGACAACCTGCCCTACTACCGCTCGCACGGCTACGAGGTGACCGGCGAGTCGACGCTCCCCGGCGGCGGCCCCAACTGGTTCATGGAGCGCCCGCGCGGTTTGACCGCGATCAGCGCGGCCATTCGGCTTCGCGCTTAGAGTTTGATCGCCAATGGAGGGCGCTCGAGCGGTGATCAGAGGGCGGCGAATCGGCCGTCCGCCCCCGAATCTGGGTTCCTGTGGTCGCGATCGTCGCGGTCGCGGCGGCGGCGCTGTTCGCGGTGCCGAAGCTGACCGGAGGCTCGGAGAGCACGGGCAAGCTCGCCTCCGTGCAGCTCGCTCCCGAGCCCTGGGAGGGGCGTGCCAAGCCGAAGTACCAATCCGAGGAAGCGCTGCAGAAGAGGGCGCCCTGGGACACCCCGTCGACGCGGACGGCGCCCGGCGCGGTCGATCCCAAGACCGGACTGCCGGCGGCGTCGGCCGGCAGCAACGGCTCCTACACGCCGCCCTCGCCGGCGGAGCGCAAGCGGGTCTACACGGCCACGCATCCCGTGAACGGCGTCGAGTCGGCGCTGCTGCTGAACCGGACCGCCCTCGCGCCGGCGTCCGCGCCGGACCCGATCAGGCAGATGATCAGCGCGGCGAACCAGATCGTGGGCCAGCCCTATGTGTGGGGAGGCGGCCACGCCTCCTTCCAGTCGAAGGGATACGACTGCTCGGGAGCGGTCAGCTACGCGCTGGCGGGCGCCGGGCTGGTGCAGACGCCGATGACCTCCGGGCAGTTCATGGGCTACGGCATTCCGGGCCCGGGCCGCTGGCTGACCATCTACGCGAGCCCGACCCACGTCTACGCCGTGATCGCCGGCCTTCGCTGGGACACGGTCGGGGACGCCCGCGGTTCCGGCCCGCGCTGGCACCCGTACGACGCCTATCCCGACGGGTTCGCGGCCCGGCACCTGCCCGGGCTCTAAAGCCGGCCTGACCGTTCCTATCTAGGCTTCCGCGATGTTCTCGGCTCTGCTGGCGGGAGCGCTGATCGTCGGCGCCTCACTGCTGCTCGGCGCGGCGATCATGGCGATCGCCGGCCTGCCGCGCCATTCGGCCGCGGTTCCCGCGACGGGAATCTCGGCCCTCCTGGTGATCTGCGGCCTGGCGGTCAAGCTCCCCGGCCACGCGGTCACGGCGGCGATCGCGGTGGGGGTCGCCCTGATCGCCTGCCTCGTCGTCTTCGGGCGCACCCGGTCGCCGGGGGGAGCCGTCCGGATCGGCGCGATCGTGGTGGTCGTCGGGACGGCGCTGGTCGCCGCGATCCCGTTCGCCGCCAGCGGCCGGGTCGGCATCCTCGGCCAGGGGCTGGTCAACGACGACATGGCCTCGCACCTGCTGTTCACGGAGTGGGTCAGCACCCACGCCGGGCCGACGCCGGACCTGATCAAGGGCGGCTATCCGCTCGGCCCGCACGCGATCGTCGCCGCGACCGCGAAGGTGAGCGGCGCGAGCCTGATCGAGGGCTTCGCCGGCCTCACCGGAGCGATCGCCGTGCTGCTCGGGCTGACCGCGTACGGGGCGCTCCGGGGCGTGCGCGGCTGGCTGCGCGTGCCGGCCGCCGTGCTCGCGGCGAGCCCCTACCTCGCCGCTGCCTACCTGGCGCAGGGCGCCTTCAAGGAGCCGCTGCTCGCCCTCACCCTGCTCGGCTTCGCCCTGGCGCTGCCCTACCTGCTGCCCGGAGTGGTCCCTCGATTCCCGCCGAACGTCCCGCAGCACCCCCGATAGGGGCCGGCCCGGGACGTTCGCTGGGGGGGCGACGGCGGTGATCCCGCTCGGGGTGATCCTCGCGGGGGCGATCTTCAACTACAGCTTCCCCGGCCTCGCCTGGCTGCTCGGGGCCGCGCTGATCTGGATGCTCGTCATCGCGCTGCGCGAGCGAGACCGGGCGGCGTCCTTCTTCGCCGGCCTCCGCCTCGGCGAGCGCCTGCGCGCGAGCCCGCTCGGCGATCCTCCTGGGAATCGGCGATCCCGGTCGTCTGCGCCCTGCCGGAGCTCTTCCGGCTGGCGAGCTTCTCGAGCTTCAAGGCCTTCAACCCTTCCGGCACCGGCCCGACCGTCGGCTTCGGCAACCTGCGCCAGCCGCTCAACCCGCTCGAGGCCTTCGGGATCTGGCCCTCCGGCGAGTTCCGGATCACGCCCGCGAACTCGACCACCCCCGAGATCGCCTTCTACCTCGGCGGCCTGCTGGCCCTGGCCGCCTTCGCCTGGGGACTGGGACGGGCGCTGTCACGGCGCGAGTCGGCGCTGCCGTCGGCTCTGCTCGCGGCGACGCTCATCTACCTGGGTGCGCTGGCCGTCGGCACGCCGTACACCCAGGCCAAGTGCCTCGCCATCGCGGCGCCGCTGATCATGGTGATCGCCCTGCGCGGCCTCCTCTCGGCCGATGCGATCGAGGGCGAGGAGTCCGCAGTCGCCGAGGGTGGCGGCGCGAGCTGGTGGCCGCCGCGCCCGCTGCGCGCCCTCGTCGCCGATCGGCGTTCCCCTGCTCACGCTGGCGTTCGCGGCTGCCGCCGCCTTCTCCACCCTGCTGCCGCTGCGCCAAGCCGCGGTCGGCCCGGACTACCACCTCCAGGAGATGCTGCGATGCGCCCGATCGTCGACGGGCAGAACGTGCTCTTCCTCGGCCGCGACAACTTCGTCTCCTGGGAGCTGATCGGCTCGGAGGTCTACGCGCCGATCACCAACCACTACGACGTGGAGGAGACGCACGCCCTCTACCGGGCCACCGACCTGAACGCGAAGTTCGACTGGGACAACGTCCCGGTCTTCGTCATGAACAAGTTCAGGTGGGTGGTGACGACCAGCGCCGCCATGCAGAGCCAGGCGCCCCCGGGCTTCTCACCGCGGCTGCGTACCCACGACTTCATCCTCTGGCAGCGAGATCACCCGGTCGGGCAGCGACGGACGCTCTACGAGCCGATCAACCCCGGCGCCCCGCTCGACTGCGGCGATCCGGGCGAGGCGAAGCTCCGCGAGGTGCGGGGCACTGCCACCGTGTTCACCGTCCAGCCGGTCGTCGGCCGGGTCTGGCACCCGAGCCCCGAGCTGACCCAATCCAAGCCGGCGCAGCAGCGGCTCTACCTGACCCCCGGCCGCTGGGACATCTCGATCCAGTACGCGAGCACGCAGGCGCTTCAGGTCACGGCGACCGGCGGCCCGCTCGCGGCGCCCTTCGACGCGACGCTGCGCGCCAACCTTCTCTTCCGGGGCCGTCGCCGTTCTACCCCGTGGGGACGCTCGAGGTGAAGAGGCCGGGCGAGGTCGTCTTCGAGGTCAGCGTCGATGACCCGCCGCTGATCGGCCGCCTGCTGCACGCCGAGAGCAAGGCGTACCTGACCGGCATCGCGGCGACCCGCGCCGACCCGCCCCGCGAGACCGTGCCGCTTCGCCGGGCCTGCGGCCGCTACGTCGACTGGTACGAGGTCGCGCCCGGCACTCCGCCGAGCGCGCTGCAGGGCGTCCCGGCGCCTCAGGTCCAGCCGATCGAGGCCGACTGAACGCGGCTACGATCGGCGCATGCCGCGCCTCTGGATAGCCAGCATGGTGATCATCGTGGCCTGCCTGATCGCCTCGATGGTGATCGCGATCGTCAAGCTCAGCTAGGCGCGCGGATAGACTGCGGCCGCAAATGAGGTGCGCGCAGCGCAACCCGTCTGATGGAGGTCGAGGAGGATCGATGTTCGATCGCATAGTGGTAGGAACCGACGGCTCGGAGACCGCCACGGAGGCGGTGAGGACCGCCGTCGAGCTCGCCAAGCTCTCCAACGCGAAGCTGGAGATCGTCAGCGCCTACGAGCCGGTGCCGCAGTCTCGTCTCAGGCAGGAGGAGTCCGGCATCTCCGGCGACATCTCGCACACGATCAACCCACGTGAGGACGTCCAGTTCGTGCTCGACAAGGCCGCTGCCCAGGCGAAGAAGGAGAACGTCGAGGTGGTCACGCATCCACGCGAGGGCGATCCCGCGGACGCGATCCTCGACGTCGCCGAGGAGAATGACGCCGACCTGGTCCTGGTCGGCAACAAGGGCATGACGGGGGCACGGCGTTTCCTGCTGGGCAGCGTGCCGAACAAGATCTCGCACCACGCCCCCTGCGACGTCTGGATCGTCAAGACGACCTAGCCTCATGCGCCGCTCGCCCGTAGCGCTCGGGGCCGCGGCAATCGCCATCGCGCTCGCAGTGGCCGTCGCCGATCAGGCGACGGCCTTCAGATACAGCGTGCCCGTCCAGGCCAAATCGCCATGGCCGGAGATGCGACGGGACAGCCGCAACACCGGCTCCAGCCCCATCCGCGGGGTCTACCGCGGCGATCGCCCCTGGTCGTTCGCAACGGCGAGGGGAATCTTCAGCACGCCGGTTGATCGGCGGGAACGGGACGGTCTACGTCGGGTCGGCGGACCAGTCGTTCTACGCCCTCGGCCCCGGCGGGCGCGTCGTCTGGCGATTCCGCACCGGCGGGATCATCGACAGCGCGGCCGCCCTGGGCAGCCGTCCCAAGAAGGGCCGGAGTCCCACGATCACCTTCGGATCCGGGGACGAGCGGCTCTACCGCCTGCGCACCACGGCGCACCTGCCCCGCAAGCGGAGGATCGCCTGGGCCTTCGCGCCGACCCTGCCGCCGGTCGGGGGCCAGCAGGTGAGCTGGTGGGAGGGGAACCCGGCGATCGGTCCGGGAGGGACCATCTACGTCGGCAACACCGGCGGCGCCGCGTACGCGATCAATCCCGACGGCACCCAGCGCTGGGCGACCGAGCGCGGCCAGTCGGTGTGGACGACGCCCGCCTTCGGAGAGGGGAGCGAGTCGGGCAACACCTTCTGGGGCTCGGTCGACCTCTACGCCTTCTCACTCGACCAGAACGGCGCCCTGCGCTGGCAGACGTTCACCCCCGGCTACGTCACCTCTTCGCCGGCGCTCGGGTCGGACGGCACCGTCTACGTCGGCTCCTTCGACCACCGCCTCTACGCGCTCGATCCCGACACCGGCCAGGTGCGCTGGTCGTTCCTCACCGATGCCCACATCTACGGTTCGCCCGCGCTGCGGTCGGGGCCGCAGGGCGAGACCTCGGCGATCTACATCGGATCGGCCGACGGCTCGGTCTACGCGCTCGACCCGGCGGGCCACCTGCTCTGGCGCTATGACACCGGCGATCCGATCCGCTCCTCGCCGGTGGTGGGGCGGAAGCCGCGCGGGGGCGGCCAGGTCGTCTACGTCGGCTCCTCGAACGGCAGGCTCTACGCCCTCGACGCCGCCACGGGCAAGCGCAGGTGGTCATTCGACACCACTCCCCGCAAGCCGGCGCTCCGGGATCGCAACGACCTGAACGGCTCGCCGGCCCTGGGCAGGCGCGGCGTCTACATCGGCGGCGAGCACGGCCGGGTCTGGTTCGTCCCGTACGACTTCTGTCTGCACCGCCCCAACTCGAGGCTGCGATCGGCACCCGGGCCAGGACTTCGGCAAGAACGTCGACCGGATGTTCTTCGTGACGCCGGGCGGGACCACGGTGTCGAAGCGCTCGGACCTGAAGATCCCGCCGGCGACCGTGCTGGCCACCCGCCTGATCGTCCGCAAGCGGGGCCTCACCGAGGACGCCGCGCTGCAGCCACCGGCATCGGCAGCGAGCCTGGTCAGCGCC
Source organism: uncultured Solirubrobacterales bacterium (assembly GCA_963777575.1). Classification (GTDB taxonomy): domain Bacteria; phylum Actinomycetota; class Thermoleophilia; order Solirubrobacterales; family 70-9; genus DASUPK01. Next base: position 18,348 of record CAVZRH010000018.1, on the reverse strand, counting down.
AAGCCGCGCTTCGCTTTCACCACCCAGCTCTCCGGGGATGGCCACTATCTCTTCATCCGGCCCACCGGGTTGCTCCGTCCCAACGCCCGCTACCGGGTTCGCATCCGCGGAGACTGGCGGGTGGGGGCGGCGCCGGGCACCGACGCGGGCAGCGTCGACACGACGCTCGGGTTTCGAACGTCACCGTCGAGAGGCAAGCTGCCGCTGCGGGTGGGCAAGAAGGGCGTGAGCGCCTTCACGATCAGCCGGCTCGCGATTCCGCTCCCGCCGTTGCTCCCGAGCGTCAACCAGATCGGCTTCGACAGCTACGACATGATCGCCGGAACGATCTCCCGATCGAAGGCCAACCGGCGAGGCGAAGGGAGGCTGCTGCTCTGGGTGATCGGCGCCAGGCGCGGCCGCGACGGAATCCTGCGGCCGGACCCGAACGGCAACTTCCAGTTCCCGCTGTCCGGGGCCTACCGCCGAAACACGCTTCAGCTCGGCTCGACGGATCTGAGCCTTCAGTTCAGCTTCGGGGCGGTGCCACTCGGCATCTTCGACGTCCGGGGTCAGATGGGCCCGGGCCTGGCGATGCGACCCGGCGCGGGCATCTACTCGGAGACGATCTGCGCCGACGTCCCCAACTACAGCGTGCAGCTCCGAATCGCCGGGGTCTGCAACGCACAGGACACGCTCGCTGCGAGCGGGACGCTGCTCACCGGCGCGTACGGAAGCCACGCGGCCAATCGCCGCGCCGCGCGGCGTGCGGCTGACGTCGATGCAGCTCACCCCGCCGGGTCCGGACGCGCCGGGCGCGGCGGTGGCGACGCTCGGGATCGCCCGGGGTAAGCGCTACCCCGCGAACAAGCACGTCGGCTCGATCCTGCTCACCGGTCCCGGCGGCGAGGTCATCCCGCTCGACTACCGCAGCGCCACCAGCCCGATCACGGACGCGAGGGGGGACCTGCGAGGGATCCAGCTCCGGCATCCCCGCCGGGACCGCGCTCCCGAGCCCGCTCCGCGCCTACGCGATCCTCGACGTGTTCCCGCTCGGCTCGCGCTCCCTGCCGTAGAGGGAGCCGGCCTTCATCGCTTAAGGGGCTGACTTCAGACCGCTGCTTTGCATGGAAAGCGGCGGTTTAGCGAGCGGCTTAGGGAGATACTGCGTGGCCGACATCGCCCCTGGGCCGCCGACGGAGCCGGCCAGGCGAAAAGGAGGAATCCCCAATATGAGAGGTCTAGGCCGCGTCGCTTTCGTCGCTTTCGTGCTGGTCCTGGTCAGGGATTCTGAACATCATCTACGGCATCGGCGCCGTCGCTGACGCGAATTTCTACGTCAACGACACGAGGCTGATCTTCACCAATCTGCACACGATGGGTTGGGTGTTGATCATTCTCGGGGTGATTCAGCTACCGGTGGTTTCTCGCTGATCGCGGGAAATGCCTACGGTCGCGTGATCGGCATCATCGCCGGCAGCCTCGGAGCGATCGGTGCCCTGCTCTCGATGGGCGACCACCATCCCTTCTGGGAGCTGGCGATCTTCGTCCTCTGCGTCTGGATCGTCTACGGGCTGATCGTCTTCGATCCCAGTGAGTCCATGGACTGAACCAGGATTACCGCTTGCTGGAAAGCTCGGTCTTGATCTGCTCGAGCTGGGCGCTCATCGCCTGGAGCCTCTGCATCACCGGGTCATCCCCTCCCTTGCGCCGGTCGGCCTCTGCCTTGGCGATGAAGGCGCTCGTGATCGCTCCCGTCACCACGGCGAGCAGCGATAGCCCACCTAGCATCAGGAAAACCGCGATCAGCTTGCCGGCGGTGTTCTGGGAACGACGTCTCCGTAGCCAACAGTGGTCACCGTCTCTACCCCCGACCACATGCCCAGCCAGACCGTGTCGAAGGTATCCGGGTCCACCAGGTGCTCGACCACGCCGAAGACGACGACAAAAAAGACCCAGACCACCACGATAGGTTGCGGCGTCACGCGGGCGTAGCCCCCGGCGCGCGATGCGCTGGGCTGTCCGCCTGCCGAAGCGGCGCGATTGAGGCTGGTTGGACACGGCGTTGAGTTCGCTCGCTTCACCGTCCCGGCCCTGCCACCCTTCGCGCGCTCCGGACGCTCGGCGGCTCGGGCCGCGCCCCGCTGAGCGCTGGCGCCGTCTGCCGTGACGATCCGAGTCCGCTAGCCCCTTCGCGCTCGCGCCGGCTACCTGCCGGACAACGCACACCGTCTCACGACATCTCCTGACCGCACCGTGACCTCGGGGAACCCCTATGCGGTGCCCGCAACGCTCACCCAGGGCACTGTCACGTCGCCGAGCACCAGTCGGCGGGCGGAGGCCGTCCGAGCCCCACGTTCACGCTTCCGCAACGCCGACCGACCCCGGCGGCTTCGAGGGCTTCGTTCCTGGTTCTGAAGCCAAGGACCGCTCGGACGACACGTCCGTCGCGGAACTCGTAGAGGTCGAACTGGTCGACATCGACCGAGATGCCGCTCGCCTTGCCCTGCCCCTGCCAATGCGCCGAGCAGATCACGGCGTTCGGGCCGTGGATGTATTCCTCGATGTCAACGTGCAGCTCGTCGAAGGCGGCCGCCCACAACTTCACGTTCTGTCGAATCGCTTGTGCGCCCTCGGCGGTGACCGGCTGATCAGGAGCGTTCTGCAGGTCTTGAAGCACAGCATCCTCCGTGTAGAGCTCCTCGACGCCATCGAAATCTCCCCGGTTGAGCGCTGCAACTGCGCGTTTCGTCGCCTCGACGTTCTCCTCCGACATCGCCTACGCAGTATCCCCCGGCGTAGCGGAGGCTGCGAGACGAGAACTGCCCGCCCAAATAACCGCTGGATGCGAGGCGAAGCCGACTACGCCGCCGCCTCTTGGCGCGGCGGCATCAGAGCCCCGATCACCCAAAACAGGGGGAAGATGATCCCAATGATGAACATGACCCAGTGGCCTTTGCGGATGGACATAAGGCCCAAGGTGACGAGCAGGATGAAGTAGAGAATGCCGCCGAGAACGAAAAGCATCTGGATTCAGCCTCCAGGTTGTGGGCGGTCGGTGGTGTCACCCTAAACGGTCGGGGCATTACGTCGTGTGGAGTGAAATCTGTACTGGGTCATCGAACGGCTTGGACCGAGGGGGCGGCCGACCAGGCGAGCGCCCCCAAGGGGGATACTCCGCTTCGAGGTATTGCGCATCGCTCCTGAGGATCAAATGACCGTGGCGTCCCCAGCGCACCGGTCGGAGTCCCCAGATCTGGGGCGCGGCGGCCCGGCGATCCGGGTCGAGGGGGTCGCGAAGCGCTTCGGCGAAACCCAGGCGCTGGCCGGAGTCGATCTCGAGGTTCCGGAAGGAGCCGTCTTCGGGCTGCTCGGCCCGAACGGCGCGGGCAAGACCACCCTCGTCCGGATCCTTTCCACGCTCGTCCCGCCGGATTCGGGCCGAGCCGAGATCCTCGGCCACGACGTCGCACAGGATCCGGCGGCCATCCGCGAGCAGATCGCCCTGACCGGCCAGTTCGCTGCCGTCGACGAGCTGCTGACCGGGCGTGAGAACCTCGAGATGTTCGGGCGACTCTTCGACCTCTCCCGGGAAGAGACGGCCGAACGCGCCGATCGGCTCCTCCGCGAGTTCGATCTTGCCGATGCGGCCGACCGCCCGGCCCGGACCTACTCCGGAGGGATGCGACGGCGGCTCGACCTGCTGCTCGAGCCTGCTGACGCAGCCCCGGATCCTCTTCCTCGACGAGCCGACCACCGGGCTCGACCCCCGCAGCCGCAACCAGATCTGGGCTGCGATCCGGGACCTACAGCGTGGGGGCACCACGCTGCTCTTGACCACCCAGTACCTGGAGGAGGCCGATCAACTCGCCGAGCGGATCGCGGTGATCGACCACGGCAAGGTGATCGCCGCGGGCACGGGAACGAGCTCAAGGAGCAGAGTCGGCGGTCAGATCCTCGAGGTCGAGCTTGCGGACGTGGCCCAGCGCGAGCTCGCTCAGGAGGCGCTCACCCGGGTGGGCTGTGGGGATCCCGAGCCGGACGAGCGTCCGGACCGGCTGACGATGCCCGCCCCACGACGGCCTCGAGCTGATCGAGGACGCAGCCGCGGAGCTGCGCCGCGAAGGGATCCGCGTCAGCGACCTCGGGCTCGCGGGCCGACCCTCGACGACGTCTTCCTGCAGCTGACGGGGGCGCCTCCCGGGGAGGACGGCGACCGTCCGTCCGCGCCGCGGTCGACGGCGGCGCGTTCCAGGCGCGGCGGAACTGCGCGTCCCATCCTGATAGCTGCGTCACGGTCACCGATGCGGTCGTCGTCACCGTCCGGAACCTGCGCCACTTCATCCGCGAGCCGGGCCTGCTCCTCTTCTCGACCATCCAGCCGGTCATGTTCGTGCTGCTGTTCGTCTACGTGTTCGGCGGCGCGATCCAGGGCTCGCTGCCGGCCGGCGTCTCCTACGTCGACTTCCTGCTGCCGGGGATCTTCGTCCAGTCGGTGGTCTTTCGGGCGACCCAGACCTCCGTCGGGCTCTCCCAGGACCTGCAGCGAGGGGTGATCGACCGCTTCCGCTCGATGCCGATGGCGCGGTCGGCCGTCCTCATCGGGAGAACCGCGGCGGACCTGGTTCGCAACGTCCTGATCATCATGCTGATGATCGTCGTCGGCTACATCGTCGGCTTCCGGTTCGAGGGGGGCCTGGGAGGCGCGCTGGGCTGCATCGCGGTCGTCGCGCTCTTCGGCTTCGCGCTCAGCTGGATCTTCGCCTTCGTGGCGCTGACGGTCCGCGGCGCAGAGGCGCGCTAGTTCGGCCGGCTTCGTCGTCACCTTCCCGCCACGTCTTCGCGAGCTCGATCTTCGTCCCCCTCGCCACCCTGCCCAGCTGGCTCGAGGCGATTGCCAGGGTGAGCCCGGTGACGCTGACCGCGAATGCCGCCCGCTCTCTGGCCCTGACCGGGACACCGGTATCCCTCGAGGGGCGCGCCTGGACCTTCGGGCGCTCGCGGTGTTCGTGCCGCTCTGCGCTGGCGCTATCGCCGTCTGAGCTAGAGGGCGCCGGCAGCTAGCAGCCGGGCGCCCGCGCCGTGACCGCGGCCGCCGCGTCGATCAACCCCGCCCCGAAGAGTCGCGGGTCATACGGCTGCCCGAGCTGCGAGTCGCTGTGCCGCGCCGTGGCCTCGAGCTGGCACTCGACGGCGGTCGGCGAGCTGCCCACGAGATGGCTCCCGATCACCAGCGCCGCCACCCCGGAGACGTGCGCCGCCGCCATCGAGGTCCCCTCGTAGCCGCCCGGGTAGCCGAAGTTGCTGAAGCCGGCGCCGACGAGGGTGAGCTGGAAGACCGGGACGCCGCGGCTGAACAGGCCGTCGTCCGATCCGCAGGTGGCGAGCAGCGGGAAGCCGCCGCCCGGCGCCACGAGGTCGAGGCCCGCCCCGGTGCGGGAATCGCTCGCGAGACAGGCGTCCTTGGTGGTCCGGCCGACGCCGAGGACGTGGGGGGCGCCGGCGGGGTAGGCGACGGGCTCGCCGTTCTCATTCCCGGCCGCGGCGACCACCAGCGCGCCCTTCTTGAACGCGTACTTGACCGCCGAGCAGATTCCCTTGATCTTGCCGCAGCTGTTCACGCCCAGCGAGAACTCGAAGCTCATGTTGATCACCTGGGCCTTGTGGTTGGCGGCCCAGCGGATCCCCTTCGCGATGTTGCGAGCCGTGCCGAAGCCCTCGGAGTCGAGCACCCGGACGGGAATGATCTTCGCCCGCGAGGCGAGGCCGGTGAGGCCGAAGTGGTTGCCGGTGCGCTCCGCGATCGTCCCGGTGACGTGAGTCCCGTGCCCGTCCTCGTCGAGTGGCACGCGGTCCTTGTCCACGAAGTCGTAGCCGGGGAGGAACTGCTTGCGCGAGAAGTCCGGGCTGCGCCGGAACTTCGGCTTCCGGGTCATGTAGGCGACGCCGGTGTCGAGAACGGCCACCCTCGCGCCCTTGCCGGCCGGCGTCCCTCGCTGCTTGAGGATGTCCCAGGCCCCAACAGCATTGAGGCCGCCGCGCTCCTGGAAGGGAAGCGGGGTGGAGGACTCGCCGCAGAGCGACCCACACGGCAGGAAGTTCCACTGCATGCGCTCCCAGCCGCCGGCGACTCCGGCGATGCCGGGATCGTCGGGGACGGCCGACGCATGCGGCGACGTAGTTGGGGACGGCGTAGTCGACCGCCGGGTTGGCGTCCAGTGCTCGCTCGGCGGTGGGGACGTCGACCGTGGACGGGAGCTTCAGCAGTGCTCGCCCCCTCCGTCGAACCGGACGAGCAGCTGGCCCGGAACGTAGCCCGCGTGCGTCGGCGTGTCTTCAGCCTCAGCGACCCCGCCCGCCAGGGCGAAGGTGAGGCCGAGGGTGATTGTGGCGATCAGCTTTCGCATGGTCCCCTGACGTGCTGCCCTGAGAGGTCCGGCATCCTGCCCGGCGTGCCTTTCACAAACACCGGCTCGGGCGAAAAAGTTCCTGGTGGCGCCGTCGGTCCGCCGCCCTGCATACTGCCTGAGCGATGTCTCGGCCGGAGTTCAGCGAGACGGACGAGCGGCACATGCGGTTGGCCCTCCGGCTCGCCGAGGAGGCCGCCCGCAAGGGCGACGTGCCGATCGGCGCGGTCGTCGCGCGAGGCGACGAGGTGCTCGCGTTCCGCAGGCAACGAGCGGGAGCTGCGTGGCGATCCCACCGCCCACGCCGAGGTGCTCGCCCTGCGAGAGGCGTCCGAGCGGCTCGGCGGCTGGCGGCTGCTCGAGACGACGCTGTACGTGACGCTCGAGCCCTGCCCGATGTGCGCCGGGGCGATCACCCTGGCGCGGGTGCCGCGCCTGGTCTACGGGGCCGCCGATCCGAAGGGCGGGGCGGTCGGCAGCGTCATCGACCTCTTCGACGCGCCGGTGGTCAACCATCGCCCGGTGGTCGAGGCCGGCCTGCTCGGGGGGACTCCGCCCGTCTGCTCGAGGGCTTCTTCGCCACGAAGCGTTAGGCGGCCAAAGGCGATCCTGGGCACGGCCTGATGAGTTCGCCACGGGCACAGCGCCTGGCCTCCGGCGATTTCGAGGGCGGAAAGAGCGGCGCGGTAAAGGTGCTCGGAGAGCTCGGATTCAGCATCCAGAAGAAGTAACCAGCCGGGTTGAGCTCACGCTCTGACCGGGTGACACGAGGCCTAACTGGACGCGAGCGAGCGAGCGGCCTCGGTCAGCGCGTCCGACTGGCGAACCGGATAGCGCGGCTTCTCGCCCGGTGCTGCGCAGCGCGATCGGCAGCGCATGCGAGGCTGCGCCTGGTCCGTTCCCGCATCTGCTCGAGCGTCTCCTCGTGGAGGATCTCGCCGTCCCTCATCGCGGGCACCAGCAGGGGCTCGCCCTCCAGCTGCTCCTCGCTCCGTACCGACCACGTCCTCGATCATCGTGCCCTCCTCGAAGCGCCTGAAGACCTGCTTGGCGCCCGGCACCGTCGCCTTTCCCTCTGAGCGCTTCGCGACGCCGCGCCACGCCTCGCCGCTCGAGCTCGGCGACCAGCTTGTAGACGCCGTTCACCACCGGCGAGTCGCGGCTGGTGCCGAGCTCGGTGCCCACTCCCCAGAGGTCGATCGGCGTCCCGGCTCGGCACAGCTCGGCGATCCGGTGCTCCTCGAGGTCGCCGGAGGCGACGATCACCGCCTCGTTCATCCCAGCCTCGTCGAGCAGGCGCCGGGCCTCGCGGGCCAGGGCGGCGAGATCGCCCGAGTCGATCCGGATCCCCGTCAGCGGGATCCCGGTACGCGCGCGACGCCTCGATCGCGTGGCGAACCCCGTCGAGCGTCTCGTAGGTGTCGACCAGGAGCAGCGCGTTGTCGGGGTTGTCTCTCGCATGAAGGCCTCGAAGGCCTGCTCCTCGTTCTCGAAGCTGAGCACGTAGGAGTGGGCCATGGTGCCCACCGGCCGCAGCCCGTACCGCATCGCGGCGGCCATGTTCGACGTCCCGCCGAGTCCGGCGACGGCCGATGCCCGGGCGACCTTCATCGCGGCATCGATCCCGTGGTCGCGCCTGGGGGAGAAGTCGACGACGGAGTCGCCGTTGCCGTCCGCGGCGAGCACCACCCGAGCCGACTTGGTGGCGATCATCGTCTGGAAGTTGATCTGGTTGAGCAGCAGGGTCTCGAGGAGCTGGGCGTCGATCAGCGGCGCGGTCACGCGGACCAGCGGCTCGTCCGCAAAGGCCATCGTCCCCTCCGGCATCGCGTCGATGTCGCCGGAGAACCGGAATTCCTCGAGGTAGCTGCAGGAAGTCGTCGTTGCACCCGAGCGTTCCCAGGTACTCGAGCTCGGCCGTCCCGAAGCGCATCTCCGTGATCAGCCGGAGCGTCGGGCCGAGGCCGCAGACGACCAGCCAGTCGCGGTGGGGCGGGAGCTTGCGGACGAAGAGCTCGAAGACGGCCGGCTCGTTGCGACCAGGCGGTGATAGCTCGCCGCCATCGTGATCTCGTAGCGGTCGATCAGCAACGAGCGTCTCGGCCGGGGTCAGCAGCCCGGGGTCGTTCGGATCCGCCATCGGCACGAGCGGAACAGTAAGCGGCTTCGCCATGAACGGCCGCCACAAAAACCGCGGCCGGATCTACTGCGGGCGCTACGCGCCCGCGAGCCAGCGAACCGGGTTCTCGACCATCATCGTCCGCTCCTGCTCCTCGGTCATGCCCCATTCGCGGAGCTCGGGCAGCACCCGCTCGTGGACGATCCGGATGGTCCAGTCGTGGGCGGCACCCGCCGCGATCAGGCCGTCGATCACGTTGACGGGGAACCAGTCGGTGGTCGCGACCGAGTCGGCAGAGAGAAAGATCCGGTCGGCGTAGCCGCGCTCGAGCAGGGCCTTCGCGGTCGCCTGGCGCCTGTCATACGGAAGGAAGATGTCCAGGCCGTAGCGGTCGAGGCCGATCCAGACGCCGGTCTCGAGCAGACCCTCGATGTAGTCGAGGTCGTCGGTGTCCCCCGTGTGAGCGATCTGGATCTTCGACGGCTCCACGCCCTCCTCCAGGAAGATCTCCACCTGCCGGGGGCCCGTGTTGCTGGCCGGCCGGGAGTGGGCCATGATCGGCGTGCCGGTGCGCACGCTTGCCCGGGCGGCCGCCCGGTGCACCTTCTCGATGTTCTCGTTCACCCCCGGCTCGTCGGCGGCGCACTTGATGAAGGCCGCCCTGATGTCGGTCCCCTGGATCCCCTCCTCGATGTCGTGGACGAAGAGGTCGGCGATCTGGTCGGGATCCCGGTTCATGAAGAACTGCGGCAGGTAGTCGTAGGTGTAGATCCCGGTGCAGGGGATCACCTGCAGGCCGGTCTCCTCCGAGACGCGCCGCATGAACTCGACATCGCGGCCGAGAAACATCGCCGTGGGCTCACCGATCGTCTTGACCCCGAGGTCGACTGCGGCCTTCGCCTCGCGCACGGCGATCTCGTAGACCTGATCGGCTGTGACCTCGCGGGGCTCGTCCTCCTTGACGGCGCCCGCGTGCGGCCACTGGTTGCGGACCGCCTCGTCGGCGTTGCGCAGGTGCTCGTGGATCAGCGTCGTGCCGAGCTCCTCGGCATCGACCATTCCGGTCACCGTCGGCACCTGCGCCATCGGCGCGGGAACCCTATTGGAGCGCCAAACAGGGGCGCTACTGGTCGTTTGCGTCTCGACCGACGGCGCTGGGATACTCGTGCGCGCTGCCACGAGCCGTGGCCGCAATCCCCGCAAGAACGCCTTGGGGGAGGCGTCCGAACAGAGGAGGAACGCGCATGGAGAGGAGCGACAAGCCCTGGGTGCCCGTGCGTCACGGGCCTCGGCTTCGCGGTGCTGCTGATCATCAGCATCATCGTCACCGGTTCGCCGAAGAGCGCGGACGACGGGCCCGCTGCGGTCGCCCAGTGGTACAGCGACAACAAGGACGCCGCCGAGATCGGCTCGTTCATCGGCGTCGTGGCCGGCGCGCTTCCTGATCTTCTTCGGGGCGTACCTGCGCAAGGTCCTCGAGCCCGGAGCCGGGCTGATGCTCGCGGATCCTGCCGCTTGATCGGCATCGCGATCGTCGCGATCGGCGCCGCGATCGACGGCATGCTGATGTTCGCGGCCGCAGAGGCGGTCGACGACATCCCGGCGCCCGAGATCCAGACGATCCAGGCGATCTGGGACAACGATTTCCTGCCGTTCATCCTCGGCGTGCTCGTGTTCAACTGGTCCGTCGGGCTCGCGGTGCTACGGAGCGGGGCCCTGCCGAAGTGGATGGGCTGGTGGGCGATCGTCTTCGGCGTCATCTCGCTTGCCGGGCCGATCGGATTCGTCGGAGCGCTCGGTGCCGCGCTCTGGATCATCATCGCCAGCATCCTGCTCTCGATGCGGGCAAGCGGACCGGCGCCAGCTCAGCCCTCTGCCACCACCGCTCCCTAGGGCGACGTCAGCATCCTGTTGCTCCACGGGGGCCGCGCGCGGAGAGACCGCGCACGGCCCCCGCGCTGTCTCGCATTACCCTTGTCGCGAGTTGCCTGGAGAGGTGTCCGAGTGGCTTAAGGAGCTCGCTTGGAAAGCGAGTGGGCGGGTTAACCGCCTCGTGGGTTCGAATCCCACCCTCTCCGCTCATCCAGCGGCGCGAACGTCCCGAGTCTCGGCCTTCAGGAACGGTCAGTGCCCGGGGGCGAACGTTCCGGATCTCGCCAGTTGGCCGGCCGGTCGAGCTTCAACCGGCAGTTCTCGCGTTCCGGCAGCTGCTCAAACTCGGGCTCAGCGACGAGGCAATCACCTACCGGCTTGCCCGTGGCCGGCTGGTCCAAGTCGAGCCGGGCGTGTTTCGGACTTGCGCCCGTCCTCGAGCACGACGTTGGGGCCGAACTGGATGGGAGCGACGCTGACCGCGCCGGGAAGCGTTCTCAGTCACCATGAGCGCTGCAAACGCTGGGGGCTGCTTTCGCATCGCCAGCGAAACGAAACCGTCACCCGTCCTGGGAGCGGCGGGCCGAGACGGCATGGGGGCGTCGTGGCCTTTCGGAGCAGAACGCTGGAACCAGACTCCACCGAGCTGAACGGAATCCCGATCACCACGGTCCCTCGCACACTCCTCGACCTAGCCGGCGCGATTGGTGCAGCGTGCGCTCGCCAGAGCGGTACGGGAGGCCGTTCGCCTGGAGCTGGTCACTCTGCGTGCTCCTCGGAGACAGCCTTGGTCGCTATCGCGGACGCAGAGGGGTGCGTTACCTCGCTGGAACGCTCGGCCGGTACACGGGACTTCCCCTGAACGCGCCCGCAGCGGTGCCAGAAGTCCGCGCACTATGAGATCCTGCGGTCCGCTGGGTTTGCGATGCCCCGACTGAATGTGCGCATCGCAGGAGATGAGGCCGACCTGAGCTGGCGTGAACGGCGTCTCATCATCGAAATCGACGGCGGCCCCTTCCACCTCGATGCCGGGGAGGACGCTCGGAAAGAGAGGGCATGGGAGGCGGCCGGTTGGACTGTCCGCCGCATTGCTGCCGATGAGGTCTACGAGCAGCCACACCGGCTCATCGCTCTCGCGTCGCCGAACGTCCCGGAGTAGGCGCTGGAGGCCGGACGTCGGGACGTTCGGCGGTGGGGGGTGGCGTATAACTCCGCCGATGGCTTGGAACGTCTACCTGGCGGGGGAGATCCACTCCGATTGGCGTGAGCGGATCGCATCGGGCGCGGAGCACGCCGGGCTCGACGTCGCCTTCACCTCGCCGGTCACCGACCATGACGCCTCGGACGACGTCGGGGTGGCGATCCTGGGCGACGAGTCGCAGGGCTTCTGGAAGGACCACAAAGGGGCCGGCGTCAACGCGATCCGCACCCAGACGCTGATTCGCCAGGCCGACGTGGTGGTGGTCCGCTTCGGCGACCGCTACAAGCAGTGGAATGCGGCATTCGACGCCGGCTTCGCCGCGGCACTAGGCAAGCCGATCGTCACCCTGCACGACGCCGACACCACGCACGCCCTGAAGGAGATCGACCGCGCGGCGATGGCGACGGCCGACACCCCTGAGCAGGTGGTCGACGTGCTGCGCTACGTGCTCGAGGGCAAGCTGCCCGCCGGCGCCTAGAGGGAGAGGAACGATGCACGCCGGCAAGTCCGGCGCGACGCTCGCCGCCTGGACCACCGACCGGATCGCCTGGTTCAAGGACCCTGACGGCAACACCCTCGCGGTCGGGTCCGCATAGCGCCGCTAGCCTTGGGACCGCCCCGGAGGGGTGCCGGAGTGGTTGAACGGGACGGTCTCGAAAACCGTTAAGGGCCGTTTGGTCCTTCGTGGGTTCGAATCCCACCCCCTCCGCTAACACCGCTGCCAGGCGGTCGCCATCGCCTCCGACACGCCGGCCTCTCGAGTCCGGCTGAGCTGGGCACCCGGGCTTCCGCGAACTCCGCGATCAATGGGGTGTGCGAGCCTGCGACCCTCCGCCGATGGCGCCGACGTCACAGGTCCGGGAGGAAGAAAGGCGCGAGACCCCCTCGCTGCCCAGAGGCCGCGCGCTGCTCCTGCTGATCCTGGGGGTGGTGGCTGCGATCAGCCTGCTGTACGTCGTGCTACCCGCCATCGCGGGACTGAAGGACACCACCGGCAAACTTTCGGACGCCGACCCCCTGTTGCTGGTCTGCGCGGCGCTGCTGGAATGCCTCTCCTTCGTCTCCTACGTCATCCTCTTTCGAGGTGTCTTCGCCGGCCCGATTGCCCTCGGCTGGCGCGAGAGCTACCTGATCACGATGGCCGGGGTCGCCGCGACGAGGCTGCTGGCGGCCGCCGGGGCCGGGGGAGTCGTCCTCACCGTCTGGGCGCTCAACCGCCTCGGCATGCGACGCAGGGAGATCACCTCGCGCGAGTCCACCTTCCTCGTGCTGCTCTACGGGATCTACATGGCCGTGCTGGTCGTCGGCGGGGTCGGCCTGCGGACCGGCCTGCTTCCCGGCCCCGCGCCATTCGGCCTGACCGTGGTCCCCGCGATCTTCGGCGCCCTGGTGATCGCCCTCTCGCTCCTGGCGGCGCGATTCGCCCCGGACGTGGGACGTGCGGCCAAGCAGGTGAGCCGCTCCAAGGGCTTTCTGTCGAGGATCTCGAGCGCGATCGCGACAGCGCCCGCGGCGCTGGCCACCGGTGTCCGGGGCGCGATCCTGATGACGCGGGCACGACGTCCCGAGCTGCTGGGGGCCTTCGGTTGGTGGGGGTTCGACATCGCCGTCCTCTACCTCTCCCTCCGTGCCTTCGGAGGGGATCCCGAGGTCACGATCGTCGTCATGGCCTACTTCGTTGGCTTGCTCGCGAACACCCTCCCGGTCCCGGGTGGCATCGGGGCGGTCGACGGGGGCATGATCGGCGCGCTGATCGGCTTCGGGGTCGACTCGAGTCTGGCGGTCGTCGGGTGTCCTCACCTACCGGCTGCTGTCCTTCTGGCTGCCGGTCATCCCCGGCGTGATTGCCTACCTGCAGCTGCTCCGCCGTCCGGGCGCCGAGGCGACCCAGCCCGCCGGTGCCCCTGTGCGAGCTCGAACCTAGTCAGCCCGCAAGCAGAGCCACGCCGCGTCGGCACGGGTCACCTGCGCAGCGACGAAGCGGCCGCGGCCGTCGCCGACGAGCGCCTCGCGCTGATCTAGTCGGCCGGCCACGCAGCCGTCGCAGCCGCGAGAATGCCCGCCGGTGCGCCTGGCGGTCGTGGGACACACGGAATGGATCGAGTTCGTGCAAGGCGATCACGTGCCCACGCCCGGAGAGATCGTGCACACGCAGCACAGCTTTGAGGAGCCGGCGGGGGGCGGGCGCGGTCGCCGCCGTCCAGCTCGCCCGCCTCGCCGGCGGCGTGACCTTTCTCACTGCGCTCGGCGATGACGAGCTCGCGAGGCGCACCCGTGCGCGACTGGCCGAGCTGGGCGTCACCGTCCGTGACGCGACCCGCGCGGGACCCACCCGGCGCGGATTGACCTTCCTCGATGGGAATGGGGAGCGCACCATCATCACGATCGGCGATCGACTCGTGCCGCGCGGACATGACGATCTCGATTGGGACGACGTGGGCTGCGCCGACGGCGTCTACCTGACCGCTGCCGACGGAGAGGCTCTGCACGCCGCCCGCGCGGCGGGTGTTCTCGTCGCCTCTCCGCGAGCCGGCCGGGTGCTCCATGAGGAGGGCGTCCGCCTGGACGCCCTGGTCTACAGCGACGACGACGAGCTCGAGACCGCCTTCGCGCGGGCGCTCGAGCCGACCCCACGCTTCTCGTCGCAACCCGCGGCGCCGATGGAGGCCGATACGAGACCGCCCAGGGGCAGCTGGGCACGTGGGTCGCCGCGGCGCTCCCCGGCCCGATCGCGGACAGCTATGGCGCCGGGGATTCGTTCGCGGCCGCCCTCACCTTCGCACTCGCCCGGGGCATGGATCCGGACCCGGCGCTCGCCCTCGCCGCCCGGGCCGGCGCGGTCTGCCTCACCGGCCATGGTCCGTACGAGCATCAGCTCACTGCGGACGCTCTCTGACGACGTCTTCAGCGCGCTTGTCGTCGCGCAGCCCGAGGTAGCGCGGGTGGCGCAGGCGTCCGTCGCGGGTCCACTCGCTGAACGCGAACTGCCCGACCAGTTTCGGCTCGATCCAGTGGGTGCCCTTCGGAACGGGGTGGACGTCGGCGAAGGGCGGATCCGGGCGCTCCAGCTTGCCCATCGCGCGGCCGAGGTCCGTCAGCGTCCTCTGGTCGAACCCGGTGCCGACCTTCCCGGCGTAACGGAGCTCCCGTCCTCGTAGTAGCCGACGAGCAGCGCCCCGAAATCAGTGCGCTTGCCGTGCGGCGCCGTGAAGCCGCCGATGACGAGCTCCTGCTCATGCGAACACTTGAGCTTCAGCCAGTCGTTGGACCGCTTCCCGCTGTAGGTGCTCTCGGCTCGCTTCGCGATCAGTCCCTCCAGTCCCCGCCGACAGGCCTCCAGGAAGAGCTTCTGCCCGTCGCGGTTGCGGTGCGGGAGGAAGCGGACGTGCCCGTGGAAGTCGAGCGCGTCCCGCAGCAGCCGCTTCCGCGTCCGCTCCGGGAGCCCGGTGGTGTCATAGCCCTCGAGGTGCGGGATGTCGAAGAGGTAGTAGTAGACGGCGATGCCCGTGCGCCGCGCGCGCTCCGGGTCGGCGATGCCCAGCCGCCCCTGCAGGCGGGAGAAGCTCGGGATGCCGTTTCTGAGCGCGACGATCTCGCCGTCCACCACGAACTCGGGCGACGCCTCCCGCTCCAGGGCCTCGACGAGCTCGGGGTAGGTGTTGTTGAGCAGCTTGTCGGTGCGGGAGCGCAGGCGCACGCCGTCGGGCGTCCGGTAGGCGAGGCAGCGCTCACCGTCCAGCTTGCGCTCGTAGATCCAGTCGGGATCGGAGAAGGGACGGCCGTGGAGGACGGCCTTCATCGGCTCCACCCTGCGTGGCGGGGCGCTCCGCTTGAGCTCGGCGCCGCTGCTCGTCGCTCAGCAGAGCGAGCGCCGAACTCCGCTCGCGCGTGCTCACCGCGCCGCGGCTGCGATCTCGGCGGAGGTGGTCAGCCTGGCACCCGCCCGCATCATGTCCTTCAGGGCGCGTTCGCCGTCGCCCGGCTCGACCTCGACCGGCGCGGATCGCGTCGGTGGCGACGCTCGTCTCGAAGCCCTCGCGGCAGGCGTCGATCGCCGAGGCCCGCACGCAGTAGTCGGTCGCGAGTCCCACCACCGTGACCTCGTCGACCCCTCCTCGTGAAGCAGGTCCGCGAGCTTCGACTTCTCGAATCCCGAGTAGCCCTCGTCGTCGCGCTCGACGCCGACGTCGACGATCGCCTCGACCTCGATCGTCGCGCATCGCCGGGTGGAGCTCCGCCCCGTGCGTCCCCTGGACGCAGTGCACCGGCCAGGGCCCGCCCTGGGTCTCGAAGGAGGCGTGGTCGGGCGGATGCCAGTCCCGGGTGGCGAAGACGTGGTCGAACTCGCCGGCGAGGCGCTTGACCGGCTCCGCGATCTGATCCCCGCCCGGCACCTCGAGCGCGCCGCCGGAGGTGAAGTCGTTCTGGAAGTCGATGATCAGGAGCGCCCTGGACATCAGCCCTCCGGCTTGGGCTGCGGGAATTGAGAGCGCACCACGCGATCCCACATCCGGTCGCTGACCAGCCGGCGGGTCCCCATCATCACCCGGGCGGACGCCGTGACCTTGTAGCGGGTGCTCGGCCGGTTGGCCGAGAGCGCCTTGGCGATCTTCTGGGCGACGGCCTCTGGGCCGGCGCCGAGCCTCGCCATCGGGCCCGAGTAGGCATCGGCGGTCAGCTTGGCGACGGTCGCGTTGAACTGCGTGTAGGGGCCGTGCTCCTCGACGTCGTTCACACTGGCCGCCGCGGTCTCGCCGAAGTCGGTGACGATCAGCCCCGGCTCGATGATCACAACGTCGACGCCGAACCCCTGCACCTCGAACCGGAGCGCATCGGAGAGCGCCTCGACCGCATGCTTGGTCGCGTGGTAGATGCCCCCGCCGGGGAACGTGAGCCTGCCGCCCATGGAGCTCATGTTCACGATCCGGCCCGAGCCCGCGCCGCGCATCCCGGGGAGCACCAGCTGGCACATCCGGATCAACCCGAAGACGTTGGATGATCGCTCTCTGATAGTAGGAGAGGTCTAAGTACCTTTCTGGATTGGACGGATCGGTTCCCGGAGTTTTCAGTATCTCAGCACGAAGCTCCAGTGCATTTCTGAAGCCCTCCATGTCGAACTTCGCATCCTTCGCCAATCCTTTTTGAGGATGGATCGCCGTTTCATAACGTTGTCGTGGCTATATCCTCCGGTAGTTTCAACCGTTCCGAAATCATCGTTATGACCTCCGCCTTATTTGTCGGGTTCATGGCCCAACTCAAGCCCTCAACATTGGCTTGGATGTATTTGACTAACGTGTCGGCGTTTGCACTTCCCCACGCACGGAGCACAAATGCACCACCCGCTTGATAGGGACCGGTGACATCGACAGAAGAGCCTAAGACTTTTTAGCCCGTCTTTGACGAGCTCTTATCGAAAACGGCGGATTGAGCATCGCGGCCGCGTTATTTTTGTCCTGCACCATTTGCTCATATCGCCGAAGCGACCCGCCGACAGCTTTGACCGCATAATCCCCCTTCTTCAGACCTTTGATCTCCAGCATCTTGTAAAGCAGCAGGGCATAGGCGGTATCGGGCGCGTCAACGATCACCGTCTTACCGCGGAGATCATCGTAAGATTTTATGTCCTGCTGAACGATCAATTCGTTGAATCCTCCTTCGCCCCCCATGATTATGGCGATATTGACCTTGCCGACGTCCGCCATATCTACCGCGTTATCCACTGCTGCGTGCGCGATTTGGTAGTCGCCTTTAGGGAGGCCTTTCCTCAGTACCTCGGAATCTGGTGTGTTCCGAATCTCAACCGCAATCCCGCGTTTGCTGAAAAAGCCATGCTTTTGCGCCACAAACAACGAGAGATTTGATAACGTCGGAAATACGATGACCTTTAGAGATGTCTGGGCCTCGGCGACATCAGGTGCATAGACGCTGGCAGCCGTGCAAGCGATCAGTCCAAATACTAGGCCGCGTCGGAAGACTCTGCTCATTGTTTCCTCCAAGTGTGTTGACGGTCATCTCGCCACCACTACCTCTTTTGATGACCCTGGGTTCGTTGGGCATAGCATTTTTTCCAAGGGTCCGAGAAGCAGCGCGAAAGCGATGGCAACTTTTATGTCGCTGTTTGCGGAATACCTGACATTGCGCGACGAGATAAGCCGATTTATGAGTACACGGTTTAACTCGGGCGCGGGTAGATCAAAGATCAGTCCGAGAGCGTCGAAGATATCGCGCGGGGTGTACCAGTCAAACCGATTTTTTTCCCCCCGCCCCCTCGGCGCGTTCTGCCGTGCCCGGCCATTCTCAGGTCGGAGAAGTACTCCGAAGCAAGCGCATGAATGGCAGCTTTTCCAAGGGCTGACATCGACGCGGACGTGACACCTCCCCTTAATGGGGCGCTCGCATTCTCGATGGCGA
Source organism: uncultured Solirubrobacterales bacterium (assembly GCA_963777575.1). GTDB lineage: Bacteria > Actinomycetota > Thermoleophilia > Solirubrobacterales > 70-9 > DASUPK01. The sequence goes on along the minus strand of CAVZRH010000018.1, from coordinate 359 downwards.
TGATCCCGATACGCTGCCGGTGGTGCTGCTGACCAAATTCGAGCTGCGAGGCCTGCGGAGGATGGATGATAAGTCCGTCGTCGCCGTGCCCCAAGCCGGCCGGATGAGCGTGAGCTACGTCGATATGGATGTTTTCCCCTCGGATGAGGGAGGCACGAGATGACTGTTCAGGTTGACTCGGTCCAGATGGTTCCGGACGGTTTTGGTTTCCACATCAAAGCAAGCGAATACACTTGGATAACGGTGGTCTTCGAGACCAAACGCGAGGCCGAGGCAGCCCACAGCCACGCCGAGAAGGCTGTCGCTCACGCCAAGGCGGTAAAGATCGTCAAAAGATAGGTGTAGTGGTCCGGTTGTTG
>CAVZRH010000017.1:0-88563 GCA_963777575.1 uncultured Solirubrobacterales bacterium | reverse complement strand
GCCGCGACGCCGAGGCCCAGCTCGAACACGCCGGCGCTACCGCCGATGTAGAGCGTGTGTCCGCTCGGATCGATGGCGAGGTCATCGATGCCCCGTGCCAGAAGGTCGCCGCCCTTGTAGCGGCGCCAGCTCTCGCCGCCGTCGCTGCTGACGAAGAGTCCAGAATCGGTACCCGCGTAGACCTCTGTTCCGTGCGTGCGGATTCACGGCAAGGGCGGTGACGCGGTCCTCTGAGAGATGTCCTTGAAGCTCACATTCAGGTCGCGCCAGTTCGCGCCTCCGTCCGTGCTCTTGAAGACGCGGGCATCATCCGTGCCCAGGTACATCGTCGCCGGCTCGCTTGGGTCGAGAGCGAGCGCGCCCACGCCCACATTGTCAAGTGATTGCGTGACGTAGGGGGTCTTCCAAGTAGTGCCCCCATCGTCCGATCTGTAATAGAGGTCACCGGTCGCATGCAGGTTCTTCGGATTCCGTGGGTCGATCGCGAGCAGCGAGAGTTCGCGGGGGCCGTAGTCCGTTCCGCTGGAGCGCGCGCCACGTCGCGCCACCGTCGCTGCTCTTGTAGATGCTGTTCCAGCCATTGCCGCTATCGGACTAGTCGGCGGTGCCCGCGTACAGGGTTCTCGAGTTCTGCGGGTCGACGGCCAGCGCAGTGATTTCAGTGGTCTTCGGAATCGAGGGCGCCTGCAGCTCTCCTCCAGCTGTCGCCGCCGTCCCTCGTCCCGAAGATGCGACCGTCGTCGGTCGACCACGTAGAGCGTCTCGGGGCTCTGCGGGTCGACGGCGAGGACCGCTGAGAGCCGCAGCCGGTGGTGCAGCGAAGACGGGTCGCCAGCCGTGATGTGCCCGCTTGAAGAGGCCCTGCGACCCGACGAGGGCATAGGCAGAGCCGCGACTCGGAGCGGCGATCTCATCGACCCCTGCCCCGGTCATGCCCGCGGTCGAGACTTGCCAGCTTCGGCCCGAGTCCGTGCTCTTGAGAACGCCGCTTCTCCGGTACCTGCGTAGAGCGTCGCGGGGTTGCTCGGATCGAGCACGAGCACCTCGTTCCAATCACGTCGCTTCCCGCCCCGCGTGGAGGACGGTCCAGGTGCGACCGCCGTCCGTGCTCTTGAAGATCCCGCCGTCCGTGCCGGCGTAGAGGGTCTCCGAATCCAGCGGATCGATGGCGAGCACTTGGACGTCTCTGCCGGGCGGACCGGCAGAGTGCCAGGTGCTCCCCCCGTCCGATGCTCTTGATCAGACCTGCGCCTCTGCTCGCGTAAAGCGTTTGCGAATTCTGCGGATCGACGGCGAGCAGTGTCGGACCGCTGCCGAGTGGGTCGCCCTCTTTGCCCTGCAGACCGGCGGCAGCCCAGGTGCTGCCCCCGTCCGTACTCTTGAAGATGCCGGTCGTCGCGTTCCATCCGACGCCGTCTGCCGCGACATAGATCGTCTCGCGGTCGTTCGGGTCGACTATCAGCGAGCGCACCGCCGCCCGGTTGACGCGCAGCCCAGCTCGCCCCGCCGTTCGTGCTCTTGAAAAGGCCTCGCTGGTAGGTGCCTGCGTACACGGTCTCGGCGTCGCCAGGGTCGACGACCAGGGCCTGGACGTATCCCTCGCTCAGCCGCCATTCGTGCTCGTACGCACTCTCCTTGCCGAAGAGTCCGTCGTTTGCGGCGCGCCAGGTCGCACCGCCGTCGGTGGTCTTGAAGACCCCGCGTCCGGTGCCGGCGTAGACGGTCTGAGGGTCTGCTGGAGCGATCGCCAGCGAGACGATCGGCGTCGCGTTCACGGGGATGGCGAGGGAATGCCAGCTGCCGCCCCCGTCCGTGCTCTTGAAGAGGCCCGCGCGAGTCGTGGCCGCGAACACGGTCTCGGGCGACTGCGGATCAATCGCGAGCGCACTGATCGAGCCGCCCTCGATGCCTGCAGCCGGCTGCAGGCCGGCAGGCTTCCCCTGAGCGGGCGCGCGGAGGCGCCACGGGAGAGCCGTCGCGTGCGACCTCGGAACGCGCGGAGCCGCCGCCATTGCTGAAGCCGAAGTACCCGATCAAGCCGGCCGCGGCGGCGACTAGCAGAGCTGCGTAGCCGCGTCGGCGGCGGCGTGCCCGGCGGCGAGCTTCCTCGATCAGGGCTTCGAGCGCTTCGACGTCGGGCTTGTCGTCGGGGCGAGGCGGGCTTGGAGGGCGGGGGGTAAGGACGCTCAAGCTGACCTTCGTTGAAGCTACTATGACTAGCACCATGTTCCATGTCAAGGTCGACCGCGAGGAGCCGATCGAGCTCCACGAGCAGGTTGCGGCGGAGATCCGCCGTGCCATCGCCGAGGGAGAGGCCCGGCCAGGCGAGCGCTTGCCGCCGGCCCGCGACCTCGCGGCAGTGCTCGCCGTCAACACGAACACGGTGCTGCGGGCACTCCGTCAGCTTCGCGACGAGGGCCTGCTCGACTTTCGCCGCGGCCGCGGGATCACCGTCGCCGCCACACCCGATTACGGGGCGGTCGTCGCGGCGGCGAGAGATCTGGTGCTTCTAGCGCGCCGGCACGGCTATCGGCGAGACGAGCTCGTCTCGATCATCGAAACCCTCGATGTCTAAGAGCAAGCCGCTTGACTGCCACGTTATGACCTGCGGGAGAACGTCTCCCGCGCCGACGAGGAGTTCGCCGCCCAGATCGCGGATGCGCCGGCGCCCTTCTGGCGCCATGTGCGCGATGCGCTGGCCGAGCGGCATCCGTAGCCCCCTGTCGCCCTTCCGCAAGCGTTCAGGCTTCCAGCGGCAACTGGGAACTAGCCCCGCCGCCTCCGTCGTTGCAATCCAGCGAGTGCGGCGACTGCAACCCCGATGAGGAACCAGTTCGACCACTTGCGCCGGCGGAAGGATTCGCGCGGATCTACCCACTCGTTTTGGTCGACGTCCCACTTGTAGTTGCGGCCCGGGCGCCAGTCGACCTCGGCGAGGGAGTCGAGCGCCATTTCGGGCATGTCGCTCCAGAGGCGGATGCTTGAATCGGAGCCGTGAATCAGAATCGTGCCTCGTTTCAATCGAGACCCTCTCCGCGCCTCGAAGATCTCTTGCGCCCAGGCCTTTACGGCGGCATACCGATCGTGAGTCTCCTCGGTGACGAAGGCGGCGAAGAAAACGGGGAGAGGGACAGTGGCCGAGAAGACCACGCCCCATGGCTTCTCGCCTACGCCCCCCCATTCAAGGCCACGGTTCACCGTGACAGGAAAGCCAGCGAGTGCAAACGCCTCCTTCACGGCGACCGACTCCTCCTGGGTCGCTTCGTAATCGATGTACAGCTCCTTCACCATGGCTGCGCGAGCGACCAGTTCCACGGGCTCCACCGTAGCCTGCGCCGCCCTTCCGCAAGCGTTCCGGCTCTAGCTATGACCCGCAGCGCACAACGACCGTCCCGTCGTCTTGTGTGCCGATTGCAATCGATGATCCCTCACTCCCGGCGCCACTTAGGGCTTCCGCCCGAACAGCCGAGCGACGACGGCGCGGCGATCGCCGGCCGTTGTCGAGCGAGCCCGCAGGCAGCCCCGTTTTCCAGGTTTTGCCATTGCAACGTTAAGCACGTGGTGAGACGATCTAGCTCGGCTCGGCGCTTTACACGAAGGGGGTCTCTCATGAAACGAAGAACGGTGGCACTCGTCGCGGTGCTCACGATGCTGTCGCTCTTGACGGCCGCTCCGGCCACCTCACAAACAGCCTGTAGCGTCACGAACCAGGGAACGGGTGTGAACTACACCTCCCTGTCGTCGGCGGTCAGCGCCGCCAACGCCGGGGACACGCTTTTGATCCAGAACACGTGCGGCGGCAACGTAGAAATCAATAAGAGCCTGACCCTGCAAGGCCAACGCCCGGCGGGCTCTCCGACACCGATCATCGCAGCGACAACGGCCGGGTCCTCCGTCCTCACGGTAGGCAACCTTGCGAATGTGAATCTCCGGATCGCCAATTTGAGGATCACGGGCGGGCGCGGCAGCCCCTTCCCGATGGTGGGTCTCCAAGGTGGAGGCATCTCCATCTATAAAGGCAGCACCGTCACCCTGGATAACGCCAGGGTGAAGAACAACCGCGCCGAAGTGGGGGGCGGAGTTGCCACCGACGGGACACTGGTGATGAACCGCAGCAGCAAGATCATCGGGAATAAGGCCAAGGGCGGCGCCGGTATCGTCGTGGGCTGCGTGACCCGCGACGCGGCGGGCAACTGCGCAAACGGCGGCACCGTCATTCTCAACGACCGCAGCGCGATCGTTGACAACGATGGCGGTCCCCAATCTGTCGGTGGCGGAGTCTACGTCCGCGATCATCGGGGGATACTGAGAATGCGCGAAAACAGCACCATCGCCAGGAACACAGCCGTCTGCTGTGGAGGCGGTGTCGACAACCGGGGCCTCGTCTTCCTCAACGGCAACAGCACGATCACTGAAAACGTTGTCGGTCGTGACGGCGGCGGAATCTTCAACGTCCAGTTTCCGACGGACCCGTTGTTCGGGGGCGGCGGCCAACTGACGCTGAACGGCGGCACAGTCTTCAACAACACGCCTAACGACATCTGCACTTCGGTTGATAGTGGTCCACCTACTTGTGAATGAGGATCGTTCGGACCCGTACGACCTCTTCGAACATTGCAACGAATCGTGTGCTCCGCCCCTGTGAGGTTGACCTTCGCCCACTGCCACTAGCCCGGCCGATTCGGCTCCGTCAACGCATCGCCGGGGCTGGCGGAGTCCCAGGCATCTACGGCGACCTCCACCCGAGCAGCCGAGCGACGACGGCGCGGAGGAGTTTGCGCGGCGAGTGCTGGGTCCTCTTGCTTAGCCGGCGACCCTCAAGTAGATGTCGGCGAGGCGGTGAATGTTCGCCTCCACGGTGAGCTCAAGGCGCGCGGCAGCGACGCGTCCGCGCAGTTCGACGATGTCCACCGCCGCGAGTTGCGCGAGAAGGTCATCGAGCGTTGCGAGACTCAGGCCGAGGTGCCCGTCACCAATCAGTCGAACAAGCGCGCGGTGCCGCAGCGTCAATGTGGGCAGGCCGCAACCGATGTACTCGTACGCCTTGTTCGGGAGGCAGGTGTCGAGGTGGGCCGCGTTCAGGCTCGAGTTGAAACCGGCCCAACCGAAGTCATAGGCAGGCAGCGCCGCAAGCAGCCGCGATGGTGGCAGCGTCGCGTGCGCGCGTAGACCGTCCAGTCCAGCAGCGAGCTGGCCATAAGCGGGCACGGCGCGCGACGGATAGACGTCGAGTGAGACCCCCTCGCCCACGATCGAGCGAAAGATGGCCCGCAGGTCGTAGTGACCGCCGTTCGTTGAGAGGGTTCCCTGGTAGACGAGTCGCGGAGGATGGCCGTTTCGGCGCTCTGCGGGCGGTAACACTGGCGGCAGGTCGCGCCGAAGCGCGTAATTTGGAAACGCAAGCACGGCGCTGTCGGGTTGTAGCGGCCACGGATCTCCTCCAAGAGCTCATCCGAGACCGTTACCAGAGCGGAGCATCCCTCGATCGCGAGTTGTTCGAGGGCGAGCGCCTCGATCGGCTCTGGAAAGCCGTGCTCGTAGGGCGTTCGCCTGAGGCTCTGGAGATCGTGGACGTCGTGAACCACCGGCACACGCCCGGCGAAGAGCTCAAGTGCGATCGCGGTCAGGGAGTCGGGAAGGTTGTGGCTGTGGATGAGGTCGGGACGAAACTCCTCGCCGACCTGCCGAAGGCCCTTGAGCGGCTCCGAGCCTAAATTCCACCAGCGCTCGAAAAGCTCGTCGCCCGAGCCGTACCAGCCGCTCAACGTCTTTCCCTGGTAGGCGAAGCCGAGCTGGATTCCTGGGAGCGCCGAGCGCAACCCGACGGCGTACTTGAGCGCGCGAATGCAGGGCTGCTGCTGCAGGAACAGGACGCGCATCAGCGGCGCTTGATCGCACGGGCAGGGTTGCCGACAGCGATGCAGTTCGGCTCGAGCTCGCCGACGACGACGCTCCCACCCCCGACGACGCACCCGTCCCCGAGGCGCGCACCCGGGAGGATGCAGACGCCCATCCCGATCCAGCAGTCAGCGCCGATCTCGACCGGCCGCTTGGTCCAACTCTGGTCGACAATCGGCCGCTCGGTGGACATCTGGTGGTTGGCCGTATGGATCATCGCGTAGGGGCCGACGATCGTCCGGTGGCCGATCCGGAGGCCACCGTAGCCGTTCACGTAGCAGCCGTAATTGAAGCCGACCCGTTCGCCGAGTTCGATTCGGTCGCCGTTCAGCCAGACGATCAGGTCGAGATAGAAGCACCCTTCGCCGACCCGCTTCGCGTCTTGCGGACCGAAGGGAATCACTTGCTTCGAGCTCTCCGTGATCATCATGAGGACCTCCCTTTACGGACGTCGGCGGTGGCGGAGCGAGCTTCCGCCTGTTTGCGCTCAGAGCGCGGTCCCTTTCAACCTACGGCATCATGTGAACTGCCACGGCCCAAAGGCAGGGGGTTCAAGAAGCGACGTGAACCAGGTGTCGCAGATCCTTGAGGAGAAAGGCCATGACGTCCGCCGGATTGAGGCGGAGGCATCGGTGTTCGAAGCGGTTAAGCAGATGGTCGCGGCAAACGTTGCGTCGCTGCTCGTGTCGGAGGGCGGCGAGATCACAGGGATCATCACCGAGCGGGATTACCTCCGCCGCGTGACGGTCGAGGGACGCACCGACGAGGGGACCTCCGTTCGCGAAATCATGTCCTCACCGCTGATCGTTGTCACGCCGCAGACGTCGATCGATGAATGCATGGCAGTGATGACGGACCGGCGGATCCGACACCTACCGGTCGTCGACGACCAAGGCGAGGTGGTCGGGATCGTCTCGATCGGAGACGTCGTCAAGTTCAAGTCGAAGCAGCAGAGCTTCGAGATCAAGTTCCTGCACGAGTACATCGGCGCGCGCTAAACCTCGGCGTTAGCCGCCTACGCGCCGCCCGCGCCGACGAGGAGTTCGCCGCCCAGATCACGGATGCGCCGGCGCGCGTTCTGGGCGCCATGTGCGCGACGCGCTGGCCGAGCGGCATCCATGAATCACCCGATGAAGGATCGGGAGCCGCTTCCAAGTCGGACTGATCGAGTTCGAGACATCGCCCAACTGACGGAGAAAACGCTCCGCTGGAGCACCCCCGCGCCGCCCGCCCGGGTGAGCCGGACGAGCGGCGCAGCGTTCCGTTAGGTGGTCGACTCGGGATCGCGCGGCATCAGGATCCACAGCGCCACGTAGGCGAGAACCTGAGAGCCCGGAAGCACGATCGACGCGATGATGACGAGCCGAACGACGAGAGGGTTCCAGTCATACCGGCGGGCGAAGCCAGCCCCCACGCCGGCGATCCACTTTCCGCGCCTCGGGCGGGTCAAGCCTCGTTCGGCAAACCACGCGCGAGCTCCGGCGAGTGACGACTCTCTTGGATCGGCTGCAATGTAAGTGTCGCTTGGCATGTGACTCCTTTGATTGGGACTCCAACAGGATCCCGCAGGCGCGGGAGGCGGCCAAGCGTGCCAGCAGGCGTCTCACAGTACGGGTAGCACGCGCTAGCAAGGGCGCCCTCAGTTCCCGCGATTAGCCCCGTCGCCCTTCCGCAAGGGCTCCGGTGAACATCAACGCGACAAGGCGACCAAAAGGCCGCCTTGTCTTACCGCGTCGGGGCGAGTAGCTACAGGACGACCCGCCCCTGCTCCCTTGGTCACCGAGCGGCCGCGGCCTGCCTTTCCTCGACCTTGGCCGCCGTCCCCCGGAACAGCACTGCGAGGAGCAACCAGGTCAGCAGTCCGAATACGAGCGCTCCGCTCCCGCCGAAGACCGCGAACTGCTCCTTGACGTTCGCCGTGATCACGTAAGAGGTGACGAGCCAGCCGAGCGCCCAGGCGGGCGGGTTTGCAAGCGCCCACCAAAACGCACCAGCGACCCCGTGTCGCATGAGCACGAGCGCCTGCAACACCCCTACGCCCAGGCCGGTAACGGCACCCATGAGGAGAAGGTCTCCCCGATCGATTCCGTAATCCACCAGCGCCGCTCCTACGGCGAGGCCTAGGGCCATCCCCGCGGCGGTCGCCGGGATCCAGAGCCAGGAGACCCGCTGCCGCAAGACGAACCATCCTGCCGCTCCGATCACTGCGCCCGCGATGAGTCCGCCAGCGAGCGCGGTTCCCACGGAATCGACTCCGTTGATTACCAGGTCAGCAATGAACCCCCCGATGGGGATGCTGAACAGAATCGCGAGCGGCCAGAGCCAGAGCCGACGTGCGGTCTCCCTCCAGTCACCTTGCGTCTGAACGGCGCGACTGGGCGCGTCGTTCCGGTCATCGGGCGCCTTCGGTGCCACTTCTCGTGGCGAATCCGGGCGCGGTCGGACGGGAGCATTCGTGGCCATCATGGCCTCCTCTCTAGGACCCCGTTGACCGAGCCGCGACAAGTGAGCGGAAGACGCTTGCGTCCGGCCTCACGCTCGCCCGAAGGCGAGGAAACTCTCCAACAGAAGCTATAGCAAGTTTATCAGCGATTGTGACGGACAGCTCAAAGCTGCAGACTCCGCTACCGCGGTGCCGCCGGTTCGCGGGCCGGCCGGCCCTCGCCTAGCGCAAGCGCCGCGGATACCAGCGCGAGGTGGGTAAAGGCCTGCGGGAAGTTGCCGAGCTGCCTTCCGGCGATCGGGTCGTACTCCTCGGCCAGCAGACCGACGTCGTTACGAAGGTCGAGCAACCGCTCGAAGAGCTCGCGCGCCTCGTCATGACGGCCTTGCAGCTCGAGCACCTCCACGAGCCAGAACGTGCACGCGAGGAAAACACCCTCACCGGCGGGGAGTCCGTCGACGCCGCTCTCCTCGGGGCAGTAGCGACGAACGAGTCCATCCACCGTCAGCTCGCGGCGAATCGCCTCAACCGTTGAGACCACGCGCGGGTCGGTGACAGGCAGGAAGCCGACAAGCGGCATCTGCAAAACGGCCGCACTGAATGCGGTCGAGGTAGCCGCCGGTACCGGCGTAGATCGAGGCGACCTGCTCTGCGACGGGCATCGGGTGGCGCTCGGTCTGGTTGAGCGCCTCGACCATCCGCTCGCCTCGGGCGAGCTGCTTCTGGGTCTCGGGATCGAGCTCGGAGCCGAACTGGGCGAACGCCTCGAGCTCGCGGTACTGCGAGAGGTCCAGGCGCAGCTGGCTGGCGACCTTCTTCATCGCCTTGGTCTGCGCGTTGCCGCCCACCCTCGAAACCGAGGTTCCGACGTTGATCGCCGGGCGGACCCCCGAGTAGAAGAGATCGCTCTCGAGGAAGATCTGCCCGTCGGTGATCGAGATGACGTTCGTCGGGATGTAGGCCGAGATGTCGCCGGCCTGCGTCTCGATCACCGGCAGCGCGGTCAACGAGCCGCCGCCCTGCTCGTCGGAGAGCTTCACGGCACGCTCCAGCAGTCGAGAGTGCAGGTAGAAGACGTCGCCCGGGTAGGCCTCGCGGCCCGGCGGGCGCCTCAGCAGCAGCGACATCTGCCGGTAGGCGGCCGCGTGCTTGGAGAGGTCGTCGTAGATGCACGAGCGCGTGCTTGCCCTGGTAGAGGAAGTACTCGCCCATCGCGCAGCCGGCGTACGGAGCCATGTACTTGATCGGCGCGGCCTCGTCGGCCGGGGCGGCGACGATGATCGTGTTCTCCATCGCGCCGTTCTCCTCCAGGGTCTCCATCACCTGGACGACGGTCGACATCCGCTGGCCGATCGCCACGTAGATGCAGACCAGATCGGAGTCCTTGTTGTTGATGATCGTGTCGATCGCGATCGCGGTCTTGCCGGTCTGGCGGTCGCCGATGATCAGCTCGCGCTGTCCGCGGCCGATCGGGATCATCGAGTCGATCGCCTTGAGGCCGGTCTGCATCGGCTCGACCACCGGCTGGCGGTGGACGACGCCGGGAGCCTTGTGCTCGGCGGAGCGGGTCTCAGTGGTGTTGATGTCCCCCTTGTCGTCGAGCGGGCGGCCGAGCGGATCGACCAGGCGGCCGAGCAGCTCGTCGCCCACCGGAATCTCCAGCAGCTTGCCGGTGCGCTTCACGGTGTCGTCCTCGGAGACCTTGTCCCACTCGCCGAAGAGCACGGCGCCGACGTTGTCCTCCTCGAGGTTGAGCGCCAGGCCGACCACGTCGTGCGGCAGCTCGAGCATCTCGAGGGACATGCAGTTGTCGAGCCCGTGGATGCGGGCGATCCCGTCGCCGATCTCGAGGACCGTGCCCACCTCGGAGAGGTCGGCGGAATCGACGTCCAGGCCCTCGATTCGCTCGCGCAGAATCGAGGCTATTTCGTCGGGCTTGATCTCCATCTCTTTACGTCACTCCTTTGGATTACGCCGCGGAAGCGACGCTCTTTCGCAGTTTCTCGAGCCTGTTTTGGATGCTCGTGTCCAAGATCATGTTGCCCACCTGAACCACCAGCCCCCCGAGGATGTCCGGGTCCACGCGGCTGGTGAGCTCGACGGTGTTGCCTGTCTGCTCCTCGATCTCGTCGCTGATCCGCTTCGTCACCTCGGGATCGAGCTCGACCGCGCTCGTCACCGTGACGCCGAGCCGCTTGTTCTCCTTGTCCCACATCGCGTTGAACTGCCGCTGGATCCTGAAGATCACCGGGATCCGGCCCTTCTCCAGGAGCAGCTCCAGGAAGTTGAGGAACTCCGGCTCCGCGTCAGTGACCGCACTCTTCAGAGCTTCGATCTTCTCCGCAGAGGAGAAGGAGGGGCTGAAGAGGAAGAGCTGCATCTCGCGGTTCTCGTGCAGCGCGTCGACGAATTGGCCGAGCTGACCACGGATCGTGTCGAGCTTCCCCAGGTCCTTCGCCGCCTCGAACAGGGCCTTTGCGTATACGCGGGCGATCTCTTCCACCGCTAGCTCGCCGCCCCCTCCGTGACCTCGCCGGAACCGTTTCCTTCGAGGCTCGAGAAGTCGACCTCGGCGAGCGCCTCCTCGATCAGCCGCTTCTGGTCGTCCGAGTCGAGGGACTTGCGAGTCACCTTCTCGGTCGTCAGGACGGTGAGGTCGGCGACCTCCTTGCGAATGCGCTCGAGCGAGCGCCGCGTCTCCGCCTCGATGTCCCGGCGGGCGGCGACCAGCAGCTCCTCGCGCTTCTCGCGCCCCTGCTCCGTGGCCTCGGCGGTGGTCGTCTCGGCCGTCTTGCGTGCACGCGCGACGATGTCGTCGGCCTGCTCGCGAGCCTCCTTCAGGCGAGCCCGGTACTCCTCGAGGATCGTGTTGGCCTCCTCGCGGGTCTTCTCGGCCTCGTCGATCGAATCGCGGATCAGGTTGGCGCGCTTGTCGAGCGCCTCCTGGATCCGCGGGAAGGCGACCTTGCTGAGCACGTACATCGTGAAACCGAAGACGAGCAGCGTCCAGATCATCAGGCCGAGGTTGGGCGAGACCAGGAAGCTGCCGCCGGAGTCTCCCTCGGCGGCGAGCGGTAGTGCGGTTATCACTGTGACTGCGTCCACCTGTGCCGGCCTAGAGGAAGAAAGCGATCAGACCGAAGATGAAGGTGTAGAAGGCGACCGCCTCGGTCAGCGCGAAGCCGAGCCAGCGGATCTGCTGGAGGTCGTCCTTCATCTCGGGCTGGCGGGCGACCGACTCGATCTCCTTACCGAAGATGAAGCCGATGCCGATGCCTGCCCCGATCGAGCCGAGACCGGCACCGACGCCCAGCGCGATGGCCTTGCCGGCGTCGGTGACCCCGGTGTCAGTGAGGCCCGAGGAAGCCTGGGCGATCGGAAGCAACACGTCAACCATGAATCAGCGCTCCTTTGATTAGTGAGTTTCGGCGACGGCGCCGCCGATGTAGATGGCAGAGAGGGTGGCGAAGATGAACGCCTGCAGCGTTGCGATCAGGCCGACCTCAAGCACGAAGAAGACGAATGCCAGGGGGAAGGTAAGGGCTCCGAGGGCCGAGAGGCCGAGCAGGACGGCGAGCCCACCTCCCATGAAGAGCAGGAGGAGGTGTCCCGCGAGGATGTTGGCGAACAGTCGAACGGAGAGCGAGACGAGCCGCATGAACTGGGAGAGCAGCTCGATGCCGAAGATCAGAGCCTTGGCGATCGGGTTCATGCTCTCGAGCCCCGCAGGCAGGAAGCTCCGCAGGTAGCCGATGAACCCCTTCGCCCTGATTCCCTCGATGTGGTAGCTGAACCAGACGACGAGCGTGAGCGCGAGGGCGAACGAGATGTTCGCCGTCGCGGCGTAGATCGCGAACGTGGGAAGCCCGACCCCGAAGATGTCGACGGTCTCGGCGCTGTTGGTCGGCAGCGGCAGGTAGCCGATGATGTTGGAGAAGGCGATGAAGAAGAACAGGGTCGCGAGGAAGGGGAACCACTTGGCCGCGTAGGAGGACGAGAGGTTCGTGCCCGTGATGTTGTTCTTGGTCACGTCGTAGGCGGCCTCGACCGCGGCCTGGGTGCGATTCGGTTTCATCTTCATGTGCCGGGCGATATAGACCATCACCCAGATCGTCAGTGCACTCGCCAGGAACAGGTAGAGGACCGCGCGGTTGATCGAGAGGTTGAGCGGCCCGAGGTGGATCGGGATCCAGTCGTGGAGCTTGAACTCGTCCTGCGGCTTGAACTCGTCGTTCTTGCCGTCGTTGCCGAAGATCAGCAGCAGCACGATCGAGGGGATGAGCCACGCAGCGACGAAGACTCCGATCTTGCCGAGGAACGAGAGGCCCTTGAGCCAATTGAACGAACCGGTCCATCATCGGGTCGGCTCCTGCGGCTCGGTCGCGCGCAGCAGGATGCGCGAGCCGAGGTGGACGGTGAAGAGGATCAGGGACAGGACCGCCGCGGCGAGGCCGGCGTCCTTGCCGGCGGTCAGGCCGACGATCAGAACGGCCAGCGCCACGACCCAGGCCCTGGCGAGCCCGGTGGCGCCGAGCCAGCCCATTGCGGCCTTGCGGTCCCGGCGGGCGACCGCACCCGCGATGGCGCGGTTGGCCCCGATCTCGATCCCGTAGAGCACGAGCCAGACGCCCGCGACGACGAGGTAGCCGGTCATCGGCAGATCAGCCGCGATGAACACGGGCAGCGCCACCAGGAGGAGGACCAGGTCCAGGTAGCGCAGTAGGTTCGCCATCCGAGATGGGCGGGCGGCCCCGCTGGGACCGTCTAGGGCGAGGGTCGACAACTGTTGACCCCAACTGTGATGTCGATATCGAACGAGCGCATGAAATCCGAAGCCCCCCACCGAAATGAACGGCCGACCTATCGTCGGCCGTAAAACCGCCGACGAAGCTACCGCCGCCGGACACACCCCCAGGAGCGGCCCGGGGGGCGGCGAATGCTAGCGACTGCGCTTTGAGCGGGGCGGCCCCTGGGAGGCCGGACACGGGTCGGCCGCCGGCTTGAACCGGCGGCCGCCCTTGGAGTGGACGCGCCCGGAGAGGGTTTGGGCGCGACCCCGGGTCCGCTGCCCTGGCACCGAGGGCGCCAGGTCGCTGGAGCCGAGCTCTTGGTCAGAACGCGATCAGCGTGAACGTCTTGCCGTCGACGAACGCCGCGTCGCTGTTGTTCCAGACCTTGACCAGGAAGGACCCAGGCTCGAGCGACGTCGCCGCGGTGACGCTGTTGCTGCCGGCGCTCGACGCAATGGCCACATCGGCGTCGCTGTCGGCGAGGGTCACCGTGTACTGCCCGATCGCTTCCCTCTGGACCTGTACGGCGTCGTCTGCCTTGCTCGCACAGTTGAAGCCCGGAACGCCGACCGGCTCGCCGATCGTTCCGTTGAGCGGGGCCGTGTCGACGGTCATCGAGGCCTTCAGCCAGCCCGTCTGACAACCGCCGGGGCCGACGCCACCGAGCTTGTCGGCGTTCGCCGCGTTCGCCGCGTTCATCGCGTTCACGGCGTTCGTCGCATAAGGGGCGACCGCATCCGGCGCCAGCTTCGGCGTGGTCACGGCGCCGTCGGCGATCTTGGCGGTGGTGACCGCGCCGCTCTTGATGTTCTTCGCCTTGACGCTGTTGGCTTCAACTTGCCCGTCGCGTAGCCGACTCCGCCCATCGCCGCGAACAGCGCGACGAAGGCGACGATCAGCGCCGGGGTGGGCCGGAGGCGCCTGAGCCGATTGGAACTGGGGGTCTTGGTACTCATGTTGAGCTCCTTGGGTCGATTGCAAGCCCAAGGACGGCTCCCGCACGTATTTATTCCGTGGGCCCTCGGAATAGATCCCTCGCTCGCGCGTCTTCATGGGTGGAGCACGCATGAACGGTGATCGATCGCACAGAGAGCTCGACGAGCGGACCCGACGCGAGATGGCCTCCCTTGCGGATGGCTCGCTGGAGGGCCGTCCGCGGGCGGAGCTCGAGGCCCGGATCGCCGGATCCCCCACCCTACGCGCGGCCTTCGAGCGCCAGCGCACCGGGGCCGCGGCGCTTCGCGGACTCAATCTGCAGGCCCCCGCATCCCTGCGGGCGCGGCTGGTCGCCGAAGCCCCTGCGCACTCCCGCGGCACAGCCCGACGACGCCTCGCCCTCGGCGGCGGGCTGGCCGGTGCCGCGGCTGCAGCGGTTCTCGCCGTGGTCCTCGTTCTCTCCGGCGGGTCGGAAAGCCCAACCGTCCTCGAGGGCGCGCGTCTCGCGGAGCGGCCGTCCACCGGCCCGGTTGCGGTCGATCCCTCGAATCCGAAGCTGCTCGCCGCCGACGTCGAGGGCGTCCCCTTCCCCAACTGGTCGAGAAGGTTCGGCTGGCGTCAGGCCGGGATCCGCTCGGACGCGCTCGGCGATCGCGAGAGCCCGGACCGTGCTCTACGAGCACGCCGGCAAGCGCATCGCCTACACGATCGTCTCCGGCGACGGGATCGCCGCGCCCAGCGACGCGACCACCACGAGGCGCAACGGCGTCAACCTGCATTCCCTCAGCGACCGGGGTCGCCGGGTGGTCACCTGGTGGCGAAACGGCCGGACCTGCGTGCTCTCGGCCTCGGATGTCAGCGACCGTGAGCTGCTCAAGCTGGCGTCGTGGAAGGGCGACGGGGCGGTGCCGTTCTGACCGCGATCGCCGTCCAGAGGGAGGAGCGCCGGCTGGACCCCGAAGCCGCCGGAGATCACATCGACAGGCTGTTTCGGGCGGCGTGCGCGATGTGTGGCTCCCGCGACCTCGCGGAGGAACTGGTCCAGGAGACCTACGTCAAGGTCCTCTCCCGCCCTCGGTTCCTGCGACGCGACGACGACCTCGGGTACCTGGTCAAGGCATTGAAGAACACCTGGTACAGCCATCTCCGTGACGAGCGCACCCGCCGCGCATCGGCCGATCCGGGCGATCAGTCGCCCGACGAGCTTGCGTCGCGCACCTCCGAAGGGGACCCGCAGGCCTCGCTGGAGGCCGGCGAGGTGCTCGCCGCCCTCGCCGAGCTTCCCCGTCCCTACCGCGAGGCCGTCGCGGCGGTCGACGTCGCGGGCCTGAGCTACGCGGAAGCGGCCAGGGCCCTGGGCGTGCGACAGGGCACGATCATGAGCCGCGTGTATCGCGGGCGCGAGCAGGTTGCTCAGGCGGTCGGGGCGGGCTGACCTCCTCCCCGCCCTCCGGTTCGACTCCTTCCATCTCGCCGGTGTCCGGGTCGACCGCGGTGAACTCGCCGGTCTCCGGGTCGACCACCGAGAACGTCCCGGTCTCGATCTCCCGCAGGACGCCCTCCTCCACCTCGGGATCGACCGGCGCCTCTGCGATCTGGGCGAGGCCGAGCCGGCGGCGCCACTGCCGGTTGCGCACCTTGAGCAGCTTGAGGATCTCGAGCGCGGCGAGCAGCCGGAAGCTGGCGATGGCGGCCACGAGCAGGCAGGCGGCCATCACGACCGTCCAGAACGGGTCGAAGTTGCCGTGGTTGTCCGTGTAGGGGACGAAGCGGAGGGCCAGGGCGAGACCGGCGAGGATCAGCGTCCAGCCATAGAGGTAGGCGATCGTCCGCCGCTGGCTGAAGCCGATGCGGGCCATGCGGTGGTGGAAGTGCTCGGTGTCGGCGCGGTAGATCGGCCTCCCGTACTTGACCCGCTTGGCGACGACGAAGCCGGTGTCGAGGATGGGAACGGCGAGGATCGCCAGCGGGAAGAAGAGGGCGACCACGGCATTGGTCTTCAGCGCTCCCTGGACGGTGATCACCGCCATCAGGTAGCCGAGCAGGTTCGAGCCGGTGTCCCCCATGAAGCTCGAGGCCGGCGGGAAGCCGTGGCGGAGGAAGCCGAGCGAGGCGCCGGCGGTCACCGCCGCCAGCACGCCGGCCGAGTTGCGATCGAGCGACAGGGCGATGACCGTCAGCGCTGCGGCCGAGATCAGGCAGACGCCCGCGGCGAGCCCGTCGACGCCGTCGATCAGGTTGATCACGTTGGCGACCGCCACGATTCCGAAGACGGTCAGCACCTGGCCGAGGTCGATGGCGCCGATGCCGGGCGGGTCGAAGAGCTGGACGGAACCCGGGTCGACGCGGCCGAGGAAGGGCAGCGTGAAGCTGTCGACGGTCACGCCGGAGGCCACCGGGATGATCGCCGCGGCGATCTGCCCGAGCAGCTTGAGGCCGGCCGGGAGGTCGACCAGGTCGTCGATGACGCCGACCGCGGTGATCACGATCGCCCCCGCGAGGATCGCCCTGGTCTCGTGGTCCCACGGCAGGAAGATCGTGCCGCCGATCAGGACGGCCGCCAGGACGGCGATTCCGCCGAGCTTCGGCGTCGGGACCTCGTGCAGGCTGCGCTCGTTGGGAACGTCCATCGCCCCGATCCCGCGGGCCAGCGACTCGGTGGCCGGCACCAGCGCCCAGACAGCTGCCCCGGCGAAGACGAACCCCAGGAGGGCGTCGAGCGTGTCGGGCATCAGGCCTTCCCGAGCGCCGCGCCTGAGCTGGCCGGCTCCCGCGCGTAGCGATCGAACCAGAGGGTGAAGTTGAGTAGCCCCCAGATCTGCCGGCTGAGGTCCTCCCTGCCCGAGACGTGGTCCTCGAGGACTCGGGTGACGGCAACAGGGTCGAGATAGCCCTGGCGCTCGATCGTCTCAGGGGAGAGGACGTCGCGAGCGAAGGGGCCGAGGTCGCCTCGGAGCCAGGCAGCGACCGGGATCGAGAACCCCTGCTTGCGGCCCCGGATGATCTCCCGAGGGATCAGCGGTGCCGCGGCCCGGCGCAACAGCCGCTTCTTCGAGAAGCCGCGCACCTTCTGCTTGGTCTCGAGGGCCAGGGCGAGCTCGGCCACGACCGGGTCGAGGAACGGCACCCGGGCCTCGAGCGAGTGCGCCATGCTCGCCCGGTCGGTCTTCACCAGCAGGTCGTCGACGAGGTAGATGCCGAGGTCGAGGTCCTGCAGGCGCGCGAGGTCCTGGGCGCCCTCGGTCTCGGCGTACCGGGCGCGGTAGACGTCGATCGGGTCCGAGATCCTCGGGGAGCTGAGCAGCTCGTCCTGGGCGTCGGCCGAGAAGATCTCCTTCCAGGCGTGATGGCGCTCCACCGGCGGCAGGTGCGCCCCGCGGACGAACCGCTTCGCCTTGTAGTCGAAGCTCACCTTCTCCGAGGAGCTCGGCAACCGCTCGACCAGAGGTCGCAGCAGCGGGGCCGCCCTGCCCACCCGCGGAGCGAGCCGGTCGGCCACGTAGGTGTAGTAGCCGCCGAACAGCTCGTCGCCGCCCTCGCCCGAGAGGACGACCTTGACCGTGTCCGAGGCGAGCTGCGACACCAGGTAGGTGGGGAGCGCCGAGGAGTCGCCGAACGGCTCGTCGAAGGCCTCGACCAGGCGCGGGAGCAGGTCGACTGCGTCGGGGCGCAGGATCAGCTCGTGGTGATCGGTGTCGTAGCGGTTGGCGACCAGGCGCGCCAGCTCCAGCTCACTGAACGACTGCTCCTCGAAGCCGATCGAGAAGGTGCTCACCCGGTAGCCGCTCTCGGCTGCCGCCAGGGCCGTCAGGGTGGCGGAGTCGATGCCTCCCGAGAGCAGTACGCCGACCGGCACGTCCGAGACGAGGTGGGCCCTGACCGAATCCCGCAGCCGGCCGCGGAGCTCCTCAGCGAGCGCCTCGTCGCCCTCCCCGCGCACCTCATCGGCGGGAACGGGCGTCGGCCGGGCGTACCGGTGGATCTCGACCTCTCCCCTCTCCGCCACCAGGGTGTGTCCCGCGGGCAGCTTTCGCGCCTCGCTGAAGATCGTGAGCGGCGCGGGGATCGAGTTGAAGGCGAGGAACGACTCGAGCGCCGACGGGTCGATCTCCCGGGAGAAGCCCGGCTGGCGGAGCAGCGCCTTGAGCTCGGAGGCGAAGGAGAGCTGGCCGCCCGCGACGCGGTAGTAGAGGGGCTTGATCCCGAAGCGGTCTCGCGCCAGCACCAGCCTGCCGTGTCGGGCGTCCCAGATCGCGATCGCGAACATCCCCCGGAGCGCCTCGACGAAGGCGGGACCGCGCTCTTCGTATAGGTGGACGAGGACCTCGGTGTCGCTGTGGGTGGAGAAGGTGTGCCCGCGGCCGCGGAGCTCGTCCATGAGCTCGCGGTAGTTGTAGATCTCCCCGTTCTGGATCACCTGGATGCGGCCGTCCTCGTTGCCGATCGGCTGATCGCCGCCGGCGAGATCGATGATCGAGAGCCGGCGCATCGCCAGACCACAGGGGCCGTCGATCACGCTCCCGTCCGAATCGGGGCCACGGTGCAGCAGCGTCTCGTTCATCGCAGCGAGCGCCGCGGGATCCGGGGCGGTGGCCCCGTCGAGGCTGACGAGACCGCATATCCCGCACATGGGCGGAAGACTAGAGAGCGCCCGGGATCACTCGCGGGAGGGCTGGAGCGGCTTGCCTAGCTCTTCTTCTGCTTCTTCTTCGACGTGCCGTTCGTCTGCAGCCAGAACTTGGCCTCGCGGGCGACATCGTCGGTGAGGTTGCCGAGCGCGATGTTGGCGTCGACCAGGTGCAGTCCCCAGGTCGCATCCGGGACCGCGTGCAGGGTCGGCGCGCCGGCCACGGGGCTGATCTGCAGCACATGCGCATTGTTGGACGCGTCGCAGGCGCCGGTGTAGGCCTGGGCCTGGAACCACGGCGTGGTCGCCCCGGAGGGCATCGGCTACGCCGACGGCTCCGGTGGCGAGGCCGATCGTCGTTCCCGGCGCAAACGGCTCCGTCGGGAAGACCGAGGTGAGCAGCGCCGAGCCGCCGCCGAGCGCCGCCGGGTTCGTGCAGAGCACGTCGCCGGTGGTCGGCAGGCCGGGCCCGTTGAGCGTGTTCGGGCGCCCGAACATTGGGTCGTTCGGCACCGGGGCGTCGAAGGTCGAGAAGGCCATGACGCAGCCGAACTGCTTCGCCTTGCGGCAGCCGGGGATGTTCTTGAAGTCGCCGCCGACGTTGCCGCCCTCGCGCACGGTGACGTTGCCGCCGAGCAGAATCGCCGAGATCAGCCGCTTGCGGACCTTCTTGTTCCGGTCGATGAGCTGGTGGATCGAGCTCACGCAGCACGAAGCTGCCCTGGGAGTGGCCGATCAGAACCACGCCGCGGCCCTGGTTGTACTTGCGCAGGTAGGTCTTCCAGGCGGCGGCCACGTCCCCGTAGGCGATCTGCTGCGCGTCGGGAGGGATTGAGGCGCCGCTGAGGATCGCTCCGAGGGTCAGCTGCCGGTACATCGGCGCGAAGACGCGGCAGTGCAGGCTGTAGCGGGCCGCCTGATAGAGCGCGATCGAGCGCTCCTCGGGGTCGATCGAAAGATCGGAGTTCGGGGTCTTGTCGTCGCTGACCGTCGGATAGACGTAGAAGCAGTCGAACTTCCGCTTCTTGTCAGGCTTGACGGACTGGGTGCCGACGATCTGGCCGGACGGCGAGATCAGCGTCGTGTCGAAGCCGGGCTCACACGGGTTGTTCGGGATGCCCGGCTTGCAGAGCCAGGTGGTGGTGTCCTTCACCTTCTTCGGCTTCTTGGCGCCGAGAGCGGAGGGCGCGAGCAGACAGCCGAGCGCGACGACGCACGTCATCGCAACCAGAGCCCTGCGCAGAGTCCCGCTCCGCTCCTCCATGGACGGCGAACCCTACACCCGAGTGAGACATCTCGTCAAATCTGTCTCAGCGGTTTCGGCCGCTCAGGGTGAGCCGGACGATCCGGGCCATGGTCGCTCCGAGCACCCGCAGGTAGAGGCGAATCGAGCGGTCCGCGATGTACTCGAGGTCGTGGATCAGCTTGTCCTCCCAGGAGTCCTCGCGGGTGATCCTGGTCTGGGCGAAGCCGGTGACGCCGGGCCTCACCACGAGCCGCTGCCAGTACTGCGGGACCTCCTCGACCAGGCGGTAGAAGAACGCGGGCCGGACCGGGCGCGGGCCGACCATGCTCATGTCGCCGCGGACCACGTTGTAGAGCTGCGGCACCTCGTCGATGTGGGTGAGGCGGGCCGCCTTCCCGACGAGAGTCACCTCCTGCTCGGTGCGGCGGCTGAGCTCCTCGCCGTAGACGTTGCCCAGCCGCTCCTCCGCCCCGCCCCTGAGCGTCCGCAGCTTGTACATCGTGAAGATGCGGCCCGCCCTCCCCACCCGCTGGCCGCGGTAGAGGACGGGAGTTCCGGAGGTCAGCAGGATGCCGAGCGCGAGCAGTCCCAGCAGGGGCGAGAGGACGATCAGGGCGCTTCCGGCGATCAGCAGGTCGAGAGCGCGGAGGGCGATGTCGACGCGTCGCGGCGCAAAATCCTCGGACGCCATCACCGAGTACTGCTCCGCCAGCGAGGAGACTCCGTCGGAATCGGGCGACATGGCGTCGCTCTTCGCCGGCGCCCGTGTCGGGGTGCTCATCCCGATCCCTCCGGCTCGGCCGCGCCCAGCATCAGATCGACGAGCAGCTCCGGGTCGCGGCGGACCCGCTCGCCCTGCCCGCTCTTCTTCTCCAGCTCGAGCGCGCGCGGGTCGGTGAGCGGCCGCAGGCGGTTCGAGCGAATCAGCGCCTCGTCCACGCCCCCGAGGCGCCCGCCGTAGGTCGTGTAGACAGGGGTGCCGAGCGCGACGGCCTCCCGATTCATCGTCCCTCCCGCCGAGACGACCAGATCGGCGAGGGCCACCAGACTCTGCGCCTCCACTGCGTGATCCGGAACGATCAGGGACGGCAGGGCAAGCTCCTTGACGTAGGTCCGCTGCTCCTCGGTCCGGGGCAACACGACCGCATGGACACCGGGCTCAGAGCCTACTCGCGCGAGCACCTGCGGAAAGAGCGGATTCGACCGGCGGTGATAGAGCGAGACGTCCGGCGGTGGGCGAACCACCACGACCACGCGATCCGTGTCGACGCCCAGCTTCTCGAGCGCGTGCTCGTCGACCTTGAAGTCCGAGAGGTAGTACTCCTCCTTGATCCCGGGGTACTGGAAGAGCTTCTCGGGGGTGACGCCGAACCGCTTCAGCCGCTCGGGCGGTACCGAATCCGGGAAGATCACCCGCTTCGCGAGCCGGCAGCCGACCTGGTGCTGCATGAC
This sequence comes from uncultured Solirubrobacterales bacterium, assembly GCA_963777575.1. GTDB lineage: Bacteria > Actinomycetota > Thermoleophilia > Solirubrobacterales > 70-9 > DASUPK01. Next base: position 67,171 of record CAVZRH010000017.1, on the reverse strand, counting down.
CGCGAACTCGTAGTCGTGCATGTTCGCCTCGGGGATGCCGAGCATGCGCGAGGCGATCGCGATGTCGTTGGAGCCGTGCGCGATCGCCAGGTCGAATCCCTTGTCCTTGGCGAAGCGGCGCATTCCGCCCGTGCGCTGGATCAGCCTGAGCAGCTTGCGGACCCGGGAGGCGCCGCCGTGCTTCCCGATCAGCGTGTAGTCCATCCCGTGCAGCTCGAGCAGCTCGAGGGTCTGCGTGTACTCCCGCGCGGTGATCAGCACCGTGTGGCCCTGCGCTCGAAGGCGCTCGATGATCGGCCTCAGCACGAGGACGTGCGCAGGCCCGCTCATGTCGGCCCAGATCCTCATCGGTGCCTGGCTAGACCGCTGCGGCTGAGAGCTGCGGATAGAGGGGATAGCGCTCCATCAGCGCGCGGGAGCGCTCGAGGAGCGAGTCCTTCTGCGAGTCGAAGTCGTCGGAGAGCGCCGTGGCGATCACCCGCGCGATCTCACGCAGGTCGTCCTCGACCAGCCCCCGGGTGGTCAGCGCGGGTGTGCCGATCCGCAGGCCGGAGGGGTTCATCGGCGGGCGCTCGTCGAACGGGATCGCGTTGCGGTTGACGGTGATTCCGACCTCCTCGAGCCGATCCTCGGCCGTCTTCCCGTCGAGGCCGGTGTTGGTGAGGTCGACGAGCACGAGATGCACGTCGGTGCCGCCGGTGAGCACGTCGATCCCGCCCGCGATCAGCTCGTCCGCGAATGCCTGGGCGTTGGCGATGGTCTGCCGCTGGCGCTCCCTGAACGGCTCGCTCTGGGCGATCTTCAGGGCCACGGCCTTGGCGGCGACGATGTGCATCAGCGGCCCGCCCTGCTGGCCTGGGAAGACGGAGCGGTTGATGTCGGCGGCGAGCTCCTCCTTGCAGAGGATCATCCCGCTGCGCGGTCCACAGAGCGTCTTGTGGATCGTGGTGGTGACGACGTCGGCGTGGGGCACCGGGCTCGGATGCTCGCCGGCGGCGACCAGGCCGGCGAAGTGGGCCATGTCGACCATCAGCTTGGCTCCCACCGAGTCCGCGATCTCGCGGAAGGCGGCGAAGTCGAGCTGGCGCGGGTAGGCCGACCAGCCCGCGACGATCACCTTCGGCTCGTGCTCCTTCGCCAGCTGCGCGACCTCGTCCATGTCGACGAGGTTGTCCTCGCGGCGCACGTGGTAGGCGACGACGTCGTAGAGCTTGCCCGAGACGTTCAGCTTCATCCCGTGGGTGAGGTGACCCCCGTGGTCGAGCGCCATCCCCATGATCGTGTCGCCGGGGTCGAGCATCGCCATGTAGGCGGCGTTGTTGGCCTGGGCGCCGGCGTGGGGCTGGACGTTGGCGTGCTCGGCGCCGAAGAGCTCCTTCGCCCGGTCGATGGCGAGCTGCTCGGCGATGTCGACCCACTCGCAGCCGCCGTAGTAGCGCTTGCCCGGGTAGCCCTCCGCGTACTTGTTGGTGAGCACCGAGCCGGCCGCGTCGAGGACCGCCTGCGGGACGAAGTTCTCGGAGGCGATCATCTCGAGCGTCCCCTGCTGGCGGCCGAGCTCGCCGTCGAGGACCCGCTGGATGTCCGGGTCCACCTCGGAGAGATGCGCGGTCTGGAAGTCGTCGGGGAGCTCGCTCATGGCCCGGCCACGATACCGAGGGCGCGCGGACTTGACATTTATTGAACGCTTGGTAAATAATGCGGCCGACCGCACGCTTCCACGAGGAGGAGAGATGACCGACGCGACCGCGACCACCAACGGAGAGCTCCACACCGAGGACGAGGCCCTGTCGGTCCTGATGGACGGCGACATCGACAAGGTGATGTCGGGTCTCGACAGGATCGTCGAGGCCGCCCCCTCCTACGAGAAGCTCTTCATGCGCTGGCAGCGCCAGCAGTGGTCGACCGAGGACTTCGACTTCACCGAGGACGCCAAGCAGTGGGCCGACCCGGACATGTTCACCGACGACGAGCGCAGGTTCCTCGAGTTCGGTTTCTCGGAGTTCTTCCTGGGCGAGGAGCGGGTCACGCTGGAGTTGCTCCCCTTCGCGATGGCGGCTCCGACCCACGAGGCGAAGGTCTTCCTCACCACGCAGATCTCCGACGAGGCCAAGCACACCGTCTTCTGGAACGGCTTCTACCGCGAGGTCTTCGGCATCGAGGCCGGCAGCCTCGGCGAGATGATCGACAAGCAGCGCTACGTCGTGAACAAGGACTGGGAGACGCTCTTCAACGGGATCCTCCACGAGTGCGCCGAGGATCTGCGCAAGGACCCGAGCGACTTCCCCAAGCTCGTCCGCGGCATCACCGTCTACATGATCGTGATCGAGGGGATGCTCGCCCTTTCCGCAGCCCGCTTCATGATCAAGTCGATGCGGGAGCGGAATTGGTTCCCGGGCTTCACCGCTGGATTCACGGCGGTGAACCGGGACGAGTCCCGCCACGTCGGCTTCGGCGTCAAGTTCCTCGCCGACGCGATCAAGGACGACCAGGCGAACGCGAAGATCATCGAGGACACGCTGAAGGAGTGCCTGCCGGTCGCCACCCTCGTCTTCGTCCCGCCGTGGGTGGAGGACCCGTACAACTTCCAGACGCCCTTCTACCACTCGTCCGAGATCTTCGAGTACGCGGCGAAGTCGCTCTCGAAGAAGCTCGCGGCGATGGGCCTCGACCCGGCGATGCTCGCCACGGCATGACACCAACGGCGGCCACGAAGACCGCCGCCGGACCTACAACCGCTGTACGGAGGGGCCGGCCCTCGACCGGCGCACGAGAGCGCATCCTGGAGGCCGCGATCGAGGTGTTGAAGTCGGACGGCTACGCCGGCCTGACGATGGCGAAGGTGGCGGCGCGGGCGGGCGAGTCGAAGCCCCTGGTCGCCTACCACTACGGCTCGAAGCAGGGCCTCGTGGAGGCCGCCGGCCGATCGATCGCCGAGATGATCACCGACGCGGTGCTGGACGCGATCGACGGGGCGACGACGATCGAGGCTGTCATCCGCGGCGTGGATGCCGGTATCGAGCAGGTCCTCGACGACGACGAGCGGGTCGCCCGTCTCTACTTCGACCTTGCCGCGGTGTCGGTGGTCGAGCCGGAGGTCCGCGGGACGATCGCCGAGGTGAACGAGCAGTGGCGCGAGGTGCTCGTTCGCCTGCTGACCGAGGCCAGCGACGGACTGACACCGGCCAGGGCACGCGTCCTCACCGTGATGGTGATCTCGGGAATGCAGGGCATGACGCTCGAGCGGATCGAGCGCGGCGCCACGCCGGAGCGGAAGCGGGCACGCGAGCTCTTCATTCGCAGCGCAGTTGCGGCATCCACCTAAGCCGTCCTACGCTGCGTCCGTGGCGAACAGCAACCTCGAGATCGTCCAGCGAGGGATGCGAGGCATTCAACGAGCAGGGGATCGACGGGATCCTGCCCTTCATCCACCCCGATTTCGAGGCCACGACTCCGCCCGAGCTCGCCTCCGAGCCGGATACCTACCGCGGCCACGACGGCCTCCGCCGCTGGTTCTCCTCATTCGATGACGTCATGGACGAGATTCGCTGGGACGCTCGGGGCTTCCGCGAGGTCGGAGACCGCGTCGTGGTCGAGTTCACGCTCCGCGCGCGTGGAAAGACCACGGGGCTCGATTTCGGCCAGGACGCGGTGATGGTCTGGGAGCTCCGCGACGGACTGGCGATCCGGCTCTCTCTATATCCGACGCTCGAGCAGGCGCTGTCGGCGCTCGAGCAGGAGTCGTCGACGCAGTGACCGAGTACCAGACAGCTGCTCGAGCGGCTTCGCGACGCGTACAACGCCCGCGACGCCGATGCCTTCGCCGCCGTCTGGAACCCGGATTGCGAATGGCACCCGTTCCTGACCGCCCGGGTCGAGGGCGATCCCGGATACCACGGGCACAACGGCATTCGCGCCTGGTTCGAGGACGTCGACGAGATGTTCTCGGAGATCCACGTGGAGCTCGGACAGATCCGCGAGGTCGGCGATCGATTGCTCGTCCTCGGGCAGATGACGGCCACAGGGCGAGGCAGCGGCGTGGAGGTGAGCAGCGAGGTCGGGTGGGTCGTGGAGCCGCGCGGCGAGCGCTTCCAGCGTGGCTGGGCCTACACCAGCCATGCCGAGGCCGAGCGGGAGGCGGAGGCCGCAGCCTCCTAACCGGTCGCCGGTCTCGCCGAGGATCCGGTCGACCACTCCCTCCGGCAGAGCGCCTTCGCGGAGAACCTCCCAGCGGCCCGCCGAGTCGAGCTCGCTCAGGTCGATGACGGTCGAGGGGGCGCCGATCAGCTCCGCCCCGCCGTCGATCGCCAGGTCGGCCGCCGCAAGCACCTCGTCGTCGATCTCGTCGAAGCTCCGCGGGGCCGGCTCGCCGCTGCGGTTCGCGCTGGTCTGGAAGATCGGGGTCATCGCGCCGGCGAGCGGGCCCTCGATGAGCCGCACGCCGAGCCGATCGGGATCGTCCCGGGAGGCGAGGGGATAGCGATGCTCGGGGTTGGGGATCACCAAGGTCACCGGGCCCGGCAGGAGCTGCGAGACGGCGTGCCGGGTGCGCTCCCCCAGCCCGGAGACCAGCTCCCGCATCGCCAGTGGCGAGAAGTACATGACGGCCGAGGGCTTGCCGTCGTCGCGTCCCTTGATCGAGTGGATGCGCTCCACCGCCTCCGTGTTGAGCGGGTCGCACGCCAGGCCGTAGAGCGTGTCGGCGGGGAAGATCGCGATGCCCCCCTCCCCCACGCGGCGCTCCAGTGCGGCTCGGGCCGCGTCGGTCCCGTCCCGCTCGATCGAGACGGTCTCGGTCACCGCCCGATGACGACGCGGTCGTGGCCGGCGAGGTCGGAGCGGACCTCCACCTCCGCGTAGCCGGCCGCCCGGATCAGCTTGGCGACTGCCTCCGCCTGGTCCGCGCCGATCTCCAGTGCCACGACAGCCGGCCTCGGCGCCAGGCCGAAGAGCTCCTCGGCGAGCGCCTCGATCGCCTCCAGGCCGGTCTGGCCCGCGACCAGCGCATCGCGCGGCTCGTACTCGCGGATCTCGGGCTCCAGGTCCTCCCACTCGTCCTCGCTCACGTAGGGGAGGTTGGCGAGCAGGAGGTCGAACGGGCGCCCGTCGGGCTCGGCGATCCTCAAGGAGCTTGGGCCCCGGAGGACGACGTCCACTCGCTCCGTGAGACCGAGGCGCTCGGTGTTCGCCTGCGCGACGCGAACCGCGTCGAAGGAGGTGTCGATGGCGGTCACCCGCGCGTCCTCGAGCTCGTCCGCGACCGCGAGGGCGATGGCGCCGCTCCCGGTGCCGACGTCGAGGACCTTGGAGGCCCCGAGCTCGATCGCGAGGTCGACCAGGAGCTCGGTCTCGGGCCTCGGGATCAGGACCCTCCGGTCGACGATCAGCTCAACGCGCCGGAACCCCTTGCGGCCGACGATGTAGGCGACGGGCTCGCGCCTGACGCGGCGGCGCACCATCTCGCCGAACTCGCGCGATGCGCCGACCGGCAGGCGCGCATCGGGCTCCGCCGCGATCTGGGCGCGGTCCCAGCCTGTGGCCTGCGCCAGCAGGACCTCGGCGTCGAGACGAGGTGTGTCGCAGGCGGCGGCCCCGAGCGCGTCCACGGCCGCCTCCAGCGCGTCACGAACAGAGTTGCCAGGCACCGGCCCCTCAGGCCGTTTCCGCGGTCTGCATCTCGAGCCGGCGGCGCTTCTCCTCCGAGGAGAGCGCGTCCGTGAACTCGTCGAGCTCGCCGTTCAGGACTCGGTCCACCCCGCTCACCGTCACCTTGACGCGGTGATCGGTGACCCGGTCCTGGGGGAAGTTGTAGGTGCGGATCTTCTCCGAGCGCTCGCCGGTCCCGACCTGGGCGCGCCGCTCGGAGGCGATCTTCGCCTGCTGCTCGGCGATCTCGCGCTCGAGCAGACGGGCGCGCAGGACGCGCATCGCCTTCTCCCGGTTCTGCAGCTGGGACTTCTCGTCCTGCATCGAGACGACGACGCCGGTGGGCTTGTGGGTGATCCGGACCGCGGAGTCGGTCGTGTTGACGGACTGGCCGCCGGGGCCGGACGAGCGGTAGACGTCGATCTGCAGGTCGTTGGGGTCGATCTGGACGTCGACCTCCTCGGCCTCGGGCAGGACGGCCACCGTCGCGGTCGAGGTGTGGATGCGGCCCTGGGACTCGGTCTTCGGCACGCGCTGGACGCGGTGTGTTCCGCCCTCGTACTTGAAGACGGAGTAGGCGGCGTCGCCCTTGACCGAGAAGGTCACCTCCTTGAACCCGCCGACCTCCGCCGGCGACTGCGAGAGGACCTCGACCGAATAGCCGCGGCGCTCGGCGTAGCGGGTGAGCATCTTGTAGAGGTCGCCGGCGAACAGGGCGGCCTCGTCGCCGCCGGTCCCGGCCCTGATCTCGACGATCACGTTCTTGTCGTCGTTCGGGTCCCGCTCGACCATCGCGAGGCGGATCTGCTCGGCTAGCTCCTCGAGCCGCCCGGGGGCGTCGGCGAGGACCTTCTTGATCTCCGGGTCGTCCCCGTTCTCGGCGACCAGCTCGCGGGCGCCCTCGAGGTCGTCATTGAGCGTCAGCCATTCCCGTGCCAGCTCGTGCGCGGCTTGGAGCTCCCGGTACTCGCGCCCGACCTCGGCGTAGCGCTCCCGGTCGGCGATCACCTCCGGGTCGGACATCTGCCGCTCGAGCTCGGCGAACCGGCCCTGAATCTGGTCGATGAGGTCCTCGATCACGCCCCTAAGTGTGACGCGAGGGGGCGTCAGGGCGAAAACCGGCAATGAAAGGGGGCGAGCCGGAGGGTGTCCGGACTTGGGGTGCATATGGAGCCCAAAGTCCGGACAGCCTCTTCTGAGCAAGTGATCCGCGAGCTCGCGAGCAGCGCGCATGGCGTCGTGACCCGCGCCGAGCTCCTCGTTGCTGGTCTCACGCCCGCTGAGATCAGGCGGCGGAGACAGAGAGGTTGGCTGATCCCCGTTCATCGAGGTGTCTATCGGGTTGGTCACATCGCTCCCAGCCTCGAGGCGCGCTATCTGGCGGCAGTGAAGGCGTGCGGAGACGGTGCCGTGTTGTCAGGTCGAGCAGCGGCGCTACTTGTGGCGCCTGATCAAAGGCTCCCCTCCCCAGCCAGAGGTCCTCACGCCGAAAGACCGCGCGGGTGCGAGGCGTCCGTGTCCATCGGGCCCGGCGGACCGAGCTCGCGGATGTCGGCAAGCGCCAGGGGATTCCGATCACGACGGTCCCGCGCACACTCGTGGACCTCGCTTCTTCATTGACTGAGTCGGCACTAGCTCGGGCCTGCCACGAGGCCGGCGTGCTGCACCGGACCACCCCAGCTCACGTCGATGCGGTGCTCAGGCACCTGCCGAACGCACCGGGCCGGGCGACCCTCGAGCGAGTCCTTCACGGCGAGGTGCCGGTCACGCTCAGCAGACTCGAGTCGAGGTTCCTGAAACTGCTCAGAGAAGCAGAGCTATCGCTCCCGATCACGAACCGAGTCGCCGGCGGCCACCGCGTGGATTGCCGCTGGCCCGAGCATCGATTGACCGTCGAGCTCGACAGCTACCGGTTCCACAACTCACGGTATTCATGGGACAAGGACCGGCTCCGAGAGAGGGAGGCCCGCACCCGCGGTGATGAGTTCCGCCGCTACGCATGGACTGACGTCTTCGAAAACCCCGACTACATGCTCGAGGAACTTCGACAGCTCCTTCGGTGAGAAGTGTCCGGAGTTCCTGTTGCTATGGAACAGAAAGTCCGAACAAACGGGCCTAAGCGACGATCTCGATCGCCTGGTCCCGCTTCGCCTCGTAGGGATCCTCGACGGCCAGCACGGCCTTGAGGGAGGCGATCGCGACCTCGAGCTGGTCGTCGTCGGGCTCGCGCGTGGTCAGGTTCTGGAGCATCAGGCCCGGCCACATCAGCGCCCGCACCCAGCGCTTGTTGCGGTGCTTGCCCGCCCACTTGATGACCTCGTAGGAGAGACCCGCGATCAGCGGGATGCCCAGGATCCGCGAGAGGACCAGCCAGTACCAGGCGGGCAGACCGATCGGCGCGAAGACGAAGATCGCCAGCACCATCACGATCAGCAGGAAGCTGGTTCCGCAGCGCGGATGCAGGCGGGAATACTTGCGCGCGTTTGCAGGCGTCAGCTCGTCGCCCGACTCGAAGGTGGAGATCGTCTTGTGCTCCGCCCCGTGGTACTGGAAGACCCGGCGCAGGTCGGGCAGCTTGCTGATCAATGCCAGGTAGCCGATGAAGATCGCCGTCCGCAGCACTCCCTCGACCAACCAGAAGAGGAGCGCGGACCCGAGCCAGTCCTTGATCAGGCTCGTGGCGCCAACCGGGATGACGAAGAACAGCCCGACCGCCAGCAGGAGCGAGAAGAAGATCGTCAAACCCCAGGTGAAGCCGCCGATCTCCTCCTCCTCTTCGCCTTCGGCGAGCTGCTTGTTCGCGGAGATCGCAAGGGCCCTGAAGCCGATGCGCAGCGACTCGGCCAGTGCCACCACCCCCCGGATCACCGGCAGGCGCCAGATCCGGCTGCGCTTCGCCCAAGAGACGATCGGCTCGCTGGTGACGTCGATCCGGCCCTCGGGCGTGCGGCACGCGACGGCCCAGACCGAGACGCCGCGCATCATCACGCCCTCGAGAACCGCCTGACCGCCGACGGGCGCGTCGCCGACCGCGACGGGCCGGCCGTCGGGCATCCGCTCAGATTGCGCGCCCCCCGGACGCGCTCCATTTGATCGCGAGTCGGGCTCGGCGCTCAACTGGCGCGCTTGGCGGCGCGACGGCGGAACCGCTCGACGCGGCCGCCAGTGTCAACAAGCTTCTGCTTGCCCGTGTAGAAGGGGTGGCACTGCGAGCAGAGCTCCACGTGCAGCTCGGGCTTCGTGGAGCGCGTATAGAAGTCGTTGCCGCACGAGCAATGGACGTGCGAGAGGACGTAATCGGGATGTATTTCAGTCTTCATCTCGTTCAAGTTTAGCCGTGGATCGAAACACCACCTCGCCCCGCAAGGAGCGGCGCGACCTGTGTGTCACCACTCACATTGACATACAGCTTGTAGGTCAGATATACATACAGCCTGTATGCGAAAGCAAGCGCGCGTCGCGAACCGCGACTCGTCCGTCGACAACCGAGGAGGCCGCCAGTGACGACCCAGACCGAGGCAGCGAGCGAGATTCGCGAGCTCGCCGCCCGCTACGGCGAGGCCTGGAACAGCCAGGACCTCGACGCGATCATGGACCTGCACACCGACGACTCCGTCTTCGTCGCCCATGCCGCCGGCAGCATTCCCGCCGAGGGCAGGGAGGCCGTCCGGGAGGCTTTCGCCGGCTACCTGGCCCTCCTCCCCGACATCAACTTCGCAGAGCGCGCCCTCCAGGTCGGCGATGACCACTGGGTCCTCGAATCGACGATGAGCGGCACGGTCGCACAACCGATCGAGGTCGAGGGTGAGGCCCTGGGGGAGAACGGCGCCCGAGTCGAGATCGACTGCGTGGACGTGATCGAGGTCCGCGACGGCCTCGTCGCGAGCAAGCAGACCTACATCGACTCGCTGACGATGCAGCGCCAGCTGGGGGGCGAGTGATGGAGGCCGCGACGCACAACGGCGCCGTGGGGCAAATCCGTAGCCTCAGGAGGCAGGCATGAGCGAGGCGAACCTCCCCCAGGGGACCATCCGCTACACCGAGACGGGCGACGGCCCGCCAATCGTCTTCGTCCACGGCCTGCTGGTCGACGGCAGGCTCTGGCGGAAGGTGACACCGCTGCTGGACGACCGCTTCCGCTGCATCGTCCCCGACCTGCCACTCGGCTCGCACACCACGCCGATGAATCCGGACGCCGACCTCTCTCCCCCGGGCCTGGCCCGCATCGTGGCCGGCTTTCTCGAGGCGCTCGACCTCGAGGACGTCGTCCTCGTAGCCAACGACACCGGCGGCGCGATCTCGCAGATCACGGCGGCCAACCACCCGGAGCGGATCGGCCGCCTGATCCTCACCAACTGCGACGCGTTCGAGAACTTCCTGCCGCCCGCGTTCCGGCTGCTGCAGTGGGCGGCCCGTGTCCCCCCGATGCTCAACGGCGTGATGCAGGGAATGCGGTTCGCACCGATGCGGCGCCTCCCGAACGCCTACGGCTGGCTGATCAAGCGCGACTTCGACGACGCGCCGACCCGCGAGTGGGTGCGAGCCGTTCCTCACCGACAGCGGGGTCCGCCGCGACACGGCCAAGGTCCTGCGCGGAATCGATCCCCGGTACACGATTGAGGCCGCCGAGAGGCTGCGGACCTTCGAACGGCCGGCCCTGCTCGCCTGGGCCGTGGAGGACCGCTTCTTCAAGGTCGCCTTCGCGGAGAGGCTCGCAGCGACGATCAAGGGCGCGACGCTCGAGCGAATCGAGGACTCCTACACCTTCGTGTCCGAGGACCAGCCCGACCGCCTCGCCGAGCTGATCGCGCGCTTTGCCCGGGAGCCGGCGCCAGTCGCCTGACTCAGCAGTGGAGCGTCCGCTCAGCGTGACGATCCGCCCGTCGAGCGAAGTCACCACCGCCTCCAGCTTCTCGCCTGAGGACGGGTGTGGCAGCCGGGCGCGGATGGGCGCCTTGGCATCTCGCCTGACCTTCTTGCCGCGCAGATAGAAGGTCGCCTCCTGCGGCTTGCCCCTACCGGCGACCTTGGCGGTCGAGCAGCGGGCCTTCAGCTTGACCGCCGGCCGCGCGCGGCAGGTCTTTCCCGCGCATCCCGCTTCCGAGGCGAGCAGCTTCTCGAGCGCGGCCTGCGTCTGAGCAAAGACCGGATTGCCCGCCTGGTTCTGCAGCTCGAAGGGATCCGTTCGCAGGTCGTACAGCTCGTGCTCCCCGTTCCCGTACTGGGCGTAGAGGTAGCGATCCGTGCGCACGCCCTGGTAGTCCAGCGGCGGGTCCTCGGGGTCCTCGAGGTCGTCCGGGGTTGAAGTAGGTCTCGAGATCCATGGCGCGCCCGAGCCAATCCCGCTTGTTCCGCATGACCGGCAGCAGCGAGACGCCGTCCTCCTTGCGACCCGGCTTGGCCTTCGCGAAGTTGAGGATCGTCGGGGCCAGGTCGACGTTCCCGACCGGCTGGCGGCGGTGGACGCCCTTCGGCACGCCCGGCCCCCGGATCAGGAGCGGCACGCGGATGGAGGGCTCGTACAGGCGGACCTTTCCCGCGGGGACGCGATGCTCACCGTGAAAGAAGCCGTTGTCCGAGGTGAAGATCAGCACGGTGTCCTTGAGCTCACCCGATGCCTTCAGGGTGCTGACCACCTTCTGGACCAGGTCGTCGACACCGAGCACCGCCTCGGCGCGGGCCCGGTAGTGGGCGTCCACGTTCGTGATCTGGGTCGGGCTGAGCGGGGGCAGGTTCCTGATGTTGGAGGGCTTGTCCGAGACGTTCGCCTCGTCGAAGCTCGGGTCGCGCGGCGCCGTCAGCCCCGCCAGCTTGCCCTCGTACCTCGGCGCGGCGCGCGGGTTGTTGCCCGGCCCGCAGCCGCACGAGCGCCGCCTCAGCGTGCGGATCGCGGGGCGCGACCGAGAGATAGAACGGCTTCGTGCTCGGTGCCCTCCGGCGGATGAAGTCCGCGGCCTTCTGCGAGTAGACGTCCGTCTGGTAGGTCGCCGGGTCGACCACGTCCGGCGTAGACGCCGTAGTGGACGAGCCGGCCGTTCTCGTTGAGCGTGTACCCGTAGGCCGTGTAGGTCCCGCCGGTGAAGACATCCGGGTCGTCGAGGGAGCCGTACCACTCGTTCCATCCCGGCGGGACAGCGGTGTCCGCCGACGTGCGCCCGTAGCCGTTCAGGAACTTGCCGATGTGGGCCGTGTAGTAGCCCGAGCGCTGCAGCCAGACCGGCAGGGTGTTGCCGAGCGTCGGCGCGAGCTTGCTGTAGCCGCCACTCGGAGGCTTGTTGCCAAGCACCCCGTGGTTGTGCGCGTACTGCCCGGTCAGCATCGTCGAGCGCGACGGGCAGCAGAGCGAGTAGTTGACGAACGAGTTGTCGAAGGTGACGCCCTTGCTGGCGATCGACGCGTTCGTCTTGGTCAGGAACCGCTGCAGGTTGACCGACTGGTCGTCGTCCATGATCAGGACGATGTTCGGCCGAGCCTGCTTGGACTTGGTGCGCTTCTTCGCCTCGCCTCCCGCCGGCGCCAGCGCGACGGCTATCGAGAGGAGTGCGGCGAGGAGCAGCGCACCGGTGACCCGCCTGCTGCCGCGTCCGCTTCCCGGCTCCGTGGTCGTTCCGTGTAACCCCATCCCCACGTCCAAGAAAACCGTCACCCGGGACCCGAGTTGCGCTCTGCGACCTCCCGGCGCCACCGACTTCGCTCCGGGTTAAGGTACGGCCGTGCCCACCACAGGGGGACCTGAGACCGGAGAGGACATCTCGGTCGTCCTCGCTGACGATCATGCGGTCGTGCGCAGCGCCCTCCGCCTGATGCTCGAGCGGGAGCCAGACATCGAGGTCGTCGCCGAGGCCGGCGACGCGGATGCGGCCGCCCGCTACGTCAGCGGCCATCGCCCGAAGGTGCTGATCCTCGACATCAACATGCCCGGCGGTTCCGGCCTGGCCGCGATCCCCTCGATCCGCGAGCAGTCACCGGACACCGAGATCGTCGTCCTCACCATGCAGGACGAGACGGCGTTCGCGCGCGAGGCGCTCCAGGCCGGCGTGCTCGGCTACATCCTCAAGGAGGCCGCCAGCGAGGAACTGGTCAAGGCAGTCCGAATGGCGGCCGAGGGCCGCACCTACCTGCAGCCCGAGCTCGGCGCCCGGCTGGCCGCGGAGCCCGACGCCGCGACACCCGACGACCTCTCCGAGCGCGAGCTCGAGGTCCTCCGCCTGATCGCGCTCGGCCACACCAACAACGAGATCGCGGAGCAGCTCTACCTGAGCGTCCGCACGGTGGAGTCACACCGCGCCCACATCCAGCAGAAGCTCGCGATGACCACCCGCTCCGAGCTGGTCCGCTACGCGATCGACCGCGGCCTGATCGACGTCTAGTTGTGCGGGGGCGCTCCGCAGGCGTAGCCGAGGAGCAACCCGTTTAGTCGTGGTCCGGGGGAACGAGCGGGATCCGGGCCCACACCTTCGTTCCCGCCCCTCTCGTCGAATCGATTCTCAGGGTCCCGCCGAGCAATGCGGCGCGCTCCCGCATCCCGACCAGCCCGAATCCCTCGCGCACGAGGTTCGGCTCGAAGCCGACGCCGTCGTCCGAGACCTCGATCTCGATCTGTCCGTCCAACTCGCGAACCCGCAGCTCCGCGCGCTGGGCGAGCGAGTGCTTGGAGACGTTGTTGAGCGCCTCCTGCACGAGCCGGTAGACCGCCGTCTCCAGAAGCGCGGCGGGCCGCTCCCCCGCCTCGCGGGAGAGCTCGAAGTCGCAGTCGATCCGGATCTCGCCGGCCTGCTGGTGCTGCTGCGCGAGGGCGTAGAGGGCCGCCTCCAACCCGATCGTGTCCAGTGACGCGGGGCGCAGCTCGGTGATCAGCCGTCGCAGCTTCACGATCTCGTCATCGATCTGCTGGACCGCCTCCTGGCTCGTCTCGTGAAGGTCATCCGGAGACTCGTCCCGCAGCGCCGAGGCGAGGCGCATGCGGAGGACCGCCAGCGACTGAAGCGTCTCGTCGTGCAGCTCACGCGCCCAGCGCCCACGCTCCTGCTCGGCCGCATCGATCGTGTTCTGGAGGCGCTCCTCCGCCATCGACCGAGCGGTCGCGACGCCGGTTGCCGCACTGGCAGCGAACGACTCCAGCATCCGTTGGTGCTCGTCGTCGAAGTGGCCCGGCTCACCCACGTGGTCCAGGGCGATGACCAGTCCAAGCGACTGCTTGCGGAACAGCAACGGCGCGATCAGCACCCGGCCGCTTTCCCGGGCTCCGAGGTCCGCGCCCGTGATCTTTCCGAGCAGGATCTCCTCCGACGCCTCCTCGACCTTGAACGTGAGGTGGGCGACCTTCGGATCGAGCCCGCCGGCGACGGCCGCGGTCGCTACGACTCCGAGCTCGTCTCCCTCGCGCAGCAGGATGATCAGGGCCCTGGCCTCGACCAGCGCGCGGCCGCGCTCGACGATCGCGTCGAGCACGCGCTCGAGGTCGGTCTCCCCCCCGACCGCGATCGCGACCTCGGTGGCCGCCTGCAGCCGCCTCACCGCCCGCCGCAGGTCGTCGCGGTCGCGGCGGCGGTCGGTGATGTCGCGGATCGCGGCGAGGGCCATCATCCCCTCGTCGGCGGCCACCGTGGACAGCGAGATCTCGCAGGGGAACTCGCTGCCGTCCTTGCGGCGCGCGTAGAGATCGAGGCCCGCGCCCATCGGCCTGGTGCGAGGCGCCTCGAAGTAGCGGTCACGGTGCGAGACATGTCCCGTGCGAAGCCCGCTCGGGACGAGCGTCTCGACCGGCCGGCCGATCAGCTCTCCCCTGCCGTAGCCGAAGACGGTCTCGGTGCGCGAGTTGACGAGCATGATCTCGCCGCGCTCATCCACCCCGACGACCGCGTCCGGTGCGAACTCGAGGAGCTCCCGCTCGAGCGTCTGGCTGCGGCGGTCGGGCATCGCGCCGAGCATAGTTCAGGCTCGCCGAGGGTACGCGCAAGAGGTGATCGAGGCGCGAAGCCGCTCACTCGTCGGGTGCCTGGTCTCCGGGCTCGCCTGCTTCGCGCTAGTCGCGGGCTGCGGCGGCAGCGGCTCCGACACCGTTGCGCAGCAGACCCGCTCCTCCGGCGCGCCCGAGGCACCCAACCCCGAGCAGCCCCTCTCCCCCGCGGAGATTCACGGCCGCGACCTCTTCATCCAGAACTGCGGCGCCTGCCACACCTTCGAGGCCGCCGGGACAATCGGTCAGATCGGGCCCAATCTGGAGGACATCGCCGTGAATGAGGCGGACGTCCTGCACGCGATCAGGATCGGGGGCGGCCAGCACAGCCGCGGGACCGAGACTGGCCCCTCGGGCAACATGCCGCGCAACCTGGTCACGGGCAAGGACGCCCAGGACGTCGCGGCCTTCGTCGCCGCGAACGCCTCGGGAAGCTCTACGCCCTAGGTCTCTTGATACAGCGGGCCGTCGCCGCCCTCGGGCAGCGTCAGGCGGCCGCCCTTGGCGGTGATCGCACCGCACTGCACGCAGTTCGACGGCGTGACGTGGACGTCCACGGTCTCGGCACCCGACTCCAGCTGGTCGTCGGGGATCTCGTAGACCTGCGCCGGGCACATCGAGACCCAGGTCTGGGCGAGCTCGCGCGGAACCCTCTCCTGGATGCGGATGTGGTTGGGCGCATCGTCGCGGGTCGCGTTCCCCGAGAGGAAGACCGAGTTGAGCTTGTCGAAGATGTACTTGTTGTCGGGCTTGGGGTATTTCTTCGCCGCCCCCTCGACCTCCACCGGGACCTCCGCGTCGGGCTCGTTCTTCCAGTGCCCGCCGGGGAAGGCCCCCTTGGTGGCGACCATCAGGCTGCCCATGACCCCGCCGAAGATCAGGCCCTTCGACAGCGGCTGGCGCATGTTGCGCGACTGCCAGAGGTCCTTCTCGATCAGGGAGCCCTTGACCTTGCGCTCATAGCCCTCGAAGTTGACGGAGTCCTGCTTGAGCGACTCGACGATTGCCTCGGCCGCGTACATGCCGGCGTGCATCGCGTAGTGGATGCCCTTCAGAGTCGGCACGTTGACCATGCCGGCGGCGTCGCCCGCGATCACCATGCCGGGGCTGGAGAGCCGCTTCGGCATCGACCAATAGCCGCCTGACGGGATCGTCTTGGCGCCCCAGCCGACCCGCTTGCCCCCCTCGAGGATCTTCTTGACGAAGGGATGCGTCTTCAGCTCCTGGAGGGCGTCGTGGGTGGAGAAGGTCGCATCGCTCGTGTCGAGACCGACGACGATTCCGATGGACACCTTGTCCTCGCCCATCGGGTAGATGAAGCTGCCGCCCGCCTCCTTGTACTTGGGCCGCCAGCGCAGCGGCCAGCCGAGGGTGTGGATGACCCGGTCGAGCGGCTTCTCGACCTCCCAGACCTCCTTCACGCCGAGCTCCCAACGCTGGGGATCCGGGCCACCGAGGTCGAAGTACTCGAGCGCCGCGCCGGTCAGATGACCGAGGGTCCCCTCCGCGAGAACCGTCGCCTTGGCGACGACATCGGAGCCGGGCTCGAAGTTGGAGAGCTCCTCCCCGTCCTTCCCGCGGCCCTTGTCACCCGAGCGGATGCCGCGCACGATCCGGTCCTCGACCAGCAGCCTGTCCGCCGCGGTCTCGCTGAGGATGTAGACACCCGCCTCCTCCGCCTTCTCGCCCAGGAAGCGGCCGAGCTTGGCGATGGAGGTGACGTAGTTGCCGTGGTTCCGGAAGTTCGGCGGCATCGGCTTGAGCGGGCACCGCCATCTTCGAGGTGAGGAAGTAGACCGCGTCCTTGGTGACCTCCTGGTAGACCGGCCAATCCGAGGGGTCGAGGTCCGGGAAGAGCTCCCGCATCGCCGAGGGCTTCATGTTGGCCCCCGAGAGCAGGTGCGCCCCCGTCGTCTTGCCCTTCTCGACCACCGCCACCGGAACCTCACCGAGCTTCTCGGTCAGCTCCGGCTCGTCCTCGAGAAGCTGCATCAGCTTGATCGCGCAGGCGAGGCCCGCGGGGCCGCCGCCGACGATCGCGACGCCCACCTCGATTCGCTCCTCCTCGGGGTCGGTGATGCCGGTGATGAACTCCTCCGCCGGCTTGACAGGCGGCGGAAACTCGAGCGGCTCGACCGCCACTAGATGCCCGGCCTTTCGGCCAGGTGCGCGCGGGGGCGCGTGCGGGCGAGCAGATCGGCGGACGCAGGGCGCAGCCCTTGCTGGAGGCAAGGGCAAGCCCGAGGACGCCGAGATGCGCAGCCCGCACGCGTCATCCGTGCGTGCCTGGCCGGGAGGCCGGGCATCTCTAGCTCCCCTTCTTGGCCTTGATCGCCTCGGTCAGCTTGGGGACGATCTTGTGCAGGTCGCCCACCACGCCGAGGTCCGAGAACTCGAAGATCGGCGCGTTCTGGTCCTTGTTGATGGCCAGGATGTTCTCCGAGTTCTGCATCCCGACCTTGTGCTGGATCGCGCCGGAGATCCCGAGCGCCAGGTAGAGGTTCGGGGCGACGGTCTTGCCGGTCTGGCCGATCTGGGCCGCGTACGGGTACCAACCCGCATCCACGACGGCTCGGGTGGCCGCCACGGCGCCACCCATCGAGTCCGCGAGCTGCTCGGCGAGATCGAAGTTCTCCTTCTTGCCGAGCCCGCGGCCACCGCCGACGAGGATCTTGGCGTCCTCGATGTTGACGTCCGCGCCGCGCTGCTCGCCGCGCGTCACCATCCTCGCCTTGGTCGACCACTCGGACAGCTCGACCTCGACGTCCTCGACCTCGGCGGTCCCGTCTCCCTCCTTCGTATCGAACGCGTTGAGGCGCCCGATGATGATCCCGGGCACATCGACGTAGCCGACATCGGCGATCTGGGAGTCCTGCAGAATCGGGCGCTCGGCGACGAGCTTGCCGTCCTGCACGTTCACCTGGGTGACCTCCATGGTCACCCCGGCGTTCAGGCGAGCGGTGAGGCCGGCACCGATCTCGAAGCCGAGCAGGCCGCCGCCGAAGAGCGCGTAGTCGAAATCGTTGTCCTGCATGACCTTCGCCATCACGTCGACGATCGGTTGCGCCAGGCCCTCCGGGGCCTCCTTGGCGCGATAGACCTTGGTGACTCCGTACTTGCCGAGTCCGGCGGCGGCGTCGTCGGCGACGTCGCCGACCACGACCGCGGCAGCCTCGGTGCCCAGCTCGCCGGCGAGTTTCGCCGCCTCGGAGAGGGCGCCGAGGGAGTTCTTGTTGAAGTTGCCCTCGTCGTCGTGGAGGGCGTAGACCAGGATCCCCGCCATTTAGATCAGCTTCCTTTCCTCGAGCCAGGCGACGATCTTCTCGACCGTCTCGTTGGTGTCCTCGTCCTCGATGATCTCGCCGGCCTCCTTCTCGGGCGGCGGCTTCAGCTCGAGGACCGCGGTGCGCGACCCGCCCTCGCCGACGCGGTCGGACTCGATGCCGACGTCGCCGATCGCCTTGCTGTCGAGCGGCTTCTTCTTCGCGCCCATGATCGCCTTCAGGCTCGGGTAGCGCGGCTCGTTGATCGCGTCTCCGACGCTGATCACGGCGGGCAGCTCGACCTCGACCGTGTCGTAGCCGTACTCGGCCTGGCGCTCGCAGGTGAGCTTGCCGTCGGCGACGTCCATCTTGATCACCTGTGTCAGCGAGGGCATCTTCAGGTGGTCGGCCACGACAGCGCCGATCGTGTAGCACTCGCCGTCATCGGACTGCTGGCCGAGCAGCACCAGGTCCGGGTTCTCGGCCTCGAGCACCTTGGCGAGGGCGTATCCCGTCGCGCAGACGTCCGAGCCTGTCAGGGCCTCGTCGGTGAGGTGGACCGAGCGGTCGGCGCCCAGCGCGACGGCCTTGTGGAGAGCGCGCACGGCGCTCTCCGGGCCCATGGTCACGGCGACGATCTCCTCGACGTCGTCGCCGCCCTCCTTGACCTGCATGGCGGCCTCGAGGGCGTGGGTGTCGAAGGGGTTCAGGTTCTTCTCGCCTGAGCGGTCCAGGCGCTTGGTCTCCGGATCGATCCGCTTGGTGACTGCGGCGTCCGGGACCTCTTTGACGAGCACTGCGATCTTCAAGTTCAGGTCCTCCTGTGAGGGACGGGCGCTTTAGGAGACGAGCGGCGCGGGATGATACCGATTTCAACTGGCTGACTGACCAGTCAATCAGCCGTTCGTGTACCCGCAACAGGCGGTTTCGAACCCGAACCTGCGCCGTCATGACGCGGCCGGCCCGTTGGCCGCTAGCTCGTGAAGTGGGCGACGAGCGGCTGGCCGCCCGCACCCGGCAGCAGTCTCAGGACCGAGACGTGGTGGGGATCCACCGGGATCCCGCCGCCGGAGCTACCGGAGGAATCGAGGTGGAACCAGCTGAGCTGGCGCTCGCTGCCGTCGTCCATCACCAGGTGAGCGCTGCTCAGGTCGGCGCGGTGGGCGGGATCAACCGTGATCACCAGCCAGTTCGGGCGTCCCTGGTAGCTGAAGACGGTGCCGGCGAAGCGGCCGTCGCCGCCGTAGAGGGAGTACGCCTCGAACTCCTTGCCGTTGGCCTGCTGGAGGGTCTGGCGATAGTGGGAGGCGGTCTCGATGTCGCCCGAGACGACCGCGAGCGTGATCGCGGCCGCGGCGACTGCGCTGGCAACCGGTGCGAACACCAGCGCGAAGCGCCGGCGACGGCGGCGCTTGGGGGGCGTGGGGAGTACCTCGCCCAGCACCTTCGACTCGAAGCCGGGCGGGGGCTCGCGGTAAGGGGCGAGCAGGAGCAGCTCGTCCGCGACCTCGGTGAGTTCGTCGACCCGCCTGCGGCAGTCCGGGCAGTCGGCGAGGTGCTCGAGGGCGCGGCCGCGCTCCTCGCCCTCCACGATGCCGAGGGAAAGCTCAGGGGCCATCTCCCGAATCTCCTGGCAGCGTTCTTCCATCACGGGCTCACCTCGAGCTCCTCGCGGAGCTTGAGCATCGCGGTCCGGATCCGGGTCTTCACGGTCCCGAGCGGCACATCGTCAAGGTCGCTGATCTCGCGCGCGGTCCGCCCCATGTAGGCGGCCAGGACCAGGGCACGCTTCTGGTCGTCGGGCAGCTCGGTGATCGCCGAGCGAAGCTGCTCGCGCTCATCGGGCTGCATGCCCATCTCGTCCGCCGGCGGCTCGTGCGACGTGAGCGACACCTCCGCCGCGATCACCTCGGGGTCCACCGGGTCCAGTCGCTTCATCCGGGTCACGTCGATCGCCAGGTTGCGCGCGATCGAGAGCAGCCAGGTCGACACGCGGCCCTTGCGCGCGTCGTAGTTGCCGGCGTGCCGGAAGACCCTCGCGAAGGTCTCCTGCGCGACCTCCTCAGCGATCGGCGGCTGGCGGACGATCGTCAGAGCGAGGCCGTAGACGCGGCCCTGGAAACGCCGCACGAACGCCGCCGCCGTACCCGGATCACCGGTGGCGAAGCCTGCGAGCAGAGCCTCATCGGAAGGGTCCACAACCTGAATGTACGCGGCGGGGCCCATTTGGGATTGGGTGTCATAGGTCACACAATCTCGGCCGGCGGCGCAGACGTACTACTGGCACATGGGGTCGATACAAGGCAAAGGACCAAAGATGAAACGCAGACGCGCTCCGCTGCTCACGGTCGCCGCCATGGCGCTGGTCGCCATCGGCCTGGCGGCCTGCGGCGGCAGCAGCAACTCCTCAGACAGTGCTTCCGCCGCCGCCAACACGACGGCCAGCGTTACCGACACCGTCGCCACGAAGTCGATCAGCGGCGTTGGGACAGTGCTGGTGGATTCGAAGGGAATGGCGCTCTACACAAACAACCAGGACAGCGGGATGAACGTCGCGTGCACGGGCTCGTGTACCGCCATCTGGGTCCCGCTGATGGCGCCGTCGAGCGGCCAGCCGACCTCGAGCGATCAGGCCGTGCAGACCAAGCTCGGCATGGTCAAGTCGAAGGGCGGCAGCCAGGTCACCTTCGGCGGCAAGCCGCTCTACACGTTCGTCCAGGACAGCCCCGGACAGGTGACCGGCAACGGATTCACCGACAACTTCGGTGGCACCAGCTTCACCTGGACGGTGGCCAGCACGGGACAGGTGTCCTCGACCGCGACCACCACGAGCAGCAGCAGCTCGAGCGGTGCCAGCAGCTCCGGCGGCTCGAGCGGCGGCTACGGCTACTAGCTCGCTCGCGGCAGAGGCCTCTTCGCGCCCGGCGACGGCCCGCTCGACGAACTGCACGATCTCGTCGGTGGGCGCGCCGGGCGTGAACACCTCCGCCACCCCGAGCTTCTTGAGCTCGGGAATGTCGTCGGCCGGGATCGTGCCGCCGACGGTGACCACGACGTCGCTCGCTCCCTGATCCGCGAGCAGCTCCACCACCCTCGGGACCAGAGTCATGTGGGCGCCGGAGAGGATTGAGAGCCCGACCGCGTCCGCGTCCTCCTGAATCGCGGTCTCGGCGATCTGCTCCGGCGTCTGATGCAGGCCGGTGTAGATCACCTCCATCCCGGCGTCGCGCAGAGCGCGCGCGATGATCTTGGCGCCGCGGTCGTGCCCGTCCAATCCGGGCTTGGCGACGACGATTCTGATTTTTCTGGCGGACTCGGTAGGCACTATTCGGTGGGAGCGGTTGCTCGGGTAGCGAGTTAACCGTAATCGAACAAGAAGTTTCTACGGTTTCGACCGAGGCAAGCCGATACGAGAATGGTTAGTGCATATAGGGGAACCGCAGCGACAGGAGGCCTAGCGGTGTACGACGTTCTTTTCCTAGATCACGCACATGGGGAGCAGGTGCTGGCGAGGGGACTTGCTCGCGACGACGCCTGCCGCATTGCAAGGGCGGAGTCCGAGCGCCGAGGCGTCGGCCGCATGTTCCTCGCGGGCTCGGAGCTCGGGCCGATGGGTGACGTCATCGTGATCGTGGAATCCGCGCCGAGCGCGGCCTAGGTGTCCCCTACTTCTCGTAGGGATTCGTCGAGATCCGGCGGATCTCGCGGGCGAGCTCGTCACTGTCGATCGCCTCGTCGTCGACCTCCTTGCTGTCCTGTGTGGAGGCGTTCGGCCCCGGCGGCGGGGGCTTCGACTTGAAGCCGTGCCGGTAGTGCCACAGCATCGCGTCGAGCACGTGCTGGGGGACCTGGTCGGTCGCGTTGAGCGGCTGGCCCTTCGAGGCAGCAATGTTCTGTGCGGTGGCCGGGTTGACCGCCGTCATGTTGACGCTCGGCATGATCGCGTTGTAGGGGGCCGAGTTGCTCCCGTTGGGGGTGACGGCGTTGTAGAGCGGCACAGCCAGGGCCTCACCCAGGTTGAGTGACGGCAGGCCGGAGATGATCTCCAGCGTTCGCAAGAAGGAGAGCTGGTCGTAGCGGTCATGGACCACCGAGCCCTGCTGCGTGTACGGGCTGATCACGAGTGCCGGGATGCGATGGGCGTCGACGTGGTCGGCGCCGTTCTGTGAATCGTCCTCGACCACCAGGATCAGCGAGCTGTTCCAGATCGATGAATGCGAGATCGTGTCGACGATCTGGCCGAGGCCCCAGTCGTTGTCGGCGATGTCGGCATCCGGAGTGCGCTTCCCGGGGGAAAGGCCCTCGGTGTGGTCGAGCGGCAGCGAGAGATAGTTGAAGGTTGGAACCGAGTTGGCGGCCAGCTGGGCCTGGAACCTGGTGTTGAAGCAGTTGAACCTGGAGGCGTCGCCCGGCTGCGATCCCGGCGGCAGGCTCGAGTCGTAGACGTTGCCCGACCTTCGGGCCGATCGCGGGGGTGTCGAAGATCGAGATGTCGCTGTCGTAGCAACCGCCGTTGAGCTGGACATCGGTGACGGTCGAGCTGAGCAGCTGCGCGTTCTGGGCCGTCTGCGCCGGGGTCCGGTCCTTGTCGGGAAACGGGGAGAGACCGGCGAGCGCCTCGCCGTAGTTGTAGAAGGAAACGCCGGACTCCAGCATTCGCTGGAAGATGTAGCCCTTGGGCGGGGCACTGACCTCGTAGGAGCCGAAGTCGTAAGGGCGGTTGCGGCCTGCGTAGTTCTGGTGCCAGTTCTTGGTCACGTAGTCGGAGACCGCGCCGGCCGCCGTCCAGTAGTGACCGTCGATCGAAGCTTCGGAGTTCGCGTAGACGTGATCCAGGAGCGGGAAGCGCTGCACGAGCGCGTGGAGGTTCGGCGTGATTGAGTTCCCGAACAGGGTCAGCGCCGGGTCCCCATCACCGCGGGAGTCGTCGCCGAGCACCTGGTCGTAGGTGCGGTTCTCGCGCACGATGTAGAAGACGTGCTTGATCGGCCCGCCCCCGCGGATCGGTGTGTCGCTCGGCGCGGTGCGGGCGTCGGCGGGGACCACCTGGCGGTCACTGATCGGGGTGAGCTTTCGGATCTTCCGGTCGCTGGGATAGCTCAGCACCCCGGAGGCGCCGTCGACGATCGACGGCAGGTACTGGTTGAGGTAGGTGTCGTCGCCGGTGTTCGGGTTGGGACCGCCCGGATTGGGACCGACGCCGAGACCCCGGGCGGAGACCCAGACGAGCTGGCGGCGCTTCGGCGTAGCGACCGCCATCGTCGGGTAGCTCCCTGTCGGGATCCGCCCGACGAGCTGGAACTTCCTGGCCTTGCGGCCGTCCGACTTCTTCTTGCCCTTCCCTTTGTGCTTGGCGGCGACCTGGGCGGTGGACTCGCGTTCCTTCTTCCCCTTCTTCTTGCCCGGGGGCTTGCCCGCCTCCCCGCAGCGCTTCTTCTTGGAGAGAGCGAAGACCGCGACCGCGTCCTCCCCGGAGTCGGCCGAGAGCAGGTCGCAGCCGTCGGATGTGACGCTCACGTACGTGGGGGAGGTCCCAACGCCCTGCGGGCGTTCGACCGAGAGGGTCCGCGCCACCGAAAACGACTTGGTGTCGATCACGGTGATCGTGTCCTGGTTCGCGTTGCCGACGAAGGCCAGCGGCGCCTTCGGATCGACGGCGATGCTCTCGGGATGCGAGAGCGGCGGGGCGACCTGGAGATTCTTCACCACCTTGCCCGCCGCCAGGTCGATCACGGACACGGTCCCCTCCGTCTCGCTGCTCACCAGGCCGTATTTGCCGTCGCTCGTGATGCCGGCCCCGTAGGGGTAGTGGCCGACGCTCACGTACCGGACGTTGCCTGTCGCGGTGTCGATCAAAGCCGCTGTGTCCGCGAGATTGAGGGAGACGAGCAGCGTGCGCCCGTTGGGGCTAACGGCGATGTCACGCGGCCACGAGAGCCGAGCGGCCGCATTCGGTGGGAAGTCCTGGTAGGGAGGGGCGCTGCTCGGCGGGGGCACCGGGATAACCCCGGCCCTCGTCGCGATCCCGCTCTTCGGGTCGTAATGGAGGACGTGAATCACATCGCCCTGACGCCCCGGGACGCTGGAGTTCACCTCCTCGGGGGGATGGGAGGAGTCAGCGACGCCGGAGACGTAGGCGGTCCGGCCGTCTCGCGACATTGCGATCCCGCCGGTCAGACCCGGGAACGGGATGGTCTGCACGACCATGCCGACCTTCTTCCCGGCGCGGCGGTTGCACTTCTTCGAGCCGGTCTGCTTCGCCTCGGCCGCCGACCCCTTACTCCCCTTCTTCTTGCCCTTGCAGGGGATCTTTGCCACCTGGACGATGCGGACGTCGTTCCGGCCGCGCCCGGTGGAGAGGGCCCAGAGGAAGCGCCCGTTGGTTGTCAGTGCTCCCCCAGTCGGCAGATTGCCGAGCGGAGTCAGCTTGCCCTCGGGCTCGAGATGACGTCCCGAGGGCTGAATGCCGGTGGAGGGGCCGATCACCCCCGGCGGAGACTGAGTGACGGCGTAAGCGACGCCACAGCCGAGCACAAACGCCAAGGCGACGAGTCCCGCGATCCTTCCAGGCTTACCTCTCACTCGCCGGTACTCATACCACCGGGCGCGTTCACATGGGTGCGGCCTAGAAGACCGGTAGCTCGGTGTAGGAGCCGAAGACCTGCTGCAGAGCCTCGACCATCTCGCCCTCGGAGACCCGCGCCCGGGCGCAGTCGAGGATCGGCGGCATCAGGTTGGCATCGGTCGCCGCGGCGGACCGTAGCTCCGAGAGGGTGCGCTCGACCTCGGCCGAGTCGCGCCGGGACTTGGTCGCCTCCACCCTTCCCTTCTGCTTCTTCTCGAGCTCCGGGTCGATGCGGAGGATCGGGATCTCCTCGTCGTCCTCCTGGACGTAGTCGTTCACCCCGACCACGATCCGCTGCTTCGCGTCGACCTCCTGCTGGTAGCGGAAGGAGGCGTCGGCGATCTCCCGCTGCGGGAAGTTCTGCTTGATCGCCTCGACCATGCCGCCGAGCTCGTCGATCCGGGCGAAGTACTCGTAGGCGGCGCGCTCCATTTCGTCGGTGAGCGTCTCGACGAAGTAGGAGCCGCCGAGCGGGTCGATCGTGTTCGTGACGCCGGTCTCGTGGGCGATCACCTGCTGCGTGCGCAGCGCGATCCGGACCGCCTCCTCCGTCGGCAGGGCGAGAGCCTCGTCGTAGGAGTTGGTGTGCAGTGACTGG
Organism: uncultured Solirubrobacterales bacterium; assembly: GCA_963777575.1. Lineage (GTDB taxonomy): Bacteria > Actinomycetota > Thermoleophilia > Solirubrobacterales > 70-9 > DASUPK01. The sequence goes on along the minus strand of CAVZRH010000017.1, from coordinate 42,080 downwards.
GTCCCGCCCAGCACGCCCGCGAGCGCCTCGATCGCCGTGCGGATGATGTTGTTCTGCGGCTGCTGGGCGGTCAGCGAGACGCCCGCGGTCTGGGTGTGGAAGCGCATCCGCAATGACTCCTCCCGCTTGGCGCCGTAGGTGTCTCGCATCTCACGCGCCCAGATCCGGCGCGCCGCCCGGTACTTGGCGATCTCTTCGAAGAAATCGATGTGGGCGTTGAAGAAGAAGGAGAGCCGGGGCGCGAAGTGGTCGACGTCCATGCCGCGCTCGATCGCCTGCTCGACGTAGGTGAAGCCGTCCTTGAGCGTGAAGGCGAGCTCCTGCTGGGCTGTCGATCCAGCCTCGCGGATGTGGTACCCGGAGATCGAGATCGGGTGCCAGCGCGGCATGTGCTCGGTGCACCACTCGACCATGTCTCCGACCAGCCGCATCGCCGGCTCGATCGGGAAGCACCACTCCTTCTGGGCGATGTACTCCTTGAGGATGTCCGTCTGGATCGTCCCGCCGAGTCGCTCCGGCCCAATCCCCTGCTCCTCGGCCGTGGCGACGTAGAAGGCGAGCAGGATCGCCGCCGGGGCGTTGATCGTCATCGACGTCGTGACGCTCCCCAAGTCAATTCCTGCGAAGAGGGTTTCCATGTCGTCCAGCGTGTCGATGGCCACGCCCTCCACCCCGACCTCACCGAGCGAGCGGTGTGCGTCCGAGTCGAGGCCCATCAGCGTCGGCATGTCGAAGGCGGTCGAGAGGCCGGTCTGACCGTGCTCGAGCAGGTAGTGGAAGCGCTCGTTGGTCTCCTCGGAGGTGCCGAAGCCCGCGAACTGCCGCATCGTCCAGAGCCGCCCCCGGTACATCGAGGGATAGACGCCGCGGGTGTACGGGAATTCGCCCGGGTAGCCGAGGTCGCGCTCAGGGTCCGAGCCCTCGCGGTCCTCCTCGGTGTAGAGCGGATTGACCTCGTGTCCTGAGATCGTTTCGAAGAGCGCCTCCCGCTCCTCCAGCCTCGAATAGACCTCAGCCAGCCACTCGTGTGCGCGTGACGACATCACGGGTCGCGCTGACGCGCGCCCTCGCATCTCCGGCTCTACCGCCATGACCTCAGTCTACGGTGGCTGTTTCGCCTCTTTGAGGCACTCGCTGCAGCCCCGCCGGCGACTGCCGCAAGCGCGGTGGCGCCCACCATCGCGAGCCTGCGGCCGAGCTTTTCGAAGCGCATCACCTGCCAATCCTCCCGCCGGGCGATCTCGAGCAACGGACCATCGGGGTTGACGACGACTGCATGGCCGACGGCTCGCAGCATCGGCAGATCGCTCGCCGAGTCGGAGTAGGCCCACGACTCGGCCAGGTCGATGTCGTGCTTGTCGGCGAACTGCTGCATCGCCTCGACCTTGCCGTCGCCGTAGACGAATGGGCCATCCATCTCCCCCGTGAACTTCCCGTCGGAGCCGACCGCCCAGCGGGTCCCGATCCCACCCTCCATGCCGAGGACCGCCGCCAGCGTCTTCACCAGGTCGTTCCCGGCCGCGCTGACGATGAAGGTCGCTCTGCCTTCGTCCTGGTGGCGGTGGACCTCGTCGAGCATCTGCGGGTAGATCCGCGGCAGGATGCCGGCGAGGACCTCCGGGCCCATCCGCTCGACGTCACGCTCGGGAATCTCGGAGAAGATCCGACTGGCGACCTGGATCACCGCGCTCGTCTGCTCGTCCGAGGAGCCCCGCAGCCGGTAGCGCAGGTGGTCCACCCCCCACCTGGCGAGCTGGCGACGGGGGACGAAGCCCTTCCGGTTGGCCACCCGCGCGAAGACCATCCCCGAAGACCCCGCCATCAGGGTCTTATCGAGATCGAAGAAGGCGGCGCCCTTGCCTTCGGATGACTTCTCGGCCATGGGCAGGCAGCCTAGCCGCGCCCCTCGTCGGCTCCTACCTTCCGAGCACCTCCGCCGCCGCGCGCTCGCCGGAGCGAACCGCGCCGTCCATGTAGCCGTTCCAGTAGGTGGAGGTCTCGGTCCCGGCCCAGTGGATTCTGCCTACGGGCTGGCGCAGCGCCGTGCCATAGCCCGTGTAGACGCCGGGACCCGCGATGCCCACCGGGCAGCCGCGCGACCAGCGCTCACCTGCCCAGTAGGACTCGATGTAGTCGATCGGGTTGGCCGCCCCAGCGCCGAAGAACTGAGTGAACTGGGAGACGATCGCCGCCTTGCGCTGGTCGGCCGGCATCGCGTTGAACTGCCTCGACTTGTCGCCTCCGACAAAGCCGAAGACCACTCCCGGGCTGCCGCCCGGCGGCGTGTCATCGAAGCTCGCGTTGACGAAGCCGTCGGTTGAGACCGCGGTCCCGTTCAGCCCTGCGTCGCGCCAGAAGGGACGGTCGTAGACGCAGGCGACCTTCGTCAGGTTGCCCTGCGGGAGGCGCTGGGTGAGCTGGTCGCGCAAGGGTGGAAGGTCGGGTCGGTAGTCGATCCGGCCCGCGAGTGTCGGTGGGATCGCGACGATCACATGCTTCGCCCGGACGCGGAGGCGCTTGGTGAGCACCGTGACACCGTGCTTCTCCTGCACGATGCGCCGGACCGGCTGCTTGAGCAGCACGCGCTTCTTGCCGAGCCGCTTCGCGACGCGCAGAGCGACGAGCTGCGTCCCGCCGTCGAAGCGGTCCTGCTGGGCGCCCATCCGCGTGTTGAAGTTCCGCTCGAAGGTCCCGACGTTTTGCTCGTTGCCAGAGGCCGCGATGTAGAAGACGGTGAAGAGGAGCGAGAGCTCGCGTGGCTCAGCGCCGAAGATCGGCCTGGTCGCGGCCGGAATCAGCTCACGGAACTGCGGAGTGACCGAGTGGGCTTCGATGAAGCTCTGGAGCGTCTGGGCATCCCAGCTGGCCGCGTTCGCCGCGGTCCAGGGAGAGTTGACGTCCACCTTGGTCGCCATCTGGTCGAGCATTCCTACGACCACCGCCAGGTCCGGCAGGATCACTGGGTCGGGCGGTGCGGTCCCGGTGATGCCGGTGTCGGAGTAGGTCGAGCGGTTGCCGTCGCGGACGTAGACGTTGTCGCCGGTGTCGAAGGTCGGGAACGTCCCCACCCCGAATTCGCTCGCCAGCTGCGCGATGTGGTCCTGGGTGGGACCGATGAAGGCCGCCCCGCGCTCGGTGATCTGGCCTCCGGGAATTGGCGCGTTGTGAGCCCTCCCGCCGACGCGGTTTCGCGCCTCGAGGACGAGCACCGACTTGCCCGCCTGCTTCAGCCTCAGCGCGGCGGTCAGCCCGGCGAACCCGGCGCCGACCACGACCACGTCCGCGTGGCGCTTGCCACGTCCCTTTCCCTTCGTGTCCTTCTTCCGGGCCTCGGCACCCGGGACGCGCGAGAGGGCCGCCGCTCCGGCCGCCGCGGCGCCGGTTCCGATCAGCCGGCGCCTGGTGAGCCGCTCGTCCGGTTGCTCGGGCCGCGAGTCAGTCACGGGCCGGATTCTGTCAGCGCTCGGCGCGAGGCGCCGCCGCAGTGGATCTATGCCCCGTTGACCTCGACGACGATCGCGTCGCCCTGGCCGCCGCCGGAGCAGATCGCGGCGCAGCCGAGGCCGCCGCCGCGCCGCTTCAGCTCGTGCACCAGCGCGCCGACGATGCGCGCGCCGGAGGCGCCGATCGGGTGGCCGAGCGCGATCGCCCCGCCGTTCACGTTCACGTTCACGTCGTCGATCTCGAGCATGCGCATCGAGTTGATGGCGACGGAAGCGAATGCCTCGTTGATCTCCCAGAGATCGACGTCGCCCGGCTTCTTGCCGATCTTCTCGAGCGCCTGGATGGCCGCCTTGGCCGGCGTCTTCGCGAGGTAGGGGAAGTCGTCGGCGACCTGGCCATAGCTGAGCACGGTCGCGATCGGGCTCTTGCCGTTCTCCTTGGCCCAATCCTCCGAGGCGACGACCACCGCACCGGCACCGTCGTTGACACCGGGTGCGTTGCCGGCGGTGTGGGTGGCATCGTCGCCGCCCACAGCCTTCAGCTTGGAGAGGGCCTCGAGTGTGGTGTCGGGCCGGATCGCCTCGTCGGCGGCCACCTCGTTCTCGCCCTTCCTCGACCTGACCGTCACCGTGACGATCTCCTCGGCGAGCTTGCCGTCCTCGGTCGCCTTGTGGGCGAGCTGGTGGGAGCGCTCCGCGAAGCGGTCCATGTCGGCGCGGGTGATCTCGAGCTCGTTCGAGACCTCGCTCGCCTCATTGATCATCTGCTTCTCGGTGAAGGGGTTGGTGAGGCCGTCGTGGGTCATCGAGTCGACCGCCTGGACGTCGCCCATCCGGAAGCCGAAGCGGGCTCCGGGCAGCAGGTATGGGGCCTGGCTCATCGACTCCATCCCGCCGGTCACGCCGATCTCGAGGTCGCCCGCCCGAATCGCCTGATCGGCGATCCCGATCGAGCGCATGCCCGAGGCGCAGACCTTGTTGACGGTCTCCGAGGGGACCTCGCGGGGAATCCCGGCCTTGATCTGAGCCTGGCGGGACGGGATCTGCCCCTGGCCAGCCTGCAGCACCTGGCCGTAGACGACGGCCTGCACGTCATCCGGCTTCACGTCGGCGCGGTCGAGCGCCTCCGAGATCGCGGTGCCGCCCAGGTCGGTGGCATCGAGGGACGAGAGCCCGCCGCCCATCTTCCCGAAGGGAGTCCTGGCGGTGGAGAGGATGACCGTCTTCGACATCTGCGCCTTTCGTCTGCGCCGAGGCCCAGCGCCTCCGGCGAATTCCCAAGTTGTGATCGAAGGTTAGTGACCGTCTGTAATCTGGCGCCCTCTTGCGCGTCGAGGTCGCCGACAAGCCGCTCTCCGAGGTCGACTCCGACTTCCTCGGCGTATTGGTCTTCGAGGGTGACGACCTCCCCGAGCCGCTGGCGGGAGCGCCCGGCTCCGAGGACGTCAAGAGCTCCTACAAGAAGGCGACCCTGGTGCATCCCGGCACCCCGAGGCGCGCCCTCGTCGTCGGACTGGGCGACCGGAGTGACTTCACTCCCGAGCGCGCGCGAGTGGCCGCGGCGATCGCCGCGCGGACGGCCGGCTCGATGGACGCCTCCTCGCTGGCGCTTCGCGGACCCGACGGCGACGACCCGGCGGCTGTGGCGGGGGCCATGGTCGAGGGGGCGATCCTCGCCTCCTACCGCTTCGATCGCTTCAAGAGCAAGGGGGACGACGAGGAGGGGAACTCGAACGGCCTCGAGGAGGTCACGCTGATCGCAGATGGCGGGCTGGCCGAAGCCGTCGAGGCCGCTCGCATCGGCGCCGAAGCCGAGAACTTCGCCCGCGAGCTCCAGGACCTGCCGTCCAACGTCGTCACCCCGAGCTACCTGGCCGGGCGAGCCAATGCGATCGCCGACGAGCACGAGTCGGTGACGTGCGAGGTGCTCGGCCGAGACGAGATCGCCGACAAGGGCATGGGCGGCCTGGTGGCCGTCTCGCAGGGCACCGCCGAGGATCCGCGGCTGATCGTCCTCCGCTACCAGGGCGGCGGCGAGGAGACGCTCGGGCTGGTCGGCAAGGGCGTCACCTTCGACTCGGGCGGCATCTCGATCAAGCCGGCCGGCGGGATGCAGGAGATGAAGATGGACATGTCCGGCGCCTCCGCCGTGCTGGAGACCGTCTCCGCGCTCGCCAAGCTCGAGCTTCCGATCAATGTCCTGGCCGTCATCCCATCCACCGAGAACATGCCGAGTGGGACCGCGATCAAGCCCGGCGACATCATCACCCAGCTGAACGGCAAGACGGTCGAGGTCAACAACACCGACGCCGAGGGGCGGCTGATCCTGGCTGACGCACTGGCCTATGCCGTCGAGCTCGGCGCCGACCGGCTCGTCGACCTCGCCACGCTCACGGGCGCCGTCCTGGTCGCCCTCGGCTCCACCTACGCGGCGCTGATCTCGAACGACGACGCCTTCGCCGAGCAGGTCGAGGCGGCCGCGGAGCGCACCGGCGAGCTCGCCTGGCGCCTGCCCCTCCACGCCGAGTACAAGGAGCTCACCAAGGGCACCGTCGCCGACCTCACCAACGCGGCGGCGAAGCGCAAGGCGGGAACGATCTACGCGGGCTCGTTCCTGGAGGAGTTCGTGGACGGCAAGCCCTGGGTCCACCTGGACATCGCCGGCACTGCCTGGGACGTCGGCCGCGAGTACGTCGGCAAGGGCCCGACCGGCTACGGCGTCCGACTGTTGATCGACCTTGCGCGCTCGCTCCACGACCGTCTAGAAGCCGTCAGGGCAGCTGCATAGGGCGGCCGAGCACTCGGTTCGCGCCTCGATCCTCACCCGGCCGACGGCGAGTCGCATGAGCAGCCTTGCGGCCGCGTGGCTGGCGCGGTCGGGACGCCGTGTTGGCGCGCCACGCAGGGTCGGCACCGTGGCGAAGTGGACGATGTCCGGTAGGCGGCCCTCGATCAGCAGGTCAGGTCCGCGCGAGTCTCCATCCTCGAGGACGACGACTTCGCGTCTGAAGGTGATCCGTAGCGGTGAGAAGTCCTCGGCGAAGCGGAAGACGACGCGGCCGCGCATCTGGCGGCCAGGCTCGGCTCGCGCGCGATCGCCGCGCTCGATCAACCCGAAGATGCTGGGCGCGACGCCGTCCTCGACCATCCGGCCGAGGCGCACCGCGTGGACCCAGCCGTTCGCGCTCATGGCCAGCCGTAGGATCTAGCCCCATGCAGCCGTTGACCCCGCGGCTGAGACTGATTCTCGACGTCTTCGCCGGGCTCGCTCTGATCGCCGGCGCCCTGCTCTTCCTCGGCGCCACGCGGACCGATGCCTGGTGGTCCTGGACGATTGTGCCGCCCCTCACGGCAGCCACCCTCGGTGCCTTCTACTGGGCGGCGTTCGTCCTCATTCTGAGCGCGGCGCGCTCCAGGACCTGGGCCCGGGCGCGCCCGGCCGTCTATCCGGTCGCGGTGATCGCCCTCCTGCTGCTCGTCATCACGCTGATCCACCTCGACCGGTTCGATCTGAACAGCCTCTTCGGCGTCTTCTGGCTCTGCGCGTACGTCCTGGTGCCGTTGCTGCTCGCCTGGGCGCTCGTCGACCAGTTGAGCGGCCGCAGCGAGCCCGTGCGGGTGACGCGACGGCTGCCGGATGCGCTTCGCTGGGTGCTGGTCTTCGAGGGCGTCGCGATGGTGGCCGTCGGCGCCCTGCTGTTGATTGCGCCCGGAACCGCCGACGACGTCTGGCCCTGGGTGCTCAGTCCTCTCACCTCGCGGGCGATCGGCTCGTTTCTGTTCGGGGTCGGACTGGCGTCGCTGATCGCGGCACGCGACGACGATCCCCTCAGCTTCCGCGGCGCCGCGCTCGCCTACACCGCGCTTGGGTTGCTCCAGCTCCTCGCGCTCAACCTCCACATCCCGGACCTCGGCGACCGCCCAGTCGCCACGGCGCTGTACGCGGCGTTCTGGGTGCTGGTCGTCGTGACCGGCGGCTACGGGTTGAGGGCGGCCAGGGCCTCGTCGCGGTCGTAGAACGCGTCGACGCGAATCCCACGGCCGTCGGAGATGGTCCAGAGGTGCGCGTAGCGTGCGTCGACGTCGGCGGCCGAGCCTCGGCCCGTCGCCTCCAGGTGGATCATCACCAGCACCCGGTCGCCCTCCTCCCGGACCTCCTCGACGGTCTGGTGGAAGCGCTCCCAGGAGGCGAGGAACTGGGTCAGGAACGCGCGGATCGCATCCCGCCCCCGGTAGACGCCCGTGTCGGGAAGGACCTCGCTCTCGTGCCACTCGGCGTCCTCGGCGAGTGCCTCCATCGCCGCGTCGATGTCGCTCTCGTTGAGCGCGTCGTAGGAGGCGAGGACGGCGTCCTTGGCATCCGTGCCCGGCATCACCGTCAAAGCTAACCCTCCTGCGATCAGGAATCGAAAATTAGGCAGGTGCTGGTGCCGGTGGCGAGCAGCTTGCCCGTGGCGACCGAGGTCAGACGCGCCTCTGAGGTGGCGGTCCTGCTGCCGCGGTGAACGACATCGGCCTCGGCGCGGACGGCGCCGGTGTCACGTGTGATCGGTCGCAGGTACTTCACCTCGAGGGTCTGGCTCGTGTAGCCGACCCCGGCCGGAAGGGTGGTGTGCACCGCGCAGCCGAGCGCCGAGTCCAGGATCGTCGAGGCGTAGCCGCCGTGGACGACCCCGATCGGGTTGTAGTGCTCCTCGCCGGGCTCACCGATGAAGACCGCCCTGCCCTCATCGAGCTCGGCGATGCGGAAGTTCATGACGACGGCGATCGGCGGCGGCGGCAGCTCGCCGGATTGAACGGCGCGGACGTACTCGAGCCCGGCCATCCCGGCACCCAGCGCGGCCGTCGGGATCGGGTCCTGCCAGACGATCTCCCGCGTCCGGGTGGTCTCCGGCGAGCTCTCGGCGAATGCGAGAGCGGCGTCTACCGCGGCTTCGCTCACCGGCGCCCCGAGCGGCGACGGGCGCGCTTGCGCCCGCCGTCGTCGTGGATCTCGCGGGCCGGGTAGCGGAGGTCGGCGAGGATCTCCTCGGAGCTGATCCGGACCTGCTCGGGATGGAATTCGAAGCGAAGTGCTCTCATCATGTCGGGCTCCTTCGTGAGGGTTGCTTCACGCAACCACTGAAACCGACCCTACCAACGTAAGTTGCGTGATGCAACCGAGTGTGCGAAGATCACACTGATGCTCGGAAACGAATACGAGGGACAGGTCTGCTCGATCGCACGCAGCCTCGAGCTGGTGGGCGAGCGCTGGACGCTCCTCGTCGTGCGCGAGATCTTCCACGGCCGCCGCAAGTTCTCCGAGATGCAGCGCTCCCTGGGGGTCGCGCGCAACGTTCTCACCGCCCGGCTGCAGCGGATGGCTGGACGAGGGGATCGTGGAGCGGCGCCCCTACAGCGAGCGCCCCGAGCGCTACGAGTACTTCCTGACCGAGAAGGGGCTCGACCTCTGGCCGGTGATGATCGCCCTGATGCACTGGGGCGACCGCTACGAGCAGCAGCCCGAGGGCCGGCCCTCGATCGTCGTTCACAAGGGCGAGTGCGGCGGCGAGATCGACGACCGCCGCATCTGCACCAAGTGCGGCAAGACGCTCACCGTTCGCGAAGCCGTTGCGATCGAGGGTCCCGGCATGAGGGCACAGAAGTCGCTCGAAGCCGTCGCGTAGCGCGGGTTCCTAGACTCCCCGCCCCGTGGACTTCGAGCTGACCGACGAGCAGCGGCTGCTGCGCGACACCGTCCGCGACTTCGCCCGCCAGGAGGTCGCACCGGTGGCGGAGGAGCTCGACCGCACCAAGTCCTTCCCCTACGAGCTGGTCGCGAAGATGGGCGAGCTGGGACTGATGGGCATCCCCTTTCCCGAGGAGTACGGGGGAGGCGGGGCGGACACACTGGCCTACGCGCTCGCGGTTGAAGAGCTCACGAGGATCGACTCCTCGGTGGCGATCACGATGGCCGCGCACACCTCGCTCGGCACGATGCCGATCCATCTCTGGGGGACCGACGAGCAGAAGGACGACTGGCTGCCGCAGCTGTGCAGCGGGCAGAAGCTGGCTGCCTTCGGTCTGACGGAGCCCGAGGCCGGATCGGACGCCGGCAACACCCACACCCGCGCGGCGCTCGAGGATGGCGAGTGGGTGGTGAACGGCGCCAAGCAGTTCATCACCAACTCGGGAACGGACATCTCCGGCTGCGTGACGATCACCGCGGTCACCGGACAGACCAACGGGACCAAGGAGATCTCCAACATCATCGTCCCGAACGGCACCCCGGGCTACGAGGTCGGAAGGCCCTACCGGAAGATGGGCTGGAATGCCTCGGACACGAGGCCGCTCACGTTCGACGACTGCCGGGTCCCGGAGGGCAGCCTGCTCGGCCGCCGCGGCGAGGGCTTCAAGCAGTTCCTCCAGATCCTCGACGGCGGCCGCATCGGCGTCGCCGCGATGGGCGTGGGCCTGGCCCAGGGGGCCCTCGACGAGGCGATCTCATACTCGAAGGAGCGCCGGGCATTCGGGCAGCCCATCGGCAAGTTCCAAGCGATCCAGGCGAAGATCGCCGACATCTCGGCCCAGATCGAGGCCGCGCGCCTGCTCGTCTACCGCGCGGCGATCGAGAAGGACCGAGGCGAGTCGTTCACGCTGACCGCCGCCCAGGCCAAGCTGATCACCGGACGGCTCGCGGTCCGCGCGACCGAGGAGGCGGTGCAGATCCATGGCGGCTACGGCTACATCGAGGAGTACCCCGTCTGCCGCTTCTATCGCGACGCGAAGATCCTCACCATCGGCGAGGGCACCGACGAGGTGCAGCAGATGGTCATCGCGCGACAGCTCGGGGTCTAGCCGGGGACCTCCGCCGGAACCCGGGTCCTAGCCATCCTCGCGCTCGAGGAGCTCCTGGGCGGCGCTCGCGGGGTCGAGGTCGCGCTTCACGACGCGGTCGAGCAGCTCGCGGACCGAGGCGTCATCCGCGACGGCGGCCTCGAGGCGGCGCCGCATCCGCGCCGCCGCCAGCTCGAGGACCTCGTTGCGCAGGTTCCTCGCCCGTCGCTCGTCGAGCGTCCCCTCGGCCTCGATGTGCTCGCGGTGCTCGGTGATCTTCTCGGCGAGCTCGGCCACCCCCTCGGCTTTCGCCGCCTCGGTCTTCACGATCGGTACCCGCCACGAGGTCGATGGACCGAGCGAGAGGACCCCGCGGATCTCGCGGATCATGGTGTCCGTCATCGGATGGTCGGCCTTGTTGACGACGATGATGTCCGGGATCTCCATCACGCCGGCCTTCAGCGCCTGAATCGAGTCGCCCGAGCCCGGCATCAGCACCAGCACGATCGTGTCGCCGTGGTCGACGATGTCGATCTCGGCCTGGCCGACGCCGACGGTCTCGATGAAGACATCGTCCTTGCCCGAGGCGTCCATCAGCAGGGCCGCCTGCAGGGTCGCCTCGGAGAGGCCGCCGAGCGCGCCGCGGCTGGCCATGGAGCGGATGAAGACCCCGGGGTCCAGGAAGTGGTCGGAAAGGCGGATGCGGTCGCCGAGCAGGGCGCCGCGCGTGAACGGGCTGGAGGGGTCGATCGAGAGAACTGCGACCTCGCGGTCGGCCTTACGCATCTCCGCGGTCAGCGCGCCGATCAGAGTGCTCTTGCCCACGCCGGGCGGACCCGTCAGACCGACGATCCGGGCGCGGCCGGTCCGCGGAAACACTTCGCGAACCAGCTCCCAGCCCTGCGGGATCGTCGTTCTCGATCAGGGTGATGGCGCGCGCGAGCGCCCGCTTGTCGCCGGCGATCAGCCGCTCGGCGAGGCTCTGCTCGGTCTTCTGCGCCATCCGGCCCCAGTCTAGGTACGCGGGCGGAACCTAGAATCGCCGCCCGTGATCCGCGCCCTCCGGTTCTACCGACACAAAGGCATGCTCAACCTGAGCTACGCGCGCCTGCTGTGGCGCTACCTCTGGCGGCGGTTTCTGACCCGCGCCGGATGGCGGTGGGAGACCGACGGCCCGGTCTTCTTCGGCAGGGGATTGCAGCTGCAGATCGCCAAGGGCGCGACCGTCAAGTTCGGGCGCTTCACCTGGATCGGCGACGGCAGCAAGATCCGCTGCCACGAGGGCGTCGTCGAGATCGGCGCCAAGACCGTGATGGGCCAGGAGTGCACGATCTCGGCCTACAGGCGGGTGCGCATCGGCGAGCAGTGCGTGATCGCCGACCGGGCGATGTTCATCGACTTCGACCACGGCGTCGTGGAGGTCGAGCGCCCGATCCGCGTCCAGGGCATCTACACGCGCGAGTGCGTGATCGGCTCGAACGTCTGGGTCGGCTACGGCGCCTGCTTCCTGCGCGGCGTGCGCGTCGGCGACAACTCGATCGTCGGCACGAACTCGGTGGTCACCCGCGACGTGGCGGCGAACGCGGTGGTCGGAGGCGTCCCGGCCAAGGTGATCCGGATGCGCGAGGAGCCCCAAAAGCTGCGCTGGCCCGACCCCGTCGACCCCGAAGGCGAACCGGCTCCCGAAAATCGCTGACCTGCTTAGATTGCGCCTCGCGGGCACGGAGCCCACGGGCGGTTGAAGGATGAGGCTCAGGGGACACAACGGAGGCAATAGGCGCGCTCCCAAGCGCGTGCTCGGCACGCTGGCCGCGGCTGCCGCGCTGCTCGTGGCCGTCCCAGCGTCGGCCCAGGCGCTCACGCTCAGCGACCTGAGTGCCGCGCCGGCCAGCGGTCAGGCGGGCGCTCACAGCAACTTCACGATCCACATGGGCTTCGGCGGTGGCCAGGTGAAGGACCTGACCGTCGGGCTGCCGCCGGGACTGATCGGTGACCCCAACGCGGCACCACTCTGCACAGTGGACCAGCTCAATGCCGACAGCTGTTCACCCGACACGAAGGTGGGCAGCGTGACCGCGAATGCCACGGTCACGGTGGCCATTCTGCCGGTCACCCTCGACGTCAGCGGGGACCTGTACAACCTCACGCCGCAACCCGGCGAGCCCGCCCGCTTCGGCATCGTGCTCCGACCCCTGAAGGGCGATCTGTGCGCTCTTCTCCCTCAGCCACTCTGCGATCTGGTTCCGAACGTCTTGCCCCCGGTCATCCTGCAATCGGGTGTCCAGCTGAGACCTGACTTCGGCCTCAACACGGTCATCAAAGACATCCCGAACTCGACCTCGGGGCTCCCGACGACGATCAACTCCCAGGACATCACCCTGTTCGGCACCGCGCCGGCGACCGGGAAGCCATTCATGCGGAACCCCACCTCATGCCCCGGCCCGCACACCACCCATTTCACCGCCGTTCCGTACTCGGGCTCAACCGCCACCGGCAGTGCGAGCTTCACCACGTCCGGCTGCGACAACCTCGACTTCTCCCCGGCGTTCACCGCCGAGGTCGGCGGCGTCGGTCAGACGAGCAACGGCGTGCCCACGACTGCCAGTACCTCGATCCTCCAGGACGCGGATGAGGCCGGCCTGCTCAATGCCGTCGTCAAGGTGCCCGCGGATCTCAATCCGAACGCGACGATCTTCTTCGGAGGCGCCTGCGATCAGGCGAGCTTCGCGGCCGGGACCTGTCCATCGAACACGATTGTGGGGCTGGCCACCGCCGCATCGCCGCTGCTCAGCCAGCCTCTGGTGGGCAACGTCGCCCTGGTCAAGGGTGCCGGGGCGCTTCCCAACCTCGGCCTCGATCTGAAGGGACAGCTCCACCTGCTCCTGCAGGGGACCACCGACATCAGCAACGGCAACACGGTGACCTTCGACGGGCTGCCCGACATCCCGATCGCCCGCTTCCAGCTCACCTTCACGAACCCGCCGGCTCTGCTGGGTACGGCGCGTGACCTGTGCACACCGCCGGCACCTCTCTTCCATGCGGACTTCACCGGCTACAACGGCGCCAGCACCTCGGTCGACTCGCCCGCCACCGTCGACGGTTGCGGCGGCTCTGGCGCCGGTGGCGCCGGTGGGGCGAAGGCGAAGTGCAACAAGGCCAAGAAGAAGCACAAAAAGCACCGCGCCGCCGAGTCGAAGAAGAAGCACAAGAAGAAGCACTCCTGCAAGAAGAAGAAGCGGAAGCACAAGAAGCGGCACTAAGGCCGCTCTGCGCCTAGAGCCGCTTGCCCGACGCGAACAGCAGGATGCCGGCGGCAAGCGCAACCGCGCCGGTGACCCAGAGGATCACTCCGCCCGACGCGAACGCGGCCGCGAGCAGGGCGATGCCCACGACCACCAGCGGCAGGCCGAACGAGATCGGGACGCTGACGTTGAGGCCGGGGCCGAAGTCCGGGGCCCGGCGCTTCGGCCGGGAGCCCTTGGACGGGTAGACCTCCCGCCGGCCTTCGGGCAGCCGGGTCATCCGCCCCGAGCCGGCGCCGCGGTTGCGACGAGCTCCGCGTAGACCTCGGCCGTCCGCTCCGCGACGTCGCCCCAGTCGAAGCGGCGGAGATGCTCGAATGCCTCGGCGGTCAGGCGGCGGCAGAGCTTGGCGTCGTCCAGAACGCGGACGGTCATCTCCGCCAGCGAAACCGGGTCGCGGGCGCGAAAGCGCAGTCCGACCTCGTCGTGCGGGACGACCTCCCGCAGCCCGCCCGTGTCGGCCACGATGCACGGGCAGCTCGACGCCATCGCCTCGAGAGCCACCAGGCCGAAGGGCTCGTAGATCGAGGGGACAACGCAGACGTCGGCGATCCGGTAGAGCGAGTGCAGGACGTCGTCGCCGATCCAGCCGACGAAGGTGCCGTGCTCCATCAGCCCGAGCTCCTCCGCCTGGCGTCGGAGCTCCTCCTCGTGAGTGCCCGATCCGGCGACCACGAAGCGGGTGTTGGGCAGGCGCTCGATGATCTCCGGCAGGGCCTCGAGGGCGACCTGGAAGCCCTTCTCGTAGACCAGCCGGCCGACGAGCAGGACGAGGGACTCGTCGGGCTTGGCGAACTCGGAGCGCAGCCTCCGGAGCTCATCGTCGTCGTGGGGCTGCAGGTCCTCGGGATCGATCCCGTTCGGGAATCACCTCCACTCGCTCCTCCTCGACCCCGAAGACATCGACCACCTGCTCGCGCATGAAGGTGGAGCAGACCAGCACCCGGTCGGAGCGGTTGGTGATCCAGCGCTCGACGCCGTGGATATAGGACTGGGGGTGCTTGTCCACCCAGCCCTGGTGGCGGCCGTGCTCGGTGGCGTGGATGGTCATCACGAGCGGAGAGCGGAAGCGGCGTGCAAGGTGGTCGCAGGCGTTCGCGACGAGCCAGTCGTGCCCATGGACGACATCGAAGTCGAGCCGGTCACCGAGCTCGACGCCGGCGGCCAGCATGTCCGAGTTCATCCGCTCGACCCAGGCAACGAACTCGTTGAGCTCGGCGGGCCGGGTCGGCTCGCGCACCCGGTGGACGTGGACGCCGTTGACCAGCTCCTCGGCCGGGGATTCCTCTCCGCCGCGGGTGAGCACGTGGACCTCGGCATCGCGCTCCACCAGGCCCTCGGCCTGCTTCCGGACCACACGGGCGAGGCCACCCTCGATCAGCGGCGGGTACTCCCAGGACAAGGTCAGGATTCGAGTCATCAGGGCTCGAGCAGCGGCGCCAGACTGAGGTCTGGGGCGAGATTTCGGACGCGCGGATCGACTGCTCCGCCTGAGTGTATGGCCTCGAGCAGGGCCTCAGCATGGGCCGTGACTCGGGTATAGGGATAGTCGCCCGCCTGGCCGCGGTGGTCCATGAAGGCCCAGTCGCTCGACTGGAGCGCGAGCAGCTCCCGCGCCGCACGGGCGGCGGCCGCAGCATCGATTGAGCGCGCCCCCAGCGTCCTGAGCAGGCGGAGCTCGCTGCGGCGGGTGGCCCAGACGAGATCGGAGACGGAAGGCGAATCCCAGGTCTCGAGGCTCTTCCCCTCGCCCCAGCTGGCCTCCCTCGCGGGGCGCTCCTCGGGCTCGTGCTCGCGTAACGCCTGCGGCAGGGTCAGCAGGCGCACGCCGTCGAGCTCGGCTCCCTTGATCACCTCTCGCAGCCAGAGCGGCCCCTCGGCCCACCAGTGGCCGAGCAGCTCGGTGTCGATCGCGAACACGCAGAGTCCGCGCTGCCCGGTCTCGGCGCGGTGGCGCTCGAGGCGGTCGCGTACGGCGGCCAGAAAGGAGGCGGCGTGCTCGGTCGCGCGCTTCGCGGCGGCGGCCGGGTCGTAGGGCGCGCCGGAGATCGACCAGAGCCTCATCCCGTTGGGCGAGAGGCGGTGGTACTCGAGGTACGCCGGATCCGCTGGGTAGCCCTGGTCCGACCAGACGAGGCGCACCGTGCCCCAGTCGATCGTGAACGCGACCGGTCCGCCGGGCAGCCGGATCGGACGCAGCGCCGCGGTGCCTCGCTCGTGCGAGCTCTGATCGAGGCAGGTGTAGGCCAGCCCGCGCTCCGCCAGCACCCCTTCCAGGCCGGCCACATATGCGCACTCCGGCAGCCAGAAGCCATGGGCCTCGCCGAAGCGGCGCTCATGCGAGCGAATCCCGGCGTCGACCTGAAGCCGCCGCCCGGCGAGCGTGGCGAGCTTGGGAAGCACAGCGTGCGTGGCGGCCGAGGGCATCAGCGCGATCCGTCCCCTGCGGTGTGCCTCCTGGAAGGCGCGCAGCGGCTTGCGGCCGAGACGGGTGAGGCGCCTCATCGCGTTGGTGTAGTGGTCGGCCTCGGCCTTGGCGGCCGGCCGCAGGGCGGCGCCGGCGTCCGCCACGTCGCGGTCCGCGGCGTCGACGCGATGGCGGCGGAGGAAGGCGAGCATCCTCTCCCCCACCCCGTCCGCCTCGAGTTGATCGGCGAGCACCGGTGTGACGGTCATCGTCAGCCGCTGGGCGACGTCGAGCACCGGCAGGTGCGAGCGGGCGAAGGCGTCGAACAGCCACTCCTCGCCGAACGGATAGGTGCCGAACCCCTCGACGTAGGGCATGTGGGAGTGGAGGACGATCGCCAGATCGCCGCGGGTGCGCTCGGGCATCGTCACTTCATGAAACGGGTTGCTCCTCGGCTCTGCCTCGGAGCACCCTCGCAAAGCGCGACGAAGTCCAGCGCGCGATCGAGGTCCGCGGCCCGCAGGTGGAAGTCCGTGGCGCGGATCGCGGGGATGAAGCGGTCGTAGAAGGGCTGGGTGATCCGCAGCGCCGGGTGGACGCGGTCCCAGCCGAGACGGATCGCGAGCTCGTGCGCGCGGAGCTTGCGGGCGTGGAAGAGGCCGAGGATCTCGACCCGCTCGAAATGCGGTTCGAGCAGCCGGCGGTACTGAGCCGGGTCGTACTCGCGCAGATGCCAGGGGTTGTCCGACTTCTCGGCGCCCGGCGGGGCGAGCGTGAGCCGGTTGGGGGTGGAGATGTAGGCGGCCGGGCGCCATGTCCGCGATCCCGGCCAGGAGGCGATCCGGCTCATGGATGTGCTCGATCGTCTGCAGGAACACCACCGCATCGACTGGCTCGTCGAACTCCTCCACGAGCTCTCGCCGGAAGCTCAGGTTGGGGCGGCGGTACCGCGCCCGTGCGTGCTCGTAGGCCTCGGGGTTGGCATCGACGCCGATCACATCGGCCGCGCGTTCGGCCAGCAGGTTCGAGCCATAGCCCTCGCCGCAGGCGAGGTCGACCACCCGGAGGCCGGCGCAGCGGTCGGCGATCCACTCGTAGACCGCGACGTGGCGCTGATACCAGTAGTTCTCCTCGGGCACGTCGGGGAGCGTGCGCTCACCGGTGAGCTCGAGCGGCGGCACGCCCTCGGGCTGGTTCTCCTGCACGTAGGTTTGATCGGCTTCGGTCACGCCGAGGAAGTTAGGGGCACGTAGAGTGAAAAGGGAGTCCGGTCGATGAGTCCGGACGCCTCCCACAGTCTGTAGGTGAGTTGATGGCGAGCGATGCGACAGCCCCTGCGATCGAGGCGCGCGAGCTGAGCCGCACCTTCAAGGGCGGCATCGAGGCAGTGCGCGAGGTCGATCTGAGCGTGGCCGAGGGAGAGGTCTTCGGCTTCCTCGGGCCGAACGGCGCAGGCAAGTCGACCATGGTGAGGATGCTGTGCACGTTGCTGCCGCCGAGCGGCGGCAGCGCCTCGGTCGCCGGACATGACGTGGTCGCCGACGGCGATGCAGTTCGCCACAGCATCGGCGTGGCGCTCCAGGAGATCGGCCTCGACCCGGTTCAGACCGGACGCGAGCTGCTCGAGCTGCAGTGCGGCCTGTACGGGATCAAGGGGGCGGCCGGCCGGGGGCGCGCCGCCGAGCTGCTCGAGCTGGTCGGGCTGACCGAGGCGGCGGACCGCCGCACCAAGACCTACTCCGGAGGGATGAAGCGCCGGCTCGACCTGGCGAGCGCGCTGGTCCACCGGCCGCGTGTCCTTTTCCTCGACGAGCCCACGACGGGCCTCGACCCCGCCTCGCGGCTCACCGTTTGGGAGGAGGTGCGCAGCATCAACGCCGACGGGACCACGATCTTCCTCACCACCCAGTACCTCGAGGAGGCCGATGAGCTCTGCGAGCGGCTGGCGATCATCGATCACGGCGAGCTCGTCGCGCAGGGGACCCCGGAGAGCCTCAAGGCCGAGATCGGCAAGGACGTCGTCTCGGTCGAGCTGCACGGGGCCGACGCCGCACGCACGCGCGAGGTGATCGGCGAGCTGCCCGGGCTGGAAAGGGTGATCTCCGAGGAGGATGCGCTCGCCCTCTTCGTCGAAGACGGCGCGACCTCGATCGCGGAGATCGTCCGCCGCCTCGACGCAGCCGGCATCGAGGTCGGGGCGATCTCGGTCTCGCGGCCCTCGCTGGACGACGTCTTCCTGGAGGCGACCGGCCGCCGCCTCGAGGGAGCGCAGCAGGAGCAGGAGCACGCCGATGAGTCCGCCGAGGAAGACGAGGCGGCGGCGAGGGCGGTGGCCCCATGACCGAGGTCCTTCTGCTCGGCCGTCGCTCGGTCAGGGAGATCCTCCGATATCCCGAGGCGACCATTCCGACCCTCTTCATTCCCCTCTTCTTCCTCTCGGTGAATGTCGGCCAGGTGGCAAAGACATTCCCGGCAATGGGGACGCCCTTCCTCGAGGGCCAGGGCTACGTCGCCTTCCAACTGCCGGTATCGCTGATGTTCGCGGTCGCGACCGCGACCACGGGGCTGGCGCTGGTCACCGAGATCGACAGCGGCTATTTCGACAAGCTTCTGGTCGCGCCGATCCGGCGCACCTCCCTGATCCTCGGCCGCCTCGGCGCCGACCTCGTGCGCGGGCTCGCCGCCTCGACGGTCGTCCTGCTGTTCGGGATCCTCGTCTTCGGGGCCCACGTCGAGTCAGGAATTCTCGGCGCGATCCTCGTCGTCTTGCTCTCTGCGCTATTCGGCGTCGCGTATGCCGGCTTCGGCATCCTGGTCGCGCTTCACACGCGCAACGTCCAGGCGACCAACACCAGCTTCCTGCTCTTTTTCCCGCTGCTCTTCCTCACCCCCAACTTCGTTCCCTTCGACCGGCTCAGCTCGGGAATGGAGTTCCTCGCCCGGATCAACCCGGTCAGCTATGTGATCGTCGGGATACGCTCGCTGATCATCGACGGTTGGGTCATCGACAAGATTCTCGTCTGCCTCGGCGTGATCCTGGTCATGGGCGTGGTCCTGGTTGGGCTCTCGCTGCGGGCGATCAAGACCTACGACCGCTAGGTCAGCGCAGGGCTACGATCCTCGCCGTGCCACCGGCGAGCCCAGAGCGGATCAAGGAGGTCAACGAGCGGTATCACGACGTCGCGGCCGCCTCCTACGACTCCAAGTGGGGGATCGACTTCGGCGCGATCGGCCAGGAGCAGGTGACGGGCAAGCTGAGCAAGGCGCTCGGGCACAGGCCGGAGGGGCCGTTTGCGGACGCACTCGAGATCGGCGCGGGCACCGGCTACTTCTCGCTCAACCTTCTGCAGGCCGGCGTGATCGAGCGGGCGACCGCCACGGACATCTCTCCCGGGATGCTGGTCAGGCTCGAGGGGAACGCCTCGCAGCTGGGCCTGGAGGTGAGGACCGCGGCGGCCGAGGCGGAGACCCTCCCCTTCCCCGACGAGAGCTTCGATCTGGTCTTCGGGCACGCCGTGCTGCATCACATTCCGGATCTGGAGCAGGCGTTCTCGGAGTTCGCGCGCGTGCTGAGGCCCGGTGGGACGCTCGCCTTCTGCGGCGAGCCCTCGCGCTACGGAGATTTTCTCGCGGCGATCCCGAAGCGAACCGCGCTGATCGCGGCTCCGCTCTGGCGCCGGGCCGTCCGCGCCTCCCAGCGGCGCGCCTATCCCGACGCCGAACCCAACGGCCAATCGCTGGAAGGGGAAGTGGACGTCCACGCCTTCTCGCCGGGCGATCTGCAGAGGTTCTGTGCGACTGCGGGTCTGAGCGAGGTCAGGGTTCGCGGCGAGGAGCTGCTCGCCTCGATCCACGGGTGGACCGTACGCACGCTGGAGGCGACCGCCGAGCCCGACGACGTGCCGTGGGCGTGGCGCCGCTTCGCATTCCACAGCTATCTGGCCCTGCAGCGGCTGGACAACCAGGTGCTCGAGCCGCACCTGCCTCCGCAACTCTTCTACAACCTGCTGGTGGCGGCGCGCAAGCCCGAGGGCTAGCCGCGCCCGCCGGGCTCCTCTTCGACCAGCCGGTCCGCCCAGGGAAGCGCCTCGAGCCGCTGATCCGGGATCGGATCGCCGCTGATGACCGACTTGCCGTAGCTGCCGTCCGCGAGCCGCTGCTCCGCCCGCTCGATCGCCTCGAGCGCGCGCTGGAGGTCGTCGCGGATCGCGTCGTCCTTGCCGGCCTGGTCCAGATCGCTCGCCTGATCGCCGGTGTCCTCAGGCTCCTCGCCTGGCTCCTGCGGCCCAACCGCCGCGAGCTCGCGCTCGATCCGCGCGCGCTCCTCGGCCAGCCGCTCCCGTGCTCGTTCCGCGTCCACGACGGTGATGCTACTTCCGCAGCAGCTCGCGCAGGGCTGCGGCCACCGCGGACGGGTCATCCGTGAGCTGCCGCCAGGTGAAGCGGACGCCCTCGTAGCCGAGAAGCTTCAGCTTCAGATCACGGGCGCGATCCGCCTCGAATGCGCTGCGGGTTCGATGCGCATCCCAGCCGTCGACCTCGACGACCAGGCGACGATCGGCCCAGGCGAAGTCCACGACGAAGCCGCCGATCCGAACGTTCACCTCCGGCCGGGGAAGGCGGTGGCGCCGACAGAGTGCGAGGAAGCGGCGCTCCAGTTCGCTGCGGGTGTGGTCGGGCTCGAGAACTCGGCGAGATCGGCAGACCGAGGAACTCAGCCTGCCGCAGTGCTGCTGCGAACTGCGGCCGGGGAAGAGTGCGGCGCAGGTCCTCGAGGGTGCGGGATGGCGTGGTGACGGGGATGCCGAGGCGGCGGGTGATGTGGACTTGGCAGCAGCGTCCGGGAGCGGTGGACGATGATGCCTGGGCGCCGCCGGCGCGTTCCCGCTGGAACCGTGACGTGCGAAGTCGTGCGCTCGGACGCGGCTGGGGAAGGGAGTGCGTCGACTGCGCAGCATTCCCCAGAGCTCGGCCCGCGCTGGTGTGGCTGAGTACCGCGGCCTCTGGTCCGCACGCGAGCACCGCTGCCATCCATCTGCCCTCCGCGCTCAGCCCTCGGATGGCCGACAGCGAAAACCCCGCGATGAACACGGTGCAGACGGCCAGCCTCGCTCGGACGCCGCTCGCCGGGCGCGCTTGTCAATGCCGGCCGCTGTCCAGCTGCTGCAGACGAAACCACGCCGTGCTGGTTGCGCCGCCAGCCGGGCGATCGACGCCGTCCGGGATCTCCTTTGCCGAGCTTTCGCACCCACGTCGGTGCGTTAAGTCGCCAACCCCCCGAAATCTCCCCCCTTCATCGCCGGTGTTCGCCCCGCGCTACCCGAACGTGAACGCGTAACCCGACACCCCCGGCTCGAAGCGCAGCGACAGGCGGTGCTGCGCCACCGCCGGCAGATCGACCAGGCGGTAGAGGCGCTGGGCCTCGACCGTCGCCTCGCCGTTCCGAACGTCCGCACCGGCCAGCTTCGCCGGGATCGGCTTCCCGTCGAGGAGCACCTGGACGTGGCGCGCCTGTCCCGGCGAGCCCAGCACCAGGAAGACGCGGCGGGAGTTGAACTCCAGGTCGATCCCGCCCCCAGCCCCAGAGGTCGCGTCTTCATCGGTGACGCCCCAGTGCCCGGAGTACGCGAACTGGTTGGTTGACAGGTCGGCGGGGGGAGCTCCGAAGTCCTGATTGCCGGGGTGGATCTGCCCGCTCACCCAGCCCTGGGCGCGGGTTGCACCGAGATAGGTCTCGGGCGTGGTGGCGCCCGCCGAGGGTGCCTGGCCCGATGCCCGGGCGCCTCCACCGAGGTTCCCGTGGCCCGCGTCCTGGAGCAGCGTCCGGATGCCACGCTCGGTCTCGTCGTAGCCCCCCTCGCCGAAGTGAGCGTCGCGCACGTTCCCCTGCGCGTCCACCAGGTAGTCGGCCGGCCAGTACTGGTTGCCCCAGGCGTCCCAGGTGGCCAGGTCGTTGTCCTGGACGACCGGGTAGGTGAGGTGGTTCTGCCGGATCGCGTCCTGGACGTTGCCCGCGTCCTTCTCGAACGGGAACTCCGGGGAGTGGACGCCGACGACGGTGAAGCCGTCGCGCCCGTACCGCTGCTGCCAGGCCTCCAGATAGGGCAGGGTGCGGATGCAGTTGATGCAGGTGTAGGTCCAGAAGTCGATCAGGACGACCTTGCCGCGCAACTCGCTCATCGACAGCGGCTCCCCGCCCGGGGTGTTGAACCAGTCCTGCGTGCCGGTGAAGTCGGGGGCCTCGCCGTAGGTGGCGAGGCTGACCGGCTGATCGAGCTGGGAGGGATCAACGATCGGCTTGCCGGTCTGCCGGACATTCGCGAGGTCAGCCGCCACCACATGGCTGCTCTCCAGGTCCCCCGTCGGATTCACCAGGAACCCGGGCAGATCGCTGGCGATCGCGGTCTGGAAGCGGGTGTCGAGGTTCGCGGTCATCGCCACCGCCACCAGGATCATCACGGCGCCAAGTGCCATCTGGACGCGGCCGCGCACCGGCGCGAGCCGCTGCGCGAACCGCCGTCCCCCGAGCAGGAGCAGATAGAGGACCATCGCCGAGCCAACCGCATAGGAGAGTGCGACCGCGAGGCGTCCGGCCGTGAAGTCCTGGGCCGCGGAGACGACGATCACGCCGGCGAGGATCGGCCCGGCGCAGGGGGCGTAGACCAGCCCGAGGCTGGCCCCGACGGCGAGCCCCGAGCCGAAGCCATCGCCGCCGAACCGGGCGGGCCCCGGTGCCAGGCGACTGGCGAACGCCTCCACCCGGTCGCCGATCGGCGGGATCAGGAGGCAGAAGCCGAAGCCGAGGAGGACCACGATGGCGATGTCCCTGGCGACCCCGTTCGGCAGCCCCAGCGCGTCGATCACATAGACCAGTCCGACGGTGGCGAAGGTGAAGGAGAGAGCAAGCCCTGTGACGACGCCCAGCGGGCGCCTCGTCCCCCCGGTCACCCCCGCCGAGAGGACGGCCGGCAGGATCGGCAGCACACAGGGCGACAGAGCGGTACCCGCGCCCGCGACGAGCGCGAACAGCATCAGCAGTGGCATCTCGGTCCAGACTCGGAGATCAACCGAGCGTTACGGCCGCGCGTTAAGAACGGATTAGTCGGTTTCCGCCGCACGCCTGACCCGATGCACGGGCACCTCCCCCTCGATCCCCTTGAATCGGCGCTTGCCCGCGAAGGAGAAGTCGAAGGACCGGCCGTTGTCCTCGCCGATCGAGTCCTTCACCGACTGGTCGATGACGACGCTTTCCGGCCTGGCGAAGTTGGTGATTCTGGCAGCCAGGTTCACCGGGCGTCCGTACCAGTCACCCCCCCGGCCGAGCGCCTGACCGCGCGCCACGCCCGCTCGCAGCGGCGGAAGACCCTCGTCGCGCGCCGATTCGACCAGTGTGAGAACCGCGTCGAGCAGCGACCCCGACTCCGGTGACGCGAACATCGCCGCGTCACCGATCATCTTCACCAGGCGAGCCGGGGAGCGCGCGGAATCGGCGGCGAGCTCGAACAGCCTGCCGGTCAGATCGCCGATCTGCTCGATCTCGAGCGTCTCGCCGAGTCGGGTGAATCCGACCAGGTCCGCGAACGCGATCGTCATCTCGTCCGAGCCCGACAGCCTGCCCTCGGCAACCTCCGCCTCGGTGATCACCGCCTGGCGGATTCGCTCGCCGAGGTGTATGCGGTAGGCGTGCAGGAGCGTCTCGCCGAGCAGCGGCGCCATCGTCTTGGCAGCCGCGGCATACCGCATCGCCAGCTCCCGTTCGTCGACGCCAGGCTCGGTGAACACCTCTCCGACCAGGTCCACGTTCGCGTCCGCGAGGTTGGCCATCGAGATGCCGATCAGGCGCGAGGTCTCCAGGACCCCCTCCTCCGGCAGACCGGCGTCGAGGAAGGTCTTCGCCCTCTTGGCCGCTTCCACGTCGGTCTTGGCGTAGACGCGCTCGTCCTCCTCCGGGATCGGCGCGCCGAGCGCCTGCAGAAGCCGCCGCAGGAACTTGGGGTCGAGGCCCGATGCCTCCGCCACCTCGGCCTCCGTATAGCGGTCGGCGCCCTCATCGAAGGCCCGCTCGACGGGGAGCAGAACGAGCCGGTGCTCCTCGACCGCGCGCCTCAGCTCATCCAGCGAGACGCCCTGATCGGCCAGCTCCTCGAGCAGGGCCAGCCGCGCCTCTCGTGCCTCCCCCTCGAGGTCCCCGAGCAGCCCCTCAGCCTCGAAATCGATTTTGGCCCTGTCGTTAATCGGGTTGCGCCTCGCTTCGCTGCGGCGCACCCTCGCATATCTAAGATGGGCCGGGATGGCGGGTCTCGAGCTCCCGATCTTCGAGTTGCCGCTCGTGCTGCTTCCGGGCGAGCAGGTCCCGCTCCACATCTTCGAGGAGCGCTACAAGCGGATGGTCGGAACGGCTCTGGAGCAGGGTGAGCCCTTCGGAATCGTCCTGCGGGACGACGAGGGGGCGCGCTCGGTCGGCTGCACGGCTCGCGTCGACGACGTGCTGGAGCGCTTCGACGACGGACGGATGAACATCGTCGTCAGCGGCGAGGCCCCGTTCAAGGTGCTCGACAGGTTCGAGTCGCCGGAGTACCCGACCGGTGAGGTCGAGCTGATCGCGGAGGAGGACGTGCCGCCGATCGACGAGGAGGCGGCGAGCGCGGCGCGTGAGGCCTTCGCGGAGCTGGCGGAGCGGGCCACCGGGGAACGTCCCGAGCCCGAGGAGCTCGACGGCGCCTCCGCCTACGCGATCGCCGCCCGGATCGAGCTGCCCGCCGATACCAAGCAGCGCCTACTCGAGACGCGCGACGAGGACGAGCGGATGACACTGCTCGCCAACGCTCTCGGTGCCGTCGGCAAGGCGCTCGAGCGCGCCGAGGAGGCCGCCGAGCGAGCCAGTGGCAACGGCAAGGTCCACTTCCCGGGCCTGCCGGAGTCGGGCGCCTAGGCGAGGACGACCGCGCCGCCGCGGCGCGGGTCGCCGCCACCGCTGAGCTCGCCGGAGTCGGGATCCCGGACCACGGCCTGGGCGCCACCGAAGTAGAGGTTCTGCCGCTTCCACCGAACCACCGGGACGCCCCTCCGCTCCAAATCCGCCAGACCCTCCTCGTCCACCCCCGGCTCGGCCTGGACGGTGCCGGCCTCGAAGTGCAGCCGCCCGGCGTGCACCGCCTCATCGGCGTCCATCCCGTCCTGGAGCACCTTGACCGCCACCTGGAGGATCGCCGAGCGGATCCGGTTCGAGCCCGCGCTCCCCAGCCCGAGGACGACCTCGCCGTCGCGCAGTGCGAGAGTCGGCGCCATCATCGAGCTCACCCGCTGGCCGGGCGGGATCCGGTGAAAGCCCTGCGGATTGAGGTCCTCCTCTCCCAGCATGTTGTTGAGGTGCACCCCGGTTTCGGGGACGACGATTCCGGAGCCGGTCCCGTTCGAGCAGGTGACCGAGGCGCAGTTGCCCTCGGCGTCGAGCACGGCGATGTGGGTGGTCGAGCCGAGCCTGTCCCCGGGACCGCCGGCTCCGCCATGCCCGCCGACCCAGTCGCCGGTGCGGATCCGCTCCGCGACCTCGTCGAGGTCCGTGGCCAGGAAGCGCTCGACATAGGCATCGTCGTGCAGCCCCTTGTGGAAGTCGTCGGTCCGCCGCGTGTTCGCGGCCTCCATGGCCGCGACGAGCTGCTCCACTCCGCTGCGCTCGCCGAGGCGCTCGAGTACTCCGAGCGAGTAGGCGATCAGGATGCCGCCCGAAGACGGCGGCGGGTTGGTGAGCACGTCGTAGCCGCGGAATCGGGCCTGCACCGGACGCCGCTCGATCGGCTCATACGCCGCCATGTCGTCCATGCCCAGCGTCCCGCCCCGCTCGCGCACCCAGTCACAGACCCGCTGGCCGATGTCGCCGCGGTAGAAGGGCTCCGCGCCCTCCGCCGCAAAGCGCTCCAGGGCATCGGACATCTCCGGGTAGCGGAACGTGTCCCCCTGGACGAGCCGCCTGCCCTCGGGCGCATACAGCTCCGCGCATTCGGGCGTGGAAACGAGGATCGGATGGAGGATCTCGTGGAAGTACGCCGCCTGCTCGGTCAGCCGCACCCCCTTGCGGCCGAGCTCGATGCCGGGCTCGGCCAGGCGCGTCAGCGGTACCGAGCCGAACCGCCGATGGACGTGCTCGATGCCGGCGGGGTTACCGGGGACACCACAGGAGGCCGCGCCGCAGTTGAAGATCTGCGCGGTCTCGTCGAAGTAGACGGGGATCGGGATCAGCTCCGCCTTGCGCTCCACCCCATCTGCCCCTCCAGCCGCGACGAAGAAGTCCGTGAGGCTGTCCTCCCCGTCCTCGTGAACCATCATGAACCCGCCCGCACCGAAGCCGCTCAGCTGGCTCTCGGTGACGAACGAGGTGAGCACCCCGCAGATCGCGGCATCCACCGCGTTTCCGCCCTCGCGCAGCACCTGCGCGCCGGCCTCGGCGGTCAGAGGATGGCCTGCTGCGACGACTCCCCTTGCGGCTGGCATGGGGCCCAGCGTAAGCGCCAGTCACGCCAGAACGAGACCGGCCGGCTTTCGCCGGCCGGTCCTCGCCCGTCCCGCGCGCTGAACCTAGTCAGGCGGTTGCAGCAGGGATTGAACGGAATCGGCGGGCCACCAGCCGTTGTCAGGCTGATGGCGTCCGGCCCGCTGAGCGATACCGAGTGAACGTCGTGGCCACCACGCGTCACCCCGGTGAAGGTCGCGGTGTATCGTCGTGGACCGTCGTAGAGGCAAGCGACGTAGCTGAACTCGCGGTTCGATGGTCCGCCGATGACATAGATGTCGTCGGTGAACGACTCCGATCGCCCCGCCGAGCTCCCACGTCCCCGCTGTGACGCGCGTTCGGGATGTTGTTCACGAGACATCCGTTCGGGGGGTTCACCTTGAAGTCCCAGCCGGCGTGATTGCCGCTGGCAGTCGAACGCGTGCAGGTCGACTTCAGATGCAGCGGGCGACCAGCTGAGCGTGGCGCGGACCAGCGGCGCCGGGCGCCGGCAGGACCACCTGGTGCAGCTTCTTCTTGCACTTCTTCTTCTTCGGCGCGACGAAGCTGACCGGTGCTTCTTCTTCTTGCACTTCTTCTTCGCCGTGACGGCGTGTCCCGCGCTGGCGTGGCCGGTGGTCACGGTGACCAGCGCCAGAGTCAGTCCAAGCAGCGCCACCAGGCCGATCTGGCCCCAGCGACGAGCCGGAAAGGAGTGGTTCCCCATCTGCATCGTTCCTCCTTGAAGTGAGTCCGAGGGCCCCAGGCCCTCGCGGACAAGCAGTTTCCTTGCTCCGTCATCCAGCGGACATCGGTAGATATCCGCACGTTCGCACAGAACGAGACCGACCGGCTTTCGCCGGCCGGTGCTCTCCTCCCCAGGTCTCCCTACGTCCTGCCCAGACGCTTTCTTTGGAACTTCAAAGGCCGAGCCAGTCTGCCCATTCGCCCCGGGCAGGGCATCGGCGACAAGCCGCACAAAGAATCAGGGGTTTCCCGAAGTTCAGTCCTCAGGGTCGAACTCGGGCACGTCGAGTACCCGGTTCTCGATCGAGCGCGGCTCCGTGGGGCGGCGGTCGAGGCCGCCGCCGCCGTTGCCGTCGCCGTAGAGCTGATCGGCGGTGGCGTGGCGCATATGGCCGAGGTCACGCCAGTCGGCCGATGGGTCTGAGTAGCGCTCGGTTCGCAGCGCCGCGTCCCGGTCAGGGCTGCGCAGCTCGCGCGACTCGGTGCGCCGATCGCGCCGGTGGTGACGGTTGGCGAACGCCGAGTCGAAGCGGGTGGCGATGACCGTGATCCAGACCTCTTCGCTCATGTCCTCGTCCACGCTTGCGCCGAAGATGATTTCCGCCTCGGGGTGGGCTGCCTGCCTGACGACCTCCGCGGCCTCGCTCGCCTCGATCAGGGAGAGGTCGGGCCCGCCGGTGATCGAGAGGAGCATCGAACGCGCGCCCTCGACCGAGGTCTCCAGCAGCGGTGAGGCGACGGCCTTCTCGGCGGCCAGCGTCGCGCGGTGCTCGCCCACGCCCATGCCGATGCCGAGGATCGCGTCGCCGGCGTCCAGCATCGTGGTGCGGACGTCCGCGAAGTCGAGATTGATCAGGCCGGGCAGCATCACCAGGTCGGAGATGCCCTGGACCGCCTGGCGGAGCACGTCGTCGGCGACCCGGAAGGCGTCGGTGATCGACGTGCGGCGCTCGAGGATGGTGAGCAGCCGCTCGTTCGGCACGACGATCATCGTGTCGACCTCCTTGCCGAGTGCGGCGATGCCCTCCTCCGCCTGCGCGGCGCGGCGGGCGCCCTCGAAGGCGAACGGCTTGGTGACCGCGGCCACGGTCAGGGCGCCGATGTCGCGCGCAAGCTTGGCGACGACGGGCGCGGCGCCCGTACCGGTGCCGCCGCCGGCGCCCGAGGCCAGGAAGACCATGTCGGAGCCCTTGAGCAGCTCCTTGATCTTGTCCTGCTCGTCGAAGGCGGACTTGTAGCCGACCCTCGGATCGGACCCAGCGCCGAGGCCGCGGGTCATCTCGCCGCCGATGTGCAGCGTCAGATCCGCGTGAGAGGTCTGCAGGGACTGAAGATCGGTGTTGATCGCGAGGAACTCGACTCCCGGCAACTCCGCCTCGACCATCCGGTTGACGGCGTTGACGCCCGCGCCGCCGACGCCGACAACCCGCAGTACGGCCTGGTGGGTGCGCGGCACGACGGGCTGGCGAGTCGCCGGCCCGTCGGTAGAGGGTTCGTCGCGGCCATAGCGCGGCCGCACCTCGAGACCGGGACCGCCCATCAGGCGCTCCAGGCCCTCGTGGTGAATCTCGATCTCGGCGTCCGCCACGGGGTCTGGCGGTGTCGGCTCGGGAACGGGCTCCGGGCCCGGGATCGGCTCCGGCACGGGGTCGGGGGTGGGTTCGGGGACAGGCTCCGGGGTCGGCTCGGGGACCGGCTCGGGCATGGGGGTCTCCAGAACGGGCTCCTCGACCGCGACGCCACCGTTGGTCTTGGCGGTCACCTTGATCTCCTCCGCGGCGACCGACTCCTCGGTCGAGCGGAAGAGGTCGGCGAGGGGGCCCTCGCGCATGCTGGCGCGCTTCTTACTCCGAGCCATGGGTGAGAACCTCCTTGGCGAGGTCGCGGTAGGCGCCCGCAGCCTTGCCGTTCGGGTCGTACTTGATGACCGAGCTGCCGCGGACAGGCGCCTCGGCGAACTTGATCGCCTTGCGGATCCGCGACTTGAAGACGAGGTCGCCGAAGTTCTCCTCGAGGATCTCCACTGCCTCCTTCGCGTGGACGGTCCGCGAGTCGAGCATCGTCGGCAGGATCCCCTCGATCTCGACGCCCGGGTTGAGGTTCTCCCGAATCATCTGAAGGGTGTTCTGAAGCTGGACCAGGCCACGCATCGAGAGGTACTCGCACTGGACCGGCACGATCACCTTGTCGGCGGCGGTGAGCGCATTCACCGTCAGCAGCCCGAGGCTCGGCGGCGTGTCGATGCAGATGAAGTCGTAGTCGTCCTTGACGGCGTCGAGCGCCTTCTGCAGCGACCGCTCGCGGCCGATCTGCGTGCTCATCGCGATCTCGGCGCCGGCCAGGTCGATCGAGGCGACGGCGACGTCGATCTCACGCTCGACGATGATCTCGCGGATCGGGATCCGGTGGACCAGGACGTCGAACATGCTGCGGTCGACCTTGTCGGGGTCGACGCCCTGCGACATGGTCAGGTTGCCCTGCGGGTCCATGTCGACGGCCATGACACGGTGGCCGGACTCCTTGAAGGCGACCGCGAGGTTGAGTGCGGTGGTGGTCTTGGCGACGCCGCCCTTCTGGTTCGCGAACGCGATCACCTTCGCTGGACCCTCGTTCTTGGGCTGCTCGGGGTTCGCCTTGGTCTCGTTCGTGGGCTTCTCTGTCATCGCCTCATCCTTTGGCTCCTCGGGGGTGCTCACCTTGGCCTCGTCGGTGCCTGAGTTGGCCTCGTCCTTGCCGGACGCCGCCTCCTCCTGCCTGGCGGGCTTCGGGGCAACGAGGTCCTCCGGCCGCATACGGCCGCTTTCGGTCGCCTCGTCGAGAGCGTCGTTCTTCTTGAAAATCCCCATCGCTTGCGGCTATTTCGCAGCTGACGGCGAGTTTCCTTCCCGTGGTTGGAACAATCCGCGCCCATGCCTGAGCTACTCGACAAACGGCTGGTCTTCGTGACCGGCAAGGGAGGCGTCGGCAAGTCGACGATCTCGATCGCTCTGGGCCTCGCCGCGGCTCAGCGGGGCAAGCGGACCATCGTCTGCGAGGTGGGCGGCCAGGAGACGGCCTCACGCGTCTTCAGGCGCGCGGAGATCGGCTTCCACGAGGTCGAAGTCGCGGACAACCTCTGGGCGATCTCGATCGACCCGGACCAGTCCCTGCGCGAGTACCTGCTCCTCCAGCTCAAGGTCAGGGCGATGCGCGACATGCTGGTCCGCTCGCGCGTCTTCAACTACCTGACAGCGGCCACCCCCGGGCTCAAGGAGCTGGTCACGATCGGGAAGATCTGGGAGCTCGCCCAGCCGAACCGCAAGCTGAAGAAGGCGGACGAGTACGACCTGGTGATCGTCGACGCGCCGGCAACCGGTCACGGGATCGGCTTCCTGCAGACGCCGCGCACGTTCGCCGGCATCGCCAGGGTCGGACCGGTTCACGCCCAGGCCCAGGAGCTCGACCGCTTCATCACAGACCACGACACCACCGGCGTCGCGATCGTCTCCCTGCCCGAGGAGATGCCCGTCAACGAATCGGCCTCGCTGGAGGCGTCGCTCACGGGCGAGATCGGGATGGAGGTCAACCGGGTCTACATGAACGCCCTCTACCCCGAGCGCTTCTCGACCGGTGACGCGAGCGAGCTGGAGGGCGCGCTCGAGCGGGCCGACGGTCAGGCGCTGGGCGCCGTGCGGGCGGCGCTCTCGGAGCACCGGCGCTGCCGCTCGCAGCGTGAGCAGCTCCAGCGGCTGAAGCAGGCCGTGTCCTCACCGGTCAAGACGCTTCCGTTCATCTTCAAGCCACAGCTCGATGTCCCATCCCTGGAGCGGCTCGCCGGAGCCCTCGTCTGATGGCCACGATCACCGACATCGTCGAGGGCCGCGGGATCTGCATCTGCGCCGGCTCGGGCGGCGTGGGCAAGACGACCACCTCGGCAGCGCTCGCCGCGGGCCTCGCCGCGCGCGGCCAGAAGGTCTGCGTGCTGACGATCGACCCCGCAAAGCGCCTCGCCGACTCGCTCGGCCTGGAGGAGCTCGGGAACACGCCGAAGATGGTCGATCCGAAGCTCTTCGAGCCCTGTGGCGTCGAGATGAAGGGCGAGCTCTGGGCGATGATGCTGGACGCGAAGGCCACCTTCGACGAGCTGGTCCGCAAGCACGCGCCGGATGCGGAGACGCGGGACCGCATCCTCGAGAACCGGATCTACCGCCAGCTCTCCAACGCCCTGGCCGGCTCGCAGGAGTACATGGCGATGGAGAAGCTCTTCGAGATCAACCAGGAGGGCCGCTACGACTTCCTCGTCCTCGACACCCCTCCCTCCCGCAACGCCCTCGACTTCCTCGACGCGCCGAAGCGGCTCACTCAGTTCATCGAGGGGCGCGGCATGCAGATGTTCATGAAGCCCACCGGTGTGGCCGCAAAGGTCGTCGGCCGAGGCAGCTCGATGGCGATGGGCATGCTGAAGCGGGTAACCGGCCTCGACCTGCTCTCCGACCTCTCGGAGTTCTTCCAGGCCTTCAGCGGCATGGTCGACGGTTTCCGCGAGCGCGCCAAGCGGGTCTCCGAGCTGCTGGGCGACCCGGCGACCACATTCGTCGTCGTCTGCGGCCCCCAGGGCGAGCCGATCACCGAGGCCGTCTACTTCCACCGCAAGCTGGTCGAGGCCCAGCTGCCGGTCGGAGGCGTGATCGTCAACAAGGTCCACTACGAGACCGAGGCGGACCTCACCAGCGGCGAGGTGCAGGCTGATCTCAGCGAGCTGCTAGACGACGACCTGGCCGAGCGGGTGGCGCGCAACTTCGCCGACTACCAGGCCCTCGCCGAGCGGGACGCCCGCAACGTCGAGCACCTCCAGCGCGAGCTTCAGCCGAAGGCCGTGATTCGCATCCCGTACCTGGATGAGGACGTGCACGACCTCGAGGCGCTGCTCAAGATCGATCAGTACCTGTTCGCGTCAGAGGAGCAGCGCGAGGCGCTGGCGGCGTCCGGCGCTGCCTAGCTCGTGCGTTTGGGCTCGTAGCGCAGCTCGCCGACTTCCCAGTCGGTCGCATCCGGGACAGGGAAGAGGTAGCGGACGCGGTCGGTCGAGGGCTCGCGTTCGGCCTCGTGCTTCTGGCCGCGCCGCGGGCTGGCGAACGCAGGCCACTCGGGCTCACCGTCCCCGGCCGCGAACCAATCTGCACGACCCCCGAAGTCGGGTGGCGGGGACGAAGCGGGATGGTCGCTTTCGGGGCCCATTAGGTCGGGTAGTTCGACCTGATCGACGATGATCCTCGTCGTCGGCTGCCGATCCTCCCCGCCCCCGCGGACGGATAAATCGCCGATTTCGTTCGTTTCCGACGCAGTTGGGATCTCGGTGGGTTCCTCGACGCTCTCGGGCCGGTGCACCTCGATCTCAGCGTCGCCCAGGTGGGCATCGGAGATCGCGGACAGGTCGAGCGTCTCATCGGGCCTCGGGTCCGGAAGGCGCCATTCGGCCGTCTCCCCGATCCCGGGGCTCTCGGAGTGGATCCCCGAAAGGCCCTCGGAGAGCAGGATCTCGTCGGCGGCCACCCGCAAATCGCCGCCGAGCTCGCCCATCGCCATGCCCTTGAGCAGGCGGCGCAGGAGCTCCTCGACCTGCGCGATCACATCCAGCGGCGAGGTACCTGCGGCGGGCTTGTAGTGGCCGCCGCTCATCAGCTTTCGCTCGATCGCCAGGGCGCGCTCGACGGTGACGCGGCCCTGCTCGCGCTCGAAGGGCTCGCAGGCGAGCGCGGCGACGCGTGCCGACAGCGAGGTCCTCGCCGGACCGCCGCCTTCGAGCAGCCCGCGCAGTGCCAGCAGATAGTCGCTCAGCGCCTCGATCAGTGAGGAGCGCTCGGCGCCGAGCTCGAAGCGGGACGCCGCCCAGTCCAGCGCCGGGATCCGCGTCTCGCGCTTGGTCAGCAGGCGTGCGAAGTTCTCCAGTTCGACCGCTTCGTTGCCGGTCAGCCGGTAGCCCCCCTGCCGCGGGCGGCCGACTCCGGTGCCGAAGCGCTCCCAGCCGCCGGATCGCTTGGCCCAGCCGTGGGCATGGAGCCCGACCGCACCGGGCCTGAACAGCCTCATCGTGCGCAGGGCGCGCCGCAGGTCGTCCGCGACCGCCGCCGCCGGCGCCACCGTGGCGAGCCCGCAGCTCAGGCAGGCCAGGAAGCCGGACTTGCCGTGCCCGCCCGAGCGCGTGGCGTCGATCGCATCGATCGGCGCATCGTCCACCTGGTCGGCGCGCACGATCCGTACCCCATCAAGCTCAATCTCGTCGACGGGCATGTGGAAGCCCACCAGCGGAACGATCACCTCGCCCGCCGGGGTCGCCTCCTCGGAGTCCCTGGAGATCATCGAGATCACCGCGTCGATCGCACCCCGCAGACGGTCCCCGGCCACCTCGAACTCGGTCTTCCCGTCCCAGAGGCCGATCAGGAAGCCGATAGCGGCCTCCTCGCCGGCGATCTCGCGGACCTCGATGAACGCCTCCAGGCGCCGCAACTCCGCCAGGTGGTGCTCGATGAACTGCCCGGTGAGGGGCGCGTAGGAGAACATCGGCAGCGGCCCGTCGTCGGAGGGCTCCAGGTCGAACGGCATCTCGGCGCCGCTCGCCAGCAGCCCCTCCAGGAGGTCGGCCGCCTCGACGGCGAGACGTCGCAGCGCCTCCTCGAGGCGCTCGGTGGTGCTCTCAAGCGTGGTCACGCAGACTGGATTGCGCGTGATCAGGCGTGTTCCTGCGGGTGAAAGGGGACTTGCAGCAGAACCCAAGCGGGCATGAGGAGGCAGGCCGGGCCTCGGGCCCTCGCCCAACCGTTTCCGGCAGAGCGCCTAGACGGCGGCGGCGGCCGGCTCGCGCTCCTCGACGGGGAGCCAGCGGCGGCCGTAGGAGCGCATGTCCTCGATCAGCGGGACGAGGGCACGGCCCTTGTCCGTGAGCTGGTAGGTCACGCGCGGTGGCACCTCGGGGAAGGTGCGGCGCTCCACGATCCCCTCCTCCTCGAGGGCCCTCAGGCGCAGCGAGAGAGTGCGGGGGCTGATGCCCTCCAGCGATCGCTCCAGCTCGCAGAACCGGAGAGCGTCATCCGCCAGGTCGCGGATGATGAGGAGAGTCCACTTGCCGGAGATGACCTCTGCCGTCCGGCAGACGGGGCATTCACGGTCCATCCCGGCCAGGATAGCGGCAAAGCTTTACTTTGTGAAGCTATGTGCCGCCGGCTCAGAAACTGGGCGGATTCGGGCTCGTCACACGCCGCACCCGCAGAACCTGCACGTGGTAGGTCTTCTGATCGGGGCCGTAGATCAGGTCGGCGCCCTTCCCGGCGTTGAGGCCGAGCAGCTGGCAGGCGTCGACGCTCGGGAAGCAGGTGCCCTCGCCGCCGATGCTGGCCACGTCCTTGGAGACGAGGAACACGGCCTGGTTGCCGCCCACGGTGCCCATGTAGGTGAGGACGGGCCTGTCGGGGCTCGGGAGGAACTGGAAGGGCTTGACGTTGTCCATCTCGGTGAGCTGTGTGCCGGCCTCCCCGACCTGTACGTCGGACTCCCACCAGAAGTAGGAGACCTTGTTGGTGACCTTTCCTGGAGATTTGCCGCCACCACCACCACCACCGCCGCCAGAGCCGCCGCCGGTGCTGCCACCGCCGACCCCGGTGCTGCCGCTGGTCGAGGAATCGCCGAGCGCCTGCGCCAGCGAATCGGCGCCGGGCGTGGGCGCCGGAGAGTTCGTGTACTGCTGCGTGAACGGATTCTTCGGGCCGAGATGGTTGAGGCGCTTCTTGAAGTTGCGTACGCCGGGGCTGTAGGCGACGACGGCGTTCTCGCTCTCAGGCGGAGTCGTGGCCGAGGTTGCGCCGAGCCCGTACGCGCCCGCCGATCCATCCGAACCCGATCGGGTGATGAGCACCGGGACCGCGACCAGCGCGACCAGCAGCGCCACGGCCGGCAGGAGCAGGTTCTTGCTCCGCAGGTCGTAGACCACGTCCCCGGCGAACTTCTGCACCTTCCAGAGCTTCACTTGGCCACCACCGCGCTCGCGGTCTGCACCTGGGTCTCACCGGGGCTCGCCGGGGCCGGCCCGGACGAGGACGCCCCGGCGGTGAGCCCCAGGTCTCCGCTGGAGTAGGCGGTGACCACGAGGCTCGCCTTCAGCTTCGGCGACGAGCCGGTGCCGCTGAGTTGCAGGCTGAATCCGTTGACGGTGAGGAGCCGTCCGTCGGGCGCCAGCTGGGTACCGTCGGCAACCGGCTTCACCAGTCCGTCGACTCCCCCGATGAAGTTCCCGACGTCGAAGTAGGTTCCGCTCAGAGTGACGGTGTACGGCAGGGTGGGAAGTCCCGCTGGGCCGACCACCGAGCCAACGGGCAGCGTCGCGGCGGTCGCCTCCGTCGCGGGCGCAGGGCTGGCAGTGGGAGCGGGCGAGGACCCGGTTGTTGACGTGGTTGAACCTGCCGTGTTCGATGTGCTTTCGGTCGATGCCGCCGTGGCAGCCGCCGCGGTCGGTGCCGATCCGGTGCTCGGTGCGGCAGGGGCGGGCGTAGGTGCAGGCGCAGTCGTCGCCGCGGTGGCGCCGCCCTGGTTCAGGGCGATCGCCCGGAGCTCCGTCTTCGACTGGTCAGCGATCCCATTGAGCTGCACCAGGAGCGAGGCCGTATCCGCCTCGCCGGGGACGGCCTTGCCGAGGACGACCATGCGTCCGTAGTACTTGGGGAATTCCTGACGCGCCTGCTCGCCGTAGCTCGCCTGCTGCTCGGCGGTCGAGATCGAGCCATGCAGCTGGTCGATCTGGCCCGTCAGTTCGCTGGCCTTGTCGCGCTTCGGTCCCAGAACCAGCAGATAGAAGGCGGCGGCCAGGGCGATGACGGCCACTGCGACGATGATCGTTCGCTCGTTCGACCTCATGTCAGCCCCCGGTGCTCGAACTCGAGGTGAGCTGGGAGCCCCCCGGCGTCGGGACGCCCGGGGGGACGGAGGGAGTGGTCGAGGCGGTGGCCGGCGTCGGCACCTCGTCGAAGGCGACCAGGATCTTGAACTGGGTGATGAAGTCTCGCGTGCGGCAGTCCGTGGTCGTTGCATTCGAGTCCGAGGTCGTAGGAGCGGCGGTCGCGGTGCCCTGGGTCTCATCCGGCCGCTCCGACGACTCCAGGCCGACGCGGGTGACGCCGTCAATCTCCTGGAGATTCGCGATCAGGCCCGCGACGGCATCCTGGCTGGACGCGCAACCCACCATCTCGAGGGCGGGGCCAGGCGCAGCGTCCCGCGTCTGGAGGTCCGGCCCATCCGTCACCGAGACGGTGGGGTCCACCGTCCCGGCCAGCTTGATGAGCCAGACGTTGGACGGGATCACTCGCGCGAACTCGTTGAGCACCCGCTGCCAGTCGAAGCGGCTCTGGGCAAGGCTCGTGATCGTGCCCGAGCGAGCCTCCTGAGCCGCTCTGAAGGTCGTGAACGACTGCAGGCTCTGAGCCTTGGCCACGGCCGCCTGCTCCTGCAGCTGCAGTTGCGTGATCTCCGCCTTGTGGTCGGAGATCTGCTTGCTCGTCAGCGCGAGGACGGCGACAGCCAGGACGCCCATGGCCAGCGCACCGAGCAGGACGTACGAGGCGATCCCCGTCCGCATCGCGGCGCGGTCACCGCGGCGTTGATCCTTGGGAATGAGGTTGACGGGGCGCATCTCAGGTCACTCCTCCAAAGCCAGCCCGTAGGACACGGTCAGTCGCGCGGCGTCCTCCTGATCGAGGTGCGCGAGCGCCGCGGGGAGATCGACGGAGACGTCGAGGGTCAGGCCGGCCTGGATCCGCTCGGGCAGTCCGGGGATCGTGCTCCCGGGGCCGCAGAGAACAACGCGATCGACCGGGGTGACGCCGTCCTGGGCGCCGTAGAAGTCCATGGACATCCGGAGCTCCTCGGCGAGCTTGGTGGCGCCCTCCTCGAGTCCCTCGCGCGCCACCTGAGCGCCGTCCTGACGGAAGGCCTCGACATCCTCCTCGAGCCCCACCTCCATGATCAGCTCGCGTGCCTCATCGATCGACAGTCCCTGCCGGCTCGCGAGACGATCGGCGATCGACTCGATGCCAAAGGGGCTGACTCGCGCGAACACGCACTCGTTCCCGCGAGCGACGGCGAGGTTGGTGACGTCGCCGAGGTGGCAATAGAGGCTGGTCGGTAGGGGCATCTCCCCCAGTTCCTCCAGCCTGGGCACCGAGCGATCTCTGAGGGCCCGGAGCATGCCGAAGGCGGACAGGTCGATGCCGACGGGTTGCAGGCCGGCGGACCGGACGGCCTCCAGTAGCGCCACGACCATGTCGCGCCGGGCTGCCACCGCGAGCACGTCCATCACTCGGTTGCCATCCGGACCGTCCCGCTTTGCGACGACCTGATGGTCGAGAACCGCCTGGTCGAGGGGCATCGGGATCGCCTCCTGGGCTCGGAAGCGGATTGCGGTTTCCAACTCCGCGTCGTCCTCGATCAGCGGCAGCTGCAGGCTGCGGACGACGACGCGCTGGTTCGCGACGCCGACGCGGACGGTCTTGCTCAGCTTGTGCCGCGCGAACAGGTCCTTGAGCGCGTCGGAGAGCACTTCACGGTTGACGAGATCGCCCTCCTTCACGACGCCCGGCTGGAGCGGGACGATCGCCGTCCGGCCCACCGCCGCGCCGTTCTGAACCTCAGTCGCGGCGATGCTGTCGCAGGTGATGTCGAGGCCGACGGAGCCTGTCTTCTTGCGTGTGGAAAGTCCAGAGATCATTGGCAGAGCGCTCCTCGCGCTTCCTCTCCCATCGGCGGGACTGCCGCCGAGCCGCATACCAAAGACTGATGAAACGCTCGCCTAGCGAACGAAGGCGTTCAGGTACCAGTCGATGAGCTCTGGGCCCACGAGCAGCGCAATCACGCCGCCCAGCGCCAGGAACGGGCCGAACGGGACCCCGACCTTCCGGGCGCCCGTGCCGTGGGTCAGCATGACCCCGGTCCCCGCCACGGTTCCGACCAGCACCGCGATCAGCAGTGCCGGGGCCACCGAGACCCCGAGGTACAGCCCCATCACCGCAGCAAGCTTCACATCTCCCATCCCCATCCCACGCGGATAGGCGAGGGCGAAAGCGAGCAGGAACCCGCCGGCTGCGGCGGCCGCGATCACGCGGTCCGAAAGGCTGGAGGGGTCTGTGGCAGCCACCACGGCGACGCCTGCAATCGCGCCGGCCAGCAGGATCACGTTGGGGATCACCCTTCGCTCCAGATCGGTCAGGGTGATCGCGGCGAGGATCGCGACGAAGAGCAGTCCAAGGGCGAGCTGGGCCGGGTCGTGCCGGAACACGACCGCGGTGGCGGCGAAGGCAACGCCGACCGCGAGCTCCACCAGCGGGTAGCGGACGGGGATCGCCGCCTCGCAGCTACGGCAGTGACCGCGGAGCAGCAGCCAGGAGAGGACCGGGACGTTGTCGTATGCCGCGATCTGCGTGTCGCATGAATCGCAGACCGACCGCGGTCCCACGATCGAGAGGCCCCGCGGCAGCCGATGGGCGACGACGCCGACGAAGCTGCCGGTGACGATCCCGCCGACGAACGCAAGCGATGCGACCGGGAACATGCTGCTACCCGAGGGTCTCCCGCTGGACGTGCCAGGCCGACTGCACCGGATCGAAGAAGTGCGGCGGCTCCTGGAAGCGAAGGCGGTCGTCGTAGTTGTAGTCCTTGATGTAGCCGGTCCCACCGGTCGTCCCGACCGCGCCACGGAACTTCTGGGAGATCGCCCCGTTCACGGTCAGCGTTCCCAAGCTGCCCCCGCAGTCGTAGTGGTCCACGATGAACGAGTGATCGATGGCGAGGAGGGCGGCATCGATATTCAGGTTCGAGTTCGAGCCGGTGCCGTTGACGCCCCGGTTGCCGTCGTTGTCCGCGTCACAGTCGCCCTTCGCCGTCTCCTCGCTGACAGTCCCGCCCGAACAGCCGAGATCGGTGCTCTCACACACCGGGTGCATGACCCGGATGAAGTTGTTGGCGATCAGGCCGAGGAGATCCGCCGAGCTGCTGGTGCGGCGAATGTCGCCGTCGATGATCACGTCGTTCTCGGCTGCGATGGTCAGCTGGCCGCTGTACGAGCCCCCTGACGCGGTATGCACGATCGCGTTTCCGCAACCCGATGTCGCCGGATAGGTGGTCGTGAACGGCGAGTAGGAGTTGGAGCAGCCGGCCCCGTTCTGCACGTACACGACGCCGTCGCTGGGAACGGCCACCGGCCCGATCGTCTGGCCGGTGTTCGTCGTGATGGTCATGCTGTTCCCATTCAGAACGATCTTCGTCTGGCCGGTGAACGTGTTGCTCGGCCCGGCGATGGCCTTCAGGGTGCTGTTCGTCGCAGGCGGGGTCAGGACCGGCGCCCGCGTCACCAGGGGCGCCCTGAACGTGGGGGTGGCCGTGCAGTTGTTGCCGTGCGCCCAGCCGACCGGAGGGGCGCTCACCTCGGTCACGTCGGCGCCGTTACGACCGAACGTCGGGCTCCCGCAGACCCGGAGGTCGTCGTTCGTGTGCAGCGGCCCGTCGATCTGATCGCCGCCGACGAAAACGATCTGATCGCAGAACTGGTTGTTCGTGCCGGGGATCGGCGCGCTCTCGCGACCATCGCGGCGGAACTTGGTGCACTGTGAGTAGGCCCCGGAGAGCGCTGCCGACGGATTCGGGAATCCGTAGGTGACCGGGTCGGACGTCTCGAGCTGCGTGAAGTAGACGTAGTCCAGGAACGTCGCCTGCTTGTACGTCGCGACGATCGACACCTTCCCCGTTCCCGAGAAGCCGGTGGACCGGACTCGAAACGTCCCGGTGTTCGCTCCGCTCGCCTCCAGCATGGTCGCGTTGGGATTCTGCGAATCGCACTGCGAGCCGCCAGGGCTGGTGCTGGCCTGAAGGAGTTCAATGCCATAGCGAGAGCCGTCGGTGGTCGTGGGCACCGGCCTGGTGTTGGTCGGATTCCCGTTCATGTTGAGGTTCACGGCGTTGGGTGCCGGCACGCTCGTGCAGCGGGCCCAGTAGCCGCTGTCGGTGTTGAGGTGGTAGGTGTAGTCGGCGATCCCGGCCTGCGCGGCCGCGTAGGCCCGCTTCTGGTTGATGTCCCGGCGAAGGAAGGTCTGGTCGTCGTTGGTGGCGGCGACCGCGGCGCTCACCAGCATCGTCGTGACTGCGATGGCACCGATCACGGCGAGCATCGAGTAGCCGTCCTCCTCTTGCAGAAGTCGGAGGCGGTTCTTGATGGCCTTGATCAAATGCATGGCAGGTTGTCCTGGTTCGGGTATTGGCCGGCGTTCTCGAGGCGCAGATCCGCCCCGCTGTTGATCAACATCGGCGAGCCGGGGTCCTGACTGGAGACCCCAGCACTCGGGGAAACCGTGAACGCGATCGTCACGTAGGAGACCCTCGCGGCGTTCGTGTCGCTCAGCGGCGTGGGCAGCGGAGTCGTGGAGAGCGCTCCGTTGATGAAGTCGTAGTAGCGGAAGATCACGCCTCCGGGAGCGCCGACGTTGGTGAGCAGTGCCGAGTTCGAGGAGGGCGTCCCCAGGGGGGTCCAGTTCGGGGCCGTGCCGGTCATCGGGAAGACCGTCTCCCTCAGCGTCGAGCCGCTGAGGGAGATGGTGTGAAGGTCGGGGGTCGGGCCGACCGCCGAGCCGCTCTTCGAGAGGAAGGTGATCGAGGTCCCGGTGCTGCCCGTCCGGATCGGCACGATGTGCGAGGTCACGCAGGCGGAGTGGAGCCCCTGGACCATGCGCGTCATCACCGGTCGCCCGCGCGAGTTCGCGTCCACCCGGCGGCTGATCCGGTCCTGATGATGGAGGACGGTCGTCGTCAGGGTGACGACGCCCAGCATCACGACCAGCGTCGCGATGATGCTGACCAGCAGCTCGATCATGGTGGTCCCGCGTTCGTCCCTCATGGGCACGTCCCGGCGGGCTGGCCGCCCAGGAAGATGTCGAGGGTCGTTCCGGTGGCGCCCGCCGAGGTCAGGCCGACGCCGGTGATGATCCTCTTGTCGATTGCCGCGGAGTTCTGGGCACAGACGTCATAGGTGCCATACGGCAGTCCGATGTCGCCTCCGGTTGGGACCTGGCCGTTGCTGTTCGTCGATGTGGTCAGAGTCCGGGTGAAGTTGCAGCCAGTGTCCTTGGCGGTGACCTTGGCGGCGGAGACACGGGTGCCTGGGGCAGTGCTGGTGCCGCTCCAGACGGTGACCTGCAGGGAGGGAAGCTGGATGTAGCCGGGCGCGGACAGCGTGCCGGCGCCGCCCACGGGGACCGTGGAGTTGCCCAGCATCGGCCCGGCCGGCGGGGTGTTCGACGCGCACGTCCCGGCGTAGACGGCGTAGGGAGAGGTGAAGGGGAAGAGAGTCGACGTCGTCGAGATCGATGGCGCCCGTCCGCCGCCGACCGGCGTGAACTGCTTGGCGACCTGCATGCCGGTGTTGCTGACGATCACCGAGTCAGCGGATGAGGCGACCAGGCTGTTGGCGTAGTCGCGGGTGCGGAAGCTGATGCCCTGGATCGAGCCCGGCCGGTCGTACTGGAGGTTGACCGTGTTGGTGCCCTGATCGACGACGCTCACCGGCTGGTTGGCGGGCGCGTTGCCATTCTGATCCACCATGCCGGCAGCCGTGCCGCCGACAGACATCGTGTAGGTCCCGACCGGCACGTTGCGCCACAGCACGCAGCCGGTCGAGTTCGTGCTGCCGCTGAAGGTGCCGGGGCCGGAGCCGGAGAGGGCGACGCCGGAGATCCCGACGTTGCGCGAGTCGGTCACGTTGACGAGCACGGACCCGCTGTTGGGGACGAACGATCCGCTCGGGGGCGAGACGATCGTGGCAGCCGTCACGGGATGAAGAGCGCCCATCCCGGTCCAGCTGACGCTCACCG
>CAVZRH010000016.1:0-43853 GCA_963777575.1 uncultured Solirubrobacterales bacterium | reverse complement strand
TCTCAATGGATCTGCACGATCCTGACCTCGACCCGGTCGACCTTCGAGTCGGCGGTGCAGTCGGTGTCTCCCCTGAGCTGTGCGCTGACCGTAAGCGGGGTTCCGGGGTGGATCAGCCCGAAGGGACCGTCCGCGTCGTTGGCGCTCTGGGTGACGAGGGTCGTCGAATTGACGTTGTCCGGACTCAGGAAAACCCTCGTGCTCTGTCCGTTGAGGAGAAGGAAGATCGACGGCGAACAGAAGTTCAGCGCGTTCGTGGTCGCGACCGTGAACTGCGCCTGCGCCGCGAGAGCCGAGACCTGGCCGGCCTGTGGCGTGAACGTCGTCGTTCCGGAAAGGGGCAGGGGCGAGGTCGTGTTCGTGTTGACCGATCCCTGCGGCCCGCCCGCAGCCGAACCCGTCACGTCCGCGCTGGCCCCGGCGATCACGCCCGCGGCGATATCGGCGGCCTGCACCGTGCCGTCCTTGATCTTCGGGCCCGTCACAGCGTCCTTCGCGAGGTCGGAGGCCTTCACGGCCCGCGGCGCGATGTTCTTGCTGTGCACGTCGTTCTTGCCGAGACCGAAGGCGGCGTAGACCGTGCCGCCGCCGACCGCGAGAAAGAGCGCGACCGTAGCGGCGACGTTTGCGTAGGTCAGCCTTGGACGCAGCTTCATGCCCAAGCCGTGACCTTATGAGCCTCGAACCGCCAGGGTCAACCCCATTTTTCGCACCCGAATTTCAACCGCTAGGTTCTCAGTCCCAACCCCGAAGGAGCGGGACATGGCAAAGGTTCTCTACACGGCCGAGGCAAGCGTCAAGGGAGGCCGCCTCGCCGGCCACGGCCGGACGACCGACGGCGCCCTCGAAGTCGACCTTCGTATCCCGAAGGAGATGGGAGGCGAGGGAGGCGGCACCAATCCCGAGCAGCTGTTCGCGGTCGGCTTCGCATCGTGCTTCGAGAGCGCGCTCTCAATCGTCGCCCGGCGCCAGAAGTCCAACGCCGACGACGCGGTCATCGATTCCAAGGTGAGCCTGCTGCCGAACGAGGCCCGTGGCTTCGACATCGCCGTCGAGTTGGACGTGACGCTGCCCTCGATCGATGACGCCGAGGCTGCGGTCGAGGCGGTGAGGGCGGCTCACAAGGTCTGCCCGTACTCCAACGCGACGCGCGGCAACATCGACGTGAAGCTGACGGCGAACGGCCAGCCGGTCTGAAGGGCAGCCGGCATGGACGCGGAGACGGTGAGAGCGATGCTCGAGCAGCAGTTCGAGCACGCTGGCGACCCCGAGCGGTCGCACGCCATGTACCGCGACGACGCTGTCCTCGAGTTTCCCCAGTCCGGGGAGCGCTTCGAGGGCGTCGAGAACTTCCGCGAATGGCGGAGTCAGTATCCGGCGCAGACCAAATTCGAGATCGGTGAGATCCGGGGCGGAGGAGATGTCTGGGTGGTTGAGCTCACCGTCGCCTACGACGAGGGCCCGAAGCATTTCGGCGTCAGCGTTCACGAGTTCCGCGACGAGCGGATCGCCCGGGAGACGATCTACGTCGCCGATGGCTTCGAAGCCCCGGAGTGGCGAGCGAAATGGCGTGCGGCGCCCTAGCGGCCCGCTAGAGCCCTCGCGATCTGCATGAAGAACTAGCTGGCCCCGAGCACGCCCCGCATCGACCGCCGGGCCCGCTCGATGACCTCCGGGTCGCGCCAGAGCTGAAACCCGTAGCTCGCCCCCGCGGCCAGGGCGTTGAGTTGAAAGGCGACGTCCGCCGGGTCGGTGTCGGCCGGCAGCTCGCCGGCCTCGATCGCCGTGGCGGCCTCGCGCTCCAGGACGCGGAGCCACCGCTTCATGGTCGCCGCGACCGCGTCGCGAAGCGGGCCGGGGCGGGCGTCGTACTCGATCGTGGCGGTGGTGAGAAAGCAACCGCCGGGCATGACCTCGCGGCGGTGATAGTCGAGC
Organism: uncultured Solirubrobacterales bacterium; assembly: GCA_963777575.1. Taxonomy (GTDB): domain Bacteria; phylum Actinomycetota; class Thermoleophilia; order Solirubrobacterales; family 70-9; genus DASUPK01. The sequence continues at coordinate 41,918 of CAVZRH010000016.1, read as the reverse complement.
CAGCTGTCGCAGAGGGCGAGCAGGCGACGGAGGCCAGGCGGCTCGTCTGCGACACGACCCCAGACCTCCTCGGTGAACTGCTCGACGGCGGCCGCCAGCGCGGCGAGCTGGAGCTCCTGCTTGCTGCCGAAGAGGCTGAAGACGCTGCTCTTCCGCATCTCCGCCTCGCCCGCCAGCCCGCCGATCGTGAGGCCCTCGAGCCCCTCGACGGAGGCGCGCTCGACCGCGGCCTGCGTGACCGCAGCGCGGGTCTCGGCGACTGCGGTCTGGGAGCGACGGGGCATGCGCTCATGGTATACCGTACGACCGTCCGATAAGCGAAGAGAAGCGAGAACGCGATGAGAGTGCGGTGGCTTGGCTGGGCCGGTGTGGAGATCGAGGCCGATGGGGCGGCGCTGGTGATCGACCCGCTCGCCGATCCCGGCGCCACCTTCGCCGCGCTCGGGGAGGAGGCGCTCCGCAGGGTGAAGCTGCCGGCGGTGGTGCCGCCGGAGACACACGATGCCGTTGCGGGCCTGGTCACGCACCTCCACCGCGATCACACCGACGCCTCCGCGCTCGGAGATGCACTCGCACCCGACGCCGCCGTTCACGAGCCCGTCTGGCCCGGCGGGGAGGACGCCGAGAACGTCGCCCTCGCCCAGGCGAACGCCGAGCTCGAGCGAGCGGGCCTCCGCCGACAGCCGGGTCGAGATCTGGGAGGGAGCCGAGGCCGGTCCCTTCACGATCACGGCGCTGCCGGCGGTGGATGGCCTCGGCGACCCCCAGGTCGCCTGGCTGGTCGAGGCGGACGGGCAGCGCATTCTCCACCTCGGGGACACGATCTTCCACGGCTACTGGTGGCGAATGGCCCGCCGCCACGGGCCCTTCGACCTGGTGCTCGCGCCTATCAATGGCGCCAGTGTGAACTTCCCCCACCTGCAGCCACCGAGCCCCCTCGCCGCCACGCTCGAGCCCGAGCAGGCGGCCCTCACCGGCGAGCTTCTCGCCGCCCGTGCCCTGATCCCGATCCACTACGACGGCTACTCGATCGATCCCTGGTACCGGCCGGTCGACGATCCCGGGCCGAGGTTCGAGGCCGCGACTGCGGAGCGCCCATACGAAGCCCGGATGCTGGAGCCCGGCGAGAGCTTCGAGCCCGCCGCCCGCAGCGGTCGACGCCTGAGGCACCCGCTCCACGGATAGCCTGCCCGTATGGAACGGGCGCATGGATGGCAGCTCGACCGAGACCGGCTCGCCGGACTGCTCGAGCAGGAGGAACGGCGCTTCGTCGATGACCACCCCGGATCGCAGCAGCTATTCGAGCGGGGCGAGAAGGCGATGCTCTCCGGGGTACCGATGCCATGGATGACGGAGTGGGCCGGCCCGTTCCCGGTGTTCGCGGCGAGCGCGGAGGGCGCCCGCTTCACCGACGTGGACGGGAACGAGTACGTCGATCTCTGCCTCGGGGACACCGGGGCGATGACGGGTCACTCGCCGGCCCCGACGGTGGAGGCCGTGGCCGAGCGCGCCGCCCGCGGGATCACGCTGATGCTGCCGACCGAGGATGCGAGCTGGGTGGCGGCCGAGCTCGGGCGTCGCTTCGGTCTGCCGCGCTGGCAGTTCGCGCTGACGGCGACGGACGCCAACCGCTTCGCGCTTCGCCTGGCGAGGGCGATCACCGGCCGGCCGAAGGTCCTCGTCTACGCCTGGTGCTACCACGGCACCGTCGACGAGACCTTTGCGATCGAGGTGGAGGGGGAGACCCGGTCGCGTCCGGACAACATCGGGCCGCCGGTCGATCTTTCGGAGACCACCCGGGCGATCGAGTGGAACGACCTCCCCGCCCTGGAGCGTGCCCTCGAGCCGGGGGACGTCGCCTGCGTGCTCGCGGAGCCGGCGATGACCAACGCCGGCATCGTCCTGCCCGACCCCGGCTACCACGACGCGCTCCGAGAGCTCACCCGCAAGCACGGGACGCTCCTGATCATCGATGAGACCCATACCTTCTGCGCCGGGCCCGGCGGATACACGGCGGCCGCGGGACTCGACCCCGACCTGCTCACGATCGGCAAGGCGATCGCCGGCGGCATCCCGGCGGCGGCCTATGGGACGACCGAGGAGGTCTCCGAGCGGATCGGCGACTATCTCGCGACCCTCGAGACCTCCGACGTCGGTGGGATCGGCGGCACCCTCGCGGCGAACGCCCTGTCGCTGGCTGCGACACACGCGACGCTCGAGCGGGTCCTGACCGACGAGGCGTTCGAGCACATGACCGAGATGGCCGAGCGCTACGAGTCCGGGGTCAACGAGGTGATCGCCTCACATGGGGTCCCGTGGAACTCGGTGCGGCTCGGCTGCCGGGTCGAGTACCACTTCCAGGCGACGCCGCCCCACAACGGCTCGGAGGCGGTGGCCGCGGACGACCGCACGCTCGGCCGCTACATGCACCTCCACGCTCTCAACCGCGGGATCCTGCTGACGCCGTTTCACAACATGGCGCTGATGTGCCCGGCGACGACCGAATCGGACATCGACCAGCACACGGAGGCGTTCGCTGAAGCCGTCGCCGACCTCGCACGCTCGGAATCCGCCTGAACGTTCACCGTCCGTGGGGGACAATCAGGGGTCGGTATGGCGCCCACGATCGGCCAAAAGCTGCGCCAGGCCCGCACCGAGCGCGGCGTCGAGCTGAGCGAGGTCGAGCGGGCCACCAAGATCCGCGCCAAGTTCATCGAGGCGATGGAGGGGGACCGCTGGCAGGAACTGCCCGCGCCGGTCTACGCGCGCGGCTTCCTCGACATCTACGCCCGGTATCTCGGGCTGGACCACGAGGCGCTCCTGGAGGAGTACCGGCACACCGTGGAGGGCGAGGGCGAGGAGCAGCCGATCCCGGACTCGGTGATCAAGCCCGGCAGGCTGAGAAACCGGCCGGCCCGACGCCTTCCCTCGATCGGCTCGATCAACGTGACGCTGGCCGCCAAGGTTCTCGCCGGCGTCCTCGTCGTGGTGGTGGTGGGTCTCGTGATCGTCGGTTCGATCGGCGGATCGGACAACAACGACAACGGGAAGACCGGCCAGGGGAAGGACCAGGGAGCGAAGGCGGCGGGCCCGCCTTCGACGACCGGCACCACGAGCACTACTCCGGCCGGCCAGGTCTCGGTCGAGCTGACCGCGACTGCCCCGGTCTGGGTCTGCCTGGTGGACGACAGCGGGACTCCGGTCGTCGACAGCGAGACGCTGAGCGCCAACGAGGCCCGTGGACCGTTCAAATCCGGCCGCTTCGAGGTCACTTTCGGAAACGGCTCGGTCGAGATGACCGTGGATGGCGAGGCGGCGCCGGTCCCCGCGGTCGCCGAGCCGATCGGCTACCGCATCACCCCGAGCGCCGTGCGGAGGCTCGACCCGTCCTCACGGCCGACCTGCGTGTGAGCCCTCAGGGGGAGCAATGAGTACCCGGCGCCGCCAGGACCCAACCTCCCGCGGCCGCCGATCGGTCCGGGGCCCGGAGATCACCGAGCTGCGGGCGTTCTGCGCCGCCGTCGACCTCGGCACGCTCGGCAAGGCCGCGATCTCGCTGAAGATCAGCCAGCCGGCGCTCTCGAAGCGGTTGCGCACGCTCGAGGCCGCCGCCGGCGCCAAGCTGCTCGAGCGCTCTAGCCGCGGTGTCGAGCCGACCGCCGCCGGGCGCCGGCTCTACCCGGAGGCCCGTCGGCTGCTCCAGCAGGCGGACGTCGTCGACCGGGTGCTCGAATCCGCGCCGCGTGAGCAGGCCCCGATCGAGCTCGCCGTCAGCCACACGATCGCTGAGTTCTTCCTGCCGCCGGAGCTGGTCGCCTACCAGGCCGACGGCCGGCGCCCGCCGGTGCAGCTCACGATTGCGAATTCGAGCTCGGTGCGCCGGATGGTCGCGGAGGGCCGGTCGTCGATCGGGATCGCGGCGACAGGCCCCGATGGCATGGAGGACGGAGCGAACGAGCTGGAGGAGCTCGAGCTTCTCGGCGACGAGGTGGTGGTCGCGGTGCCTCAGGACCACGCCTGGTACCGGCGCAAGCAAATCCCGCAGGAGCTCTTCCTCACCACGCCCATGATCATGCGCGACCTGGACGCCCATGTCCGCCGCTGTGTGGAGGCCGAGCTGGCTGAGCGCGGCCTCACGCTTGGCCGAGCCGCTGATCGAGGCGGCCAGCACCGCGGTGGCCAAGCGCGAGGCCCTCCAGCGCTCGGCGCCCGTGCTGCTCTCCGCGATCTCGATCGATGAGGCCCGAGACCGCCTCTACCGCCGGCCGGTCGCCGGGCTCAGCTTCCCGCGCCGGTTCGTGGTCGTCTGCCGCTCGCTTGCCTCGCTGGCGCGTCAGGACCGGGAGTTCGTCGACTTCGTGCGGCGGCGGAGGTCTCAGGACGGCTCCGATGCCCATAACTGATGGTTATGGGCGCCATAACCGATCCTGCCCACGAATCACCGGAATCCGCTTGGCCGACGCGGCGCGCGGACCTAGAGTGATCCAAGGTCGATGCAGTACCGGCCGCGATCTAGGTGAAGTTCCAGCGGCCCCACAAAGTCGACCACCACATATAAGTACCTCTCCTCCCTGTAGCACCGTTAGCGCCCCGCCCCGGCGGGGCGCTTCGAGTTTCTAGGCCCGCGCCTTCTCGAGCAGCCGCTCCGCGAGCCGGTTCATGCCGCGCTCGCGGGCGGCCCTGGCGGCGCCCCGGTAGTCCGTTCGCTTGTCGCGGGGGCGGCTCACCTTCGGGTGCCGAAGCGTCGCCACGTCCTTGAAGGCGAGCAGCTGCTCGCGATCACCGATCAACGCGGTGCGGAGGGCGGGACGAGGCTCCCGGATCGCGGCGTCGAGGACCTTCTCGAGCGAGCCATGCCTGCGCAGCAGCTCCACCGCGGTCTTCTCCCCGACGCCCTTCGCCCCCGGAATGCCGTCGGAGGGGTCGCCTCGGAGGGCGATCAGGTCGGGGACGAGCTTGGGCGGGATCCCGTAGCGCTCCTTCACCTCGGCCGGCCCCATCGGCTGGCCGCCCTGCTTCCCGGTGCTGACGTAGAGCACCTTCGTGTTCCCGCTCGCGCACTGGAACATGTCCCGGTCGCCGGTCATCAGGAGGCTGCGGCCGCCCGCCTTGCTCTCCTTCGCCGCGAGGGAGCCGAGTAGGTCGTCGGCCTCGAACGAATCGGTGGTGGCGACCTTCCAGCCGAAGGCCCCGAAGAAATCGGCCGAATCGTCCCATTGCGGTCGCAGCTCGTCGGGGAATGCCGCCTCGCGATCGGCGTGGTAGGCCGGGAACAGCTCGAGGCGGTAGGTGGCGGCGTCGGGGCCGAAGCAGAGCACCACAGCGCGCGGGTTGTGCGCCTCGACCTCCCGCAGGATCAGGTTGGCGGTGCCGAGGAGCGCGTTGACCGGGTTGCCGTCGGGGCCCTTGATCGATTTCGGCAGGGCGTAGAACGCCCGGAAGAGCATCGAGGGTGTATCGACGGCGAGCAGGGGCCGAGCCACACCCCAGAAGCTAACGCGAGACGCCAGCGGCCTCGGCCGTGCCCTCGGTGCCTGCCGGTGCGTCCGCCGCCTGCTGATCCGTCGGCCGTTTCCGGCGCTGATCCCAGCGTTCGAATCCCCAGTCGACGAGGTAGACCGCGACGGCCGCGTAGACCCAGCCGAGCAGGATGTCGATCAGGTAGTGCTCGCCCAGGTAGATCAGGGAGAGGCCCATCCCGATCGGATAGGCGACGAGCAGTGGTCGCCAGCGCCGATTGATCCGTGGCCAGAGGAAGAGGCAGATCAACATCGTGTACGCCGCGTGAAGTGAGGGCACGGCGGCAACGTCGTTCCCCCAGTCGGTCCCCTTCTGGAAGAGGGCGCCGGCCTTGGGTACCGGCAGGTTGTTCACCACGGCGTGCGTGATCCGGTAGGTGTGATCGATGTAGCCGTGGTCGGCCGCGAGCCACGGCGGGGCCGCCGGGAAGAGCACGTAGGTGACCAGGCCCATCGCCGCAAGGGCGACGATGCAGGCCGCGAAGCGGCTGAACCATTCGTGGCGGTAGAGCCAGATCCCGACCGCCACGAGCAGCGTCGCGAAGAAGTGAGAGAACCAGAAGCTGAACGCCGCGTAGTCCCAGAAATGCAGGTGGCCGGGCGTGTAGAGCGCGTCCTGAAGGCGGACTGTCGGGACTTGACCGAGCCCGAGGATCTTGTCCGCGTCCACCGGCGGCTGCCAGTGGATCGGAAGCAGATTGCCGTCGGCCACGCCGCGCAGCAGGTCGTACGCGAGCAGGGCGACGATGATCGGCAGCCAGTCCGTGACCAGGCGCCGCAGCGAGTGCTCGCCGCCGGCCATCGAGATGGCGACCATCAGCCCGACGATCCAGATGAAGATCCAGTCCTGCGAGTAGGGGAGGCCCAGCCGGTCGATAGCGATCGCCGTCCCGGCGAGGTACAGGCCGGGCACGCCCACCCGCACGGCCCAGTGCGATCGCCAGCCGCGGTTCCGCTTCGTCGCTCGTTTGGTCGGGCGAGGTCCGGTCCCCTCCGCCACTGCCGTGCTGCTCATGGGCGAAGACTATGGCGAATCTTTCACCGGCTATTAACAACTTCGCCGCCACCCGGGCGGCGTCAGCGATCTACGCCGGAACGCCGAGCAGCGCCGCCTCGACCTCGCGGAGGCGGTCGACGTCGCCCCGGATGCCGGCGACCGTGTCATTGAAGAGGAACGCCTGGGCGAGCTTCACGATCGCGTACCCGAGGATCGCCGGTTCGACCGGCGGCTCGTACGTGCCGGCCTCGACCTCCTCCGTGATCTGCGCCGTGATCAGCTCGACGATCCGGGGCTGAACGATCCCGGCGCCTGACGCGACCAGCCGGAGCGCCGCGTCGCGCTCCTGCTCGACGAAGACCCGCAGGGCAGGCGCGTCCGCCAGCGCGCGGTTGAAGCGGTCGAAGGTGTCGAGCAGGCCGGGACCGCCCTTTCCCTCGAGCCCGGCGCGGGCCTCGACGAGCACGGGCTCGGTTGCCCGGGTGACCACCTCGCCGATCAGGTTGTCGCGCGAGCCGAACCAGCGGTAGACCGTCGCGCGGCCCACCCCGATCTCCGCGGCGATCGCCTGCACGTCGATGCGGCGGCCGCGCAGGTAGCGGTGGAGGCCCGCCTCGATCACGTCCTCACGGCTCGCCGCTGCCGTCCGTCCTCGCTGTTTGGTCGCTCCCTTTTGAGACATACCTAAAGCCAAGTGTGATTCCCGCCGCTCTGGCGGGAGGTCGATTGTGGAGGAGAGCGCTTGCGATCGCCGTTACGGCGGTTGCACTCGGGACCCCGACAGCCCGGCGGCTTGGAGGGCCTCGGCGGGGTCGGAATACATCTCCATCCGGGTCCTCTTGCCATCGCGAAGAGTCCAGATCTGGGCGAAAGACATCTCAACGGGCATCCCGGTCGATTTCGAGCGGGCGCGCTGGTGCAGGAGCACGACGACCCTGTCGCCCGCGTCGTGGAAGGACTCTGGCTCAAGTTCCCAGTCCACCCATGAATCCGCCCACTCTCTGAGGAAGGTGCGCGCGCCGTCAGCGCCTTTGTAGACCTGCTGCCCGGGCCAGTGGAGGTTCGACACGTCCCAGACGAAGTCGTCCGTGTAGTCCTGGCCGAGTTCACCCCTGGTCGTGTAGCGCTCATACCCGGCCCGAACAAGCTCGACGTTCTCTTGCGACATCGCCCGCTCAGTATCTCGCGATTCCGGTCGGCCGCTAGGCGGCCGGGGACCAGCGAACCGGCAGTGTCTTCAGCTGGTTGAGGAAGGCTGAGACTGCCGGCTGCGGCTCCCCGGCGAGGTGCATGTCGGGAAAGCGGCGCAGGGTCTCCTCGAAGAGGATCCGCAGCTCGAGCCGGGCCAGTGCCGTGCCCAGACAGAAGTGCCGCCCGCCGGCTCCGAAGGCCTGGTGCTCGGGGTTGCGGTGGACGTCGAAGTGCTCGGGGTCCTCGTAGACGTCCTCGTCGCGGTTGCTCGAGACGTACCACATGACCACCTTCTCGCCTTCCTTGATCGGACAGCCGGCGATCTCGGTGTCGCGGGTCGCGGTGCGGCGGAAGTGCGCGAAGGCGGGATACATCCGCAGGCATTCCTCGACGGCCGCGGGGATCAGTGACGGATCGCCGGCGAGCTCGCGCATCTGCTCGGGGTGCTCCATCAGCGCCCGCATCCCGCTGGTGTAGGTCGCCTTGGTCGAGTCGTTGCCGGCGGCGACCAGCAGGAAGAAGCCCATCACGATCTCGTGCTCCTGGAGCGTCTCGCCGTCGACCTCGGCGTGGACCAGCACGCTCGTCAGGTCGTCGGTCGGATTCTCGCGCCGCTCCTCGATCATCTTGCCGCACCGCTCGAAGATCTCGGGGATGTCCTCCTGGAGGATCTGGTCGAGGCCGCCCGGGTTGAGGTCGTCGTCGCCCAGACCGAGCGCCGAGTTCATCAGCCGGGCCCAGATGATGTCGTCCTCCTCGGGGATGCCCATGAAGCTGCCGATCACCCGCGCGACGACCGGCTGGGCGATATCGGTGACCAGGTCGCACTCGCCTCGCGGTGCGACGTTGTCGAGCACCTTCTCGACGATCGCCCGGATCCGGTCCTCGTGCTCGGCGATGCGCTTGGGCGTGAAGCCGCGCTGGAAGAGCATCTTGAGGCGGTCGTGCTTGGGCGGGTCCTGGCCGATGAACATGCTCCTCGTCAGCTCCAGGGGAATCGCGTGCGTCAGCCCGGTGACCCCGCCGAGCTCGGACGAGTAGGTCTCCCAGTCGAGGCTCACCTCGCGGACATTGGCCGCCTTGGTGACGGACCAAAAGCCCTCCTCCTCCGGATACTCGGGGATCTCGGACCAGTGGACGGGACAGCGGCCGCGCAGCTCCTTGAACAGCTCGTGTGGCGGGCCGTTCTCCCAGTTCGGCCGATCCGGGACGTCGATCGCGTCGAGGTCGCTCAGATCGAGACCGTTGCCGTCGGCGCCCGCGGGCGCAGGGGAGGCGGATGCCGCTTGTTCGTCAGGTGTCTTCAGCATTGAGCAGACTAACTGGCTGGTCAGCCAGTTTCCATTCATGGCCAAAGGGCAGGGTTACCCCACCCGTCCTGAACTCATCATCGGCACGTGGCCTACCGCGGTTTAAGGCTGGGCCGGTGCCCCCGCGAGCACTCGGACGTGAGTCGGCTGTTGCAGCGCCGGGGGGGATAGGGTCAGATCCGTGAGGCGTGAGTCGATTGCTGAGGAGGCACGTGGAGCGGCGCCCGGCCGCGGCCGGCTCGAGGGCAGGCGCATCCTCATCGTCGGCGCGGGACAGGAGGACCACGGCCTCGATGACCCACCGATCGGCAACGGGCGAGCGATGTCGATCCTCTTCGCGCGGGAGGGCGCGTCGGTCGCCCTGCTGGATCTGAACGAGCAGAGCGCGGAGGAGACCGCCGAGCTGGTGCGCGCCGAGGGCGCGGACGCGCTCGTGATCGGGGCCGACGCGAGCAGCGAGGCGGCGATGACTGATGCCTTCGAGAGGACGGCCGCGCAGTTCGGCGGCATCGACGGCCTGGTGATGAACGCTGGGATCGGAGCGGGCTTCGGGCTGGCGGGCACCAGCGTGGAGGACTGGGACCGTGTGATGGCGGTCAACGCCCGCTCCCAGTTCCTGGGCTGCAAGCTCGCCATTGCGTCGATGGACGAGGGCGGCGCGGTCGTGCTTGTCGGCTCGATCGCCTCGCGCGAGGTGATGCCCTTCCCGGTCTACGCCGCCTCCAAGGCGGCGCTCGAGGCGCTCTGCCGCCAGTCCGCGGTGGAGGGCGCCCCCCGCATCCGGACCAATCTGCTGATGCCGGGCCTGATCGACACCTCGCTCGGCCGGCTCGCGTCCCAGATCAGCCCACTGCGCGACGAGGTTCCGATCCCCGCCGGGCGTCAGGGGACGGCCTGGGAGGTCGCGTACGCCGCCGTCTTCCTGCTCTCGGGCGAATCGAGCTACGTCACCGGCCAGAACCTGATCGTGGACGGCGGGCTGACCGTCGCCCCGAGGGCGACACGGTGAGCGACGAGCCTCGCATCCCGCCGCTTCCCCCCGATGAGTGGGAGGGGGACGTCAAGCGCATCCTCGACACGGTCCCGGCCGGGATCGAGAGCCGCCTCGGCGACAACAACATCTTCCCGACCTTCGCCCGCCATCCCGATCTCTTCCTGGCCTGGCTGCGGTTCGGCGGCTACCTGCTGACCTCGGGCAGGCTCTCGGGCCCCGACCGCGAGCTGCTCATCCTCCGCACCGCCGTCAACTGCCGCTCCGACTACGAGTGGGGCCAGCACGTCCGCATCTCGCTGGCCGGAGGCATCGACCGCGAGACGATCGACCGGGTCCTCGACGGGCCGGACGCGGACGGATGGTCGGCGCACGAGGCGACGCTCCTGCGCGCCGCGGACGAGCTGCATGCGGAGTCGCGCATGTCCGAGGAGACCTGGGCGGCCCTGGCCGAGACCTACGACACCGAGCAGCTGATCGAGGCGACGATGGTCGTGGGCCATTACCACATGGTCGCCTTCGCGCTGAACACCTTCGGGGTCGAGCTCGACGAGGGCCTCGAGCCGCTCCCGTAGCCGCTACAACTCCCGCCGACGTGAACCCGATCCGGACGACAAGACTGGTGGCGACTCTGGCCGCGGCCGCCCTGCTCGGCGCTCTGGTGGGCTGCGGCTCGGACTCGAGCGGCCAGGACAGCACCGCCTCGACGGCCATCTCGATCCAGTCGCCCACCTCGCCGATCCCGGTCCCCACCGAGACGACGACCACTGCAACGACCGGCGGCGGCCAGAAGAAGCCCGCCGAGACGACCAACACCACTGGCGGCTCAGCGCCTCCCTGCTCGATCCCGGACGCCTACCAGGACTTCAAGTTCACCGGGCTCGACTGCACCGCGGCGGTCGGAGTGGCGACCGCCTGGGACCGGAACGGCAAGACCTGCAACACCGTCGATAACCCCGACTCACCAATCGGACCACAGCGCACCTGCTCGGTCGAGGGCTTCACCTGCACCGCCAAGCGCGACATCCACTCCGACGCCCGCTTCGTCACCTGCACGCAGGGCGGCCAGAGCGTCCGCTTCACCTGGCTGCCGGCGTAGTTTCGGCTCAGAAGCCGGTCGAGGTGTGGACGCGCTTGCGCGCGTGCTCGTCCACGCCGCCCTTCTTCTGCAGCGTCTCGCAGGCGGTCTTGAGGTCCTCGATCAGCTTCTCGGCCTGCGAGTAGCCGAGGGTCAGCTTGACCAGTGCCCGCATCAGCTTCACGTCCTGCGCGTTGGGCGGCAGGTGGTAGGCGGGGACCATCCAGCCGCGCTCGGCGGCCAACTGTGACGCCACGTCGAACTACGTCGTAGGGCTGGTCCCCGCTGAGCTTCCAGGCGACCAGGGGCAGCTGCTCGCCCTCGCCGATCAGCTCGAACGGGCCGAGCTCGGTGATTCCCTTGGCGAGCTCCGCGGCGTTCTTCTGCATCAGCTTCATCAGGTGCTCGTAGCCCGAGCGCCCGAAGCGGATGAAGTTGAAGTACTGGGCGAGGACCATCGCGGATCCGGTCGAGAAATTGAGCGTGAAGGTCGCATCGCGCTTGCCCAGGTAGTCCTCGTAGAAGATCAGGTCCTCGGGCAGCGACTCGGGGGTTCGGAAGATCAGCCAGCCGATGCCGGGATAGACGAGCCCGAACTTGTGTCCCGAGGCGTTGATCGAAGCGACCTGCTCGAGGCGGAAGTCCCACTTGGAGTCCGGATAGAGGAAGGGCCAGACGAACCCCCCACTGGCGCCGTCCACGTGCAGCGGGATGTCCATGCCCTTGTCGTTCTTGACCTTCACCAGCAGATCATTGATGCCGACGACATCGTCGGCATGGCCGGTGAAGGTGGTCCCCAGGACCGCCGCGACGCCGATCGTGTTCTCGTCGATGTGCGGCTCGATGTCCTCGGGCCCGATCACGATCTTGTCGTCCTGCAGCGGCACGATCCGCGGCTCGACGTCGAAGTAGCGGCAGAACTTCTCCCAGACGACGTGCACGTCGCCGCCGAAGATCAGGTTGGGTTTGCTCGTGTCCTCCTTGGCCTTCTCCCGGCGACCCCGCCACTTCCACTTCATCGCCAGCGCGCCGAGCATGATCGCCTCGGAGGAGCCCTGTGTCCGCGCGCCCATCGTCTCGCCCGGGGCGTGGAAGAGATCCGCCAGCATCCTGATGCAGCGCTGCTCGATCTCGGCCGTCTGTGGGTACTCGGCGTGGTCGATGAAGTTCCGGTACAGGTTCTGACCGATCAACTCCGTGACGTCCGGGCCCATCCAGGTGGTGACGAAGGTGGCGAGGTTCCGCTCGGGGTCGCCGTCCAGGAAGAGCTCCTCCTCGATCAGGTACTTCGCGTCGACCGGATCCATCGGGTCCTCGGGAAGCTTGTGATCCGGTGCCGGCTCGCCGATGAAGCGGGCGCGCCTGAGCATCATGCGCTCGTTGAGATCCTTCTCCCCGGACGCCACGGAGCGGACACTACTCTCAGGCTTGTTCACACGCATGGCGACGCGACCCCCCGCATCCGACTCGTCCACCCCGGAGAAGCGTCCGGACCCCTCACCGCGGGTGGATCCGCCGTCCAACGGCGCGGTCGGCTCGCTGCTCGAGTCGGCGGCGCGCGCCGGTTTCAGCGGCGCACGCGGCGTGGCCAGGCGATTGGGTATCGATCGAGCCGTGGATCGAAGCGTCGATCGCGCGCTCGACAGCGAGACCGCCGCGAAGGCGACCGAGAGGTTCCTTGACAACGAGACGACGAAGCGCGTCTGGGGCAAGGTCCTGGAGAGCGAGGAGGCGCAGAAGCTGGTCGAGCGGGTCGCCGACGCGCCGGAGGTGCGCGACGCGATCGCCAAGCAGGGGATCGGCCTGCTCGACGATCTGCGGCGGGGGGTGCGGAGCGCGGCCAGGCAGGTCGACACGGCGGTGGAGCGAGTGGCCCGCAGGGTTCTCCGCAGGCCCCAGCGGGAGAGCCGCCCGATCTATGCCGGCTCCTTCAGCCGCCTGCTCGCGCTGGCCATCGACGCCGGGCGTCGTCTACGGCTCACTGCTGCTGATCACCGCGGCGATCGCGGCTCTGGTCACCGCCTTCTCGAAGGGCGATGAGCACGCGGGCACGGTGGTGATCGCTCTCGGCGCATTCACGCCTGGGTCGCTGATCGCGATCGCCTACCTGGTGATCTTCTGGTCGGGCGCCGGCCGGACGCCCGGGATGTCCTTCGTCGCCATTCGGATGCTCTCCGAAGACGCCACCGCCGTCAGGCCGGGCCAGGCCCTCCGCCGCGTGATCTGGCTGGGGATCTCGGCGCTGCCGCTGCTGCTCGGCTTCTGGGGAGTCCTCTTCGAGCGCGAGCGCCGCGGCTGGCCCGACCGCCGGGCCCACACCGTCGTCTGCTACGCCGACCCGGAGCTCGACAAGGACCTCGCCTAGACGGGCTCGTCGAGCAGCTCGTTCGCCTCGCTCCACTTGCCCGGCGGGACGCGAAGTGCGATGTCGCCGCGCCCGTACTCGTCGAGCGGGTGGTCGGAGGTGATCACGGCCTCCATGGCCGGCGTCGGTGAGCTGCTGGCGCCAGGCGCGGGCGGTCTCCAGCTCCTCGAAGTCGCGGACCACGTCCCAGTCGTCGTAGCTCGCGTCGCCGACCTTGAGCTCGGCGAGACCGTCGGGGTGGAGGGAGTCCTCGCCGACGCCGAAGAGCTCGCGGAACTTGTCGCCCAGACCCATGCGAGGAAGCCTAGGCGGCGGCCTGGATGCCGGTGAGCTCCGCCGAGACCTCTCGCAGCCGGCGGCGGGCCTCCGGGTCCTCGGCCTGCGGGTGCGGCGCCGACTCGCTGGTGCCGTCGAAGTAGTGGCCGTTCACGCCCTCCAGCTCGGGTGAGGCGATCAGCCGCATGGTGGCTGCGATTCCGTCCTCGAGCGGGGTGACCGGATCGATGCCGGCCTGGCTGACCATCTGGGTCGGCATGTAGGTCCCGGGATGCAGGCAGTTGGCGGTGACGCCGGTGTCCTCGAGCTCCTCGGCCAGGTCGAAGGTGAACATGACCAGGGCGAGCTTGCTCTGGCAGTACGCCTGGACGCCGCTGTAGTGCCGTTCGAGCATGACGTCGTCGAAGTCGATCGGGGCCTGTCCGGCCGAGGACACGTTGACGATCCGGGCGGGCGCCGAGCGCTCGATCACCGGCAGCAGGCGATGGGTGAGCAGGAACGGGGCCAGGTAGTTCACCTGGAACGTGAGCTCGTAACCATCCTCGCTCTCCTCGCGCGGTCGCGCCGTCCCGATGCCGGCGTTGTTGACGAGGACGTCGATCCGCTCCTCGTTGCTCAGCGAGTCGGCCAGTTCGCGCACTTGGTCCAGCGAGCCGAGGTCCGCGCGGCGCCACTCGAGCTCGCCGGTCGATCGAGGGCGCAGCTCGTCGAGCAGTGCCTGGCCCTTCTCCTCGTTGCGACCGTGCAGGATGAGGCGGGCGCCGCTCGGCGCGAGCTCGGCCGCGAGTCCCTTGCCCAGGCCGTCCGTCGCCCCGGTGATCACGATCGTTCGGTCGGCCACCTCAGCTGCCTTCCCCGCGTGTCATTCGCCTAATCGCTCAGCTCGACGCGCTCGATCACCTGCGGCTCGGCCGGGCGATCGCCGGCACCGGTCTCGGTTCCCTCGATCGCGTCCACGGCATCCATCCCGCTGGTGATCTCCCCGAAGACGGTGTGCTTTCCGTCGAGCCAGGGTGCGGCGTCGGTGGTGACGATGAAGAACTGCGACCCGTTGGTGTCGGGTCCGGCGTTCGCCATCGCCAGCGCGCCGCGGACGATCTTGTGGTCGTTGAACTCGTCCTCGAAGGTGTAGCCCGGGCCGCCGGTTCCGGTCCCCTCCGGGTCACCTCCCTGGATCATGAAGTCCTTGATGACGCGGTGGAAGATCAGCCCGTCGTAGAAGCCGTCGCCGGCGAGCTTGCGGAAGTTCTCGACCGTCTTCGGCGCGTCGTCGTCGAAGAAGCTGACGGTGATCGGGCCGGCGTTGGTGTGGAGGGTGGCCTCGGACACTGATCGCACTCTAACGAGGGCGAGTGTTCAGCCGGTCCTCCCGATCCGCCGAGCTGGCGGCTCCGCGCGGCTGGGAGGTGCCGCTTTGCATGGAAAGCAGAACGCCGTGATTATGCGTAGCCTGCGCTCATCTGATTCCTGAAAGGGCGGCAGCGATCGCGAAGCCCAGAACGGTGATCAGACCCGCGATGTCGCCACCCTTGCGGACCGCCTCCGGGACCATCGAGTCGATCAGCATGACCAGAAGCGCACCGGCGGCGAACCCGTTAACGCCGGCGTTCAGGTTGTCCGACACGTTGTCAGCGATCGCGTAGCCAGCGACGGAGGCCGCGGTGCAGATCAGGGCGATGAAGACCCAGAGCCGGCGGATTGCCGCCGGTCGGGTCCCTGCGGCGCGCATCGCGACGGACGAGCCGACCGCCTCCGGGAGGTTGGAGACGAAGATCGCGGCGAGCAGCCCGACACTTGACCCCCTCGCCCCGCCGCGATCCCGATTCCGAGCACGAGCTGCTCGGGGATGCCGTCGAGGAACGCGCCGAGGGCGAGCGCGGTCCCGGAGTCCTCGTCGGCGCGCCGCCCCGTTACCGCGCCTGCGTCGTCGTTCCAGCCATCGGTTGAGTGCGAAGAAGGTGGCCGCGCCCAGGCCCAGGCCCACGCCCAGCACCCCACGGTCGCCGAGACGTGCGCCTTGTTCCGCGAGGTCGAAGCTGACGGCGCTGATCAGAGCGCCTGCTCCGAAGGCGAGCACGAGACCGATGAGGCGATCCGGGCCAGGGCCTGGCGATCCCGAGTAACGCGCCGATGACCAGCGATGACGCGGCGAGCGCGCCCCATCCGAGCGCCGCCGTCACGGCGAGGGTCCTCTGCGCAGGCGGCGCTCGAGCTGGTCGTCGTGCGTAAGCGTCGAGGGCCTCATTTGCTGGGCGTGAGGCGATCCGATTCGGCCCCCGGACGGAAGAACCTTCATGCACTGCGAGGCCTAAGCTCGGAGTAGCTGCTTTGGACGAAAGCGGCGGTCGCGGCGCGACGCTACGAAGCAGACTGCCGCGACTGGGCGTGGCGGCGCAGAAGGATCTGCGTCGTTCGCCGGCGCACCGCTCTCCGGGGTCAGGCGCATCATCAGGTCGCGCGGGCCAGAGTGGGTCGAGAGCGCGAGTCGGGCGAAGCGCGAGGACTGCCGCTGGAACATGTGCGCGCGCCGGCGCCGAGTCGCGGCGTAGGCCGAAAGCGCATCGGCCAGCACTTCCGTCCGCGCAGCGCGACGAGCAGCGCCTGGGCGTCTTCGATGGCCTGGGCCGCTCCCTGGCCGAGGTTCGGCTCCATCGCGTGGGCCGCGTCGCCGAGCAGGCGTGACCCTCCCACGCGTCCAGGTCGGGCTGCGGGTTCAAGCGCACGATGCGGTTGATGAGCACGCTTTCGGGGTCGGTGGCGGCGACCTGCTCGGGGATCGGCGTCGGCCATCGTCGCGCGTCACTGCAGCGAGCGGGTTCGTTGCGTGATCCGCCCGCTCGGAGCCTCGTAGAACCAATAGGAGCGTCCGCCCGGCAGCGCCGCACCGCCGACAAGCTCCCCTCGGCCCCACGACTCGAATGCCTCGCCGGCCCGATGTCGTGCTCAGCGATCCCGCGGATGACCGTGTGGCCGGTGTCGAGTGGCTCCGACCCGGTGAGACGTAACGGCGTACTACGGATCCGATGCCATCGGCGCCGATGATCGCGTCTCCTTCGATCCGCTCCCCGTCCGCCAGCGTCACTCCGCGCTCGTCGACCGCGCTCACCTCGTGTGTGCCGAACCGCCAGCCCGTCGGCCAGAACCGCCTGGAGTGCCGGCCGCTCGACGACCAACATCGGTGCGCCTTCGCTGCGCCCGACCGCCTCGAGGTCGATCTCGGAGAGCTTGCCGCCGGATGCGCCCAGGAAGACGGCGCGTCTGGCGACCGCCGCCACCGCTCGCACGGCTGGACCGTGGCCCAGTGCGTCGAGCGCGTGGACCGCGTTCGGCCAGAGCACCAGGCCCGCGCCGAGCGCCGTGCCGGCAGGGGAGCGCTCGATCACAACTGGGTCATGACCGGCCAGCGCGGCTGCTCGCGCGGCACACAATCCGCCTATCCCGGCGCCGACGACCACGATCCGGGGCATGCGTCGTGGAGCCGGCTCAGCTCGCCGCGACTGGCTCAGGCTGCTTTTCCGGCAGCCATGGCCTGCGCCAGCCGCCGTAGCCATGCAGCAGGTTGGAGGCGCCCTCGGGCCCCCAGCTGCCGACGCGGTATTCCTCGAGCTCGCACGGCTTGTCGAGCAGGGGCTGCACGATGCGCCAGGTCTCCAGCACGCTGTCCTCGCGGGCGAAGCGCTGCTGATTTCCGGCGAGGGCGTCCGCGAGCAGCCGCTCGTAGGGACCCGGCTGGTCGCCGAACTGCTGCTTGAAGAGGAGGTCCATGTGAACGCGGCGGAGCTTGTCCTCGCCTGGTTGCTTCGCTTCGAGCAGGACGCGCGCCCCGGGATCCGGGTCGATCCTGAGCACGATCTCGTCCGTCGCCGGGATGGGGCCTCCGCCGACCCCCACCTGCGGGGGGCTCTGGAGCACCACTCGAACCTCGGTGACCTTCTCGGCGAGCTGTTTGCCGGCGCGGATGAAGAAGGGGACCCCGAACCAGCGCCAGTTCTTGATGTCGAGCCGGAGGGCGACGAAGGTGTCGGTGGTGGAATTCGGGTCGACGCCCTCGATCTCGCGGTATCCCTCGTACTGGCCGCGCACGTAGCGGGTCGGGTCTGCGCCTGGGATTGCCTTGAAGAGGTCG
The DNA here is from genome assembly GCA_963777575.1 of uncultured Solirubrobacterales bacterium. GTDB lineage: Bacteria > Actinomycetota > Thermoleophilia > Solirubrobacterales > 70-9 > DASUPK01. The sequence goes on along the minus strand of CAVZRH010000016.1, from coordinate 24,065 downwards.
AGCTTCGCGTCTCGAATCGAGTCGTAATCGGCCCCGGCGGAGGGGGGCTCCATCGCCACCAGGGCCAGCACCTGAAGGAGGTGGTTCTGAACGACGTCACGCAGGCAGCCGACCGCGTCGTAGAAGCTGCCGCGGTCGTCGACACCGAAGTTCTCCGCCATCGTGATCTGCACCGACTCGACGTAGCGGCGGTTCCAGATCGGCTCGAAGAGAGAGTTGGCGAAGCGCAGGTAGGTGATGTCCTGGACCGGCTCCTTGCCGAGGAAGTGGTCGATCCGGTAGACCTGCTCCTCCGTCAGGATCTCGTGGATCTGGTCGTTGAGCTCGACGGCGGAGTCGTAGTCGTGCCCGAAGGGCTTCTCGATCACCACTCGGGCGTCCTTCGTCAGCCCTGCGCTGCCGAGGCGCTGAATCACTCCGGCGAAGAGCGAAGGCGGGATCTCGAGATAGAAGACCGGGTGCTGGGCGCCCGAGAGCGCGTCCTTCAGCTTGCGGTAGCTGTCGAAGTCGTTGTAGTCGCCCTGCACGTAGCTGAGCAAGTCGGCGAACTTCTTGAAGACGTCCTCGTCGATCTCCCCGCCTTTGACCTCGAACCGAGCCTCGATCGCCTCGCGGGCGTGCTGGTGGAGATCCTCGTCGCTCCAGTCGGAGCGGCCGACGCCGATCACGGGCACGGTGAGCGTGCCGTTCTCCGTCAGGTCGTAGAGCGCCTTCAGGGTCATCTTCCTCGCCAGGTCGCCGGTGATCCCGAAGATCACCAGGGCGTCGCCGGGAGGGCCCAGGTGCGGACTTTGATCGGCGACAGCCACGCGCGCAACCTAGCGGACCGGCGAAGCTTCCCCGGGGCGCGACGGCCCGTAGGATGCCCGCCATGGCGCAGCTCGGAATGGTCGGCCTGGGCAGGATGGGATCGAACCTCGTCCGGCGGCTGATGCGCGACGGACACGACTGCGTGGTCTACGACGTCAACCCGGGCCCGATCGAGGAGCTCGCGGGGGAGGGTGCGACCGGCGCGTCCTCCCTGAAGGAGCTGGCGGAGAAGCTCGAAGCTCCGCGCGCCGTCTGGATCATGGTCCCGGCGGGCGACATCACCGAGTCGACCGTCAAGGAGGTCGCCGAGGTGCTCGAGAAGGGCGACGCGATCATCGACGGCGGCAACTCCTACTACCGAGACGACATGCGCCGATCCGAGATGGTGGGCGAGAAGGGCATCGACTACATCGATTGCGGCACCAGCGGCGGCGTCTTCGGTCTGGACAGGGGTTTCTGCCTGATGATCGGCGGCCCCGACGCCGCGGTCGAGCGCCTCGACCCGATCTTCAAGACGATTGCTCCCGGCGTCGAGTCGGCCGAGCGGACGCCAGGTCGCAGCGGGGACCCCGACACCGCCGAGAACGGCTACCTCCACTGTGGCCCGAACGGTGCGGGGCACTTCGTGAAGATGGTCCACAACGGCATCGAGTACGGCCTGATGGCCGCCTACGCCGAGGGACTCAACATCCTCAAGAACGCGAACGCGGGGAAGGTGGAGCGGGAGATGGACGCAGAGACAGCCCCGCTCGAGCACCCCGAGTACTACCAGTACGACATCGACATTCCGGAGGTCGCCGAGGTCTGGCGCCGGGGCAGCGTGATCGGCTCGTGGCTGCTCGACCTCACCGCGGCGTCGCTTCAGAAGTCGGGTGACCTCTCGGACTTCGAGGGCCGCGTCTCCGACTCCGGCGAGGGGCGCTGGACCTCGATCGCCGCGATCGAGGAGGGGGTGCCGGCCGGCGTGCTCACCACTGCTCTCTACGAGCGCTTCGCCTCGCGCGATCTGGATGACTTCGCGAACCGGGTCCTGTCCGCGATGCGCTACCAGTTCGGCGGACACCAGGAGAAGCCGAAGTAGCGGTGGGCGCCCACCGCCTCGAGGTCCTCGAGGACGCCGACGCCGTCCACCGCCGCGGCGCTGAGGTGATCGCCGAGGCTGCTCGGGCGGACATCGCGGAGCGCGGCCACTTCGCGCTCGCCGTGAGCGGCGGCCGCGATCCGTGGTCGATGTTCTCCCAGCTCGAGGAGTTCGACCTCGATTGGCGGGAGATCGAGATCTTTCAGGTCGACGAGCGAGTGGCTCCGGCCGGCGACGACGAGCGCAACCTGACCCACCTGGTGGAGAGCCTCTCGATCGGCGCTCAGGGCAGCATCCGGCCGATGCCGGTCACCGACGAGGATCTGGACGCCGCAGCCGACCGCTACGCGGCCTCCCTGCCGGAGCCGCTGGACCTCGCGCACCTGGGCCTTGGCCCGGACGGCCACACCGCCTCGCTGGTTCCCGGAGACCCTGTTCTCGAGGTGACGGACAAGCGAGTCGCCGTCACGTCCGGCGAGTACCAGGGGGTCCGCCGCATGACCCTCACCTATCCGGAGCTCCACCGAACCCGCAGGCTGCTCTGGGTCGTCACCGGCGAAGAGAAGGTCGACGCACTCGCCAAGCTGCTCGCGCGGGACCCATCGATCCCCGCCGGGCGGGTCGATCCCGGCGGGGACTCGCTCGTCCTCGCGGACCGGGCCGCCGCTCCCGGCGGCTAGTTCTCGTACTCGTCGTGGCGGCGGATCCAGACCTCGTCGCTCTCCTGGCGCCCCTTCGGCGTCCGGTCGAGCAGGCCGTAGTAGCCCATCGCGGGTCCCTCGAGCCCCCGCGAGGTGGCCACGTAGGTCCGGTAGACGGTGCCATCGGAGAGCGTGTAGACGCTGACGCCGGGGCCCTCCGTGACGTATCCCTTCACGTCGGTTCCGGAGAGCTCAGCCATCGTTTCGACCGTCGGCGGGATCTGGCCGCTCTCCAGGAATGGCTTCAGCTCCTCCTCGGTGTGGAGGAAGCCGAGATCGCGGTTGAAGTCGTCGTCGGCGGTTGAGACCCAGCCCAGGTTCTCCCAGCCCATCCGCCCCTTGTAGGCCTGGAGCCTGTCGAGCGGCGCTCGGGACGCCAGCAGCACGGTCACATCGCCTGCGTTCAGGTGCGGGGCGTTCGCATTGATGTTGTCCGCAATCGACGAGCAGACAGTGCAACCCGCGTCGTAGGGCGGGCCGAACATGAAGTGGTAGATCAGCAGCTGGGAGCGCCCGTCAAAGAGATCGGCCAGCGACTTGCTCCCGTCGTCAGTCTCGAACCTGTAGTCCTTGTCCACCGCCACCCAGGGAAGTTCCTGGCGCTTCTTCGTGAGCTCGTCGCCGCGACGAGTGAGCTCCTTCTCCTCCGTGAGCAGTTCATCCCGCTCGGCCTTCCACTCCTCCTGCGTTCCAACTCTGTGCTCGGGCATCGGGTCCTCCTTGTCGGTCTGTAGGTCAGACTATATAGTTAGCAGAATGGCTAACGATGCTTTCACCGCCCTGGCTCACCCGACCCGCCGCGAGATCGTGGAGAGGCTCAGCGGCGGGGCGGCGACGGTTGGGGAGGCGACCCATGACCTCGGCGTCTCCAAGCCGACCATCTCGCGACATCTGAAGCTACTCGAGGAGGCAGGGGTGGTCAGCCGGGTGATCGAGGGCCGCACTCATCGGCTCGCCCTGCGGCCGGACACGCTGGCCGAGACCTCGGATTGGATAGAAAGTCAACGCGAGCGCTGGGAGCGGCTCTTCGACGTCGTCGGCGAGTATCTCGAGGAGAGAAAGGAGTGACGGTGCCCGAGGAAGCGACGAGGGTGGTTCGGATCGAGAGAACCTTCGATGCTCCGGCGGAGGACGTCTTCGACGCCTGGACGAGCGAGGAGGTGATCGGCCGCTGGTTCAGGCCGAGGGAGGGCTGGCGGGAGGCTGATGCCGAGGTGGACCTGCGCGTCGGCGGGAAGGTCCGAGTCGTGATGCGAATGCCCGACGGGGAGCCCGTCCGTGCGGGCGGCGAGTACACGCTGATCGAGCGGCCCCACCGCCTCGCGTTCACCTGGACCTTCGAAGACGACCCCTCGAACCAGCAGATGATCGAGCTGGAGTTCATCGAGCGGGACGGCGCCACAACCGTGCTGTTCGTGAACAGCGACATCTCCGAGGCGGCACGGCGGGACTCTCAGTACGAGGGCTGGTCGGCCTGTTTCGATGAGATGGCGCGGGTTCTGGCGTCTAAGTAGGAGAGGCCAACGTGGACGTCACCTTCCCAGGAGAGAGCGCCGAGTACAGGGCGGCGCGGAACGAACTGCTCGCCAAGGAGATCGACCTCCGCCGTCAGATGGAGGCGGTGGCCGCGGAGCGGCGGAATCTGCCACCCGGCGGCGAGGTACCCGAGGACTACGTCTTCGAGGGTGAGGGCCCCGACGGGACGCCAATGAACGTCCGCCTGTCGGAGCTGTTCGCTCCGGGCATGGACTCGCTGGCGATCTACAGCTTCATGTTCCCTCGCGATCCCGAGGACGATGCGCCCGGCCCGGTCCGCGAGCAGGAGACAGCGAAGCTTCCCCTCGCCGAGGGCCCATGCCCGTCCTGCGTCGCTCTGCTCGACCAGCTCGACGGAATGGTCGATCACGCCAGCCAGCACGTGAACTTCGCGGTGGTGGCCAAGACCTCGCTCGATCGGCTTCTGACCTGGAAGCGAGAGCGGGGCTGGCGCCGGCTGCGGCTGCTCTCCTCGGCCGCCAACACGTACAACCCGGACTACCTCGCGGAGACGCCCGAGGGCGCTCAGCGGCCGATGCTGAACGTCTTCCACCGCGAGGGCGACACCATCCGGCACTTCTGGGGCTCCGAGCTCTTCTACGCGCCGACGGATCGCGGCCAGGCCCCCCGCCACGTGGGAACCCTGGAGCCGCTCTGGAACCTCTTCGATCTCACCCCGGAAGGGAGGCCCGATTGGGACGAGCAGCTGACCTACGACTGACGGCCCTGTTCCTGCTGGCGGCGGCTGCCGTCGCCTGGGTGGTGACCGTTGACCGGATGCAGGGAATGGACGCTGGCCCGGGGACGGACCTCGGGTCCTTCGGCTGGTTCGCCGGCATCTGGGCGGTGATGATGGCGGCGATGATGCTCCCGTCGCTGGTCCCGATGGCCGGCGCGTATGCCCGGCAGGCACGGGGCGGAAGGACGGAGGTGACGCCGCGGTCCCTGCTGCGCACGACGCTGTTCACCGTCGGCTACCTCCTCGTCTGGGTGCTCGTCGGCCTCGTGGCCTGGGTTCTGTTCGAGGGTGTCCGTGCACTCGACCTCTCCTTCCTGCGCTGGGACGACGGGGGCCGATACGTGGCCGGCGGGGTGATCGCCGGCGCCGCCCTGTACGAGTTCACGCCGCTGAAGAGGACCTGCCTGCGGCATTGCCGCGACCGCGAGCTGCTGGTCGCCGACTGGCGCGAGGGCGCGGCGGGCGCGCTCCGCATGGGCCTGGATCAGGGCTCGTACTGCGTCGGCTCCTCGTGGGCGCTGATGGCGGCTCTCTTCGCGCTCGGGGTGATGAGCATCACCTGGATGGTCTTGATCGCCGCCCTGATCGTGATCGAGAAGGTGCTCCCCTGGCGTGAGACGGCCGAACGCGTCACCGTGGTGGTGCTGCTGGCACTGGCGATCGGGGTCGCGTTCTTCCCCGGGCAGGTGCCGGGACTGACCTTGCCGGATTCGGCGTCGGCGATGAAGGCGATGGACTCGATGTCGATGGAGAGCATGAGCCCTTGACTTAGAGGTCGGCAGGTATGGGGAGCCGGTATACCGGGGAAACGACACCCGAGTGACCTCTACCGCGAAAGGCTTGGCAAGAAATGAAGAGACGAAATCTTGGAGACCTCGAGGTCTCGGAAATCGGACTTGGCTGCATGGGCATGTCCGCGTTCTATGGGGAGATCGACCTGGACGAATCCGAGGCGACGATCAAGCGGGCGCTGGAGCTCGGTATCGATTTCCTGGACACCGCCCAGATCTACGGCCCACTGACCAACGAGGAGCTGGTCGGCAGGGCGGTCAAGGGCAAGCGCGACCAATACGTGATCGCCAGCAAGTTCCAGCGCGACCTGGACAACACAGTCGCCGGTGACATATCGACCCTCGGCCCCATCGATGGCTCGGCGGAGAACGTCCGCAAGACCATCGACGGTTCCCTCCAGCGCCTGGGGGTGGACCACATCGACCTCTACTACCAGCACCGGGTCGACCCGAACGTCGAGATCGAGGAGACGGTCGGGGCGATGGCTGAGCTCGTCGAGGCCGGCAAGGTGAAGCACCTCGGCCTCAGCGAGGCTGCGCCCGAGACGATCCGGCGCGCCCACGCCGTCCACCCGATCACCGCGCTGCAGACCGAGTACTCCGTCTTCGCCCGCGAGCCCGAGGCGGAGATCCTGCCGACCTGCCGGGAGCTCGGGCATCGGCTTCGTCGCCTACTCGCCGCTCGGGCGAGGCTTCCTCTCGGGGCGCTTCACCTCTCCCGATGAGCTCGCCGAGGACGACTTCCGGCGCTCCCAGCCTCGCTTCCAGGGCGAGAACCTGGAGGCGAACATGAGGATCGTCGCGAAGCTCCGGGAGATCGCCGACGAGAAGGACATCACCCCGGCGCAGCTCGCGCTGGCCTGGGTACTGGCCCAGGGCGACGACATCGTCCCGATCCCGGGCACGAAGCGGCGCAGCTACCTCGAGGAGAACGCGGCCGCGGCCGACGTCGAGCTCACCGACGAGGACCTGTCGCGGATCGACGCGGAGCTGCCCGAGGTCTCCGGAGAGCGCTACGAAGAGGTCGGCATGGCTCAGGTGAACGTCTGATGCCGGCGGCGGTCGAGTCACGGATCACGACACCGTTCGGCTACGAGACCACTGCCGCGGAGGTCGTCGAGGGGATCGATCTCGGCGGGAAGCGCGCCATCGTCACCGGCGGCGCATCCGGAATCGGCATCGAGACGGCCCGCGCCCTCGCCGGGGCGGGCGCCGCCGTGACCCTGGCGGTCCGGAGGACGGACGAAGGCGAGCGCGTCGCGGCGGACATCCGCTCGAGCACCGGGAACGACGAGGTGTACGGTGGCTCCCCTCGAGCTGGCCGACCCCGCCAGCATCGATGCCTTCGTGGCGGCCTGGGACGGCCCGCTCGACATCCTCGTCAACAACGCCGGCGTGATGGCGATTCAGGAGCTGACGCTGACCGACCGCGGCCAGGAGATGCAGTTCGCGACCAACCACCTGGGCACTTCGCCCTCGCGCTCGGCCTGCACGACGCGCTGGCGGAGGCTGGAGGCGCCCGGATCGTCTCGGTCAGCTCCTCCGGGCACCTGCGCTCGCCGGTGATCTTCGACGACCTCAACTTCTCGTTCCGGGAATACAGGCCATTCGACGCGTACGGTCAGTCGAAGACCGCGAACGTGCTGTTCGCCGTCGAGGCCAGTCGGCGTTGGGCGGACGACGGCATCCGGGCCAACGCCCTGATGCCCGGAGGAATCGCGACGCCGCTGCAGCGCCACGTGCTCGAGGCCGACCCGGACTACATGAAGAAGGCCGTCGACCGGTTCAGCCAGACCGGCCGCTCGCTGAAGACTCCCGAGCAGGGCGCGGCGACCTCGGTCCTGCTCGCCGCCTCTCCGCTGGTTGAGGGCGTCGGCGGCCGCTACTTCGAGGACTGCAACGAGGCGCCGGTGGTCGACAAGCGGCCGGAGGCCGGCATGGGCGGGGTCGCGCGCTACGCGCTTGATCCGGCCAATGCCGAGCGGCTCTGGGACGTCTCGCTCGAGCTGATCGCCTAGCTCAGACGTGCTCGACCGAGTCGCCGCGCCCGATCAGGACGGCGCTGACCATTCCCGCGGGGAAGAGGCCGTGATCGACCACGCCGGGCGTCAGCGCCAGGCGTGCGGCGAGCTCGCCCGGCTGGTGGACGGGGCCCGTGTAGTCGGCGATCACCCCCTGGTCGGGGCTGGGCGGGCAGTCGGGGCGCAGCGCGACCTCGCCGAGCCCCCTGCCGATTCGCTCGAGCGTCGAGGCCAGTCCGAAGCGCTTCAGCTCGAGCGGGATCGGGGGCTTGATCCGGTCGACCGCCTTGGAGGAGTCGGCGATCACGATGAACCGCTCGGCGCTCGCCGCGACGATCTTCTCGCGCGTATGTGCCCCGCCGCCCCCCTTGACGAGCCAGTGATCCGGCGCCACCTGGTCGGCTCCGTCGATCGCGATGTCGAGGCTGTCGAGCGTGTCGAAGGCCTCGACCGGGATTCCGAGCTCCCTCGCCTGTTCCTCGGTCGCGACCGAGGTCGCGACGCAGCGCAGGTCGGCGAGCTGACGTGCAGCGATCGCGGGCAGCAGGTGGGCGACCGTCGAGCCCGTGCCCAGTCCCACCCTCATGCCGTCTTCGATCAGCTCGGCCGCCGCCTCGGCGGCGAGCTTTTTCTCCATATCGAGGTTGGCCTCGGTCACGCGCGGGGACACTAGTCGTAGGATCGTGGAGATGGCAGCGACAGCCGAGCGCCAGACCGACATCGACGAGCTCTGCATCAACACGATCCGGACGCTCTCGATGGACGCGATCCAGAAGGCGAACTCGGGGCACCCGGGCACTCCGATGGCGTCTGGCGCCCGCTCGCCTACACGCTCTGGCAGCACTACCTCCGATTCGACCCCGAGGACCCGATCTGGCCGAACCGCGACCGCTTCGTTCTCTCCGCGGGCCATGCGTCGATGCTGCTCTACTCGCTGCTGTTTCTGGCCAGGGTGAAGGCGGTCGATCCCGACTACGAGATCGTCGGTGAGCCGGCCGTGAGCCTCGACGACATCAAGCACTTCCGCCAGCTGGACTCGAAGTGCCCCGGCCATCCCGAGTATCGCTGGACCTCCGGGGTCGAGACGACCACCGGTCCCCTCGGCCAGGGGATCGCGACCAGCGTCGGCATGGCGGTCGCCTCGGTCTGGCAGGCGGCGCACTTCAACCGCCCGGGCGCCGAGCTGTTCGACTTCGACGTCTATGCGATCGCGGGGGACGGCGATCTGATGGAGGGGGTCTCGAACGAGGCCGCTTCGTTCGCCGGCCACCAGAAGCTCTCGAACCTCTGCTGGGTCTACGACAACAACCACATCACGATCGACGGGCACACCTCGATCACCTACGAGGACGACGTCGAGGCGCGGTTCCAGGGCTATCAGTGGAACGTCACCCGGGTGGAGGACGCGAACAACCTCGACGAGATCGCGAGGGGCTTCGACAACTTCCAGGAGGAGCAGGAGCGGCCGACGCTGATCATCGTCGACTCGCACATCGGCTACGGCGCCCCCCACAAGCAGGACACTGCCGAGGCCCACGGCGAGCCGCTCGGCGACGAGGAGGTCCGGGAGACGAAGCGCTTCTACGGCTGGCCCGAGGACGCCGAGTTCCTCGTCCCCGACGGGGTGCAGGATCGCTTCGCCGAGGTGATGGGCAAGCGCGGCGCCGAGCTGCGGGGCAAGTGGGACGAGCTGTTCGAGAGCTACCGCGGGAGACGAGCCCGAGAACGCGGCTCACCTGGAGGAGATGCAGCGCCGCGAGTTGCCGGAGGGGTGGGACGCGGAGCTGCCGATCTTCGAGCCCGATGAGAAGGGGATGGCCACCCGCAAGGCCTCGAACAAGGTCGAGAACGCGGTGGCGGCCAAGGTCCCCTGGCTCCTGGTCGGCGCCGCGGACCTGACCGGGTCGAACTCGGTCGCCTTGGACGACGGCCAGTCCTTCGAGCCGAGCACCCGCGACGGTCGCCAGCTGCACTACGGGATCCGTGAGCACGAGTCGGCCGCGATCTCGAACGGGCTGTCGCTCTCGAAGCTCCGCCCGCTCTGGTCGACCTACCTGACCTTCTCCGACTACGCCCGTCCGGCGATCCGGCTCTCGGCGCTGATGGAGCTGCCGGTGATCCACCTGTTCACGCACGACTCGATCGGTCTCGGCGAGGACGGCCCGACGCACCAGCCGGTCGAGCAGCTCGCCTCGCTGCGCGCGATTCCCGGCCTGGACGTGATCCGGCCCGCCGACGCGAACGAGGTGACCGAGGCGTGGCGAGCCGCGATGGACCGCCACCACCATGCCGGTGGCCCTGGTCCTGACCCGCCAGGACGTGCCGATCATCGACCGCTCCCGCTACGCCTCGGCGGACGGGCTGCGGCGAGGCGGCTACGTGCTCGCCGATCCCGAGGACGGAGATCCCGAGGTGATCCTGATCGCCACCGGCAGCGAGGTCGCGCTGGCGCTCGGGGCGCACGAGAAGCTGGTCTCCGACGGGGTTCGCTCTCGCGTGGTCAGCATGCCCTGCTGGGAGCTCTTCGAGCGTCAGGAGCAGAGCTATCAGGACGAGGTGCTCCCGCCGGCGATCCAGGCGAGGGTCTCGGTCGAGGAGGCCTCTACGCTGGGTTGGGACCGATTCGTCGGTCCCGAGGGAGCGAAGATCGGGATGCACACCTTCGGCTCCTCCGCACCCCTGAAGGACGTACAGAGCAAGTTCGGGTTCACCCCAGACAAGGTGGCCGAGACAGCCAAGGAGGTACTTGGACGATGAAGCCCACGGAACAGCTGCACGAGCTCGGCCAGAGCCTCTGGCTCGACAACATCACCCGCACGATGCTCGACGACGGGACTGAGCAGCGCTACATCGACGAGCTGTCGATCACCGGTCAGACCTCCAATCCGACGATCTTCGACAAGGCGATCTCCTCGGGGCGACGCCTACGACGAGCAGATCGCCGAGCTTCGAGAAAAGGGCATGGAGCCGGAGGAGCTCTTCTTCGAGCTCGCCCTCGCCGACGTCACGCGCGCGGCCAGGATGTTCGCCGAGATCCACAAGGAGACCGACCGGATGGACGGCTGGGTCTCCCTCGAGGTCTCGCCGCTGTTCGCTTACGACACGCAGGCGACGATTCAGCAGGCGGCCGACCTGTACGGGCGAGCGGAGGAGAACAACTTCATCAAGATCCCCGGGACGCCCGAGGGCCTGCCGGCGATCGAGGAGTCGATCTTCGCCGGCGTGCCGATCAACGTCACGCTGCTTGTTCTCGAGCGATCAGACGATCGCCGCGGCAGAGGCCTACATGAGGGGGATCGAGCGGCGGATCGAGGCCGGGCTCGACCCCGACGTGCCCTCCGTCCTCTCGATCTTCATCAGCCGCTGGGACGTCGCGGTCCACGACGAGGTCCCGGACGACCTCAAGAACACCCTGGGCGTCGCGGTCGGCAAAACCACCTATCGCGACTGGCGCCGGCTGTTCGAGTCCGACCGCTGGAAGGGGCTCGGCCGAGAAGGGCGCCCGGCTGCAGCGACTGCTCTTCGCCAGCACCGGCACCAAGGACCCGGAGGCCTCGGACACCCTCTACATCGAGGCCTTCGCAGCTCCGGACACGATCGACACGATGCCCGACAAGACGCTCGAGGCCTTCGCGGACCACGGCAAGGTCGGCGATCCGATGCCGGAGGACGGCGGCGACGCCGAGCAGGTCATGCAGGCCCACCGCGACGCGGGCGTCGACACCGACGCGCTTGCACTGAAGCTCCAGAAGGACGGGGCGGACGCATTCGTCAAGTCCTGGACCGAGCTCCTCGACACGATCAGAGTCCGAGTCCGAGCGCCTGGCTCGCGTAAGACACTAGCGCGGCCAAGCGGTCTCGCGATGACCGGCATGCGACTGCGCCGCGTAGTTAGGCTGCGGCGGTGAGCCCGAACCGCAGCTCCGCAGCGCCCGGCCTGGACGGCCCTCGAGCAGCACTTCGGCGAGATCGGGGACCGGCATCTGCGGGAGCTGTTCGCGGAGGACCCCGACCGCGGCACGCGGCTGGTCGCGGAGGGCGCCGGCCTCTTCCTCGACTACTCCAAGAACCGGGTCACGGACGAGACGCTGGGACTGCTGACCCAGCTCGCCGACGAGTGCGGCGTGGCGGAGCGCCGGGACGCGATGTTCCGCGGCGAGCACATCAACGTCTCCGAGGATCGCGCCGTGCTCCACGTCGCGCTTGCGGATGCCGAGGGACCGTTCGCTGGTCGTAGACGGCGAGGACGTCGTCAAGCAGGTCCACGAGGTGCTCGACCGGATGGCGGCGTTCTCAGAGCGCGTCCGCTCGGGCGAGTGGAGAGGACAGACGGGCAAGCCGATCCGCAACGTGATCAACATCGGCATCGGCGGATCGGACCTCGGGCCGGTGATGGCCTACGAGGCGCTGCGCCACTACTCGCGCCGGGAGATGACCTTCCGCTTCGTCTCCAACGTCGACGGCACCGATTTCGTCGAGAAGACCCGCGACCTCGATCCCGAGGAGACGCTCTTCGTCATCTCCTCGAAGACCTTCACGACGCTGGAGACGATGACGAACGCCCGGACGGCCAGGGAGTGGGCGCTCGCCAGGCTGGGATCGGAGGAGGCGATCGCCAAGCACTTCGTCGCGGTCTCCACCAACGCCGAGGGTGTCGCCGAGTTCGGCATCGACACCGACAACATGTTCGGCTTCTGGGACTGGGTCGGCGGTCGCTATTCGATGGACTCAGCGATCGGTCTCTCGACCATGCTCGCGATCGGGCCGCAGCAATTCGAGCAGATGCTCGCCGGCTTCCACGCCGTCGACGAGCACTTCAAGGAGAACCCGATCGGCGCGAGCCTGCCCTCGATCCTGGGCCTGCTCGCCGTCTGGTACAGCGACTTCTTCGGCGCCCAGACCGCGGCGGTGCTCCCCTACGACCAGTACCTGAACCGCTTCCCGGCGTACCTGCAGCAGCTGACGATGGAGTCGAACGGCAAGCACGTCACCCTCGACGGCGCTCGCGTCGACTACGAGACCGGCGCGATCTACTGGGGCGAGCCGGGGACCAACGGCCAGCATTCCTTCTACCAGCTGATCCACCAGGGGACGCACCTGGTCCCGGGCGACTTCATCGGCTTCATGCAGACCCTCAACCCCCTGGGCGACCACCACGACGTGCTGATGTCGAATGTCTTCGCCCAGCCCGAGGCGCTCGCCTTCGGCAAGACGGCGGAGCAGGTCCGCGAGGAGGGAACGCCCGACAACGTGGTTCCTCACCGGGTGATGGAGGGGAACCGGCCCTCGAACGTGATCCTCGCCGAGCGGCTCACCCCGCACACGCTGGGCTCACTGATCGCCCTCTATGAGCACAGCGTCTTCACGCAGGGGGCGATCTGGGGGATCGACTCCTTCGATCAGTGGGGCGTGGAGCTCGGGAAGGTGCTCGCGAAGGCGATCATTCCCCAGCTCCAGGCGCCCGAGGAGCCCGAGCTCGACCACGACTCATCTACCAACAACCTGATCCGGCGCTATCGCGCGAACCGTTCCGGTGGCTGAGGGATGGGCCTGGACGGATACGAGCGCGTGTTGGAGGTGGCCGGCGAGCGAGCCCGGCGCTATCTGGACGAGGTTGCCGACCGCCCCGTGTCCGAGCGGGCGAGCGTCGAGGAACTGCGCGCCGCCCTCGATCGCAAGCTTCCCGAGGAGGGCGAGGACCCCGCCAGGGTGGTCGAGGAGCTGGCCGACGCCGCCGAACCCGGCCTGATCGCTCTCGGGAACCCGCGCTACTTCGGCTTCGTGATCGGCGGAACGCTGCCGGCGGCGCTCGGAGCCGACTGGCTGGCGGGCGCCTGGGATCAGATCGCGAGCCTCTACGTCTGCGGCCCCTCGGCCGGGGTGGCGGAGGAGGTCTCCGGCCGCTGGGTCCTGGAGCTGGTCGGGTTGCCGAAGGAGTCGGGGTTCGGGCTGACGACCGGCGGCACGATGGCGAACTTCTCGGGTATCGCCGCCGGGCGACATGCCGTGCTGCAGCGAGCGGGGTGGGATGTCGAGGCGCAGGGTCTGAACGGCGCGCCTCCGGTGCGAGTGCTCGTCGGCGAGCACGCCCACGCGACCATCTTCGTCGCGCTGCGGCTGCTCGGGCTTGGCGATCAGAACGCCATCCGGGTGAGGGCCGATGACGCCGGCCGCATGGACCCCGAAGCTCTCGCCGCCGAGCTCGAGAGCGGCGAGGGACCGGCGATCGTCTGTGCGCAGGCCGGCGAGGTGAACACCGGCTGCTTCGATCCGTTTCCCGCCCTCGCGGATATCTGCGAGCGGCACGACGCATGGCTCCACGTCGACGGCGCGGTCGGCCTCTGGGCGGCGGCAAGCCGTGAGTTCGACCACCTGACCGAGGGGCTGGAGCGGGCCGACTCCTGGTCGACCGACGCACACAAGTGGCTCAACGTCACCTACGACTGCGGCTTCATCGCCGTCAAGGACCCCGACCACCTCCGTGGCGCGATGGGGATCGCCGCCCCCTACCTGACTGCGGCAGCGGATGCTCGCGACTCCTACCAGTGGGTGCCCGAGTCCTCTCGGCGGGCACGGGGCTTCGTGCTCTATGCCGCGCTCCGCTCGCTTGGGCGCCAGGGAGTCGCGGACCTGGTCGAGCGGACCTCCGGGCTGGCCAGGCTGATGGCCGCCGAGCTCGATGGCGACCCGGCACTGGAGGTGATCAACGAGGTCGTGATCAACCAGGTGCTGGTCGGCGTCGTCGGGGACGAGTCGGGGGAGCTGACGACCGATGCCGTCCAGCGGATCCAGCAGGACGGGACGTGCTGGCTGGCTGGAACGAGCTGGCAGGGGCGGCCCGCGATCCGGATCTCGGTCTGCAACTGGCGGACGAGCGAGGACGACATCCGCCGCTCGGCCGACGCCATCCGGAAGGGTGTGCTCGAGGCCTCGGCCGCCTGATGGCCGAGGGAGGGACGCAGGCCGTCCTCTTCGACATCGACGGCACACTCATCTCCACGGGCGGGGCGAGCGACCGCGCCTGGAAGCGCGCCTTCAAGGAGCTGCAGGACGTGGACGTGGACGTCCCGGCGGTGACCGGCAAGGGCGTGCCTGATCCCGAGGTGGGGCGGGTCGTCTTCGAGAAGGCGATCGGGCGCGAGCCGACCGACGAGGAGTCCGACGCCCTGATGCGCCGCCGTCTCGATCACCTCCCTGAGGAGGTCGAGAAGTCCCCCGGCTTCGTCGTCAAGCCGGGGGTTGTCGAGCTGCTCGACAGGTTGATCGAGGACGGCACCATGCTGGGCCTGACGACAGGCAACGTCGAGGACGCCGCCCACATCAAGCTGGCGCGCGCCAACCTGAATCGCTACTTCTCGTTTGGCGGCTACGGCTCGGATTCGTCCGACCGGGTGGAGCTCACCAAGGTCGCCCTGAAGCGCGGCGAGCTGGTCTCAGGCGACACGCTCGATCTGGCCCGCTGCTTCTCCTGCGGGGACACACCGCGCGACGTCGAGGCGGGTCACGGCGCGGGTATCCGCGTGGTCGGCGTCGCCACCGGCGAATACACGACCGAGGAGCTTGTCGAGGCCGGGGCCGACGCGGTCATCCATTCGCTCGTAGAGGGCCTTCCGCTCCTCTAGCCGGCGCGCCGGGCGCTGTCGGGCCGGATGGCTGATCAGGCACATATGGGTCAGCCGCCGTTCGACCGCGCGCCCTGAACCGTCTCGAGGTCGTACTCGATCGGCTGGACGAGCCGCCACTCGTTGCCGAAGGGGTCACGGAAGCCGGCGTCGACGCCATAGAAGCGCTCCTCGGGCTCCGCCGTGAACTCGACGCCGTGATCATGGAGCTCCTCGGCGGTCTTGCGGCAGTCCTCGGTCCGGAAGATGCCCGGGCCCATGGCGCCCTTGTTCAGCAGCGCCATCAGCTGCTTCGCGGTGTCCTCGTCGATCGCCGGCGGCGTCGGAGCACTCAGGATGATGTTGACGTCCGGCTGGCCGGGCGGCCCGACCGCCAGCCAGCGATAGCCGCCGAACTCCTCGAGCGTGGCGTCCTGGCGCACCTCGAAGCCGAGCTTCTCGGTGTAGAAAGCCTTGGCCTCGTCCTGGTCATCCACCCACACGTTGACGTGCGAAATCGCGTCGATCATTTCGTTCCTTTCTGGGTCTGGCGAACGAGCCGACCTTAGTCAGCGGATGAGCGCTCTGTCTTCTCGAAACGCGCCAACCGATGTGCGCCGTGCCCAGGCCATCGCGAAGCAGAGCGGGATGCGGTCGGCCTGCGACGGGCCGGCGTATGCCTTCCGAAACGTCGTGGGAGAGACGCCGACGTGTCGGCTGAAGGTCGTCGTGAAGGAGCCCACGCTCGTGAACCCGACCTCCAGGCAGATCTCCGCGACCGGCATCTCGGTGGTCCGCAGCAGATGCCGTGCCCGCTCGAGCCGGCGGGTGAGCAGGTACTGGTGCGGCGTTTCGCCGAAGACCCGGCGGAAGCTGCGGCTGAAGTGTCGCGGCGAGACGTGCGCCTCGCGAGCGAGGACCTGCAGGTCGAGCGGCTCGCTGTAGCGGCTGTCGACGAGGTCGCGCGCACGCAAGAGATGCCGCTCTAGAACCGCCGAGCCCATGGATGAATAATTACTCCAATGCCTCCAGCGCCGGAAAATCGCGGAGCGCTGCCTCAGTTGGGTGGCGAGCTCTTTCTGACCGACGGAGGAATCGAGACCACCCTGATCTACCACCGCGGGCACGACCTTCCCGAGTTCGCGGCGTTCGATCTGCTCAAGGACGATGAGGGGACCGAGGAGCTGCGCCGATACTTCGAGCCCTACCTGGACCTGGCCAAGAAGTACGGCGCCGGCTTCGTCCTGGAGGGCCCCACGTGGCGCGCGAGCCCCCGGTGGGCAGCCGAGATCGGCTACGGCCCCGAGGACCTCGACCGGATGAACCGGAAAGCGATCGCGCTGCTGGCCCAGCTCCGTGACCAGTACCAGGATGACGTCTCTCCGATCGTGATCAGCGGCTGCATCGGGCCGCAGGACGATGGCTACGACCCGAAGCAGAAGCTCACCCCCGATCAGGCAGCGGAATACCACTCGACCCAGATCGGCACCTTCGCCGACACCGAGGCGGACATGGTTGCGGCGCTCACGATGACCTACGTCGAAGAGGCAATCGGGATCACGCGAGCCGCGGAGGAGGCGGGAATCCCGGCGGCGATCTCATTCACGCTCGAGACCGACGGCAACCTGCCCAGCGGCCAACCCCTGTCGGAGGCGATCGGGGAGACGGACGCCACCACCGGCGGGGGGCCCGCCTACTACATGATCAACTGCGCACACCCGACTCACTTCGAGTCCGTCCTCGGCGGGTCGTGGACCACCCGGATCCGCGGCCTCCGAGCGAACGCCTCCACCAAGAGCCACGCGGAGCTCGATGAGGCGACCGAGTTGGATGACGGCGATCCCGATGACCTCGGCGCGCGGTACGCGCAGCTGCAGAAACAGCTGCCGGAGTTGACCGTCCTCGGCGGCTGCTGCGGCACTGACGAACGCCACGTCGCCCGGATCTCCCAGGCCTGGACGGTCTCGGCGGCCTGACGGTCCGGCTAGTCCACCAGCCGCCGGCTCACCGCCCAGCGGCTGAGCTCGTGCCGGTTCGAGAGCTGCAGCTTGCGGAGGACCGAGCTGACGTGTGCCTCCACGGTCTTCACGGAGATGTTGAGGCGAAGCGCGATCTCCTTGTAGAGATAGCCACGGGCGATGTAGCGGAGCACCTCGCGCTCGCGGGCCGTGAGCTGGTCGAGCTCCGGGTCCACCTCCTCGGCGGGCAGGTCGCCGGCGAATGCGTCCAGCACGAATCCGGCGAGCCGGGGTGAGAAGACTGCGTCGCCGTCGCGGACGCGGCGGACGGCGTCGGCGAGCTCCTCGCCCGTGATCGTCTTGGTGACGTAGCCGCGCGCGCCGGCGCGGACGATCGCGATCACGTCCTGTGGGTCGTCGGAGACCGAGAGGGCGAGGAACCGCTGCTGGGGCCGTGCCTTCGAGACCTGCCCGATCACCTCGACCCCGCCGCCGCCGGGCATGTGGACGTCGAGCAGGACCACGTCGGGCTCGAGCTCGGTGATCGCTCGGACCGCATCCTCGATCGACTCGGCTTCACCCAGCACCTGGACGGCTTCCCCGAGCTCGGCGCGGACGCCACTGCGGAAGATTCGGTGGTCATCGACGATCACCACGGTCGGGGTCTCGCTCATCGCGTCACCACCTCCATGGTGAGCTCGACCTCGGTTCCCTCACCGTTTCCGGTCCGGATCTCCGCTTGCCCGCCGTGCCGTTCCATCCGTCCGATTATCGACTCGCGGATGCCGCGACGGTCCTCGGAGACCGCCTCGGTGTCGAAGCCGGGGCCGCGATCGTCCACGAACACCTTGGCCTGCCTCGCCTCGATCTCGGCGTAGAGCCTGACCGGCCCGCCGTCCGAGGCGAACTTCGCCGCGTTCGTGAGTGCCTCCCGCGTCGCCGCGACGAGAGCTTCGAGCCGCTCGTCGAGGGGCGCATTGCCGACCACCACGGCCTCCACCTGTGTGCCGTGCTGCTCCTCCACCTCGACGGCGGCCGTCTTGAGCGCGTCCGCGAGGCGCTCGCCGGGTCGGGCCGGGCCCTCGCCAGCGAGCCACGAGCGCAGCTCCCGCTCCTGCCTGCGAGCGAGCCTCGCCACCTCCTCCGGCTCGTCTGCGCGCCTCTGCACCAAGGCGAGCGTCTGGAGGACCGAGTCGTGCAGGTGAGCTGCCACCTCGGCGCGCTCCTGCGAGCGGGCACGGGCGACCCGCTCCGCGGTCAGGCGCCGCGCCATCGACCACCAGAGCGGTGCCGAGATCAGGACCAGCGCGATCGTGACGACGAAAGCGGCGAGCGCCGCGCTACCGGCGGACTCCAGCACGCCGGTCGCCCAGAAGAAGAAGAGCGCCCCCCCGAGGACGACCGCGGCCGCGAAGCCCACGCGGGAGATCCTGAGGGCCTCGCGCTCCGGGGCGGTCGTCTCCTCAGCGGGGGCCGGCCCGGAGAGGCTCCTGGACGCGACCGCCAGGACGACCGTCGCGGTCACCGCGGCGAGCAGCCAACCCGCCTGCAGGTCGATCACTCCCCTGTCCTGGAGCAGCAGAATCACGCCGAGGGCCAGGATCGAGATCCCGGCCCCCAGCGTGCTCGAATCCGGTCTCCTCACAGTCGGAGGGTCACCTCCCGCAGACCTGCCTCTGGGCGTCCTCTTCCTGCTGGTGGTGGTCGTAGTCGACGCCACGGGTGTCGATCTGATTGGGCGCCTCGTCCGTGATCAGCATCTGCCCGAACTGGATGTCGGCGTTGACCTTGAGCGTTGGTGCATGGGTGAGCGGTGAGCCCTGATCGATGTCCGGGTCGACCCCGTGGGTGACCTGGCCGCCGGAGATCAGCTCGCCCGCCTTCCCGTGCACATCGCCATCGATGCAGACGTTGGGCGGGACGGAGACGATCATCTGCCCGATCCCGAGGTGGGCCGAGACCGGAATCGTCTGCCCGTTCTCCCAGGGCAGCTGGCGCAGGTCCACGATCAGCTGTCCGGTCCCGAGCCTGTAGCCATCGGCCGGGATGTCGGATACGACCGTCGGGGTGTACGTGCGTTGGCCGATGGACTCGTCGATGTTGATGTCGGCCGCGGCCACTGCCGCCGCCGGGATCCCGAGCACCACGCCGGCGACCACGAGCAGGGGGACGATGCGCCGTCGGATGTCTCCGGCGAATGCCGCCGCCACGAGCCCGAGACCGAACACGATCACCGCTATGGCGATCACGGTGCCATGACCCGTCGCCGTGACCCAGGCGCTCACCACCGCGAGGCCGGCCGCGAGGAAGAGCCCTACGGCGACCAGGACGCAGACCAGCACAACCTTGCCGAGCCGCGACCAGACGCTCTCGGGCACCGGCCGGCCAGTTCCATCGTCCTCGGGCAGGGCAACCGCCAGCACCAGATAGGCGAGCAGCCCGGCGCCTCCGAAGAAGAGGGTGACCACGAAGAAGACGCGCACCAGCGTGGGGTTGAAGCCGACGTGCTCGGCGAGGCCGCCCGCGACGCCCCAGATCATTCGGTCGTCTCGCGACCGGAGGAGGGGGCGCCTGGGGCCGGGCTCTGTGTCTTTTCTCACTTCTGTCTTGTCGTTTTCTGGTTGTTCGTTCATGGCACCGACGATGACGGGCCTGGCCCCGATCGTCTATCGGGAATCACCCCTAGTCGGCCCCCATCTTCCCCTCGCAGGACGACTCCGGCCAGGCTCTACGCTCGGGATATGGCCGAGCGCAGGATCGTTGGCAGCCACTTCAACAGGCAGGGAAAGCCGAAGCGCGGCTACGTCAAGGAGGAGGTCGCGAAGGCGGAGGCCGCGCGGTTCGGGATGACCTACTACCGCTGCGACGTCTGCGAGAAGTTCCACCTGACGAGCAAGTGATCACCCGGACCGCGATGGCGTGGTCGCCGCGGGTCCGCTTTCATGTGCCCGTGAGCGGCGATTCCGACCTGATCGGCATCCCGGTGGCCCTGGGAGCGATTGTGGCGATCCTGGCGGTGTTCGCGGCCTTCTTCTTCGTTGGGGCGCGTCACGGGGGTCATCGTCCTGCTGGCCGTCGTGGTGATCGCCGGTGTGCTCTTGGTCCGCCTGATCAGGGCAAACGAGATGTAGAACCGCTGCCAGTCGGCCGGAAGAATCTCGTCGTCGGCGAGCCGCGTTGGCCGAGCGCCAGCGCCATACTCGCCGCGATTGTCCTCACCATCCTGATGCCGGATGACCTGCGGCTCGGGCCGAACTGGCTGCTCCCTGTCGATCGTAGGTGTGCTGCTCGTCGCTCACATCGCCGCCGATCCGGGGAGGATTGACCGGCGCACGGCCACGCTCCGGGCGCTCTCCATCGGGCTGATCTCCGTGCTCGTCTTCAGCGCCCTGTGGGCGGCTGTCCTGCTGACTTCGCATCTGATCAACGGCGGCGAGGAGACAAACTCGGCTGGGGCTCTGCTGGCAGCGGGCTCGACTGTCTGGGCGTCGAACATCATCGCGTTCGCGCTCCTTTACTGGGAGCTGGACGGTGGTGGACCGGCGGAGCGGGCTCACTTGCCGTCTTCCCGAATAGTCGACTTCGCGTTCCCGCAGCAGATGAGCCCCGAACTCGCGCCGCCGAACTGGCGCCCCCGCTTCATCGACTACCTGTATCTGGGTTTCACCAACGCGACCGCGTTCAGCCCGACGGACGCCATGCCGCTCGCGCCCTGGGCCAAGATCACGATGACCGTGCAAGCACTGATCTCGCTCGTAGTCCTCGGGCTCGTGATCGCCCGGGCGGTGAACATCTTCGCCTAGGTCATCCCGACAGGAGCCCGATGACGCTGGTGATCGCCAGCGCCACGCCGAGTATCGCCAGCCCCCAGACACCGAACGTCCTGCCGTGCCTACCGACCCACGCTTTTGCCCTGTCGATCGCTGCCGGTGTTTCCGTGGGCCAGATCTTGAACGCGAGCATCGGGATCTCGATCAGGAGGTTTTGGATCAGGTTGAACCCGATCACGATCAGCACGACTGCGAACGCCGAGTAGTGCAGGTGGATCAAACGGTCTAGAGCGGCGAGGTAGGAGGCGCCGGGAAACGACAGCAGCATCCCGACCACGAAGGTCTCCCAGGCATTCCCCTTTTCCAGCGTCCGCTGCCACCTCGGCGGTTTCTTGTCTTTCTTGTCCTTCTCTTCCTTCTTCTCGCGGTGCTCGTCTTTGCTCTTCGCAAGGGCGACTGCGGCGACGAGCAGCAGCCCAGCGAACACGAGCTGGACGATGGGGCTCACGGTGTGCGTGGTCGTGTGCTCGGTCGCGTTTCCCTGGAGCGCAAAGACGATCACCAGCCCGGACGCTATGCCCGTGGTCATCGCGCCCAGCCAGAAGCCGAGCATCAGCCGCTCGGGATTTCGCAGCAGCAGCAGCACGGTTATGCCCGCTAGCTCTGTGGGGTTGAAAGCGGCGGTGAGCAGCAGGACAGCCGCGCCCACCTCGCCTCAGCCCCGTTCTGGGCCGCTCTGGCGGCGCCCTGCTTGTTCTATCCGGGTCGTGGCGACATGTCAGATCAGCCCTGGTGAGCGGCCGGATCCTATTCCGCCGAGAGATTCGCTTTCATCGCTCGACCGGTGCTCAACGCTGCTCTCTGGATTGCTCCAGCCGTCGCGACTCGCCAGCGCTGCGACATGCTGCGGCCGTTTCGTGTCATTCTGATTGACTCAATCCAGTGGATTTCGAGCTCAATGTGCGCTACGTCGCGCCCGCTGATCGGGGTTCGTCCTGGTACGCGAGCACCCTGGCCGAGCTTCGCCGCAGTCGGGCCAGGGACGCGGCAATCCGGATCGAGCTCCGTGACGGCGGTGTGGTCGCAGGCTTCCTCGACGAGACAAGTGAGTCACCCTGCGTGATCTACCTGGAGGATCAGCAGCCGATTCCCTGTGAGGACATCGCCGCCTTCACGCTGCTCGAGAACCCAGACTCACCGGGCATGTGAGCTTGCGTTCGGTGGGATGGCGGGGACTAGGGTGCCTGAGACCTAGCGGAGGAGGAGAGATGCCCGGCTTGAGCGGGCCGTAACGATGATCGACCCGTTCGCGGGGCTCCCGGTGGCGGCGCTCAGCGAGTCGCGAACCCTGTTCGAAGCTGGGCTGATCCTGGTGCTGGCGGCAGCGGCGCCCCTGATCGCCCAGGTGCTCCGGCTCCCGTCGATCCTGATCCTGCTCGCGCTTGGGTTCGGCGCGGGCGCGATCGACGCACTCGACCCCAACGCACTGCTGGGCGAGAACCTGATCTCCACCGTGGTCTCGATCGCCGTCGGGATCATCCTCTTCGAGGCCGGGCTCGGCCTGAACTTCAGCAAGCTGGCCGGCAGCGTTGCTCGCGTCTACCGCCGGCTGGTGACCCTCGGGATCCTCGTCACCTGGGCGGTCGGGACGGTTGCCGCCTATCTGCTCTTCGATCTCTCCTTCGAGGTCGCGCTCGTGCTCGGGTCGGTGCTCGTCGTCTCCGGCCCGACGGTCGTCGGGCCGTTGCTCAGCTTCATCCGTCCCTCGAAGACCGTCAACTCGGCCCTGATGTGGGAGGGCACATTCGCCGACCCGCTCGGCGCGACGCTCGGTGTCGTCGTCTTCAACGCGGTGATCGCCGGGCATGCAAAGGCCGGCGAGGAGGTCGCTCAGTTTCTCCTCGCCGTTGGGATCGGGGCCGGTTTCGGCATCCTCGGGGGGGTCCTGGTCCTGGCCTGGGCGCGCTGGTTCAAACCCAACCAGTCGCAGGCGCTGACCGGGACCTTGATGTTCGTCGTTGCGATGGTCGTCTGTGCCGACCTGCTCCGCGATGACACGGGCCTGATCACTGGCCTCTTCATCGGCGCGATCCTCATCAACAGGCCACCCCACCGGATCGAGCCGGCGGGGCTGGCGATCCAGACGGCAAAGCTGACCCGCGCCTGGCGCGAGCGAATCGCCACCCTCTCGACCTTCCTGATCGGGATCCTGTTCATCATCCTCTCGGCCCGCGTCTCCCCGCACCAAATCGGCGAGGTGGGCTGGGTGAGCCTCGCGTTCATCGGCGTGCTCGTACTCGTCGGCCGCCCGCTCGACGTGGGGCTCTCGACCCTGGGCTCGGCGCTGACGATGCGCGAGCGAGCCTTCATCGCCTGGATGGCGCCGCGCGGGATCGTCGCCGCTGCGACCTCGTCCACGTTCGCCCTCGGCCTCACCCAGGCCGGGGTCGGCGGCGGGGCGCAGAACCTGATCCCGATCACCTTCATCGTGATCGTCGCCACCGCGCTGATCTACGGCCTCAGCGGAGGCCCCGTTGCGCGCGCGCTCGGAGTCGCGAGCACAGGCCCGGGTGGGGTGCTGCTGCTCGGCGCCACCCCGGTCGGGCGCGCCGTCGGGCGTGCCCTCCATGACCGGGGGCTGACCGTGCTCGTGTGGACCGGCAACGACGAGTACGCACGGGCTGCGAAGGCGGACGGGCTCAGTGTCTACAAAGGCAATCCGACCGAGGACGCCAGTGAGGATGCTCCATCCGAACTCGACGAGCTCGAATACGCGCTCGCCGTCGGTGCCGATGAGGCCCTCAATGCGATGATCGCGACCGATCTCTCCGAGTACTTCGGTCGCGACCGCGTCTTCCAACTCGCCCCTAGCGACGAGCGGACCGCGGACTTCTACACCAGGGCGCAGGTCCTGTTCGACGACTCAGCCAGCCACGACGAGCTCTTGTCCCGAATCAAGGCCGGTGCCGAGATCACCGTCACCGAAGCGCCGGCGGCCGGGAAGAATGGAAAGGACGCCGGTGCCGATCGGGCGGCCACGCTGCCGATGTTCGTACA
>CAVZRH010000015.1:0-296353 GCA_963777575.1 uncultured Solirubrobacterales bacterium | reverse complement strand
CCTTCAGCTCGAGCTCCTCCTCCGTCGTCTCCATCCGTGGTCGGCGAGCCAGTCCGCCACCCGCCGGTGCGCCTCGGCACTGAGAAGGATCTCCCCCGGGCCGGCCTGCGCCTGCAGCCGGGCGGCCAGGTTCGTTGCCTCACCCGTGACCGCGATGTTGTCGTCGGAGATGCCCCTGCCGACAACCCCGGGACCGACCGCGATTCCGATGCCGAGCGGCAGCTCGATCGTCTGCGCCCGGTCGCGTAGGGCGAGCGCCGCCTCCAGGGCGTCGGCAGTGTGGTCGGTGCTCGTGCCCGCAATGTTGAACGTCGCCATCACCGCGTCTCCCGCGAACTTGTCGACGATCCCCTGCCGGCGCTCGACGGCGACGCGCGCCAGCCGGTAGAGCATCCGGATTCGATCCGTGATGGCGTCGGGAGCGAGGGTCGAGCTGAGCTCCGAGTAGCCCCGCACGTCTGCGAACAGCGAGGTCACGAGGCGCTCGCCGTGCGGGATGACCGGCTCGGGGACCTTCTCGACGTCCGGCTCTGGGGCAGGCGGAAGCTCGACGCCGAGCTCGGCGGCCGCTGCGCGGGCTTCGCTCGCGATCAGACGTGCGCTCATCCGATCGGCTCGCTCCGCGACCGCCCTGAGCTCGGCCGCGGCATCCTCGGATCGCCCTGCAGCGCCCAAGGCACGAGCGCGCTGCACCTGGCCGCGCAGCTTGACGAGCGGGTAGCCGGCGTCCTCGGCAGCCTGGATCAGCGCGTCGAAACCCGCGGCAGCCCGGGAGGCATCGCCTCGCACGAGCGCAAGAAAGCCCTCGATCTGGTCGAGATATGCGGACCCGGCCTGAGTGGGGTGATCCCGTGCGGCGAGGGCGAGCTCCTCGATTTGGTCGCCCCGGCCGAGAGGTGCCAGCACCTCGGCCGCCAGGGCGAGTGTCTCCCTGAAGGTGGCGAGCCCCTCGGCCTTCTCGACAATCTCCTCGGCCACCTCGAGCGCGTCCTCGGGCCGTCCGAGGCTCTGGGCGACCCGGATCCGCGCCGCCGCGTCGTAGGTGATGTCCTGCAGCTCGGTCCGGGTTGAGATCGGGGGCAGCGTCTCCGCCGCCCGCTCACCGCGTCCCAGCTCGGCCAGGATCTGGGCGGTCTGGATTCGGGCTCGCCACTCCATCTTCGCGAAGCCCAGTCGCTCGTGCCGGCGTGCAGCGGCCTCGCCCTGAGCGAGAGCCCCTTCGAGGTCACCTCGGGCGGTCGCGACGTAGCAGCGGCAGAGCGGGTCGCCGCTGCGCTGTCCATAACTCGCGTAGAAGGGGAGCGACTCGAGCCGCTCGAGCCACTCCTCGAGCTCCGGGAGCATCATGTGGGTGCGCGTCCAGACCGTGTTCCACGCCACGTTGCTCGCAATCAGCGAGTAGCCCTTCTCGCGGGCCTCGAGAAAGCATTCGTCCAACAGCGCCAGCCCGCGCTCCTGCTCGCTTCCGTCGACGTAGCCCAGCGCGAGAAAGCCGAGCGCCCAGACGCGCTCGTGGTCCGCATCGACCTGTTCAGCGATCTCCACCGCCCGCTGCGCCGACTCGAGGCAAGCTCGATAGTCGAGCTGGAAGGCGTGCAGTCCCGCGAGCCGCTGATGGGCCATCGCGAGATCAGCCGACGGACCGTCTGCCTCGAGTACGCCAAGGGCGCGCTCGTACTCGGCGCGGGCGGCATCGGGACGCCTGGACTCCCAGTGACACCGTCCCAGGATCAGCCGGTAGTGCGCTGCCTCGAGCTCCTCCCCACCTCCCTCCAGGACATCGAGGCCGGAACTCAGATAGCCGGCGGCGGTGGCCGGCTCGCCGTTGCGGTGATGATCGTTTCCGATTCGGCAGAGGACACGCGCGTTCTCGAGCGGGTCTGGGACGTAGGGCAGTACTCGCTCCAGGATCGAGACGGCTTCACCGAACGCCAGCGAATGCTCCGCCTCCTCGGCGCTCCGCAGGCAGATCGGAACCGCCTCGGCGAAGCGCGCCGCGCCGAGCAGGTGGTTGGCGAGATCGACCGGTCGGGTCGTCTCGCTGTCTGCGAGGACCTCCGCCGCGCGCGAGTGGATCGCCTGCCGCCGCGGTGTCACGATCTCCGCGTAGATCGCCTCCTGCGTCAGCGCATGCCGCCACGAGTACCGACCCGGGTGGGCGGGATCCTCCTCGATCAACTGCTGGGCCATCGCTGCCTCCAGCGTGTCGTGAACAGTTGCCGGAGGCTCACCGGAGACGGCGAGCAGCGTCTCGGCATCGAAGCTCCGGCCCAGCGCCGCCGCTGCCTCGAGCACGGCGGAGCGCTCGTCGCCGAGCCGCTGGACGCGAAGCAGGATCGCCTGCCGGACGGACTCGGGCAGCCGGGCGTTTCCGACCTCTACGCGGTCCCCTCCGTCGCCGGACCCCGAGCTCTCCACCACCTCGCGCAGCATCTCCTCGAGGATGAATGGGTTTCCCTCGGTCCGCTCCAGCATCAGCTCGTGCAGCTCGCGGTCGACGTCGTCTGGGCCGAGGATCGCCGCGAGCATCTCCCCGATGCCGTCCTCGGAGAGCGGTTCCAGCTCGACCAGATCGGCCACGTCGGAGCGCCGCCAGCCCTGCAGCGTCGGCAGGAACGGATGGCGGCGATGGAGCTCGTCCGTCCGGTAGGTGACCACGATGAGTGAGGGCAGGTCGGTGAGCCTGCGCGCGAGGTAGTCGAGGAGCTCCCGGGTGGAGGCGTCCGCCCAGTGGACGTCCTCGATCACCAACAGCACCGTCCGGTCCCGTGCCGGGAGCGCGAGCAGCGAGACGATCGACTCGAAGAGGCGCAGCTTCGCCTGGCCCGGGTCGGGCGACGGCTCCGGCAGCCGGTCGCCGGCGAGCGTCGGGAAGAGCTGGCCGAGCTCTCCCAGCGCCGGGCCGAGGGCCTCCTGGAGGCGGTCGAGATCCTGCTCGTCGAGGTAGTTGCCGATCGCCTCGACGAACGGGAGATAGGGCAGCGACACCTCCGCATCGCTCGCTCCACCGGAGAGCACCGCGCAGCCGAGCTCTCGGGCCTCACGCGCGAGCTCTCGCGACAGCCGGGTCTTCCCGATCCCGGCCTCGCCGGCCAGCACGACGAAGCGGCTCTCGCCGCGGCGCGCCGCCAGCAGGGCGTCCTCGAGGACGCCGAGCTCGTCGTCACGCCGGATCAGGACCGGGCAGAGAGCGGTTCTCGCCACCCCTTGATTCTCCCCTAGCGCGAAGGCGCGATGGCGCCGGGGGTGTCGCTAGGCGGAGATGCGCTCGGCGCGGCGGCGATCACGGGAACGCGGCTCATCCGAGAGGCGGACCGGCGAGGCCGACAGCGCCCGCAGGCGCATGTCCGACCAGGTGACGCCCTCGCGCACGAGCGCGGGGACGCCGAGCGCGACGGCGGTCGCGATCTCGACCGCCTGCAGGATCACGCCGTAGGCGAGCGCGTCGGAGGCCGGCACGCCGAAGCCCTTGTGAGCACGCTGATGATCGCCAGCTGGAAGATGCCGATGTTGGACGGCGTCGCGGGCACGACCGCGGTGACGTTGACCGCGAACAGGCACGCCGCGGCGGCGCCGATCGCCACCTTGTGATCGAGGCCGAGCGCGGCGAACAGCGCCCAGCAGGCGAGCAGCTGGAGGAACCAGGCGAAGAGCTGGGCGAACGTCGCGAACGACCCCTTGCGCGGATCCCTGAAGACCCTGAGGCCCCGGCGCGCCTGCTTGACCGCGTTGCGAACGGCCTGGATCGCACGGGCGATCCGCCCCTGGCCGTTCACCTTGACGAGCGACGGCGCCATCAGGACAGCGAGCAGGATGAGCAGTGGCGCGGTCGAGACCAGGAAGAGCTTTTGCGTGCTCGCCTGGAACAGATCTGTGGTCGACACGATGATCCCGCCCAGCAGGACCAGGGCGAGGATGTTGATGGCGGTCTGGGAGACGAGCGTCCCGATCAGGACCGGGAAGGTCTCGCGCATCCGGCCGACCCGCCGGGAGAGGACCATCGCCCTCGCCGGCTCACCCAGCCTGGCGGGCAAGGTCGCCGACATCAACACGCCGATCATCGTCGCCGAGGTGACGTCCCGGCGCCTCACCACCCGTCCCGGGAGCGCCGCGCGGGCGATCGCGACCCAGGACGCCGCGCGGGCGAACATCGCTCCGACCATCAGGGCACACGCGATCAGCACCCACTTGAGGTCCGAGTCGATGATGTTCGTGGCCACGCTGTCGACGCCGATCCGGCGCGCAGCGAGCGCGGTGAGCAGAAGTCCGAGTGCTCCGGCGACGGCCACTCCGGCCTTGCGCGCGACGCGGCGCCCGCGACCGGCGTCGGGTGCCGGAGCCGGCTCGAGTGAGGGGAGGCGTCTCGCCGGGCGGCGCGGCCCGCCGTCGATGCGCAGGAGCCCGGTCCGTCTGGCAGCGGCCTCGGCCTGCGAGACGGGAGCGTGCGCCGACTCCGCCACCCATTCGTAGACCTGCTTGACCTCATCGGCGATCCGCGGCCAGGCGTAGCGCTCGGCGCTGCGGCGGCCCGCCTCGCCCATCGCGAGCCGTCGCTCGGGCTCGTGCGCGAGCAGCTGCAGCTCCTCGGCGAGCGCCTGCGGATCGGCGGGCGGCACGAGGACGCCGTCGACGCCGTCGTTGACCACGTCCCTGTAGCCGGCGATCCCAGAGGCGATCACGGGTGTGCCGGCGGCCATCGCCTCGATCAGGACCATGCCGAAGCTCTCGCCGGCCAGGGAGGGCGCGCAGAGGACGTCGGCGTCTCCGAGGTGGCGCCAGAGCACCGAGTCGGACACCTTGCCGAGCACGTCGATGTGAGAGAGGACGTCCGGGTCGGCGACGAGGCGGGAGACGTCCTCGGGATCCGCGCCGATCACGGTCAGCCGGGAGGGGACGTGCTCGACCAGCGCCTGGAAGGCGGCGAGAAGCACCGGGAGGCCCTTGCGCTCCTCGGCGCGGCCGACGAACAGCAGGCGGAGCTCATCGCTGAGAGCCTTGGGGCCCTCCGGCGCGGCGTCGACGTCGACCCCGTTGGGGACGATCATGTACTCGCCGCCGAACCAGCGCTTGCCGGTCCAGGCGGCCGCATCGGAGACGGCGATCCTTGCCGAGAGCTGATTGAACCGGCGCCGCGCACCGAGCAGCGTGGCGACGTGGTTCGGGAACGCCTTGGCCGAGTAGGCGTGGAAGGTGCCGACCACGGGCGCGCCGCGGAAGGTTGTGGCGTCCCAGCCGACGAGTGGCGCCGTGGGCTCGTGCACGTGCACGACGTCGTAGTCGCCGGCGCGCAGCTCGCGTCGGAGCGAGACCGGCCCCTCCGGGAACGAGGAGAGGTTGGACACTGCGCCATTCGCCCCGTATCCGACAGTCCGCCCGAGCGGAACCAGGTAGTCCGGGGCCTCCCGCCGTTCGGGTTCTGAGCGATGCAGGCGTCGGCTCACGAAACCCGGCGGGTCCCACGGAGCCAGCACGCGAACGTGATCGCCACGGGATATGAACTGCTCCGCCAGCGCTTCGACGTGCCTGTTTACGCCTCCCTGGTAGGTCCAGGAATACGGCGACACAAGCGCAATGCGCATGGGGTCAGGGTACCGGGAAGCCTGGCTGTGCTTCGTGTAGTGCGTCACACCTGGATCACGTACCGCCGTCGGCACGCCCAGTTACGCCTGCGAACTACCGACGCCTCCCCGCCTGCGACCAGGCGAAGGCCAGAAAAGCGCCCAGGGCGATCGCGCCGAGCGTGAGAAAGGTCGCCCCCGAATCATTCACGATCACGCCCACGGCGACGGCTGCGCAGGCGCCGATCAGGCCCGCGCGGGCGTTCGGTGCCTGCGTGAGCCAGGCGTCGATCCGCCGCCAGCGACCAAGCGCCACGAGAATTCCCACCACGACGATCCAGAAGAGTGGGTTTCGGGCTGCCTGAGCGAAATCGTGGGCAGAGAGCTCGAGGCGACGCTGAGCGACGTCGGAGAGGTCTCCCGCTCCGCCCGCGTCGAGAACGGAGCGGGTGAGGTGAGCGTTGCCTCCAGAAACCAAATCAACGAAGGCGAGCAGGACGAGGCCGGCGATGGAGGCCCCGATCAAGGTGACCGCGAGCCGGCCGCGAGCGAGATTTGTCGACTTTCCCGGCCGATAGCCGGGAAATCCGACGAAACGCTCCCTTGGCACGGATGCGGCGGCTACGGCGGCACCGACGGGCAGCACGATCGCCGCCCCGACATCGGCGCCGAAGCGACCCGCTGCGAAGACGACCGCGGTGACCAGCCCTGCCGAGACGAACGCGGCAACCGCAATCCGCCGGCTCACCTCCCTTCCCCAGCCGCTGTAGACGCTGAGCCCCGCCCCCACCCCCACGGGCACCATCACCGCGAACAGCGCCTCGAGCTCGTTTCCGATCCCGTAGAAGCGCACCCCGAAGACCGGGTTCGGTCCGAGCAGGGAGAGTCTCGTCAGTTCAGATCCCGCGACGACGTCGATCGCGTATGCGAGCACCGTCGATCGCGCACGCGACCGCGAGCGCGGACCAGCCTCGGACCAGCCTCAGCGTCAGCGCCGCCAGCGAGCCGCACCCGATCGCAACGATCAGCCCCTCGGCGAGTCCGCCCGGCTCGATCGCCGCGCTGCAGAGCAGCAGCAGCGGCAGGTACCCGAAGGAGAGCGCCAGCCAGGCGGCCGCCCTCCTGCGCGCGCGAACCGAGAGCGCGGCAACGACCGCGGCTATCGCGATCCAGGCGGCGAGGCAGGCGATCAGCACCGGCGCCCGGCGGCCCGGAATCACTGCCATCCGGTCGGCCAGATCGTCCACCGCGGCCGGGTCGATGCTCCCCTCCCCCCGGATCGGCTCACCATCCATCTCGTCCGGGATCCGGAGCCCGAACCGGCTCAAGACCGTGGGCGCGATGTCCGTGGAGAGGACATAGCCGCGCGTCCGGGTGGAATCCGAGGTGAGGTCTCCGTCGAAGCCGCTGCCGCCGATCCCAATCGGCAATGCCCGATCCCCATCCGGCGGCGGCGCGGCGATCGCGATCAGCAGGTCGTCGCCACGGAGCCGCCGAGACAACGTCGTCAGCCCCGCGACGCTGGCCCGGACGACGGCGAGGCAGCGACCGGCGCAGGATTCGGGGCGAAGCGGTGAGACGACGCCTCTCCGGTTCGCTGCGATGAGTGCAGCAGCTGTCATCGGCTGCTGCGCGTAGGCCGGGATATCGCCGGTTTCGAGCCGCTCCGCGAGCAGTCCCGGGACCACGTCGGCCGGGGCATCGTCCGCGCGAGCGACGACCTCCGCCCATTCGGGCACCTCGCGAGCAAACGGAAACAATCCGGGCAGATCCCGGTCGTACAGCGCGTCATCGATTCGGTTCCCCTGCGAGACGTCGAGAAAGGTCTGCTCCGAGGGAACGCTGCCAATTCCCGCGCTCATCACGCCGGGAGAGAGGGCGGGCACGCGCGCGAGCTCCGCCACCGTGGTGCCGCGCGGAACGACCGCCACCGTGACCCTGGTCGATGCAGCGGCCGTCCCGGGGCCGCACATCAGCGCCCCGGCCGCCAGTACGACGGTCACTAACCTTCGTCCCGTGGCCGACCGCACGTTCGTCAAGTTCACATTCTTCAAGCTCGATCCCGCCTGGCGCAGGCGGAGCGCGGAGGAGCGGGCGCAAGACAAGGCCGAGTTCCAGGCGGCCTGCGAGGACTTCGCGGAGGACCGCTCGCTGCGAGCGTATTCCACGGTCGGGACCCGCGGCGATGTCGACCTGATGCTGCTCAGCCAGAGCCCGATCCTCGAGGACATCCACACCTTCCACGTCGTCCTTGGCCAGAGCGGACTGGCCCGCTGGGCCGGCACGCCGTATTCGTACCTGGCGATGACGAAGCCGTCCCCGTACTCGGACTCCGAGTCCCGGCCCGAGATCTGCACCTCCGACCGCAGGTACCTCTTCGTCTACCCCCTCGACAAGAAGCGCGAGTGGTACGGGCTGCCGCTCGAGGAGCGCCGGCGGATCATGGCCAACCACATCGAGGTTGGCCGCCGCTACCCCGAGATCTCGATCAACACCGCCTACTCCTTCGGCCTCGACGACCAGGAGTTCGTCGTCTCCTTCGAGGGCGATGAGCCCGGTCAGTTCCTCGACCTCGTCCAGGAGCTGCGGGGTACCGAATCGAGCTCCTACACGCTGCGCGACACTCCGATCTTCACCTGCGTGGCGATGTCTCTGGGCCGCGCGCTCGACGCTCTCGACGGCACGGCCGCCACCGCGGTGGCCTCCACTCCCGCCTAGCCCAGCCACTACCCTTTCGCGTCCATTTGATTGGGAGCGAATTGACACCCCTGCGTGTCGCCATCGTCGGCTCGGGCCCGGCGGGCTTCTACACGGCCGAGCACATCCTCAAGCACGAGGGGACGCACGCAGAGGTCGACATGTTCGACCGGCTGCCGACGCCCTACGGGCTGGTGCGGTTCGGCGTCGCGCCGGATCACCCGAAGATCAAGTCGGTGATCCGCGTCTACGAGAAGACCGCGGCACGTCCCGAGTTCCGCTTCTTCGGCAACGTTGAGGTGGGGGCGGATGTCTCGGTGGATGAGCTCCGGGAGCGCTACCACGCGGTCGTCTTCGCCTACGGCACGGCCACCGATCGCCAGCTGGGCATTCCGGGCGAGGACCTGCCCGGCTCGCACCCGGCCACCGAGTTCGTCAACTGGTACAACGCCCACCCCGATTTCGCCGACCGCGAGTTCGATCTCTCCTGCGAGCGCGTGGTCGTGATCGGCAACGGCAACGTCGCCGCCGACGTCGCCCGGATGCTCGCCCTGACGGCCGATGAGCTGGGTGAGACCGACACGGCCGACCACGCGATCGAGGCCTTCAACGGCGCATCCGTCAAGGAGGTCCTCGTGCTCGGGCGGCGCGGGCCCGCCCAGGCCGCCTTCACCAACCCCGAGGTCCGCGAGCTGGGCGAGATGGTCGACGCCGACATCGACATCGATCCCGGCGAGATGGAGCTCGACGAACTGAGCCGCGAGTGGCTCGACTCCGACGACGCCGACCCCACCAACCGCCGCAACGTCGACATCTTCACCGACTTCTCCCAGCGCGAGCCGGAGGGAAAGAACAAGAGGATCGTCATGCGCTTCCTCCGCTCTCCCGTGGAGATCCAGGGCGACGGCAAGGTCGAGCGGATCGTGATCGGGCGCAACGAGCTGCAGCGCGACGACTCCGGCCGGATCCGCGCCGTCGACACCGGCGAGCGCGAGACGATCGAGTGCGGCCTGGTCCTGCGCTCGATCGGCTACAAGGGCATCCCGATCGAGGGTGTCCCCTTCGACGAGGGCCGCGGGCTGATCCACAACGACGCCGGCCAGGTCCACGACGGCGAGGGCCACCACGTCCCCGGCCTCTACGCGGTCGGCTGGATCAAGCGGGGCCCCTCCGGCGTGATCGGGACCAACAAGAAGGACGCCCAGGAGACCGTCAACAAGCTGTTCGCGGACCTGGAGGCGGGGAACGTCCCCGAAGCAGAGCTCGCCGGCGACCGGAGCGCGATCGAATCGCTGCTCGACGAGCGCAAGCCCGACCACGTCACCTTCGACGGCTGGCAGGCGATCGATGCGGCCGAGGTCGAGGCCGGCAAGCCTCACGGCCGCCCGCGGGTAAAGCTCTGCCGCGTGGACGAGCTGGTCGAGGCGTCGAAGACCGCGAAGACGGCCGCCTGAGCGATGCCGCCGAGGCTCAGGCGGCCTCGGAGAGCGCATACCCGACGGGCAGCAGCCCCCTGGCGATCGCCTCGGCGCGCAGCTCGTGCGGCCGGTCGGTGGTGATGCAGCGGGGCTCGGCGGCGAGGACCTTTTCCAGCAGCTCGACGTCGTTGATCGTTCCTGTGCTGACCGTGATTCCCGCCAACCGCAGCGTCCTGACGAGCTGATCGGAGAGGAGGAAGTGCTCGATCTTCACTCCGGTGACGCGGTGGCGCACCGCCCAACTCGCCAGCACCTCCGGCGCGTAGTCCGCCCAGATGACGAGGCGGGTCCGGAAGCCGGCCGCCGCTGCCACCTCGCAGGCGTCGCTGTGAAAGCTGATCACCTCGAGCCTGCGCCGCTCGGGCGAGTGGCGATAGCGCTCGCAGATGGCCGCCGCCGTCCGGCGGGCGAGCTCCGGGTTCGACTGCGTCTTGACCTCGACCTGCACGATCAACTCCGGTGGAGTCAGCTCGAGCAGCCGAGCGAGGGTCATGGGCGGCTCACCGACAGGCGCACCGCTCGAATCGAGAATGCTCGCCACCCGCAGCTCTTCCGCCCGGCGCTCATGGACCCAGCCCGAGAGCGTGGTGCCGAGGGAGAGGAGCGGGTCGTGCAGCAGGACGAGCTCGCCGTCCGCCGTCAGGCAGACGTCAGTCTCGACACCCTCCATCGGTCCGGCGAGCGAGCGGCGCAGCGCCGCCTCGGAGTTGTCCGGTCCATAGGCCCTGCCCAGCCGATGGGCGATCAGATCGCCTGCCACGGTGACCGCAGGGTGACTCGGCCGTGCCCCGAATCGATGTGAACCCCCTGCAAACAGGGCGTGACCATTTGGTGAAGCAGTGATCTGCTCAGCGCCGCAGCCAGCCGATGATCCGCGGGTGACCGTCGATCACGGGAGCGTCGACAGTCTCGAAGCGCGTGAACCCACTCTTCCGGCCGAGCATCTCGATCCCGGCGGCCGTGAACCCCCAGTAGACGTAGTCGTCCTCGGGATAGACCTCTCCCGGGCGGTAGCGGTGGACGGGGTCGCCGTCGTCGGGCCGCTCCAGGACGCCGAGAGTCTCGATCAGGACCCTGCCGCCTTCGGATAGCCGACGGCCGAGAACCTCCAGCAACCGGCCGGGAGCCTCGACCCGGTGCAGGATCCCGCAGCAGAAGATGAAGTCGAAGCTCTCATTCAGACGGTCGAGGTCGAGCGCATCCAGCTTCCTGTACGCGACGCTCGAGTGGAGCAGCTCGTGGATCGCGCGAAAGCCCTCGCCGCCCTCCAGCTCGACGTCCCAGCGAGCCTTGACCCAGTCGACGTACTGCTCGTTGTCGACCGCGACGACGCGATCGGCACCCCTGGCCTCCGCGAGGAAGGCGTAGAAGCCGTCGAAGGTCCCGAGATCGAGCACGGAGAGCCCGTCGAAGCTCGCGGGGATCGCGGGCACCCTGTAGCGGTGGTCGCGCGCGGTACCCGGCGCGTAGATGCCCTCGGCACGGTTGAGCGCGAAGGTGTGAAACCAGTAGGGAACCTCGTCGAGCGCCGCCTGCGCCTCGGCGGCGTCAGCCTCGATCGGCAGCAGGTCGGCGACCTGGCGTTCAGCCGAGGTGAGCTCGGACAGC
Organism: uncultured Solirubrobacterales bacterium; assembly: GCA_963777575.1. GTDB lineage: Bacteria > Actinomycetota > Thermoleophilia > Solirubrobacterales > 70-9 > DASUPK01. Next base: position 285,012 of record CAVZRH010000015.1, on the reverse strand, counting down.
GCCGTGGCGGTCCAGGCGTTCAACTGGATTCCTCCTTCGTCTGTGGGTCGTCTCCGCTACGTCTTGCTGCGTCGAGCGCCAGGTCCTGCCCCAGCGCGACCCGAATCGATCTTACCCCCGCCTCTGTCCACGTACGATTGACGCCGATGGCGATCTCACTCGACGAGGTGCGACTGATGATCGAGGCCTCCCTGCCCGGGGCTCAGGTCGACGTCGTCGACGAGACCGGCACCCAGGACCACCTGCGCGCCACCGTCGCGGCGCCGCAATTCGAGGGCCTCTCGCGGATCGAGCAGCACAAGCTCGTCAAGAACGCCGTCCAGACCCGCTTCGACGACGGCTCGATTCACGCTCTTTCCATCAAGACGTCGGTGCCCGAGTAGAGCCTGCGTATAGTGAGCGTTGATGACTGAACCCACTGAGCAGGACCTCAAGAGCAAGGTTGAGGAGCTGATCCGCGACAACCGGATCTTGCTCTTCATGAAGGGCACACCGGAACAGCCGCAGTGCGGCTTCTCCATGCGGGTGGTCAACACGCTCGAGTCCTACGGCGTCGAGTACGCCGCCCTCGACGTGCTGCCCGCGCTGCAGCCGCTGCGCGAGGTGACCGCCGAGATCTCCGACTGGCAGACCTTCCCGCAGCTCTACGTCAACGGCGAGCTGCTGGGCGGCGCGGACATCGTGGACGAGATGGACGAGTCCGGCGAGTTGGCCGGCGTCCTCGGCGTCGAGCAGCCGGAACGTCCGGCCCCCTCCGCCAAGCAGGAGCTTCAGGCGGAAGACCCGCAGCAGAGCCCGCCGATCCAGATCGAGCGCTAGAGCGCCCGGAAGAGCTAGACGGCCGCGGCCTGCTCGGCCGCGTCTTCCTTGACCTGGAAGCTCGAGCCGCAGCCGCAGGCTGCAACGACATTCGGGTTGTTGACCGAGAAGCCGGCGCCCTGCAGGCCGTCGACCCAGTCGACCTCGGAGCCGAAGACGAACTGCATGCTGGACTTGTCGACCACGACCGCCACGCCCTGGTTCTCGAAGCGGTGGTCGTCCTCCTTGGGAGCGTCGAAGGCGAGGGCGTACTGAAAGCCGGAGCAGCCGCCGCCGCGAACCGCGACGCGCAGTGCCTGCTCGGTCCCGTCCTCCTGCCCGCCCAGCAGCTCCTTGATCTTGGTCGCCGCCTTGTCGGTAAGCGTGATCGGCTCAGGTGCGTCACTCATGGCTGCCCATTGTAGAGGGCGTACTCACGGACTCGGAGATACTGCGTGCGTGAGCGCCGCGGACACGGAGGCGATCCGCCAAATGTGGGAGGAGATCGCAGGCGGCCTGCCCGAAGAGACCGCATGGAAGGCGGCGATCGAGCGCTGGTGGCATCCCGAGCTCTTGTATGAGGAGGACCCGAAATGGCCGGGTGCCGGGGCCTACCGCGGACGCGACGAGGTGCGCGCCGTTTTCGAGGGCTATGCGGAGGTCATGGGCACCGCCACCTTCAGCGTCGAGGGGATCGCTGCATCGGACGATGACGTCGTGGTGCTGGTCCGGGTGAAGGGAGACTCCGCCGCCGGCGTCCCCTGGGATCACCTCTGGGGATACCTGTGCAGGACCCGAGCTGGGCAGCTCGAGTACCTGCGCGCCTACTGGGACCCCGATGAGGCGCTGGCCGACGCCGGCGCCTCCTCGGCGTAGCGCCCATCGAGGTACTGCAGGATGCGGCGCGAGTCGTTCACCACCTCGTCGCCGTCGACCAGCACCGGGACGTAGGGAAGCTTTGTCAGCTCGACGATCTCGGGGCGGGCCGAGCGCCGCCGGCGGACGCGCTCGGTCCTGTACTCGAGGCCGAGCTTGTTCAGCCTGCGCGCGACCGCTCCACAGGGGCAGAGGAAGTTCGTCGGCGTCCCGCAGCGGTAGAGGACCCGTCGGGGCTCGTTCATCTGCCGAAGGGAAGCACGCTGAGCGCGCGGCCGGTCGTACGCAGGGCGAGGTCGGTCAGGCGATGTCCATCGACGCGCTCGCCGAGTTGCTCCAGCTGCCACCGAACCGCGTCCTCGAGCGTCTCCTCGTGCGGGCGCGGCTCCCAGCCGAGCTGATCGCGCGCCTTGTCGTTGCGATAGGTGAACCACTGGGTGCCCGAGCGGACCTCGTCCGGTGACGTGGGCAGGGGCACACCGAGCATCTCCATCGTCTCGACACCGGTCACCACCAGCCGCCCCTGCATCCGGACCGGTGGGGTCGGCACCCCGGCGATCCGACTGAGATCGGCGAAGAGGCGCTGCAGCGTGAAGTTCCTCCCGGTCAGCAGATAGCGCTCCGAGGCCTCGCCGCGCTCATCGGCGAGGAGGTGCCCTCTCGCGACGTCGCGGACGTCCACGATGTTGATCGCCCCGTCGACGTAGCCGGGGATCCTGCGCAGCAGAAGACGGCGGATGAGCGCGTTGGACGTCCCGCTCGGGTTGGGATCGTCGGGCCCGAGGACGAACGAGGGATTGACGATGACGACGGACAGCCCCTTCGCCGCCGTCCGCATCGCGACGAGCTCGGCGTCGTGCTTCGAGTTGATGTAGGCGATGCCGAGCCGTCCCACGGTGAACGGGTGGTCCTCATTGATCGTCTCCCCAGGCTTCGCGGCGCCCACCGCGCTAGAGCTCGAGGTGAGCACCGCGCGCTCGACGCCGGCGCTCAGGGCCTCCTCGAAGACGTTCCGCGTACCCCCGACGTTGACGTCGAAGACGCGGATCCGGTCCCTGCTCCGCATCGACGTCGTTCCGGCGACGTGGAAGACGCGCTCGACGCCGCGCATCGCCCTGCGCACCGAGTCGCGATCGGTGACGTCGCCCTCGGCGCGCTCCCACTCCATTCCTGCGAGCGGCTCGGTGTTGCTGCGATCGCGGACCAACAGCCGGAGCTCGTCGCCTCGACGGGCCAGCTCCCTGGCGACGTGGAGGCCCACGAAGCCCGTCCCACCGGTGACGAGCGTCTTCCCCATAGCGTCCGCATGTTAGAAAGCCTCAATGCCCTCGACCGCGGTGGTCGCCGACACGACCTCCTATCTCCCGCCTGAGCTGATCCGCCAGCACGCCGTCCACCTCGTCAGCCTCTACGTCGGCATCGAGGGGGAGCAGGAGCGAGAGGCCGACATCGACGACCTCCATGGCTTCTACGAGCGCCTGCGGATCTCCGATCAGGCGGTGACGACCTCCCAGCCCTCGGTGGGCGACTTCATCGCCGTCTACGAGCCTCTTCTCGCGGATGGCCGGGAGATCGTCTCGATCCACCTCGCGTCAGGGATCTCCGGCACCTACGAGTCAGCGGTTCAGGCGCGGGAGAGGCTCACCGCGGAGGGCAAGGGCGGGGAGCGGATCGTCGTCTGCGACTCGCGGACAGGCGCGGGCGGAATGGGCCTGATGATCCTGGCGGCGGCGAACGCCGTTGAGAATGGGGCCAACGCCGCGGAGGCCAACGAGCGGGCCGAGGCCGTCCGGGCCGAGCTCAAGATCTGGTTCGCGGTGGACACGCTCGACTACCTCCGCCGCGGTGGCCGGATCGGGGCGGCGAGGGCCTGGATCGGCTCCACGCTCAAGATCAAGCCGATTCTCACCCTCGAGGAGGAGATCACCCCGGTCGAGCGGGTGCGGACCCGGAGCCGCTCGATCGAGCGGCTGGTCGACTACGCCCGCCAGCGCGCGGAGGCGGGGGCGGACGCCTGGGTCGTCCAGCACGTTCAGGACCCCGAGAACGCCGCCCGCCTGATCGAGACCTGCAGGCCGATCTTCGGCAAGGACCCGATCTTCACCTCGGAGATCGGGCCGGTGCTCGGCGCCCACGTCGGCCCGGGCCTGCTCGGCGTCGGCGGAGTCTCCTGGGAGACGCTCGAGGGCCGGTAGCCTGGCTCGATGGCCATCGAGATCGGCCGCGTCGGGATCTGGCATCCGGGAGGCAGCTGGGACGCCGCCGGTGGCGAGGCTGATGAGGCCGCCGCTGAGCTCGAGGAGGTCGGCTACGGGGCGATCTGGACCGGGAGCTCCGTGGCGAGCCTGGCGCGCCAGGAGCGAATCCTCGCCGCGACCACTCGGATGGTCGCCGCGACAGGGATCGTCAACGTCTGGCTGAATCCCGCCGGCGAGCTCTCAGCCAACTACCGGCGGCTGGAGGCCCAGTACCCCGACCGCCTGCTGATCGGGCTCGGCTCGAGCCACGCCCCGATGGTCGAGGCGCAGGGCATCAAGTACGAGCGACCGCTGAGCAGGCTGCGGGCCTACGTCGACGAGCTCGACACGATCACAGACGGGATCCCCGTGGACCGCCGCATCCTCGCCGCCCTCGGCCCGAAGGCCCTCTCGCTCGCGGCAGAGCGGAGCCTCGGCGCCCACCCCTACCTCGTCACCCCCGTCCACACCCGAGAGGCTCGTGAGCGCATCGGCTCCGAGGCCTGGCTCGCTCCGGAGCAGACGGTCGTGCTCGAGTCGAATCCCGAGAAGGCCCGTGCGATCGCGAGGGCGATGCTGCAGCTCTACCTTCTCCTCCCGAACTACACCAACAACCTGAGGCGCCAGGGCTTCACGGACGAGGACTTCGTCTCGGGCGGCAGTGACCGTCTGGTCGATGCGCTGGTCGCCTGGGGAGACGCGGACGCGATCCTGGACCGGATCGCTGAACACCGCGAGGCCGGCGCCAGCCACGTCAGTCTCCAGGTCCTGAACTCCATCGAGGGCGGCACGAACGGCCTCCCCCGGGAGGAGTGGCGGGTGCTCGGCGAAGCCCTGCGCCGGGTGGCCGTCTAGCGCCGCCGGCGGCGAAGCGCGATCAGCCCGACCAAGGCGCCGACCACGGCAGCGCCCGCCGCGATCTGCGATTGGTGCTCGCTGATCTGCCGCTTGATGTCGGTGGCCTCGACCCAGCGGTGGCGCAGAGCATCGACTGAGCGCGAGAGCTGCTCGCGCTGCTGAACGATGTCTTGCCGGATCTGCTCGGCGGAGCGAGTACCGGGCGGTGGCGTCGTCCAGCGCCCGTTACCTCCGGTTTGGAGTGTGCGGCCCGGGGGGGTGCTCATGATCCTTCCTCTCCGTCGCCGAAGGCGGCTTTGATCTCCTTGGCTTGCTCGATTGCCATGTCCGGGGTCGGCGGGGCGGCGCGCTGGAAGGAGCGATAGGCGAACCAGCCCGCAGCGGCACCTATCAGCAGGAAGAGCACGGCCTCAACGAAGAAGCCGGTCCAGAGGTTGTTGAACACGAGGTCGTTGAGCAGCCAGGCGATGCCGAGCATGATCAGGAATAGCGCGAACAGCGCGAAGACCCCAGCGACCAGTCCGGCGACGGAGCCCTGCAGCAGCCGGTTGAACTTCTCGGTGACCTCGGTCTTGGCGAGCTCGATCTCCTCGCGGATCAGAACCGAGGCGCGATCCGAGACCTCGAAGACCAGCTCGCCGACACTCATCTCCTCGGGCGCCTTGGCGCCGTTGCCGGCGGCGTCGGCGGGGGGCGGGGGCGGAGGGGGCGCCGGTGGCGGCGGCTCCCCGGACGGGCCGGCGCTCGGAGTCTGACTGGGCTCGCCGTCGGTCACTCGGGCGGATCCTCGTTGAAGACTCGGCGCCAGATCACCTCGGAGAGTCGGTGCGCTGCGACCGTCGCCAGCGCGCCGGTGGCCGCCAGCATTCCCGCCCAGATCAATCGCCTCACGATGTCGTTCTGCATGCTTGCCTCTCCTCAGACGGGTTGCGCCTCTCGCAGCCTCGCATATACGGTCTCGCGCTACCCGGGCTCTTGCCCGGAGTAAACCAAGTCAGCGGCCAGACCGTCCGCCTGCTCCGCCGGGCGCTCCGCATAGGTCGCCCAGCGCTCGAAGAATGTCCTGTAGACGGCGTGCGTCCAGTGCGGATCGGCGGCCTCGAGCAACCCGTGGGATCCGGCCGGCAGGATCCAGACCCGCACCAGGTCGTTGCCCTTCGCAGCCTCGGCGAGCTGGCGGCCCTGGTCGACCTTGACGATGTAGTCGTCCTCCGGATGGAGGATGAGCAGCGGCACCTTCGCGTTCGGTACGTGGTCGACGCCCCTGGCGTGCGTCCAGATCTCCTCCGCGCTGACGCCGTAGTACGGAGCGGAGACGTACTCCATCACCCGATCCATGTCCTCCGCCTCCGGCGGCCAGCGGCCCGAGCGGACCCGGGAGACCAGCGCGGCCTTGAAGGCCCGGTGGAGCAGGTAGCGGGGGTGGTCCCGCGGCACGTCCTCGGAGAGGCGCGCCCAGGCCTCCTTGGGCACCGCCGGCGGCGAAACGGCCAGGATGCCGCCGTCGAGGTCGGTCGGGGTGGTGTCCTGGTCGCAGGCGTTCAGCACCGAGCTGCCCCCGAGGGAGATGCCGAGCGTCCCGACGCTGGTCGAGCCGAGCTCCTTCATGTAGGCGGCGAGGGCGAGAATGTCGAGGCCCTCCTTCCAGCCCGCCGTTGACGGCGCCGGGCTGGTCAGCTCGGTCATGCCGAAGCTGCGCAGGTCGAGGGCGGCGACGTTGAAGCCCCATTCATAGAAGGCGCGGACCGCGATCTGGCGGACGTAGTCGAAGCGGCTCGAGGTGAAGAGGCCGTGGACAACGATCAGGCCGGGGCGGGGCGCCTCCTGGACCGCGATCGATGCCGCGATCCGCTCGCCATCCGCGCCCTCGACGATGTGATCCTGGAACTGCCCCGGGTAGCGGTAGCCGATCACGGCGCCCTCGCGGTGCTGGGCGACGACGAAGTTCGAGATGTCGGCGAACCCCCGGCGGAGCTCGGCGAAGTCTGAGTGACGCAGGTGCTCGGGGATCGCGTGGAGATCGGCCGTCAGCGCGTCCATGGTCCGCTCGCCCTCCGGCGGGACCGGCAGCGGCCGCCTGCCACGCTGCTCCAACCCCCGCAGCAGATCCCGGACCCGCCCGCCGACCAGTTGGCCCAAGAGCCAGAGCGGCAGCAGGACGATTCCCATCAGCACGTTGGCGAGCTTCGCGGCCCCGTGCAGGACACGGTCCTGGCGCTCGGTCCTGGCGAGCCCTTCCCACATACGGCGCGCGCTAGCCGGCCACCGCGCCGCTGACGGGCCGCGGCTCGAGGCCGTCGCAGATCGTCTCGACCACGAGCTGCTTGGCGCGCTCGTAGTCCGCGTCGGTGCCCGGGATCGAGCCGAAGATCCAGCCGGTGAGCAGCTGCTCGATGGCGCCGTAGAAGACCATCGCCGCGAAATTGGGGTCGACGTCGTCGCGGAACTCCCCCTTGGCCTGGGCTTCGGCGACGATCTCGGCAACGAGGTCGTACGCCTTGCGGATCTCGGGCAGATGGGTGCGGCCGAAGGAGTTGGCGGCTCGGGTGACCTCGACGATGATCACCTTCATCAGCTCGGGCTCGTGCCGGTAGGACTCGACGATGAAGTTGGCCACCCCGGCGAGCTTGTCGCGTGGGGGGACGTCGCTTCGGAGGATCTCCTGGCTCGCCTCGACGAGCAGCGCCCAGCGCTCCGAGAAGAGCTCGTTGAGCATCTGATCCTTGGAGTTGAAGTAGTGGTAGACGAGCCCGTAGGCGACCCCGGCCTCGGCGGCGACGTCGGAGACGCGCGCCGAGTGGAAGCCCTCGCGGGCGAAGACGGTGATCGCGGCGTCGAGAATGGCGCGGCGCTTGTCGGGGGCGGCGCTCTGGCTCATCAGGACGCTCCGTTGGCGACGGCGGGCTCCGCGGCGGAGGCCCGCACGGGACCGGTTCCTGCGTCCTCGGGCCAGCGATAGGCCTCGGGGCGGCGGTGGCGGAGCGAGGGCAGCCGCTCCCGTGTGGCGTCCTGGCTCGCGAAGTCGAGTTCGGCGGAGACGAAGCACTCGGTGTCGGGAGCCTGCGCCAGCACCACGCCCCAGGGGTCGACGATCATCGAGCGGCCGTAGCTCAGGTAGTGCGGTGGCGCCGAGCCGATCTGCCCGGCGGCGACCATGAAGACCTGGTCCTCGATCGCGCGAGCGCGGATCAGCACCTCCCAGTGGTCCCGACCCGTCCGCTCGGTGAACGCCGAGGGCACGGTGATGACGCGGGCGCCCCGCAGAGCGAGGATCCGGTAGAGCTCGGGAAAGCGGAGGTCGTAACAGATGGTCAACCCGACCTGCGTCCCGTCCGCGTCGCCGAGCGCGATCTGGTCGCCCGCCTGCTCGATCGCCGACTCTCGGTAGGACACGTCGGCGACGTCAACGTCGAACATGTGGATCTTGCGGTACATCGCCAGCCTCTCGCCGTCGGGGCCGAACATGACCGAGGTGTTGGCGAGCTTCTCCTGATCGGGGACGAGCTCCGGCACGCTGCCGGCCACCAGGAAGATGCCGAGCTCCTCGCGCCCAGCCGGCAGCGGCGCTGAGGGCGGGGCCGTCGAGGGGCTCCGCCAGGCCGCGAATCGCCTCCGGCGGGCCAAGCACGGTCCACTTCTCGGGCAGGACGACGAGCTCCGCGCCGTCGGCGGCCGCGCCGCGAACGAGTCGCTCCGCGACCTCGAGGTTGCGGTCGTATTCGTCCGTTGAGTTGAGCTGTACGGCGGCGGCACGCATCCCGATTACCCCTTCGCGGTCCCGGCTGACTGACCAGTCAATCTAGAGGGTAAGGCCCCGAACAGCGGGTAGCGTGATCCATCGCCGACGGAGACGACCAGCCCACATAGGATGGGCCGATGCGGGTCCTGGTGACCGGGGCGACCGGGAAGGTCGGCTACGCGATCGCGTCCGCCTCGCTCGCCCGGGGCGACCAGGTGCGCGCCCTCGTTCGCGATTCCAAGCGCGCGGCGACCATCCTGCCCGCCGGGATCGAACAGATCGAAGGCGACGCCACCGACGCTGACAGCCTCGCCGCGGCCGTCGAGGGCTGCGAGCTGGTCTTCAACGCGATGGGGATGCCGGAGCAGTGGGTCAAGGACGAGGGGATCTTCGACCGGGTGAACGCCCAGGGCAGCGGTGCGCTCGCCGCCGCCGCGAAGCGGGCCGGCGTGCGGCGCTTCGTCCACACCTCCACCCACGACGTCTTCCACGCCGAGACCGGCGACAGCTTCGACGAGACCATGGTGGCCGACTACCCGAAGGGCACCGCGTACGAGCGCTCCAAGCAGCACGCCGAGCAGCTGGTGCTCGCAGAGCGGGACGGGATGGAGATCGTGATCCTGAACCCGTCCGGGGTCTACGGCCCGACACCCTCTCCCACGCCGTCATTCGAGAACGAGGTCTTCGAGCCGGTCGTCCGAAGAGGCTTCCGGCGATCCCCCCGGGCGGCACGGGCTACGCCTTCGTCGAGGGCGTGGCCGCGGGCCACCTGCTGGCCGCCGACAAGGGCAGGGACGGCGAGCGCTACATCCTGGCCGACGGGTACGCGGACTTCCGAGAGCTGGCCGAGACGGCCAAGCGAATCGCCGGCCGCGGGCGCATCCCGCCGCGGATGCCGGTGCCCGGTTGCGAAGGCGGTCGCGTCGCTCGGCGCCGGGCTCTCGCGGGTCACCCGGCGGCCGCCGCTGCTGCCCCGAGGGACAGCTCACCTACATCCTCTGGCAGGCGCACCCGGACTCCTCGAAGGCTCAGCGGGAGCTCGGGTGGCAGACGACCCCCCTCGACCGAGGGCGTCCGCAAGACGCTCGACTCGATGGGCCTCCTGCGACGCGGCCTAGCCGAAGCGGCCCACACCGGGCACGAAGCGGCCGACCCGCGCCGCGTAGGCGCGATAGGCGTCGCCGTGTGTCCGGACCAGATACGGCTCCTCGACGGCGCGAACCTGCAGCTCGAGCCCGAACGCGATCACGAACACCGCGGCGATCGAGAGCCAGGTGGGCACGAGCAGGGCGAAGCCGGTCCAGCCGACGATCATCGCCGAGTAGATCGGGTTGCGGACGACGGAGAACCAGCCGGTCGTGACGAGTTCGGTGTTCTGCTCATCGCTCACTCCGATTCGCCAGGAGGCGCCCATGCCCAGCTGAGCGAGGAACACGGCGGAGCCGCCGGCCGCCGCCAGGACGATTCCGATGACGTGCAGAGCGGGCGTGTCGAGAGCGTCGATCGGGTCGAGGGAGTCCTGCAGGACGAGCTGGAGGGAGACGATCGACATGGCCATCCCGCCGACGAAGAGGATTCCGCTCAGCCAGTCGAGGACGCCCGCGCCGCGTCGCAGCCCGATCAGACCGGTCCCGCCGGTGCGCAGCAGCTGGATCGCGACGCGAACTCCCAGGGTGAGGACGACGAATCCGGCCAACATCCAGGCGGCCAGCGTCGCCATCCGGCTACTCGCGGCGCGCGCTCCAGCTCGGCGACCAGCGCCTTGGTGTGCATCGCCGCGAGCAGATCGTTGAGAGGCTGCGTCCCCGCCTCGATCAGCGCATCGCCTCGTCGGGATCCATCTCGCCCGCCAGACGCTCCATCAGCACGTCGACCTCCTGCTTGACCAGGTCGGCCATCGACTCCTTGTAGCGCAGCGTGTCGTAGACGGTGAAGCCGATCCGCTCCTCGTAGCCGCCCGCCCGGAAGCGGCGATCGCCTCGATGATCCGGATGTCGCTCGGCGAGTAGCCGCGCTTGTCGGGAGTGAGCACCTCCAGCTCGGCGAGGCGGTCGAGAACGTCCTTCGGGATGTCGTAGCGCTCGCGCACCTCGGTCGGCGCTCACCCGCTCGCTCTCGCTCGCGAGGGCGTGCTCGAGCAGGCGGTCGCCGAGCTCGATCAGCGCCCGCGCGCGGTCGGGGTCCTCGTCGAGCAGGTCCTTGATCACCCGGAGCGGCATGTAGCGCTCCTCCTGGAGCTGCTTGATCATCCGGATCCGGTCGACGAACTCGGCCGGGTAGTAGGCCATGTTGCGGGAGGTCTTGACCGGCTCTGGGAGGAGCCCCTCGCGCAGGTAGTGCTTGATCGTCGCGGCCGAGACGCCGGAAGCGCGCGCCAGCTCGCCCATGCGGAGCATCTCTTCGCCCTGGGTCTGTGCCTTCGCGGCGCTCATGCCAGGAACTGCTCCTGCTTCGCGGTGGCATCGAGCCCCTTGGCGGCCCCGGACTCCTCGAGGGCCTGGATCTCCTCCTTCGAGTACCCGGCCTCGGCGAGCAGCTCTTCCGTGTGCTCGCCGAGGGCGGGCGCCGGCAGCTCGATGCTCGCCGGGGTCCGCGAGAGCTTGATCGGGAAGCCGAGTTGCCTGACCTCGCCCATCTCGGGCTGCTCGTAGCTGACCACCATCTCGCGCTCGCGCACCAGCTCCGACTCGAGCGCCTCGTCGAGGTCGAGGATCGGCTCGATCATCGCGTCGTGCTCGTCGTTGAACGCCTTCCACTCGGCGCGGCTCTTCGTCTTGAAGATCTCCGCCACCTCGCCGTGTGCGTCCGAGCCGGGCTTCTCGAATTGCTTCTCGATCAGGTCATCGCGGCCGACGGCCTGGCAGAAGCGCACCCAGAACTTCGGCTCGAGCGCGCCGCAGGTGACCCAGCCGTCCGACGCCTCGTACGGCCGGTAACAGATGATTCCGCCCGAGAGCATGATGTTGCCGCGCTCCGGCACCTCGCCGGAGCCGAAGTAGCGGCCGGCCTCCATCGCCAGCCAGGCCAGCGAGCCGTCGGTCATCGAGATGTCGACCATCTGGCCCTGGCCGCTCCGTCGAGCCTCCTGCAGCGCGGCGAGGATCCCGACCGCCGCCATCAGCCCGCCGCCGCCGAGGTCGGCGATCTGAGCGCCGGACTGGATCGGCGGGCCGCCGGCCTCGCCGGTCAGGCCGAGGATCCCGTTCAGCCCGAGGTAGTTCTGGTCGTGACCGGCGCGGTCGCGGTTGGGGCCGTCCTGGCCGTAGCCGGTGATCGGGCAGTAGACGAGCGCCGGGTTCGCCTGGCGCAGGACGTCGTAGCCGACGCCCAGCTTGTCGAGCACGCCGGGCCGGAAGCTCTCGACCAGGACGTCGGCCGACTCGGCGAGCTTGATCAGCGCCTGCCGGCCGCCCTCCTGCTTCAGGTCGAGCCGGATCGAGCGCTTGTTGCGGTTCAGCGAGAGATAGATGGCCGAGCGGGTGCCGAGCGGGGTGTGCTCCTCGTGCGCCGTAGTAGGGCGGCGCCCAGCGCACGTAGTCGCCCTGGCCGGTGTCCTCGACCTTGATCACGTCGGCGCCGAGGTCGGCGAGCAGCAGGGTGCAGAAGCCGCCGGGCAGCAGACGGGTCAGGTCGAGGATCTTGACGTCCTCCAGCGGCCGGCTCATGCCTTCGCCTCCTCCCGCTTCCGGAGGCCGAGCAGCTCGCGGGCCTCGGCGACGGTCGCGGCGCGGCGCCCGACGTCCTCCGCCATCTGGCGCGCCTTGGCGATCAGCTCGCCGTTCGACTTCGCCATCTCGCCGTTCGGCAGATAGAGGTTGTCCTCGAGGCCCGGCCCGGACGTTGCCGCCGAGGTTGAGCGCGGCCGCGAGCAGCTTCCACTGGTCGCGAGAGACGCCGATCACCTGCCAGTTGTTCGGGCCCTCGGCCCCGCCCGGGATCTGCTCCGACATGAAGGCGACGTTGCGGGCGTTCGGCCGGATCCCGCCGTTGACGCCCATCACCAGGGAGATCTGCAGCGGCGGCTCGAGCAGGCCCATGTCGAGGTACGGATCGAGGTTGGCGACGTGACCGGCGTCGAAGCACTCGTGCTCGGGCTGGATCCCGAGCTCGTTCATCTCGGTCGAGGAATGCGGTGATCGTGTCGAAGCTGTTCTCGAAGACGGCCTTGAAGACGAAGTCCTTGCGGCGCCGCGAGTACTTCGCGTAGTTCATCGAGCTCATGTTGAGAGCGGCGACGTCGGGCCGAAGCGCGCGCAGGTACTCGAGCCGCTTCTCGATCGGCACGCCGATCGCCCCGGTCGAGTAGTTGATGATCACGTCGTCGACCTCGGCCCTGATCGCCTCGGTGATCGCCTGGAAGTCCTCGATCTCGTACGAGGGAGTGCCGTCGGGCGTGCGGGCGTGGATGTGGATCTGGGAGGCGCCCTCGTCGACCGCGCGCCGCGCCTCGGCCGCGTACTCCTCGGGCGTGTACGGGATCGCCGGACACTGGTCGCGGTTGGCGATCGCGCCGGAGATCGAGTTGCTGATGATCACCGGGTCCTCGAAGCGGCTCATCCGCCTCCCCTTTCGTCGATCGCGGACTGGACGGCGGCAACCAGCTCCTGCAGCGCGATCGTCTCGTCGTCGCTCGGCTTGATCGGGAGCTGAATGCCGTACGAGTCGCCCTTGGCCGGGTTGCTCAACACGTTCAGAAAGTTGCCATCCAGCTCCACCTCGTCGATCAGCTCGATCGGCATGCGGTATGCGGTGGTGTCGGCGAAGCCAAGCGCCTCGAACACCTGGCCGTCGAAACTGACCACACCCGCATACGCCACGTTCTCGTTGGCGAGGCTCACCCGCACCTCGCTCACGCCGCCTCGTTCTCCTCGAACGCTGCCCGAGCCGCTGACTCCTCCAGGAAGCTCTGCATGCGCGCGATCCGATCGCCCTGGAACCAGAGGACCGTGTAGATCGGATGGTCGAGCTCGAGCTCGCTGCCTCGGCCCTTGGCGGTGAGCCGTCCAATCCCCAGCACCCGTCCGCCGGCTTCGCGGAAATCATCGGCACTGATCCGGAAGGTTTCCCATGTCTCGTCCAGGTCGGCCCAGAAACGGCGGGCCGCGTCGCGGCCCTTGATCGAACCGCCCTCGACGCTGGCGGCGATGGCCGGGACGAACTCGAAGTCGGGCGTCGCCAGCTCGAGCATCCCGTCGAAGTCCCCCGCCGCCCAGAGCGCATAGCCCCGACGGGCGACATCCAAGTGTGCCTCGTTCATACCGGCATCACCCCGTGCTTCTTCCAGGGCCGCTCGACCCGCTTGTCGGCGGCCATCCGCAGGCCGCGGATGATCGTCGGCCGCGTCTCGCGCGGGTCGATGATGTCGTCGATCATCGCGTTGCCCGCCGCGATGTAGGGGTCGATCTGCGCCCGGACGGCCTCGAGCATCTTCTCCCTCGTCGCCTCGGGATCGTCTGAAGCCTCGATCGCCGAGCGGCCGATGATGTTCACCGCCCCCTCGGCGCCCATCACCGAGATCTCGGCCGACGGCCAGGCGACGATCAGGTCCGGCTCGTAGGCCTTGCCGTTCATCACGTAGTAGCCGGCGCCGTAGGCCTTGCGGACGACGACGGTCACCTTCGGCACCGTCGCGCGCGAGACGGCGTAGAGCATCTTCGCGCCGTGGCGGATGATCCCGGCGTGCTCGACCTTCGAGCCGACCATGAAGCCGGGCACGTCCTGCAGGAAGACCAGCGGGATGTTGAAGGCGTCGCAGAGGTTGATGAAGCGCGCCGCCTTGTCGGCTGAGTCGTTCTCGAGGATGCCGCCGAGCTGCTTCGGCTGGTTGGCGACGATGCCGACGGGCTGGCCGCCGAAGCGGGCCAGGCAGGTGATGATCGTCTTCGCGAACTTCGGCTTGATGTCGAAGATCTCGCCGTCGTCGACGATCTCCCGGATCACCTCGTACATGTCGTAGGGGTGCCGCGGTGACTCGGGGACGATGTCGAGGAGCTTCTCCGACATCCGGTCCTCCGGGTCCTCGGTCTCGCGCAACGGCGGGCGCTCCTCGCAGTTCGTGGGGAAGTAGGAGAGGTAGTCCTTGACGACCTGGATGCACTCCTGGTCGTCCTTCACCTCGAGGTCCCCGACGCCCGACTTCCGGCAGTGGACCTTGGCGCCGCCCAGGTCCTCCATCGAGATGTCCTCGCCGGTCACCGCCTTGGTCAGATGCGGCCCGGCGAGCGCCATCGCACCCTGGCCGACGACCATCGGGACGAAGTCCGAGAGCGCCGGGATGTAGGCGGTGCCCGCGGCGCACGGGCCGAGCATCGCGGCGACCATCGGGATCACGCCCGACATCACCACCTCCTCCTGGAAGAGATGGCCCGAGCCGGCGAAGAGGGAGCCGGCCGCCTCCTGGATGCGCGCGCCGGCCGAGTCGAGCAGCCAGATGAACGGCATCCGCTTGCCGAGCGCCATCTCGCGCAGGCGGCCGACCTTGAGCTCGCCGGTCATCCCCATGGAGCCGGCCATCACGGTGAAGTCGTAGGCGGCGATGCAGCAGCGCCGGCCGTCGACGTCGCCCCAGCCGGTGATCACGCCGTCGGCCGGCGCGTCCCTGCCCTCCATCGCACGCTGCGCGAAGTGGGGTCGGCCGTGGATTCCCATCTCGACGAAGGTGCCCGGGTCGCAGAGCAGGTCGATCCGCTCGCGCGCGGTGAGCTTGCCGCGCTCGTGCTGGAGCGCGATCTTCTCCTCGCCACCGCCCAGCTTCGCCTTGTCGCGGCGCGAGTGGACGTCCTCGGTCAGCTTCTTCATGCCGGTCTCCTCGCCGCCCTCGACCTGCTCCGGCGCCTCGCTTGGCCTCGCCTTCGTGCCTTGGTCTCGTCGGTGGTTGCCATCAGCGCCCCTTCCATTCGGGCTCGCGCTTCTCGAAGAAGGCCTTGACGCCCTCCTGGATGTCCTCCGTCGAGAAGGTGAGCGAGAGCTGTGAGCGCAGGTACTCGAGCGCGTCGTCGAGCGCCATGTCCTGCTGGCGGTACATCGCGTCGTGGCCGAGGCGCATCAGCACGGGGCTCTTCGACGCGAGCTTGGTCGCCCACTCGGACACGGCCTCGTCGAACTGGTCTGCGGGGACGACCTTGTTGGCGATCCCGTACTCGACGGCCTGCTCGGCGGAGATCTGCTCGCCAAGCAGCATCATCTCGTTGACCTTCTTGCGCGGGACGTTGCGGTAGATGATCGCCATGATCATGTAGGGGAACGCGCCGACGTTGATCTCGGGCGTCCCGAAGCGAGCTCCCTCCTTCGCGATCAGCAGGTCGCAGGAGAGGGCCAGCCCCATGCCGCCGGCCAGCACGTGCCCGTTGGCGGCGCAGAGCGACGGCTTGCCGAGCCGCGGCATCAGCCGGAAGTACTCGAGGAAGAGATCCGAGGCGAAGTGCTTGTCGACCAGGGGGACGTCCGCCGCGAAGCCACCGAGGTCGGCGCCCGCACAGAAGACCTTCTCGCCCGAGCCGGTGAGGACGACAGCGCGCACCGCGTCGTCGTCGCGGGCGCGCTTCATCCCGTCGACCAGGGCCGCGAGCAGCTCGCCATTGAGCGCGTTGCGCTGATCGGGGCGGTTCAGGGTGAGCGTGGCGACCCCGTCCTTCACCTCGTAGAGCAGCTCTTCCGCCATCCTGGCGGAGCCTAGGGGATCTAGGCCAAAATGGGAAGTGCTACGTCTTACTGCCCACTCTTTGTGCGGAGAAGTTCGCCGCAAAGGCACATCGCTTGCGGACTTTTGCGCTAGCGGTCACAAGGAGGCAGGCATAGGATCGCCCGCACAGTGGGGAAGCTGGGGCACTACGCCTTCCGCAGGAGGAAATTGCTGGCGATCGGCTCAGTCGTCTTCGCGATCGTTGCCGCGGTAGGCGGCAGCACCGTCTACGACAACGTCAAGCCGTTCGGCTTCCAGGATCCCAACTCGGACAGCGCCCGGGCCTACGACGCGCTGCGGGACGCCACCGGCGAGCGCCCGATTCCCGAGGTTGAGCTGCTCGTCGCGCCGACCTCCGGGCGACCCCTTCCCGATGCGCAGCGCGCCGCCCTCGAGCTGCGGAGCGTCAACGGAATCCAGCGGGTGATCACCCCCGAGGACGATCCGGCCCTCGTCTCCACCGACGGGCGGGTGGCCCTGGTCCTCGGCTTCATCTCGTCGGACGTCGACGACATCTCCGAGATCGGCACCGACGTCAAGAACCGGTTTTCGGGCGATCCCGGGATCGAGGTCGGGGGAGCGGCGGTAACCGTCGACGAGCTCACCACGACCACCCAGGACGACCTGAAGCGGATCGAGCTGTTCGCTCTGCCGCTGCTCCTGCTCCTGTCCTTCCTGATCTTTCGGGGGCTGGTTGCGGCCGTGCTGCCCGTGGCGGTCGGAGCCCTCTCGATCCTCACGACCCTGCTCCTCCTCAACGCCCTCACCACGGTCGTCGACATCGACACCTTCGCGATCAACATCGTCACGGGCCTGGGCCTCGGGCTCGCAATCGACTACAGCCTGTTCCTGGTGACACGCTTCAGGGAGGAGCTCGACCGGCGGGGCGCGATCGAGGCCTCGCTGGCCGCGACCACCGCGGCAATCGGCCGCATGATCGTCTTCAGCGGCATGACCGTCGCGGTCTCACTGATCTCGCTCTGCATCTTCCCCCAGCGCTTTCTCTATTCGATCGGGATCGGGGGCGCCCTGGTCGCCCTCTCCTCCGCCGCCGTCTGCCTCCTGTTCCTGCCCGCGGTGCTCGCCATCCTGGGGCAGCGCGTCAACGCGCTGGCGCCGGTCGCCTTTCAGGGGGCTCCCAGCGGGCGACGCTGGTTCGGCCTCGCGCGCTTCGTCCTCACGCATCCGGTCAGCGTCGCGATCTGCGCCGTAGCGGTGATGGTCGTCGCGGGCCTGCCCTTCCTGCGGGTGGAGCTGACACAGGCAAATGCGAAGATCCTTCCCAAGGACGCCAGCGCCCGGAAGGTCGACGACGCGATCGATGAGCACTTCTCCTCGGACCCTGCGGACCGGATCGTGGTGGTCGCCTCGAATGGGCAGATCGCTGCAGCGGCGCTTCGAGACCTCCGGGCGGAGCCGACGGTCACCGCCACCCAGGGCCCGGTTCAGCTGGGCACCGGTGTCTTCAGGGTCGACGCACAGCTCGGGGTCGACCCGTTCTCCGACGCTGCACTGGACACGGTGCGGCGGGCGCGCTCGCAGAGCTGGGCGCGGGAAGCCCTGATCGGCGGGTCACCTGCGGAGCTCGTCGACCAGCGGCAAAGCCTCGGGGCGCACCTGCCCTGGGCGCTCGGGTTCATCATCGTCTCGACCGCTCTCCTCCTTTTCGTGATGACGGGCTCGGCGGTGCTGCCGGTGATCGCCCTCGCGATGAACACGCTCACGGTCAGCGTCGCGTTCGGGGTGCTCGTACTCGTCTTCCAGGACGGGCGCCTCGAGGGGCTGCTCGGCTACGAGAGCCAGGGCGCCCTGGACACCTCGATGCCGATTCTTCTGTTCGCGGTGGCCTTCGGGCTCTCGACCGACTACGGGGTCTTTCTCCTGCAACGCATCGGCGAGGCGCGCCGCCATCACGAGACCGAGGACGGGGCGATCGCGGACGGCATCGTCGGCAGTGGAAGGGTGATCACCGCCGCCGCGATCCTGTTTGCGGTCGCGATGGGGGCCTTCGCCTTCTCCGAGCTCGTCTACGTCAAGGAGGTCGCGGTCGGCGCGGCGGTCGCGGTGCTGGTGGACGCGACGATCGTCCGTGCCTTCCTCTTCCCGGCGATCCTCGGCCTGCTCGGCGAGCGCGCCTGGTGGTCGCCCCGCTGGCTCGCGCGTGCCGCGCGGATCAAATTCAGCTGATGCGGATCAGATTCAGCTGACGGAGACGCTCTCGCGGTCGAGCGCCCGCAGGAACGCGTCGATGACCTCGCGTGAGAACTGCTTGCCGGCCCAGCGCTCGAGCTCCTCGTGCGCCTTTTCGGGTCCGATGGCCATGCGGTAGACGCGGTCGCTCGTCATCGCCTCGTAGGCGTCCGCCACCGCAAGGATCGAGGCTTCGATCGGAATCTCATCCCCGGTGAGGCCCTTCGGGTAGCCGGTGCCATCCGGGCGCTCGTGGTGAGCGAGGATCCACTCACGAACGTCATCGAGCTCCCGGCTGGAGAGGATCCGCGCCCCAAGCTCCGGATGGCGCCTCATCTGATCCATCTCCTCGGTGGTCAACGGACCGGGCTTGCAGAGGATTGAGTCGGGAACGCCGATCTTGCCGATGTCGTGGAGGACACCGGCCAGCCTGATCCGCTGCACCTGGTCCTCGCTCATCCCGAGCTCCATCGCCATCATCTCGCAGTACTTGCCCACGGTCTGACTGTGCCGGGCGGTTCCCGAGTCTCGCTGGTCGAGGGCCTCCGCGAGGCTCAGCACGGTTGCGAGATGCGCCTGCGCCTCGACGCTGCGACGGCCCGTGACGGCTCCCAGAACGCTCGTGACCTCCGGGCTGTAGATGACCGCACGGTCGCGGCCGAGGGCCTTCGCGGCGCGCAGCGCCTGATCGCCGTCGGAAAGCAGCCCGGCGAGATCGGTCGAGTGCTCGGGGAAGCTCGCCACGCCGGCCGAGGCGGTCACCTGAATCTGGGGCTTGACGAAGGTCTGGCGGATTGCCTCGAGCACCTCCTCCGCGAACAGGAAGGCGGAGTGCTGGTCCATCTCCGGGAGCACCACCGCGAATTCCTCTCCACCGGAGCGCGCAACCACGTCCATCAGGCGGGTGTGCTCCTCCAGAAGGCTCGCCACTGCAAGCAGGACCTGATCGCCGGCCGCGATCCCGTGGCGCTCGTTGACCCGGTTGAAGCGGTCGAGATCAATCACGATCACGCTGACCGGGCGACCGTGGGGGGTCGCCCGCTGGAGCTCCCGCTCCACCGCCTCATGCAGCGCCACGCGGTTCGGCAAGCCCGTGAGCGCGTCCGTTCGGGCCGCATCGGTCAGTCTGCCCAGGAGGCGCTCGACTCGGGTCCGGAGATAGGTGAGGAGGGTCGCTGCGGTGATCAGGGTGCCGGTCGTGATCACGAAGTGGCTGATGGCCGTGTGCTCGCCACCCGAGGGGATCGGCGTGACCGCGATGGCAAAGGCGTAGTTGAGCCCCGCCCAGACGACGTTGGCAGCGGCGTCGAATCTCGACAGTGGGAAGTAGAAGACGTAGAGCCCGACCCACAGGTACATCAGGGCGTAGCCGCTGATTGCGTTGCCGCTGAAGATCACCGCTGCGGTCGTGAGCAGCGTCGCGCACGCAGGACCCAGGCGCATGAATCCGACCGGGACCCGGCCGGCACTGAAGAACATGAAGGCCGCCCACAGAGCCGCCGCGCCCTGAATCACGAGGAGGCCGGTGACGTTGAAGTAGGCGGGGTGCGGGAGGAGAACGGCGAGGGTGCCCGTCACGCACGCGCCGGCGGCGAGGTAAGCCTGGGCGAGGGCGATCGGCCGCTTCGCGGCGGGCCCCGAGAGGAGGCTGTTGGGTGTGCTCGCACGCAGACGGCGATCTCTGCGATCGCTGCGCCCACCCTTCTCGAGGGACGGAACCATACCTCCCATTGCGACTAGTCCCATCTGAGGTAAGAGTATCGACGCAAAATGGACACTTCTTGTGCCCAGTTTTTAGTCTATTTCGATTCCGAACGAATTTTTGGGGCTCTGGGCGTGCTGGCCGCGGAATCGGTGGCGTTTGGCGCTAGCCGACGCCGGCTTCCGACACGCGAATTGGCTTCGGAGCCCGGAACCGTCGCGAGCCGGCGGGTGAGCTGACCCCCGGCGACACAGATTCAACGCGCACGCGTCCCTCCCTGCCGGGCGACAGCGTGAAGCGCCTGCGAGCGACCGGCTCAGCGGATTCCTGGACAAGGCTGAGGGTCGCCTCCTCCAGCACCGTGCGAATCACCACCGCAAGCTCGTATTGCGCGAGGGAGGCGCCGAGACAGCGCCTGATCCCGCCGCCGAAGGGAATCCATGCTCCCCCGTCGGTGCCCTTCGGGTCGGCGTCCAGAAAACGCTCGGGCTTGAATGCCTTGGGATCCGGATAGAGCTCGGGATCGCCGTGGATGAGGTAGATCGCGACCATCAGCACCGACCCCGCCGGGAGGCTGTAGCCCATCAGCTCGATCGGGACCAAGGCCTTCCGCGCAGCGATCGGGATCACGGGACGACGCCTGAGGGTCTCCTTCACCACCGCCATCAGGTACGCCTGGTCGCCGGTGCCGAGCTCATCGACGAGGCGCTCGAGCTTGTCCGGCGCCCGCAGAAGGCGCTCGAATGCCCACGTGAGACCGGCGGTCGTCGTTTCGTAACCCGCCATCAGCATGGTGAGGAGCTCGTCGCGAATGACCCGGTCGTCGAGCGATGACCCGTCCTCGTGCGTGGCCCGGATCAGCAGTGACAGCGCGTCGTCTCTCATCTCGACCAGCGGATCCGCGCGTCGCTCGCTGATCACCTCGTAGAGGATCTCGTCGATCCCGTCGATGAAGCGCATCAGGCGCGCGTAGGGGGTCACCCCGCCCATCTCATGGCGGAACCACGGGATCAGGGTGAAGGGTGATTCGCAGCGATCCATCATGTCGGGGATGAGCGTCCTGAGCCTTGCCTCACGCTCGCTCTTGCCGTCCGTGCCCATCGCGATCCGCATCATCACCTCGAACGAGATGGCCTCCATCTCGCCGAGCAGCCGGAGCTCGGACCCCTCCTTCCAGGTCGCGATGCGGTCCCGTGCGATTCCCGCGATCAGCTCGTGGTAGCGCTCAGCGTGCCGCCCGACGACCGGGAGCAGGATGCGGCGGTGATGGATGTGCTCGGGACCATCCATGACGAGGATCGAGTGGTTGCCCACGACATCCCTGAAGATCCCGTTGGTGTCGCCGGCGCGGAACTGCTCCGGGTCGGCGGTGAGCACCTGCTTGGCCGCCAGTGGATCGGCGATGACGAAGACATTGGAGGCGGGACCGAGGCGCAGCGAGAAGATCGGGCCGTAGCGGGCCCGGCAGCTCTCCATGAAGTCGATGGGCCGATACATCCACCGCAGCGTCTGCACGGCGCCGGGAAGGCGCGGTCCCGGCGGCAGCCCCGTCGGGGACGACACCTCGATCTTCTCCTCACTGCTTGGAAGAGCCTGGGCCGGGCCTTCCATTGCCCGCCTCCCTCATCAGTAGTACGTATGGCCAGGCACACTATGGACGATTGGCCAGGTTGTCATCCGCACTTTTTCGCCATTGGGCTAGTAGAACCCCGCATGCAACGCGGATTGCGTGTTGCAGTAGGAAGTAGGAAGTCCTACTATTCACTTTGCGGTCCAAAGCGATGGGTCGCACGAGCAATCCGCGACAGCGAGGAGAATGAGCATCGTGGCCAGCGCGACCTCCAGCGTCATCAAGCCCGACCACGCGGCGACGCGCAAGCACTTCATCTTCACCGACGAGCACGAGGAGCTGCGCGAGTCGATGCGCGCCTGGGTGCTGAAGGAGCTCACCCCCCACCGCTTCGAGTACGAGGAGAACCTCTGGCCGGACTCCGTCCTGAAGCGCGCAGGTGAGCTCGGCTTCATCGGCCTCTGCTACCCGGAGGAGTACGGCGGCCAGGGGGGCGACTACTTCTACTCACTGGTGCGCGCCGACTGCATGAGCTACTCGGGCTGCGGCGGACTCAACATGGGCATGGCGGTCCACACCGATATGGCGACGCCGCCCATCCACCTGCTGGGTACCGAGGACCAGAAGCAGCGCTACCTGGTCCCCTCCATCAAGGGTGAGCTGATCAGCTCCCTGGGGATCACCGAGCCGGGCGCCGGCTCCGACGTCGCCGGGATCCGGACCACCGCCAAGCGGGATGGCGACGAGTGGGTGATCAACGGCTCCAAGACCTTCATCACCAATGGCCTGCGGGCGAACTACATCGTGCTGGTGGCAAAGACCGACCCGGATGCCGGCCATGACGGGATCACCCTGTTCATCGTCGATATCCGAGACGCCGACGGCAACGAGGTCGAGGGCT
This sequence comes from uncultured Solirubrobacterales bacterium, assembly GCA_963777575.1. GTDB lineage: Bacteria > Actinomycetota > Thermoleophilia > Solirubrobacterales > 70-9 > DASUPK01. Next base: position 262,460 of record CAVZRH010000015.1, on the reverse strand, counting down.
TCAGCGTCTCTCGCAAGCTCGAGAAGATGGGGATGCACGCCTCCGACACGGGAGAGCTCTCCTTCCAGGACGTCCGCGTCCCCGCGGAGAACCTCCTCGGCCAAGAGGGCAAGGGCTTCTACCACATCTCCTGGGAGCTCCAGGGAGAGCGCCTCGTCGCGGCGATCGGCTGCGTCTCGGGCGCGGAGCGGGTCTTCGACCGCACCCTGGAATACGCCAAGGAGCGCGAGGCCTTCGGCCGGCCGATCGGGCGCTTCCAGGCGATCCGGCACAAGTTCGCCGAGATGTCGGTGAAGATCGAGGCTGCGAAGCAGATGGTCTATGCGACCGCCTGGCGCTTCGGGAACGGCGAGTACCCGGTCCGCGAGATCACCCAGGCGAAGCTCTATGCCTCGCGCGTGATCGAAGAGGTCTGCAACGACGCCATCCAGATCCACGGCGGCTACGGCTACATGAAGGAGTACGAGGTCGAGCGGGCGTACAGGGACGCCCGCCTCAACCGCATCGGCGCCGGCACCGACGAGATCATGCTCGAGGTGATCGGCCGCAGCTACGGCCTCTAGGCGTCCGCCTGGGCGGGGGCCGGCGTCGCCCCCACATAGCCGTACGCGGAGAGGTCCTTGACCTGGCGCACCTCGACCTTGCTGTCGGGACGCAGCGGGACCTTCTTCGCCCAGCCGATCGCCTCGTCCAGGCTCGCGCAGTCGATCAGGCAGAACCCGCCGAGCTGCTCCTTGGTCTCGGCGAAGGGGCCGTCGGTGACCACGGGCTCGCCGCCCTCGGTGATGCGAACCGTCTTGGCGGTCCTGGGCAGCTCGAGTGCCTCGTTTGCGATCAGCACGCCGGCGTCGATCGCCTCGCGGTCGAATGCGTTCCAAGCCTCCATCCCCCTGCGCATCTCCTCCTCATTCGCCTCGTACATCTGGTCCTGGTCCCGGACGAACGTCAGCAGGTACTTCATGCCTTCCTCCTCGAGTGGTGCGGCGCGTTTCGCCGCATTCAACCTGACAACGAACGGGCGCCGCCCGGATCGACAGCCAGGGCTATAAACCGTGGCCAGTGAGCAACCTCGATCACATCCGCTCCTACTACCAGGCACTCAACACCGGCGATGCCGAGCTGGTCGACTCGCACTTCACCGACGACGCGGTCCACTACTACACCCGCCTGGGCCCGCACCGGGGCCGCGAGATCGCCCAGAACGCGAGGTGGGGCGTCGAGACCGTCGACGGGCAGTGGTGGATGGAGCACGGGATCGAGTCCGGAGACGAGGCCGTGATCGAGTGGACGATGACCTGGCGTGATCCCGAGTCAGGCGAGGAGAGGCTCAACCGGGGCACGGAGTGGTTCCGGCTGCGTGACGGCAAGATCTGCGAGGTCCGCGCCTACCACCACGGCGACCGCAAGAACCCACAGGGAGACCTGCTCGGCTTCGACCATGCGGCGCGCGGCCATACGACGATGGACGACTGGACTCCTCCATCAGCGTCATAAAGGACACGCGGCCGGAGGGCGCTGCTTCCGCCCTTCGCCGAAGAGCACGAGGAGCTGCGTGAGTCCGTTCGCCGCTTCGTCGGCAAGGAGATCGCCCCCCACGTCGACGAGTGGGAGGAGGCGCGGGAGTTCCCGCGGGAGCTCTACAACCGCTGCGGGGAGCTCGGTTTCCTCGGCCTCAAGTACGAGACCGAGTACGGCGGCCAGGGCGGTGACTACGTCCACGACGCCGTCTGGGTCGAGGAGCTCTCGCACTCCGGCGGGAGCGGCGGGGTCGCCGCCGGCCTCGGGGCACACGCCGAGATCGCAATGCCACCGATCTGGAAGTTCGGCACCGAGGAGCAGAAGCAACGCTGGCTGGTGCCCGGGATCAGGGGCGATCTGATCGGCGCCCTCGGAATCACCGAGCCGGGCGCGGGCTCCGATGTCGCCTCCCTGCGTACCACCGCCCGGGAGGTCGACGGCGGCTACGTCGTCAACGGCTCCAAGACCTTCATCACCAACGGCGTGCGGGCGGACTTCCTGGTCTGCGCCTGCAAGACCAGCGAGGAGGGCGGCCACCACGGCATCTCGTTCCTCGTCCTGGAGCGCGACATGCCGGGGTACGAGGTCGTCTCGAAGCTGGAGAAGATGGGCTGGCACTCCTCCGACACCGGCGAGCTCTCGTTCACCGACGTCGAGGTGCCCGAGGAGAACCTGCTCGGCGAGCGCAATGAGGGCTTCAAGCTGATCATGGCCAACTTCCAGTGGGAGCGGCTGACGATGGCCCTCGGCGCGCTCGGTGGGATGCAGCGAGTGTTCGACGAGACCCTGCGCTACGCCAAGGAGCGCGAGGCCTTCGGCCGGCCGATCGGCCGCTTCCAGGTGATTCGCCACAAGTTCGCCGAGATGTCACTGAAGATCGAGGCCTCGCGTGCACTCACCTACGCCTGCCTGCGGAAGTTCGCGGCCGGCGAGGACGCCACCCGCGAGGTCACCCAGGCAAAGCTCTTCACGCAGCGCGCGATGTGCGACGTCGCCGACGAGGCGATCCAGATCCACGGGGGCTACGGCTACATGCGCGAGTACGGGGTCGAGCGCGCCTACCGCGACGCGCGCCTCGGGCCGATCGGCGGCGGCACCGACGAGGTGATGAAGGAGATCCTGGGGAAGCAGCTGGGGCTGTAGCCCCTACTTCTTCTTCTTGCACTTCTTGGCTGCGGCGGCGCTGCGCTTGTGCTCTCTTCTTGCACGCCTTCTTCCCCGTGGGGGTGGTTGAGGCAGGCCCTGCGGAGCCGCTGGGCGGCGTCGGCGCCGCGGGTGGCGGTGGCTGGATCTCCAGGTGCAGCGCCCAGGCTGAGAGGTCGAACCCGTGGAAGCTGGGGTTGTCATCGAAGACAAAGAGCTTCCAGTCGCCGTCGGGCGAGCCACCCGCAAGCAGCGAGAGCGAGTTCAGATATGGCCCGGCTGGGCCGCCTCCCGGAGTGAGATCGTCGTCGTCGGGGTTTTCATAGTTCGTCGGCTTGAAGCTCGCGTCCTGGAAGCTGTCGCAGGGCCCGGCGTCCGAGATGAAGGTCGAGGCGGAATCGTCGAACGTCCAGTTTTCGTCATCGAGCGTGTTGGGATTCACCCCGCAGGCGTCGGAGACGAGCATGACCTTCTGCCCGTTGGGCCCGACGATCACTGCGTCGGTGTCGTCCGGGCTGGCCGAGCTGTAGCCGATCAGGGTCACCGTCACCTTCGTCACGGTTCCCGCAACACCCGAGACGGCGATGCTGGAGGGTATTTGTTCGCCGGCCCCGAGGTAAGGGCTCCGCCCGTCGGGAAGAGATTGAACGCATTGACGAAGGTACGGGTCTCAGCGCTGGCGGCGGCCGGGAACAGTGCAGCGACGATCAGCGCGGCAACGAACAGGCTGATGCGTCGGCGGATGCCGCGCTCCTCCCTCATCCAGAGCGACCCCAGGCCACCGAGCCCACCAAAGATAGGCGCAATATTCGTAGGCGGGTGGGCACGGCACGAGCGCTAGTTTGGCCCCGTGCGGCGCGTCTTCATCGCCATCGCGGCCGGGATCGCCCTGGCGGACGCCTCGATCGTCACGCTCGGGCTGCCCTCGATCCTGGTCGAGCTCAACGCGACGGTCGAGGGCGTCGCTCTCGTCCTCGGCGTCTACACCGCCGTCCTGGCGCTGGCCCTGCTGCCCGCAGCGTGGCTATGCCGTCGCTTCGGCGACGCCTACGTCGGGGCGGCGGGCTTCGCCCTCTTCCTGGTGGCCTCCCTGGGCTGCGGCGCCTCGAACTCGCTCGGGCTGCTGCTCGTCCTCCGCGGAGTCCAGGCGCTCGGCGGAGCGGCCGGCCTGGTCGCGGCCTTCGCCCTGCTCGATGGCGGCAGGCCCGGCACCGGGCGCAGGCTCTGGGTGGCGGCGTCCGTCTTCGGGATCGCCATCGGCCCCGCACTCGGTGGCGCGCTCACGCAGGCCTTCTCGTGGCGGGCGATCTTCCTCGCCCAGGCGCCGATCGTTCTCCCGGGCCTGCTGGTCGCCCTGCAGGTTGCGCGGACCGAGTCTGCGGACGTCGCCGTCCGCGACGACGGCGGGGCCTCCTCTCCGTTCCCGTGGCGTCCCGCCGTCGCCCTGGCGCTGCTCTCGGCGTCGCTGACCGCGGTGGTCTTCCTCGTCGTGCTCCTGCTCGTCTCGGGTTGGAGCATCGAGCCGCTGACGGCGGCCCTCGCGGTGAGCGTGCTGCCGATTGCCGCGATCATTTCCTCGCGGCTGCCCGGCGAACCGCAGATCAGGGCGGTGGCGGGATGCTTGCTGGTCGCGGGCGGGATCGGCTGCCTCGCCCTGCTCCCGGGTGCCTCGGCATGGTTGACCGTCGTGCCGCAGCTGCTCGCCGGCGCCGGGATGGGCTTGGCGCTGCCCGCCCTCTCGGGCGAGCTTCTGCCGGAGCGAACCAGGAAGGACACGGCACGGCTCCTCACGATTCGCCATGCCGGCATCGCGGTCGCGCTCGCCGCCCTCGCGCCTCTGATCTCCTCCACCCTGACCTCGACGATCGACACGGCCCGCGAGCAGGGCACGGCCGCCGTGCTCGACGCGAACCTGCCGCCTGAGAAGAAGATCGAGATCGCGCCGGACCTCTTCGGGGGCCTCAACACCGACGATCCCCGCGGCGAGCTGCATAAGGAGATCGATAAGGCGCAATCCGGGCTGGAGGGCGACGAGGCCACCGAGATGGGGCACCTGGGCGACCGGCTAGACGAGGTGGTGACCGGGGCGGTTCGATCGGCCTTCCGGCCGGCCTTCATCGTCACCTCCGTCCTCGCCCTGCTCGCCGCGATTCTGCTGCTGAGCGAAGGCGGCGTGGCGGCCGCCGCGCTGGCTCGTCCCGCGGCGGCCACCGCTGCGATCGTCGCCCTGATCGCGGCCGGCGGCTACGGCATCGCCTACGCCGGCTCCACCCGCGAGACGGTTCAGATCGGCGATCCCTGCCAGGACCGGGACCTGCCGGACGTGGGCGGGATCGGCGGCATCCTCCAGAACATCTCGCTGGAGGCGCTCGACCGCGCTGCCTGCAAGTTCGGCTCGAGCCGTGAGGAGCTCCTTCTGGCCCTCTTCGACGATCGCCTCCAGCACAAGTTCGAGGAGGAGCACGGCGTCAATCCCCGGTCGGCCTTCTCCCTGGGACCGGCGATCCTGGGTCTCTGACCAATACGGTGGGCGAGATGGCGACCCGGCGCGAGATCATCGAGCAGTTCATCCCGAACTCGCCGCACGCGGCACAGCTCGGCATCAGGGTCGTCTCGCTCGGAACCGACGAGGCGGTGCTCGAGCTCCCCTTCAGGCCCGAGCTGGCGACGATCGGCGAGGTGGTCCACGGCGGGGCGATCGGCGCCCTGATCGACACCGCCGCCATGGCCGCGGCCTGGGCAACCGACGAGATCCCGGAAAGCGTCGCGGGCTCCACCGTCTCGCTCTCGGTCAACTTTGCCTCGGCTGCCGAAGCCGTCGACCTTCGCGCCGAGGCGAGGGTCGCGAGGCGCGGTGGCCGGCTGAGCTTCTGCGATGTCACCGTCACCGATCCCGGGGGGACCGTCGTGGCCCACGGGATCGCCACGTACCGCTTCGGGTAGCGCGACAGCGCAGACGCGAGGGTGCGCGTCAGCGCAACCCGATTCACGGGGTGATGGGTAAGAATCCCCGCCCTGACACCACCATCGAGGAGGCGACCTTGGGATTGCTTGACGGAAAGAGCGCGATCATCACCGGCTCGGCGAGAGGAATCGGCCGCGCCACGGCCGAGCTGTTCGTCAGCGAGGGAGCCAAGGTCCTGATCAACGATCTCGACGGGGACGTCGCTGAGGAGGCCGCCGGCGAGATCGACGGGGAGACCGCGGTCTTCGCCGGGGACCTCACCAAGCCCGGCACGCCCGACGACATGGTCAAGGCCGCGATCGACGCCTTCGGGCAGGTCGACGCCGTGGTCAACAACGCCGGCTACACCTGGGACGGAGTCGTTCACAAGATGACCGACGAGCAGTTCCAGGCGATGCTCGACATCCACACGATCGTGCCGTTCCGCGTGATCCGCGCCCTGGCGCCGACCTGGCGCGAGGCGGCGAAGCAGGAGGCGCAGGAGGGCAAGGAGGTCTTCCGCAAGATCGTCAACATCACCTCGATCTCGGGCACGATGGGAAACGCCGGTCAGGCGAACTACTCATCCGCCAAGGCGGGCGTCACCGGACTCACCAAGACGGTTGCGAAGGAATGGGGTCAGTTCAAGATCAACTGCAACGCAGTCGCCTTCGGCTTCGTCGAGACCAGGCTCACCCAGGCGAAGGAGAAGGGCGAGACGATGCAGGCCGCCGGCGAGAGCACGGAGGAGGTCTCGCTCGGGATCCCGGAGCAGATGCGCCAGATGGCGCGGATGACGATCCCGCTCGCGCGTCCCGCCGAGCCTTCCGACGCCGCGGGTCCGGTGGCGTTCCTCTGCTCGGAGTACTCCAACTTCATTCACGGCCAGGTGATCAACGTCACGGGCGGCCAGTTCACCGGCATGTACTCCTGAGGGGGACTAGAGCAGCGGCGCCTCCGCCGGGCGCCTGCAGGTCCGTACGACAACGCCCTTCGCGTGTCGCAGCTTCCGCCGGAGCTTTGCGCGGCGGCCCTTCTTCGATGCCCGCAGACGCGTCTTGACGGCGACCTTGCGGAGCTTTGCTCCCTGGCAGCGCGCGTTCGGGTAGTAGAGATCGAGCCCCGTGTCGCTCCCCTGGGCGGCGTCGCGGCCGAACATCTGCGTGGCGGTGATGCCGCCGCCGCCATTCGGATATCCGGGGGCGACCCCGAGACCGGTGGCGGAGTAGGTGCCGAGCAGGTTCGCGTTGTGTCCAGGACTCGCCCGCCAGGCCGAGAAGACCGAGATCGCCGTGCCGCGACTTGCGGCCGCGATGTTCTCGCCCACGAAGGGGCCGTAGCCCGCGGCGACGGCACGGTCGCTCGGGTCGGCGCCGTCCGGGGTGGTGTGGGAGAAGTAGCCGCGGGCCACCATGTCGGCGCTGTGGGCGCGCGCCGCCGCATTGAGACGCGGATCCGCCTTCAGGCTGGTGAGACCGGACCCGGCGCGGACCGCGTTTGCGAGACAGAGCAGGGACCGCTCGACCTGTCGCTGGTTCGAGTCGCTGGCAACCTCGTCCTGGTAGAGGCAGCCCTCGGCCGACGCCGTGCCCCCGCCGAGGGCGAGCAGCAGAATGCTCGCGCTCGCCGCCGCGAGCAGCGTCCTCACTCCTTCCGCCTCTCCTCCGCCAGCGGCTCGCCGCCCTCCCCGGCGGCGCCCCCGGGCGGCCACGGGCCGAACCAGTTGTCGCGGGCGCCATCGACCGTGATCACGCAGCCCGAGAAGAAGTCCCCTGCCGGGGAGGCGAGGTAGGCGGCTAGCCAGGCCATCTCCTCCTCGGTGCCGAGGCGGCCGAGAGGGACGGTGTTGGCCACGTTCTCGACGATCGCCTTCGGGTACTTGGTGCGGAGCGTCTCGGTATCGAATTGCCCGATCGCCACCGCCACCATCCGGATCCCGAAGCGGGCCCACTCGACCGAAAGCGTCCGCATCATGTTCTCCACCGCCGCCCGTGCCGCGCCCGTGTGGACCATCCCGGGAAACCCCATGTGGGGCGAGACGGTGATGCTGACCACCTTGCCGCTCTTCTGCGGGATGAAGGCCTTGGTCGCGGCGGCGTGAGTCATCTGCCAGGTCCCCTGGACGTTGAGCTCGATCACGGTTCGGAACCCCTTCGGCGTGATCGCCTCGGCCGGGCTCAGGAACTGCCCGCCGGCGTTGTTGATCAGCAGGTCGATGCGACCGTGCCGATCCACGACGCCGTCCATGAAGCGGTCGACGGCCTCTTCGTCGCGGATGTCGAGGGACTCGAATTCGGCCTTGCCGCCACGAGCCGAGACCGCCTCGACCATCCCCTCGAGCGGCTCGGTCCGCCGCCCGCAGCCGACGACCGTGGCGCCGAGACCGGTCAGCTCCAGGGCGGTCGCCTTGCCCAGGCCGGTGCCGGCACCCGAGACGATGCAGACCTGCCCGTCGAGCAGGCCCGGCGTGAAGATGCGCGAGTTCGTGCTTTCAGCCATGGCGGCTGAGCATATGCTGGCTCCCATGAAGGTGGATGCGGAACCGACCCCGCTGCGTGAGCCCATCGCCGGTGGAACCGAGGGCGCGACCGTCGTCATCGAGCCTCTGAAGACGGGCGACACGATGTGGCCGTCCTCGTTCTTCGATCGCACCGGAACCGGCCTGATTTCGCGCCTGCGGGCGGCCGGGTTCGGGTCGTCCCCCGACACCTGGGAGTCGCGGCCCGTCCCCGCCTTTCTCGTCCGTCATCCGAACGTCGGCAACATCCTGATCGACACCGGCCTTCACCCGTCGGTCGTCCGCAATCCCCGCGACAACCTGAGCCGGCTGACCGCCAGGCACTACAGGGTTGAGGAGGGCCGCGACATCGTCTCCCAGCTGCGCGAGCGCGGCCTGTCCCCGTCCGACATCGCGTTCGTCGTCCTCACCCATCTGCACGAGGACCACGCGTCGGCGATCGAGGCGTTCCCCGACGCGCAGTTCGTGTTCAGCGCCACCGAGTGGGAGGCGGCGACGACCGGCTCCCGGCCGCAGCTTCGCGGCTACAACCGCAGGCACTACGACTACGCCTTCGAGTACCACACGGTCGACTTCGACGCCGAGTTCATCGAGTCCTACGGGCCCTTCGGGCGCAGTTTCGACCTCTTCGGCGACGGGTCGGTCCGTCTCGCCTACACCCCGGGACACAGCGCCGGCCATACCTCGGTGATCCTGCGGCTGCCCCGCCGCGATTTCGTCGTCGTCGGGGACGCGGCCTACGACTGGAAGCAGTTCGAGGGCCGGGCGGAGCCGCTGATGATGGCCGACGAGCACAACTGGCGGCGTTCGCTGCGCGAGCTGCAGGCCTATCGCCGCACCTACCCCTACGCGCTGATGGTCCCGGGCCACGACCCGGAGTTCTGGGAGAAGCTCGAGCCGCGCTACGAGGAGTAGCGGTTGATGCGAGGGCGTAACGCGAGGGCGCGCCGCCAGGCGCGACCCGTTTAAGTCAGGCGCGACCCGTTTCATGACGGGGTGAGGCGGCCGGCAGGCCCTCGCGCAGCCTCCGCAGCACGTCACGCCGTCCGTTCTGATCGAGATCGACGTACATCGCCCTGACGCGGTCGAAGACCTGGTTGGCGGCCTGCTGCTGCTGATCGCGGTCGGGATCGGCCTGGACCGGGAAGGTGATCGGCTCGCCGAACTGGATGGTCACCTTCGGGAAGCGGAACCGGCGCCAGCCCCGGACGTGAGCCGAGCCGTGAATCGCGACCGGCACCACCGGCACTCCGGACTCGAGCGCGATCTTGCCGATGCCGCGCTTCGGCTCACCGAGGTCGCCCGTCCTCGATCGTCCGCCCTCCGCGTACATCAGCATCGTGCCGCCGCGGTCGAGGACCCTGTTGGCGGTGATGAACGCCTCCTCGTCGTGATGCCCGCGCCGCACCGGGAAGACTCCGCCGTGCTTGAAGATGTACTTGATCGCGGGGTTCTTGAAGAGCTGGGACTTCGCCATGAACTGGACCTTGCGCTGCAGGTAGACCGCGGCGAAGAAGTGATCCATCTGGCTGAAGTGGTTCGGCGCCAGGATCACCGGGCCCGTCGTCGGGACGTTCTCGACGCCGATCGCCCGCGCCCGGTAGAAGAGGATGGTCGGGATGGTGAGGATGACCCGAACGAAGTCGTAGATCCAGCCGACCCCCTTCCGCGCGCTGCGGTGGTACTGCGTGAACAGCTCAGCGGGCCGCGGGTCCTTGTAGACCTGCGGCTTCATGTCCTTGGGGTTCACCTTGGGCATATCGGCATTAAACGGGTGGCCCTCGGTTTTCACCTGCGGGCCCCCTCGCATAGACGCCGTCGCAGACGGCGGCTCCTGCTGATTCCTACCCGCTGTGCGCAGCCAGGTTACGCCCGGCTCCACCCTCGGGAGCGGGCCAGGGCCTCGCGCCAGCGGCCGAGCAGCTCCTCCCTCTCCGACTCCGCCATCCGAGGCTCGTACCGAGCCGCCTCCCGCCACATCTCGCGGACCTGCTCCGCGCTCCACAGCCCCGTGCCGATGCCGGCCAGGTAGGCGGCGCCGAGCGCGGTCGTCTCGGCCACCTCCGGGACGATCACCGGGACGCCGAGGACGTCCGCCTGGAACTGCATCAGCCAGGAATTCGCGACCGCGCCGCCGTCGGCCTTGAGCGAGGGAACGCTCTCGCCGGACGCGGTCTCCTGGGCGCGCACCGCGTCGACGGTCTGGTAGGCGATCGACTCGAGCGCGGCGCGGGCGAGGTGCGCGCGCCCGGTGCCGCGGGTGAGCCCGACGATCGTTCCGCGGGCGTACGGATCCCAGTGCGGCGACCCGAGCCCCGTCAGAGCGGGCACGAAATAGACATCGTCGTTCCCGTCGAGCGAGGCGGCGAGCGCCTCCGTCTCGCCTGCGTCGGCGATGATCCCCAGCCCGTCCCGCAGCCACTGCACGGCCGCGCCGGTGACGAAGACGGCCGCCTCCAGGGCGTAGTCCACCGGGGCGTCCCCGAGGCCCCAGGCGACGGTTGCGAGCAGCCCCTCCCCCGGCTCGGGCGCCTCGGCTTCCGGTGTTGAGCAGGACGAAGCTCCCGGTGCCGTAGGTGTTCTTGGCCTCGCCGGGCTGCTGGCAGGCCTGGCCGAAGAGCGCCGCCTGCTGGTCCCCGGCGATCCCCGCCACAGGGACCTCGCCGCCGAACAGCGAGGTGCTGCCGTAGATCCGCGAGGACGGCACCGGCTCGGGCAGCGAACCTCGGTCGACGCCGAGCAGCTCGCAGAGCTCGTCATCCCAGCGCGAGCTCGCGGATGTCGAACAGCATCGTGCGCGAGGCGTTCGAGTAGTCGATCAGGTGCTGGCCGGTGAGCTTGAAGACCAGCCAGGAGTCGATCGTCCCGAACACGGTGCCCTCCGGCAGGTCCGCATTGCGAATCAGCCACTCGATCTTGGTCCCGGAGAAGTAGGGATCGATCACCAGCCCGGTCCTCTCCCGGACCAGGTCCTCGTGCCCCTGCTCGCGGAGCTCGTCGCAGCGTGCCGCGGTGCGCCGGTCCTGCCAGACGAGCGCTCGGTGCACGGGTTCTCCCGTCCTCGGGTCCCAGGCGACGACCGTCTCCCGCTGGTTCGTGATCCCGATCCCGGTGAGATCGGAGCCCTGCACGGCTGCGTCCGCGAGCGCGGACGTCGCCACGCGGTGGGTCACCTCCCAGATCTCCGCAGCGTCGTGCTCGACCCACCCCGGTCGCGGGAAGTGCTGCTGGAACTCGCTGTAGCCACGCCCGCGCGGCCTGCCCTCATCGTCGAAGACGATGCAGGTGGTCCCGGTGGTCCCCTGGTCGATCGCCAGGATCATCGAGCAGAGACGCTATCTGGCCCGGGCGCGCACGGCCCGCCGGATGTCGCGGAGCTGGCCGGCGCGATGTACGAAGCCCGCCGGGGTGCGCCCCGTGATCCGGTGCTCGAGGGGGAGCTCGATCTCCCGGAGCCGGTGGCCGGCACGGACCGCGTCGATCGTCATTCCGGTCTCCATCCCCCAGCCGTCCGCGAAGGGGAGCAGCTCGCGCAGAGTCGAGAGGCGCATCGCCCGCTGGCCGGATAGCGGTGCCGCCAGCCGTGCGCCGCTGTGCCTCTCGACCGCCCGGCGCGCATACGTGAGCGCCATCCCGAAGCCCCCGCCTTGCGGATCCGCAACGGCCGCCACCGCCAGGTCGCAGTCGCCGTCCTCGACCGCGCCCACCAGCGCCGTCAGCGCACCCGCACTCTCACCGAGATCCGCGTCGCAGAGGAGGACCGTCGCGTCGTCCCCGAACTCGCCGGCAGCCGCCTGCGCCGCGGCGGTCACGTTGCCGCCCTTGCCGTGCGGACGGCCGCGCCGCACCACCCAGGCGCCCTCCCGCATCGCGATCCGTCCCGTCGCGTCGCTCGAGGCGTCGTCGGCCACCAGCAGGCGAGCGCCGGGAAGCGCCTGCGCGAGTGCGGCGAGCGTCGCAGCAGATCCGCTCCCCCTCGTTCCGGGCCGCAACGATCACCACTCGCCCCGCCGTGCTTTCCCGCATCACCGCCGGATATTGTCCCCGCGGCGCGTGGCAGACGTAGAGGCCCACATCACGGGGACCGTCTGGAAGATCGAGGTCGCGATGGGCGACCAGGTCGACGAGGGCGACACCGTCGTCATCCTCGAGTCGATGAAGATGGAGATGCCGGTCGAAGCCGAGGACCCGGGAAAGGTCGCCGAGATCCGCGTCGAGGAGGGCCAGTCGGTCTCCGAGGGCGACGTCCTGGTCGTCCTCGAATAGCCTCAGCCGCGCATGACGGAGGAACTCGCGGGAGGAAAGCTCCTGCTGGACGAGCCCGCCGAGGCGGTGGCCACGTCTGACGCTGAATCGGCCGGACTCCCGCAACGCCCTCGACCACGAGACGCTCAACGCCATCGCCGAGACGATGCCGACGCTCGACCGCGGCATCGAGGTGCGGTGCGTGATCCTCACCGGTGCGGGCGGAATCTTCTCCGCCGGCTACGACATCGGCGGGTTCTCCGAGGACGAGTTCGAGACCGAGGCGGAGTCCCTCGTCGCCCACCCGTTCGCGCTCGGCCTCGATGCGGTCGCGGCGCACCCCTGGCCCGTGCTCTGCGCGATCAACGGGCACGCGCTCGGGGGGGCGCTCGAGTTGACGCTCTGCTGCGACCTGCGGATCTGCGCTCGCGGCGCCAAGCTGGGCATGCCGCCGGCGAAGCTGGGCCTGATCTACGGCCACACGGGACTGCAGCGGTTCATCGATGCGATCGGCGTGCCCCGCACGAAGGAGCTCTTCCTGACCGGCGACAACGTGACGGCAGAGCGAGCCGAGGAGATCGGGCTGGTGAATCAGGTCACCGACGACGGTGACCTCGTGACCGCCGCGGTGGAGTTGGCGGCGGTGATCGCGGCGAACGCCCCGCTCTCGATGCGGGGCAACAAGCACGCCATCGACACCCTCAACTCCTACGCGCGCCTGACGCCCGACCAGGAGCGCGAGCTGATCGAGCTGCGCGAGTCCTGCTTCCGCTCGGAGGACTTCCGCGAGGGCGTCGCCGCCTTCGCCGAGAAGCGCAAGCCGGTCTGGAAGGGGCGCTAACCCGCCTCGGCAGGCTCTGCGATCGGATGCTCGCCGGTCTCCTCACGGAGGCGGCCACCCGCCCTGGCAGTCGAGGGCCACCAGATCTTGTCGCCGATCACCTCGACCGCGGCCGGCACCATGATCGTCCGCACGATGAACGTGTCGAGCAGGATCCCGAGGGCGACCATCAGCCCGAGGTCGAAGGTGAAGCTCACCGGGAGCGTCATCAGCACCGAGAACGTTCCCGCGAGGATGACCCCGGCGCTCGTGATCACCCCGCCCGTGGCGGCGAGCGCCCGGAGCATGCCCTCGCGGGTGCCGTGCGTCCGGGCCTCCTCGCGCACGCGGGCCATCAGGAAGATCGTGTAGTCGATCCCCAGGGCGACCAGGAAGATGAACGCGAACAGCGGGATCGAGGAGTCGAATCCGGCATCGCCGACGACGAAGCGGATGATCAGGATCGAGATCCCCAGCGAGCAGGCGAACGACAGGACCACGCTGAGCAGCAGGACCAGCGGTGCGACCAACGCCTGGAGCAGGATCGCCAGGATCACCGCCATCACCACGAGCGCCAGGGGGACGATGATCTCGATGTCCCGCTGGTTCGCCTGGTCGACGTCGTAGTTGATGGCGCTTGTCCCTCCGACCAGGGCCGTGACCCCGCCGGGCAGGTCCGCTAAGGCGTTTCGCATGCGAGGCACGACGTTCAGGCCGGACTTGTCGAGCGGGTCCGAGCTGAGGACGGCGTCCACCTCCCCGATCTGACCGTTGGTCGATCGCACTCCCGTGTCGGTGGCTGTGGCCACGCCGTTGACCCCACGCAACCGGTTCTCGACCTCCGAGATGTCAGCGGACGTGACGGGTCCGCTCTCGTTTTCCACCAGGACGGTGGTCGGCGCCAGGGTGCCCGCTGGGAAGGAGGACTCCAGGACGTCGAACCCCTCGACAGCCTCCACCGAGTGCTTGAAGAAGCTCGTTGTCGAGTAGTCGACCTTGTAGGCCAGCAGGCCGAACGCTCCCGCGATGAAGAGAGCGACGGTGGTGATCAGCGCAGCCACCGGCCGCTTCAGCACCCAATCGCCGAACCGGCGCCACGGGCCCTGACCGCCCACCGAAGGATGCTGTGGGTCGTAGGCCACGATGGCGCGACGGGGCCAGAACCCCCTGCGACCGAAGATCGTCAGCAGCGTCGGGAGCAGGGTCAGGCCGGCAATCATCGCCGTGAAGACCGAGATCGCCGCCACGGGGCCGAGGGAGCTCGTGTTCTTGTTGTCGGCGAGCGCCAGGGTGAGCATCGCGAGCGTCACCGTCAGGCCGCTGGCGAAGATCGCGGGCCCGGCGCGCCGCAAGGCGCGCTGCATGGCCTCGTGCTTGTCCTCGATCCGCCGGAGCTCCTCGCGGTAACGGGAGACGAGTAAGAGGCAGTAGTCGGTGCCCACCCCGAACATGAGGACGATCAGGATGCTGGTGCTGTTGGAGGAGACCGTCGCGCCCGATTTCGCCAGCGCGTAGACGAGCGCCTGGGTGATCGTGTAGGCGAAGAAGACGACGATCAGGGGGCTGAGCGCCACCAGGACCGACCGGTAGATCGCTCCCAGGAGCACGAGGACCAGCAGGACGGTTGCAAACAGCAGCTTGGTGTCGATGTTGCTGAAGACGTCGTGGGCGTCGGTGGCGAATCCGACGCCACCGGTGACGAAGACCTGCATGCCCCGGGTGTCGCTGTGGGTGATGTCGCGGATCGCCTTCCCCCAGTCCGCCTCCTTCTCGAAGTCGGTGGGCGTCGTGTAGATCGAGGTGGCGACGTCACCGTTCTTGGAGACGAGGCCCGGTGCGGCTCCGGGGGTGAACGGAATCTGTTGCGTGCCGACGACGTTGATCTTGCGCGCTGCCGGCCTCGTTGATCGCCTGCTGGTCGGCCACGATCTTCTGCTTGTCGGCGGCCGTCAGCCCCCCGGCGCGCTTGTAGACCACGATCGCCGTGTCGGTCTCGCCCTGCTGGAAGTCGCGATCCTGCGCCCGGACCACCTCGGTGGACTCGGCGCTCGCAGGCAGGAAGGATTCGGTGTCGTCGGTGGTGACGTCCGAGAGCTTCGATCCGACCGGGAACAGGGCAAAAGCGGCGATCAGCCAGATCGCCAGCACAACCCACTTGCCACGCCGACCGGCGACTACAGATGCGAGTCTGCGCACCCGGAACACAGTAGCGAGCCTTGTTTTGCGACTCTATGTAGAGGGCAACCATGGCTGACGAAATGGAAGCGACAGCAGTTGAGCTCGACCCAGCCGTCGAGGAGCGCGTTCAGGGCCTGATCGAGGCCGGACGTCCGGTGGGCTGCGTCGATCTCTCGGAGGTCGACTCGTTGGTCCAGGAAATGAACCTCTCCGAGGAAGAGGGCGATCAGGTGCACGAGCGGATCGAGGCCACCGGCCTCCCGATCGAGGACGACTGCGGACGCGACGCCGCTGAGCCCGCCGGCTACAAGAACGGCGAGCTCGCCGAGCAGACCACCGACGCGCTCCAGCTCTTCTTCAACGAGATGCGGCGCTACCCGCTGCTCACCAAGGAGGAGGAGATCGACCTCGCCCAGCGGATCGAGCGCGGCGATCTGGAGGCCAAGGAGCGCCTGATCAACTCGAACCTCCGCCTCGTCGTCTCGAACGCCCGGCGCTACATGCGCCAGGACCTCAACCTGCTCGACCTGATCCAGGAGGGGATCCTGGGCCTGATCCGGGCCAGCGAGAAGTTCGATTGGCGCAAGGGCTACAAGTTCTCGACGTACGCGACCTTCTGGATCCGCCAGGCGATCCAGCGGGCGCTCGAGTCCAAGGAGCGCACGATCCGCGTCCCGAACCAGGTCGCCCAGCGCGAGCGCAAGGTGATGCGGATCGAGCGCGAGCTGGCGACGAAGCTGGGCCGCGACGCGACCACCGAGGAGATCGCCAAGGAGGCCGAGCTCGAGCCGGCGCAGGTCGAGGAAATCCGCGACCTGACGAGGGTGGTGACCAGCCTCGACCGCCCGGTCGGCGAGGAGGATGGATCGTCGATGGGCGAGTTCGTCCAGGACGAGCGCGTCGGGCCATCCGAGGAGGTCGCCCTCAGCTTCCGCGACCAGGCGATTCGACGTGCCGTCGAGGACCTTCCCGATGACGAGCGCAGGGTGATCCAGCTGCGCTACGGCATCAACGGCGACGAGCCCACCCCGCTGCGCGAGACCGGCCGGCGCCTCGAGCTGAAGCCGAGTGAGGTCAAGCAGCTCGAGGAGAAGGGCCTCAATCGCCTCGCCGAGGCCCGCGAGGTCGAGGCGATGCGCGAAGCCGCCTGATGGGGGGCTAGCCCGCCCGGACCACTCCGGGCGGGCGCCATGCCCCGGTCCGCGCGGCAACGCTCGGTCCATAGAGCCTGAGGTTGAGCCGGAATGCTCCGGTCGGCGCGGGGAGCCAGTTGACGCCGGCCTCGCTCGGCGGGTCGTGCTGGATCGCGATCACGATCGAGCCGTCGGGTTGCTCGAGAAGCGGTGGATGACTGGGCCCAACCGAGTAGCGCCCGATCGGGTTCTCGACGAGGTAGCCGGCGGTGTCGTACATGGTCACCGACCAGAAGTACTTGGCCGGGGGTTGCTGGCCGGGCGGGAAGGTGAGGCGGTACCGATGGGCGCCGTCGTAGAGAGCGCCCGCGGCGTCGACGATGCCGGTGGGATAGATCGCCTCGTTGGGGGTGTTGGCTCCGATGCCGAACACCGCGACCTGCGCTCGGAACAGGTAGTCCGTCCCGTAGCGGCCGATGTTCGGCGCCGGCAGATACCAGCCGGAGGTCTGCCGGGCCTGATTCAGGATGCTGAGGCGGGTCGCCGTGGGCAGGGAGGCCGCCTCGTGGGCGACGCCGTCGTAGAGCGCCGCGAGCGCGTCGGGAGCGAGTCCCGCGCCCTCGGGCGATTTGCCGGGACCCACTCCCACCGTGGCGAGCTGCGCCAGGAGGGGCGCATCGCGCTTCGGGGGCGGGTTCTTCTTCAGCGAGCGGTTGAGTGCGGAGATGAACCCCGGCCCGTCGGTGGGGGTCGGGTACCTGGCGGGCTCTCCCGGCTTGCACCCCCTGGGGAACCTTCGCCTCTTCCCGTCCAAGCGGGACAGTCGGTACTGGCGCATCAGCTTCAGTGCCTTCCGCTGGTCGGCCGGGCCGGTGGCGAGCGTTCGCCCGATCACCCAGACACGTCTGTACTTCGACCTGATCAGCCTGGCGCCGTGGGGCAGGCCGCCCTTCGGCTTGCCGCGCTTCCAGCTGATCACGAAGCTGCCCGCGCGCCGGCCGTCCTCACGCACCCCCGGGATGTCGATCACGTTCGTGTACGGATCGACCAGCTCGAAGCTGTAGTAGCGCTTGCCCATGTTCGGATGACTGAGAACGATCGGGCCCCGCGCGAGGTCGAGGTGGGCGAGGGAGTAGAGCGTGTCGGTGTTGGGGGCGACGACTGTGCGGTCCGCCGCGGTCGCGAAGCCTCGAGCGTTCGAGAAAGAATTCACAGGGGCGTTGCCGCGCCCGTCGGGACAGCGGACGCTCGTCTGCTCCCGCCTGATCCGGAGGAATTCGAGCAGCGGTAGCCCGTAGTCATAGGCCTGCTTGCCGAGGGCCCCCGCCTGATCGGCGTCCACCGCCGCCGCGTGCGCCCCGGGAGGAGCGGCAAGTGTCGCGCTGCCGAGGAAGATCGCTCCCGCCGCGATCAGCAATACAGCCGGTTTCCCGCGTCCCGCCATCCCTCGCGCGAACCGTAGCCGAGAGCTAGCCCGAGAAGCCGGAGCGCAGCGCCAGGATCCGGCTCACCGAGGCCTGGAACTCGGCCCGATCCAGCGAGCCGTTCGAAAGCCCTCGCGCCAGAGCGCGCTGGGCCTTGGCCGCATCACCGAGGCTGGTGTAGAGAACGAGGTCCGTGCCCGCGGAGGCCGCCGCCAGGGAAGTCTTGGCCGGGCCCGCCTGCCGCGCGAGCGGCGACGCTGCCGAGCGCGTCGGTGATCGAGACGCCCTGGAAGCCGAGTCGGTCACGGAGCTCTCCCGTCGCGATCGCGCGTGAGAGGGCGGCCGGCTTGCCGAGAGCGCCGGATAGATCGCGGTGCTCAGCATCACCATCGCTCCACCCGCCGCGACGAAGCGGGTGTACGGATGCTCGTCATTCCGCCTCCAGCCTTCCAGCCGGCAGTCGGATCCTCTGGACGGCGTTGTCGGTGTTGAGCCGCGCGGCCCCGAGGCCGGGGAAGTGCTTGGCCGTCGCGGCCACTCCCGCCGGCCGCCAGCCCACGAGCGAATCCGACTCCGATCTGGCCGACGGCGCGGGGCTTCCGGGCGAACGTCCGTCCCTCGTCGAAGATCGCCCGCCCGGGACGACCGAGGTCGAGCACCGGGGCGAGGTCGACGTTCACTCCCATGGAGCGGAGGCTCTTCCCCGTCGCGCGGCCGAGTCGCTCGGCAAAGACGGCGCCACGGGCGCCGACCGACCGCGCCGAAGGCTTGGGCGGCCCGGGTAGCCGCCGGACCAGGCCGCCCTCCTGATCGACGGTGACCAGCAGGGGCGGGCTGCCGGCCGGGCGGGGGATCGACTGAAGCTCGCTGGTCAGGCGGCGGACCGAGCGGAGGCCACCCACGTTGCCATCGAAGAGGATCACGCCGGCGAGCTGGCCGGCCGAGATCATCCGGCGCAGGGCCGCCGGCGGATGCTGGCCCGGGAAGCCCGTGATCACCCGCGCCCCGGCGAGCTGGTCGTCGGGCAGGCCGGGAGCTTCGGCCGCCGGCGAAGCGGATCGCGTGCCCGAGCCTGCGATCAGGAGCGCGGCGACCGCCGCGGCGAGTAGTCCCTGCATGCCGGGTAGGTTCCCCCACATGGACTACACGATCAAGAACCTCAAGGAAGTCGAGGACATGGCCGCGAGCCAGGGCTTCGGCGAGGTCCAGGAGGCCCGGTTCGCCAACGGCGACCTCGACGCCGAGCAGATCGGGATCTCGCTCCAGAAGGTGAAGCCCGGCAAGCGCCACGCGTTCGCCCATCGACACAAGGAGGCCGAGGAGGTCTACGTGGTGATCTCGGGCTCGGGCCGCGTGAAGCTGGACGATGAGGTGAAGGAGGTCGGCGAGCTCGACGCGATCCGAGTGGCACCGTCGGTGACCCGCGCCTTCGAGGCCGGCGACGAGGGCCTCGAGCTGCTCGCCTTCAGCCCCCGCGCCAAGGGCGACGCCGAGATCGTCCAGGACTTCTCCTGGGACTGATTCGGCCGCGGTGTTCGTCGCGGCCGTTCGTGCCATAGGCGTCCGACCTCGTTCCTAGATTTGGCGGCGTGCCGCCGTTGATCAGCTTCGAAGAGGCGCTCGAGCTCGGCGCCCTCACCGGCCACGAGGAGATCGGCGAGCTGGTCGAGCGCGCCTGGGAGGTCCGCAGGGACCGCTTCGGCGACTCGACCGACATGTGCTCGCTGGTGAATGCGAAGTCCGGCGGCTGCGCCGAGGACTGCGGCTTCTGCGCCCAGTCCCGCTACGCCGAGGCAGACACGCCCATGCACGCGATGATGGAGCCGGAGCAGATCCTCGAGCACGCGCAGGCGGCGGAGGCAGCCGGCGCCCACCGCTTCTGCATGGTCACCCAGGGCCAGGGCCTCTCGAAGCGGGACTTCGCGAAGGTCCTGGAGGGGGCGCGGCTGGTCGCCGAGCACACCAACCTCAAGCGCTGCGCCTCGATCGGCCACATGTCGGCGGATCGCGCGAGGCAGCTCAAGGAGTCCGGCATCCAGCGGGTCCACCACAACGTCGAGGCGGCGCGCTCCTACTACCCGGAGGTCTCGACCACCGTCCGCTACGAGGGCCGGCTGCGCACGATCGACGCCGTCAAGGAGGCGGGTCTCGAGACCTGCGTGGGCGGAATCCTCAACCTGGGCGAGTCTCCTCGGCAGCGCGTCGAGATGGCCTTCGAGCTTTCCGAGATCAACCCGGACTCCGTGCCCATCAATCTGCTCAACCCGCGCACCGGGACGAAGTTCGGCGATCGCGAGCTGATGGACCCCTGGGAGGTCGTCAAGTGGGTGGCGATCTTCCGCCTGATCCTCCCCGACGCCCTCTTCCGGCTCTGCGGCGGGCGCGTCGAGAACCTCCAGGACCTGGCGCCGCTGGCGGTGAAGGCCGGGCTGAACGGCGTGATGATGGGCAACTTCCTGACCACGCTCGGCGTCGAGCCCGCCGAGGACCGCGAGATGTTCGAGGAGCTCGGCCTGAACGTCGCCCGTCAGCCGGACAACGGCGCCAACCCGCGGCCGGACAACCGCTCCGGCTGGCTCGACGGCGAGACACCGTCCACCCCGATCGACGAGCTGGTCGACAGCCAGGCGGACGCCAACTTCTGGGATCCCTCGACGCAGCTTCGCGTGGTCAAGAAGAAGGGCAAGCCTCCGGCCTATCCGCAGCGCCCTTCCGACGACTGGGATGCGGCCCCGGCAGGCTGGGGCGACTAGTGCTGGAAATCAGCGAGCGCCTCGCCGAGCTCGAATCGAGCGGGCTGCGCCGCAGCCTGCGGGTGGTCGAGGGGCCGCAGGGCCCCGAGGTGTCGCTCGACGGGCGGCCGGTGCTGCTGCTCTGCTCGAACAACTACCTCGGGCTGGCCGACCATCCGCGCCTGCGCCGCGCGGCCGCGGACGCAGCGCTCAAGCCTCGGTACCAGCGCGGGGGCCTCTCGGCTGATCTCCGGCTCGATGTCGATCCACGCCGAGCTCGAGGCGCGGCTGGCGGACTTCAAGGGGACCGAGGCCGCGCTCCTTTTCGGCTCGGGCTACCTCGCGAACAGCGGGGTCATCGCCGTGCTCGCGCGGCGCGGCGAGGTCGTCTTCTCGGACGAGCTCAACCACGCCAGCATCATCGACGGCTGCCGGCTGGCCGGTGCCGACACCTTCGTCTACCGCCACGCCGACAGCGAGCACCTCGAGTGGGGCCTGCGGCGGGCGGCGCGGTCGGGCCGCGCTGATCGCCACCGACGGCGTCTTCTCGATGGACGGCGACATCGCCCCGTTGCCCGAGCTGGCGGAACTTGCACGCCGCCACCGGTGCCGCCTGCTCGTCGACGAGGCCCACGCCACCGGCTGCATCGGCCCCGGCGGCCGGGGCTCGGTCGCGGCCGCGGGTCTGACCGGTGAGGTCGACGTGATCGTGGGCACGCTCGGCAAGGCGCTGGGCGGCTACGGCGCCTACGTCTGCGGGTCGGCAGAGCTCGTGGACTTCCTGATCAACTCAGCGCGGCCGTTCATCTTCTCCACGGCGCCCCCTCCTCCGGCCGTCGCCGCGGCGCAGGCGGCGCTCGAGCTGCTCGCCGCTCAGCCGCAGCTGGTGGAGCGCCTCGGTGCCAACGCGGCCGCCCTCCGCGAAGGGCTGCGCTCGGAGGGGCTCGAGCCGATCGGCTCGGACACCCAGATCGTTCCGCTGGTCGTCGGGGAGGCGGACGACGCGATGGCGCTCTGCGAGCGCCTGCTCGCCGAGGGCGTCTTCGCGCAGGCGATCCGGCCGCCGACCGTCCCACCCGGCACCTGCCGCCTGCGCCTGACCGCGATGGCGACCCACCGGGTAGCGGATCTGCGGCATGCGGCAAGGCTGATCGGCGCAGCGGCCGGTGACCTCGGGGTCACGTCGCGGACCGGCCGCCAGGCGGTCGGCGGCCCCAGTGCGCGAGGCGGCCTGAGATGCGCGGCGAGTTCATCACGGGCACCGGCACCGAGGTGGGCAAGACGGTGGTTGCCGCCGCGATCGCCCGTACCGCACGCACGGCCGGAGCCCGCGTCGCGGTGTTCAAGCCGGCGGTCAGCGGCCTGGACGATCACCCGCTGCGCCCCGAGACCTGGGAGTGCGCGGCCGGGTTGCCCGATCACGCGCTTCCTGCGGCTCGCGGCGGGATCGCTTCAGGCGGACGATGAGATCGCGCCGTATCGCTACGGCCCTCCCGTCTCGCCCCACCTCGGCGCCGAGCTGGCGGGCGAGCCGATCGATCCGGATCGGCTGCGCGGCGCCGCGCTCGAGGCCACCGAGGGAGCTGACCTGCTGATCTGCGAGGGAGTGGGCGGCTTCCTGGTGCCGCTGACGACGGACTATCTGGTCCGCGACCTGGCGCGCGACCTCGGCATGCCGGTCACGATCGTGGCCTCGCCCGGGCTGGGGACGATCAACCACACCCTGCTCACGATCGAGGCCGTGCGCGGCGCGGGCCTCCAGGTCGGCAGGGTCGTCCTCAATCCCTGGCCCGAGGCGCCATCGCTGCTGGAGGTCTCCAACCGCGACACGATCGCCGAGCTCGGCTCGGTGCCGGTGGAGATGCTCCCCCACCTCGACCTGACCTCGCCCGAGCGCTGGCCTGCGCTCGGCCTCAGCGAGCCCGAGCGCAGGTTGAGGGCCGCCTAGGCGGCACGTCCCTCGGTGAGCTCCTCGGTCGCCGCCACCATCGGGACCGCGGGGGCGGCCTCCTCGGCGGCGCCGAGTGAGTCAACCCGCTTCGCGCGAGCGTGTCGGACCAGCGTCAGGGACACGACCAGTCCCGCGACCACCACGATCGCCGCCAGGAGCATCGCGCTGCTGAGGGCGTCCACGAAGGTGGCCCGCGCCTGCTCCGGCGCCGTCGCCAGCTGCGCGGGATTGAAGCCGCTGCCGAGCTGTGACTGGAAGATCGCTCCGGTCGCGGCGACGCCGACGGAGGCACCCACCATGCGGGACATCTGCAGGACTCCGGAGGCGACCCCGGACTTCTGCACGCTGACCGCGTTCATCGCGGCGGTCGACATCGGCGACATCACGAGGGCGATCCCGAGGCCCATCAGGATGAAGGGGATCAGCAACCCGCTGTAGGTCGTGCTGGTGTTGATGCCGGCGAACATGAACATCGAGACGGCGAGGATGGCCAGGCCGGCGCTCATCGGCGTGGCGGGGCCGAGGCGATCGGCGAGCCTCCCGGAGATCGGCGCGACGACCGCGATCACCATCGTCGTCGGCAGGAACCTGACCCCGGCCTCCAGCGCGCTGTAGCCGAGGATGTCCTGCATGTAGAGCGCCATGAAGAAGAAGGTCCCCATCATGGCGAAGGTGATGATGAAGGCGACCAGGTTGGTCCCGATGAACTGGCGAGTCCGGAAGAGGGCGAACTCGACCATCGGCGCGGCCACCCGGAGCTCGATCGCGACGAAGATCGCGAGCCCGATGGCGCCGCCGGCCAGCAGCGCGAGGATCTGGGGCGAGCCCCAGCCCCAGCTGTTGCCCTCGATCAGGCCGAGGATGATCGCGGTCAGCGCCGCGGTCAGCGCGATCGACGCCCGGGTAGTCCACCCGGCGGTCGACGGTCTCGTCACGCGACTCGGTGACCGCGAAGACCGTGGCGATCACGGCGCCCACGGCTACCGGAAGATTGATGAAGAAGATCGCCCGCCAGCTCACGTATTCCGTCAGGAAGCCGCCGATCACGGGGCCGATCGACAGGGCCAGGGCGGACACTCCCGCCCAGGTGCCGATCGCCTTGCCGCGCTCGGCCGCGGGGAAGGCGTGAGTGATGATCGAGAGGGTCGCGGGCATCATCAGCGCGGCGCCGATGCCCTGGATCGCGCGGCTCCCGATCAGCATCGCCGGGTCCTGCGCCAGGCCGGCGGTCGCGGAGGTGACCGCGAAGATGATCACCCCGTAGAGGAACATCCGGCGGCGTCCGAAGATGTCGCCCAGGCGCCCGCCGGTGGCGATCAGCACCGCGAAGGTCAGGGTGTAGCCGTTGATGACCCACTCCAGCGCCGAGAGCTGTGCGTGGATCTCGCGCTGGATCGACGGCAGGGCCACGTTGACGACGGTGTTGTCGAGCATGACCATGAACAGCGCGAAGCACATCGCTCCGAGCGTCCACCACTTGCGGTTGTCGTCCGTGACCAGGTGCCGGTAGCGCGTCATCGGCCCACCTTCCTCTCGTAATTGGCGTAGATCTCGGCGACCTCGGGGCGCTCCATCAGCGCGTCGAGGGCCGACTCAAGCTTGTGTCGCTGGTCCGCCTCGAGCGAGCCGGTGAACTCCTCGAGGCTCGCGAGGCGCGCGGAGATGATCCGATCGGCGAGTCGCCGTCCCTTGGCGGTCAGCGCCAGCCGCTTGACCCGGCGATCGTCCGGATCCTCGACGCGGGTGGCGAGCTTCTTCCGGACCATGCCATCCGCCGCGCGGCTGGCGGAGGCGGTGGAGATGCCGAGGTGCATCGGCCAGCGAGGTGACGGTGTGATCCTCGTCGGGCATCTGGAGCTCGACCAGGACCTTCATCTGGGCGAAGGTGAGGCCGCTCTCGTCGATCACCCGGAGGACCTCGCCGCTCTGGGGACCCATGCAGCGGAGGATCAACGCCCCCAGCTTGATGGCGAGATCGTTCTCGACCTTCTTCTTGTCTCGGATCGCTGCTTCCACTAAAGAAAAGGTTACACGCCTGCAACCTTTTCTAAGCTGCAACGATCTGTGACAAGAGTCACAGATGCGTCCCGCTGGTCCATCCGGCGGCGATCTTATGTTGGCCGACAGCGAATGGAGAAGGCTGCTCGGCTCGATCACGATCACCTCTGGCACCCCTTCACGCAACAGCGCGACTGGGTGGCCGAGGAGCCGTTGATGATCGAGGCGGCCGAGGGAACCGAGCTGATCGATGCGGATGGACGCCGCTATCTCGACGGCGTCTCCTCCCTGTGGTGCAACGTTCACGGGCACCGGCACCCGGAGATCGACGCCGCGATCCGCGAGCAGCTCGACCGCGTCGCCCACTCGACGATGCTGGGGCTCTCCCACCCCGGGGCCGCCGAGCTCGCCGCCCGGCTCGTCGAGATCGCCCCCGCCGGGCTCAACCGCGTCTTCTACTCGGACTCTGGGTCCACGGCCGTCGAGGTCGCGCTCAAGATGGCCTTCCAGTACTGGCAGCACCGAGGCGGCCAGCACGTCCGGAAGACGTCGTTCATCTGCCTCGATCAGGCCTACCACGGGGACACGATCGGCTCGGTCTCCGTCGGCGGCATGCCCCTCTTCCACGGCGACCTTCGAGCCGCTCCTCTTCGAGGCCCATCGGGCGAAGCCCGGCGACATCGACGACATGGCGCGCCTGCTCGCCCTGCGCGAGGAGGAGGTCGCGGCCGTCGTCATCGAGCCGCTGGTGCAGGGCGCGGCGGGGATGCTCACCCACCCGCCCGGGTACCTGCGCGCGGTCCGGCGGCTCTGCGACCGCCACGGCGCCCTGCTGATCTGCGACGAGGTCGCCACCGGGTTCGGGCGCACCGGGACGATGTTCGCCTGCGAGCAGGAGGGCGTCTCACCCGACCTGCTCTGCCTCGCCAAGGGGCTGACCGGCGGCTACATGCCGCTCGCCGCCACCCTCGCGACCGAGCGGATCTACGAGGCCTTCCTCGGGGCTCACTCCGACTACAAGACCTTCTTCCACGGCCACACCTACACGGGCAACCCGCTCGCCTGCGCCGCGGCGATCGCCTCGCTGGACGTCTTCGAGCGCGAGCGGACGCTCGTCCGCATCCAGCCCAAGATCAGGCTGCTCTCCGAATGGCTCGGGCACGTCGAGCGGATGCCCGAGGTGCACGAGGTCCGCCAGCGCGGCCTGATGGTCGGCATCGACCTGGGCGAGCACGATCCGGACCTGCGCCTCGGCCACCGCGTCGTGCTCGAGGCCCGGCGGCGCGGCGTGATCGTCCGCCCGCTCGGCGACGTGATCGTGCTGATGCCGCCGCTCTCGATCTCGAAGCAGGACCTGAGGCGCCTCGTCCAGGTCGTCGGACAGTCGATCCGCGCGGCCTACCCGGTCGCCGAGCTCGATTCCGGCGCCAAGGGCCGGCTCGACGCGGCCCTGCTCGAAGCCGCCTAAGACGGCGTAGCGCCACGCTCGCGCGCCAGGAGCGACTACTCCTCGTACGGCTCGAAGTCGGCCTTGCGGGCCCCGCAGACCGGGCAGAACCAGTCGTCGGGGATGTCGTCGAACGCGGTTCCCGGGGGCACTCCGCCGTCGGGATCGCCCTCGTCGGGGTCGTAGATGAAGCCGCACGACGTGCAGATGTAGAGCTGCTTGGTGGTCGTCTCCGCTGCCATTGGGCGGGCAGCCTAGCGAGTAGTCTGGCCACGCGTGGAACCCGCAGTCCCCCGCTCCGCGGCAACCGTGATCCTGTTGCGCCGGGGCGGGAAGCACGTCGAGCGCGGCCTGCAGGTCCTGCTCGTGCAGCGCAATCCGGAGGCCCGCTTCATGCCGGGCGTCTGGGTCTTCCCGGGCGGCGCCGTGGACCCGGGGACGGCGAGGGCGAGGATGCCCATCGGGCCGCCGCGGTGAGGGAGCTGGGCGAGGAGGCCGGCATCGAGCTCCCGGCCGACGAGCTGGTCGCCTACTCGCGCTGGATCACACCCAAGATCGTCCCGATCCGCTTCGACACGCGCTTCTACCTCGCCCTGGCGCCGGCCCACTCCCCGCCGCGGCCCGACGGCTCGGAGACGGTCGACGCCGGCTGGTTCGAGCCGCAGGCGGCCCTGGACAGCCACCACGCCGGCGAGCTGCCCCTGGTCTTCCCGACCATCAAGCACCTCGAGTCCCTGGTCGGATATCGCGAACGCCGCCGAGGCGCTCGAGGCGGCTCGGCGTCGCGAGGTGAAGCCCGTCGAGCCGGAGGTCGTCGGCGAGGGCGACGAGCAGCGGATCGTCCTCCCCGATGACCTTCCCTGACCCGACGTTCGCAAGAATCAAGGCGATGACGAGCACCCTGCCGCAAGAGGTCCGCGACGCGTTCGAGCGCTTCATCACCTGCGAGCTCACGACCGTCGACTCGAGCAAGCAGCCGATCACCTGGCCGGTCACCCCGTACTACGAGCAGGGCGGGCCGACGATCGACGTGACGACCGGCCTCGGCTATCCCAAGAAGGCCGACGACGCGCGCGCCCACCCGAGCGTGTCCCTGCTCTTCTCCGACCCGACCGGGTCGGGGGTCGACAGCGGCGATCAAGGTGCTCGTCCAGGGCACCGCGACCGATCGACGACGAGGACCTGAAGGCGAACGCGGAGCGCTACCTGCGCGAGTCCGGCGAGAAGCTCCCGGCGACCAAGAAGATGCACCCGCCCAAGCCGCTGCGCGGCCTGTTCAACTGGTACTACGCGCGCATCTACATCAAGGTCCGCCCCGAGCGGGTCTTCGTCTGGCCGGACGGCGACCTGACGAAGGAG
This sequence comes from uncultured Solirubrobacterales bacterium, assembly GCA_963777575.1. Classification (GTDB taxonomy): domain Bacteria; phylum Actinomycetota; class Thermoleophilia; order Solirubrobacterales; family 70-9; genus DASUPK01. The sequence continues at coordinate 235,050 of CAVZRH010000015.1, read as the reverse complement.
CCCACGATCCACGACGCCCACCTCGAGGAGGTCCGCTCCGGCCACAGCGAGGAGCCGCCCGAGGAGCACGGCGACGGCCGTCGGCGGCTCGCCGGCCTGGGACGAGCGGATGGAGCTTCCTCGGCGAGCACGAGACCGGCGTGCTCAGCTGGCTGGGCCCGGACGGCTTTCCGATCGCCGTCCGGGTTCCCTACACGGCCGATCCGTCGCAGCCGGGAGATCCGGATCGAGGCAGACCCCGCCGGGCTGCCGGTGATCGAGGGCCGGGCCTGCCTCACCGTCCACCGGCACGCTCCGGACTTCACCTGGCAGCGCAACATGCAGGTCCGCGGCGACCTCGTCCGCTCGGCCGAGGGCCTGCGGCTCGTGCCGCGCAGGATCGTCGGCGGCTTCGAGATCCCGAAGGGCATGGGCCGCTTCCGGGACTTCGTCCGAAGGGCCCGGGCTTCTACCGGACCTACCGCCGGCGCCTGCGGGAGCGTGGCGAGGTGCGCCGCCAGGCGCAACCCGTTAATCAAGCCCGATCTTCGGCGGGAACGGCTCGAGCCCGGCGTTCCAGGGGCCCGGCTTGTAGATGTCGAGGTTGTTCTCCTCCATCTCCCGATGGAGGCGGTCGAAGATGCCACCCGCCGAGTGGAGCGCCTCCTTCAGCTCCTCCTTCGAGCGCTCGCGCAGGCGCCAGTGGAAGAAGAGCTGCTGATCGGTGATGCCGAAGTCCACCTCGGCCGGGATCCGGGTGATCCAGTCGATGAACGCCGGGCTGAAGAGCTCGCGCAGCGCCACCGGGTCGTGGTCCTTGCGGGACGGTGGCGATGAAGCGCTTGTTGAAGTCGATGCTCTCGAACTCGACCCGGCGCCGCGGAATGGCGGTCGAGCGTGTCCCCCGGGGTGCGCTCGATCGACTCGACGTCGAAGACCGGGACGACCGTCGCCAGGTCCGGCATGTGCGACTTGACCAGCACGGCGCCGGGCAGCACCGCCTTGCGGCCGAAGCCGCCCTCCTCGTGCTCGTCGGCGTCGCAGGAGGAGCCGAAGAAGCCGTCGCTGAGCTCGCCCGTGATCCGGTTGGTCCCGCCCGGGCAGAGTGCCACCGGCGCGCCCACCGGGTTGATGCCGCCGATCGGCTCGTAGCGGAGCCCGCGCTCCGACGCCAGGCCGGAGACGATCGCGGCCCACTCCTGCGCGTCCGCGTTCGCGCTCAATCGACCCGGACCAGGTCGTCGCGACCCTGGGCCTCGAGCAGGGCCTTGTAGCGAGGGAAGGCGGGCTTGGTCAGCGGCACCAGCTTGAGGATCTTCGCGACCGGGCCGCTGGCCTTGATCTGACCGCGGGCCAGGGCGGTCGTCACGTTCACCCTGCCCGAGCCAGAAGCGGTGCGCCGTGTCGGCCTCCATGCTCATCACGACCTCCGGCTCCATCTCGGTCTCGCCGAACTCGACGTCGGTGGGCTCGTCCTCCTTCAGGCGGACCGTGATCGTCGAGTCCGGGTCGCGGTGCTGGTACTGGACGATCGTGTTCGCCTGGCGGAACTTGGGCGCGAGCTCGTCGTCCGCGGCGAGCTCGGTGAACAGCTTGCCGATCGTGTCGTAGACCTCCTGGGCGTCCTTGAAGTAGGCCAACGCTCACCTCCCGCTCGGGGAGGCCAATCCTATTGAGGCCGGCTGGCCGCTAGGGATCGCGGTTGACGATCGGGCACCGCGCCGCCGCCGAAGAGCGACGGGAAGTTCGGGGCGACCGTGCAGGCCGCGTACGCCGAGGGGCCGGCGGCTCGGCGGGCGTGCCGCCCGGGAAGTTCGGGCCGACCTGATCTCGGGTCGGTCGGATTGATCAGCGACGAGAACGGGAACTGGCCGCTCTCCTCCTGCGGCGGGCTCGAGGGCGGGTTGTGGGTCACCGGCTGGCCGCCGAAGGTGTTGTTGCAGTCGTGGCTCGGGAAGATCTCGGCCTGGGTGGTCGGGTAGAAGCTGCCGATCGCGAAGGGCTGCAGGTAGCCGTTGCCGCGGTTGGTGGCCAGGCGGCTTCTGGTAGATCGACAGCGACTCGGCGGTGAAGATCGTCATCTGCCGCGAGAGGTGGAGCGGCGCGTTCTGCCCGGCCTGGGAGGGCAGGAAGTCGGCCGTCGAGGAGGACGGGTTGGAGAGGAAGTCGCCCACGACCGGCGCCTGGTAGTCGAGCCAGCGGAGCAGCGGGTTGAAGTTCGCCAGGAACGGGTCGAGGCCGTCCATCACCGGGCGCAGCTCGCGCACGAAGCTGCTGCAGCGAGGGCAGGCCCGGTGCGCGACGCCTTGATCAGCGGATCGAAGTTCTTGAAGAGCTTGCGCGCGTAGGGAGCGAGCCTGCGGACGTCGTGCAGGGTCGGGCTCAGGTCGCGCGCGACGGGCCTCAGGTCGTGGAAGACCGGCCGGGCGTCCTCGGCGAAGCGGCTTCAGCCGGTCGAGCGTCAGCCGGCTCTCGTTCTCGAAGGTCGGGAGGATCTTGAAGGTGTCGGACAGGGCCCTGCTCTGCGAGGCGAGCGCGCCGAAGGTCCGGTTGGCGCCGACGATCGCCCCGGCGAGCGCCTGGTCGTGGTCGGTGAGAGCCGCGAACACGTCGCCGGTGTCGTGGACCAGCGTGCGCAGCGACTGCTCCTGGCGGCGCAGCGTGCCGAGCACGTCGCTCGCGTCCGAGGCGAACGGGCCGAGGTTGCCGAAGGCGTCGTTCAGGTCGAGGCCGCGCCCGTTGACCGCGAGCGCGGAGTTCTGCATCCAGGACTGGAACGCCTCGCGGGTCTGCTGGTCGAATCCCTGGAAGATCTCGTCGATCTGGGTCTGGTTCTGGACCTGGGTCTGGGCGAGATGGCCGCCCTCGGGGATCGGCTGCGGCGCGTCGCCGCCCGAGATCTGGCCGACGTCGATCGTGCTCGGCCTGGGCCGTGGACGTTCGTGCTGTCCGGCTGGCCGGGCTGGACCTGGCTGCCGCTGGTCAGCTCGACGTAGGTCTCGCCGAGCAGCGTCTTCGAGCGCAGGATCGCCCTGCGCGTCCGAGGAGATCGGCGCGTACTGCGGATCGATCTCGATCGTCGCCCGGGTCGTGTTGCAGGTCGTGGGGTCCTTCTGGCACTCGCTGTCGGGCGCCAGGCTGATGTCCTTGACCTTGCCGACCGAGACGCCGCCGATCCGAACGTCGGCCTCCTTCGAGAGCGTGATCGCCTCGGGGAAGTCGGCCGTGAACCGGTAGCTCTCCGGCTTGAACGGGCACCGGGCCGCCGAAGGTCACCCAGAGGAAGAGGAGCAGCGCGAAGCAGGACAGCGTGAAGCCGACCGCCACCAGGATGCGCCCTATGGAGGGTGCCTGCTTCTGCATCTAGTCGCTCTCTCCGTTCATCCGGGTCATGGCGGGCACGTCGTCCCCAGCAGCTGGCCGAATCCGGTGACCGCGGGGGCGAGCGGGCTGCGTGGCCAGGATCGACTTCAGCGTGTTGCAGGTCGCCACCACGTAGACGTGGCGGTAGACGCCGTGCGCGTCCTGCGAGGAGAAGGTGCTGTTGCCGACGTGGCCCAGCCAGCCGAGCCAGTACAGGTATCCCTCGTCGCGGCCCGGCGTGCCCGGCGGCCTCGGCGCCATTCGGGTTGTAGGCGGCCATGTTGAAGAGCTTGTTGAGCTTCTCGCCGACGGTCGTCAGGCGCGGCGTCGCCGCGACCAGGTTCTTGGCCGCGGGCCGCAGGTTGCGGACCGGCTGGCGGGCGTTGCGGACGAACGGCCGGATGTCGTTCTTGACCGGCTGGTAGGTCGTCTGGGCGAGGCTCGCCGAGCGAGTCGTTGACCGGCTTCAGCTTGCGTGCGAACGGCCGCAGGCTGTTGATCGCCGGCCCGAGCACCGTGGCGAGCTGGTCGGTCTTGGTCGAGCGCGACGCGGGTCGTCCGCAGCGTCGGGCCGAGCAGGGAGACCGTGCGCTCGCACGTCCGGCGATCTGGCTCGCGATCGCGCCGAGCGCCTGGTTCGACGCCGAGACCAGCTGCTCGATGCCCTGGCCGTCCTGGCCGACGCGGCCCCAGAGCAGGTTCATGTTGTGGATCAGGCGTGGCGAGGTTCTCCTTGCGCTTGGCGACCTCGGTGTTGAGCCGCGCCAGGCCGCGGTTGATCGGCCCGAGGCTGCCGAGCAGCTTGCCGAGGTCCTTGCCGCGGCCGTTCAGGCCCTGCCCGCCGCCGACCGAGCAGCAGGCGCAGGTACGCCCGGGTGTCGCCGTCGAGCGCCGCCAGGATCTGGTCGACGTTCGTGTCGGGCGCCGTGTTGGCGACCGGGATCGTGTCGCCGTTCTGGAACTCGTCGTCGTTCGAGTTGGGGTCGTAGTTGGTGCCCGGATCGAGCTCGAGGAACATGTCCTTGAGGCCCGGTCTTCGGGCGCAGCAGGATCGTCGCGTTCTTGTAGACGGGCAGGAACTTGCGGTCGATCGCCATCGTCACGACGGCGTGGCCGTTCTCGTAGTCGACGGAGGAGATGTCGCCGACGCGAACGCCGGCCACCCGGACGGTCTGTCCCTGGCCCGGCGTGACCGCCTGCGCGGTGGACATCTCGGCCTTCAGCTCGAAGGGCTTCTCCTCGAGCAGCGGGATCCGCAGGCGCTGGTTCTGGACGATGATGTAGGTCGCGAACAGCGCCACGACCAGCAGGCCGAGGATGGCGATGAAGTCGCGCAGATGGTCTCGGATCGCCTTGCGCATCAGCGACCTGCCTTCTTCGGTGGCGCGGCGGGCACGCTCGTCTGCGATCCCGTTCGCCTTCTGGAACGCGGCCCAGTCCTTGCTCCAGGCGTCGAACTGCGTGGCAGCACCGTCGACGCAGCTGCTTCGCCGCCGTGCAGCGAGCCCGGCGCCTGCAGCTTCTTCACCTTGGCGAACTGCGGTGAGGATGCGCGGTGTAGCGGTCGATCAGTGCCTGCTCGTCGGGCGGCATGCCACGGTGGCGCTCTTGCCGCTCGCGCTGGTGGCCGGGGCCGGGCCGATGCTCGCTGTTCAGGTTCGGCGGATCCTGGGTCTCGCACGGGACGTCGGGACGGAACGGGGTCTTCGCCGAGGACTGCTTCGCGGGCTCCGAGCCGAGGAAGGCGAACGGGCGCGACGCCGGTCAGCGGGGCCCGGCAGGTCGGGCGTGGTGAACGGCGCGATCGTGTTCGTGCCGCCGCCGCCGAGCACGCGGAACTCCTGGCCGTTGGCGTCGCCGGAGCGGCTCTCGCCCGCGACGCCGCTGAAGCCGTAGGCGGTCTCCTGGTAGACCTTGGCCGCCGGCGGGTCGCTGTCGTTGTTGCGGGATCGGCGGTGTTGCTCCAGGGGATGACGACGTTGTTGAAGCAGGAGGACAGCGCCCTGGCCTGCTCGAGGAAGGGCAGCGATGTCGCTGCTGAGCGCGGCGAGATCCGGGATCGTCGGGCCGCAGGTCCTTGACCAGGCCGCGGAGCTCCGGCTTGGAGACCAGCTGGCGGAGCTGGCCGATCCACGGGTTGGCGAAGTCGAGCGCCTTGTTCGCGGCCTTGACGCCCGGCAGCGCCTCGCGCGCGAAGGCGCGCAGCGGCGGGAAGTCGCGGTTGAGCTTGAAGAGGGCCGGGCGGCCGACGGCGAGCGTCTGCGGCAGCTCGATGATCGCCTCGCGCAGCGAGGCCTGGTTGGCCGCGAAGGCGCCGCTGACCGTGTTCAGGTTGCTGATCAGCCCCTGGAGATCGGCGCTGTTCGCGTTCAGCTCACGGGCGACGACGTCGAGGTTCGAGACGAAGCCGGCCAGGTCACCCGGCTGGGTGCCGAGCAGCGCCTGGTTGACCTGCGGAGGTGTACTCGGTAGGCCGCCGGCGAGGTCCGGAACGACTCCTGGAAGCCCTGCGGCTCCGCCGTACTTGTCGAGCGCGCCGCCGAACTCCTTCAGGAAGATCTGCAGGTCCTGCCGCACCGGCGCCTCCAGCGAGGTGAGGACCTGGTCGAACTGGACCGAGCTCGGAGGTCTGGTTCTCCGGGACGACCGAGCCGCTGTCCAGCTCGGGCGCGCCCGGGCTGCCCGGGTGCAGGTCGACGAACAGGTTGCCCTCGAGGAAGAGGCGCGGCCGCAGCTGCAGCGTCGCGTCCTGGCGGATCGGCAGGGCGCTGTCCTTGATGTCCATCGTCACCACCGCGGCGTCCTGGCCCTGGCCGTTCGCGTCCGATCGACGTGCTGGACGTCGCTGACCTCGCCGACGTTCACGCCCGAGATCCGCACCGGGCTCTTGGCGCGGATGTTCTGGGCGTCGGCGAAGACGGCCTTGAGCTGGTAGCCGTGGCCGGCGAACGGGATCGACTTCGTGAACGCCAGGTAGAAGCCGATGAAGGTGAGCACGATCGCGATCAGGCCGATCTGGAAGTTGGAGATCCGGCGGTTGCTGGACGTTCGGGTTCATCAGCCGGCCGCCCGGTCCCGAAGATTCGCGATCCCGTCCTGCTCGAGGAAGAGGTCGGTCTTGCCGAGCGGCGGCATGCCCGGCGGCCTTGGCCGACGTTCTGGACGCCGAAGGTCGGGTTGTCCTTGCGCCTGGCCGGGGATCAGCGCCTCGCCGAGCGCGTAGCCGGTCTGGCCGGCCTGGCAGTTCGGCTGGCCGTCGGTGAGCGCCGGCCCGTACGGGTTGCCGTGCAGGATCGGGATGCCGTCGTTCTGGTACCCGGGCAGGTGCCGCCGGTCGCGGCTGTTGAGCGGGCGAGAACTTGCCCCGCTCGAGCCGGCGACACCAGCGAGCTGCTCGCGAAGCGCCCGTCGCCCTGGCCGCCCGAGTAGTTGTCCATCGGGTTCCGCGGCAGCGCGTTCGGCGCTGGTCGTGCCGGCGATCGACGGCGGGATGACGCGCTCGGCGTACCCGAACGGTGTCGGCAGCTCGAAGTGCGATCGTCAGGTAGGTGACCCAGTAGTTCCAGTAGTTGCAGACCGTCCTGGTACGGGCCGATCTTCTGCGCCCGGCGTCCTGGACGAGGTTGAAGGTGTCCCCGAGCCGGTTGAGGCTGGTCAGCGTCGACGGGTCGGCGACCAGGTTGTTGAGCTCGTCCATCACGTCCCTGGAGGTCGTGGTTCATCGGCACGCGTCCGCGGCAGCACCTTCGTGCCGAGCAGAGACGGCCTGGTTCAGGACCGGCAGCGCGCGCGCGCAGGTCCGCGACGCCGGGCCGCAGCAGGCGCGAGAACTCGGCGAAGTCGGCGAGGAACGGCGCTGCACCGGCAGCGAGCGGAGCCCGGCCTCGAGCGCGGGCGGCCCGCCCGAGATCGTGTCCCGGAGCGCCTGCGGGTCCGAGGAGATCGCGCCGAAGGCGATCGCGCCGTTGGTGAACTGCTCGGCGTTGTCGACCGCGACCGGCGCGACGATCCGGGCCGCGTCGGCGAGCTCGGGGAAGAAGCGGACCAGCTGCGTGGTCGGATCCGCGAGCGCCTTGGAGACCGGCCGCAGGTTCGCGAACAGCGGGTTGAGGGCGCCGATCGCCTCGTTCAGCGAGGCGCCGCGGGCGGCGAACGCGTCGCCGAAGCCCTGCAGCACCCGGCGGCTGTTCTCACGGGTCGCGGTGTCGAAGGTGTTGTAGACGTCGTCGAACTCGACCTGGTGCTGCGACTGGGAGAGCGGCAGGGTCGCCGCCGGCGGGCAGCCCGGACTGGCTCGTGCCGCGGCTGATCTCCAGGTACTTGAGGCCGAACGAGCCGAGCGGTAACGGACCCGGATCGTCGAGTCCGCGGGGAGCGGCTCGGCGCTCTTGTCCAGCTTCAGGTTGAGCTTGGCGACGGTCGATGCGCTCGAGCCATCCGCCGCCTGGCAGCCGCTGTTGGGCGGCGCCGGCAACGGTGTCGATCGACTCGACCACGCCGACCCGGTTGCCGCCGATCCTGACCTCGTTGTTGGGGCCGAGGCGGGCGGCGTCGCAGATCTCCGCCGAGACCGTGTAGGTGGGCACGAACGGGCAGGCCGTTGTTCGCGTTGTAGGCGAGGAAGACGGCGACGATGATGATCAGCGTCGTGATCGCCCCGACCATCGTGGGCGACGCCGCCAGCGAGCCGAACTCTTCCGCGTCCGTTCATTGCCCGAGGAGGAAGTTGAGGAGGTTGTCGGTGGGCGCAGCTGCTGGATCCGGTCGGAGCTCGGCGGCTGGGGCAGCGGCGGCAGCTGCGGCAGCTGCGGGAGGCAGCAGGTCCTGGAGCTGCTCTTGACCGTGTCGGGGAGCTTGTTCGGGTTGACTTGCCGGCGTCGAGGATCTTGTCGAGGTCCTTCTGCTGCTTTTGCTGCTGCGGCGTCTGCGGCTGGGCCGGCTGGGTTGCTGTGGGCTGCGAGGCGGCGCAGTCGTGCGCCGACAGGGCGGCGCTGCGTGTGGCGCATCGTCGGGTCGCAGATCTGCGGGACGCGTGCGTGCCCGTCGCGGGCAGACGCGAGGGTCGTAGCGGCGGAGGTTGCCGAACAGGCCCGAGGGGTTGGTGCCGTAGTTGATCCCGGGCTGGCGGTCGCCGAGGATCCCGGCGCACTCGGCGAAGTTCTTCGGGTCTGGTGGGTTGGAGTTCCCGCCGCTCCTTCGCAGGACAGCTCCGGGCCGGTCTGGTAACCGCACGCGACTGGTGGCGCCCGGTGCGCTCACCAGGGTGATGCCGAGCGCGTGGCCGAGCTCGTCGAACAGGTTCAGCGAGTTGGTCTGGACGTAGGCGTAGTTGAGGAGGCCCTCCATCCCGGTGTAGCCGGGATTGCCGCCGTTCGGATTGGTGCCCGGCCGCGGGCCGTTCGCCCACTTGCACGGGACGGTCTGGTCGCCGTGGAGGGTCGTGCCCATCTTCTGGTCGAGCGCCTGGACCCGCCGGTCGGCCTCGCCCGGCTGCTGGCGCAGGTCGCAGCGGGCGCAGGAGTCCTCCTCGACCGCGTTGCTTCGGGTCGTCGATGCTCTCGCAGGAACTTCGCGATCTGGTCGGCGGCGGGGTAGGCCTTGGTGCTCGACTGGTCGAGCGCCGCGATCTCGTCGTTCGCGTTGGCGAGCGCGACCTTGCCGACGTGGGCGGCGTCGCCGAGCGAGGTCAGCGACTGCTGGGCGCCGTTGTTGAAGGACGGCAGGTTCTTCGCCAGCTTGTTGAGGCCCGGGCGCCGCCGCGTGCAGGTCGGTCGAGCAGCGGCGTCTGTGCATCGGCGAGGCTTGCCCGAGCTGGAACATCGTCGGCTTCAGCTGGAAGAGGAAGTCGTCGAGCAGGTGGAAGTTCTGCGCGAGATCGTCCGAGCGCTCGGCCGAGATCGCTGCGGTCCGGCCCGCGTTGTCGATGAAGTGGACGACGTCATCGCGCCGGTTTGCGAGCTGGGCGAAGATCGCGTCCGCGTTCGTGTTGAGCTCGGCGATCGTCCGTGTTCTGCCGGCCGAGGATGTTGAGGACCTGCTTGAGCTGCTGGAGGGCCGGGGCGCCGGCGCGGATCGCGGCGTTCAGGTTCTCGGCGTTGCCGTCGAGCGCCGTGCCGAACTCGTTGATCAGCAGCTGGAGGCGGTCCCTGAACGGCTCGCGCAGGGTGTTCTGGGCGAGGTCGGGCTGGACGGTGGTCTTGTTGCGGGCCGCCGGGATCGGGCCGCTGAGGGGCTGAGTGGAGCGCTGCCGGGCTGGCAGTCGAGGAAGTACTCGGCGATCAGCGACTGCGGCTCCGAGGAGCAGCTCGCGTCCGCCTTGAACTCGGGGAAGCTTCGAGTCCTCCTCGACCGTGACCAGTCGCCGTCTTCTGCGGGGTGATGTCGAGGTCGGTGACGCGTGCCGGCCTTGGCGCCCGCGACCCGGAGCTCGGAGCCGTTGACGAGGCCGAAGGCGTTGAAGAGCTCGACCTGGTAGGTGCGGCTGTCGTCCGCGCCCGCGACCGTCACGAGCCGTCGCCGGCGAGTCCGGCGAGCAGAGCGAATGTCACGAGCAGATCCGCCTCATGGGCCCGATCGGGGTCTGGGTCGGGTCGCAGTCGACGGTGCCGCCCTGGGTGAGCTGGTCCTCGCTGAGGCCGCGCTCGTTCGAGCCCGGGACAGCGGCGGCAGGTACTTGGCGCCGAGCGAGTTGTAGCCAGGTCGTCGCCGTTGAGAGCGCTGCAGTTGTGAAGCCGAGGACCTGGAGGGCGCCGCAGACGCTCACGCCGGGGGCCGCCGGAGCTGAACGTGTTGAGGGTGGTCGAGATCCGGCCGATGCCGCCGAAGGCATCCGGGAAGCCCGAGTGGCCGAAGTCGTCGAACCAGCCGGTCAGCTCCGGGCTGTAGGCGCGCAGCGTGGAGACCTGGTCGAGCGAGTTCATGCAGCGCAGTCCGCGGAGGCGGGCAGGGCGCCGGGCCGCGAGGCGCCGTTTCGGTTCACCGGCCCCACGCCGATCTCGGCCAGCGGGTCCTGGAGGCGGGTGAGCTCGATCAGGTCGTTGGCCGCGCCCGGGCGCCTTGACGATCGCCGTTCAGGCCCTTGACGGTGGGGACCGCGTCGCGGGCGAAGCCGCGGAGCCGCTTGGCGAAGGGCTGGAGCTTGCGGGCGACCGGGCGGGTGGCGTTGACGAGCGGCTGGACGTCGTCGAGGGCGGCGCGCAGGTTGACCGCGGTGGTGTTGAACTGCCGCATGAAGTCCGGCAGCTGGCCGACCGCGGAGGCGAGCGACGGCCTGCTGCTCGCCGATCGTGCCCAGCATCCCGTTCAGGTTGGCGACCAGCGACGAGATCTCGGGGCTCTTCGCATCGAGCGTCGAGGTGAGCCCGGCGGCATCCACGACCAGGCCCTCGAGGTTCGCCTGGTCGGAGTTGAGCTCGCCGAAGACGCGCCGCGAGGTGGAGAGGAACGGGTTCAGGTAGTAGAAGCCGCGGTTCGCCTTCGCGCCCACCCCGTCGTAGGCGCGGGCGAAGCCCTGGATCACCTGCTTCAGGTGGTCGACGGTGGGCTTGTCGAGGGTGTTGAAGATCTGGTCGAGATCGACCTCGGAGGTGGTGTCGGCCTGGGATGATCGTCCCGCCGGAGGAGATCGTCTTCCCGTCGGGCTGGGCGGGAAGGTGCGAGGTCGACGTAGCGGTTGGCGATCCCCGAGAGCGACTGGCGAGCGGATCGTGGCGTGGGTGCCCTCGGGCAGCGGCGTGTAGGCGGAGTCCGAGATCTCCATCTTGACCAGTGCCTGGCCGTCGTCCGCGAGGGAGATCTCCTTGATCGAGCCGACGGGGACGCCGGCGACGTTCACGTTGTTGCCCGTCACCAGCTGGGACGCGTTCTCGAACTGGGCGGTGACGGTGTAGGAGGAGCCGCCGCCGAGCACGAGGAACAGCACCACGACGATCGCGCCCAGCAGCGCGAGAACCGCGGCGACCCGTCCGACGACGCTTGAAGTTGGCACTGGCTCCTCTACGTACCCGTTGCCCGTCAATCCGCCGTGCCCGGGTACCCCGCCCAAGCACGACGCCGCCAGCGATTCTTCCAAGGGTGCTTCGCGGGTGTCAAAGGGGAACCGTCGCCCCCCGAAGCGGCGAATTCCGCATGGGAAAGCCGTTTGCACCCCAAGGCCCGTTGAGTTGAGGTTAAGGAGGCCTCTCAACTAGGCTGGGGCCGGTGAACGAAGCGGGGGCTCGCCTGGACTACGACTGGATCGTGATCGGCTCCGGCTTCGGCGGATCGGTGGCCGCGCTGCGCCTCGCCGAGAAGGGCTACCGGGTCGCGATCCTCGAGTGCGGGCGCCGCTACCGCGACGAGGACTTCGCCGAGTCCACCTGGAACCTCCGCCGCTACTACTGGATGCCGAAGATCGGGCTCCGCGGCATCTTCCGGATGACGGTCTTCAAGGACGTCTTCATCGTCTCCGGCTCCGGCGTCGGCGGGGGCAGCCTCGGCTACGCCAACACGCTCTACCGGGCGCGGCCCGCCTTCTTCCGCGACCCGCAATGGGACTCGCTGGGCGAGTGGGAATCGGCGCTCGACCCCCACTACGAGACAGCCGAGCGAATGCTCGGAGTGACCGACTATCCGCTCGAGGGCCCCGCTGACCTCCTCCTGAAGGAGTACGGCGAGGAGATCGGCGCGGGCGACACCTACAAGCACACGAGAGTGGGCGCCTTCTTCGGCGAGCCGGGCAAGGAGGTGCCCGACCCGTACTTCGGGGGCGAGGGCCCGCCGCGCTCCGGCTGCATCGGCTGCGGAAGCTGCATGGTGGGCTGCCGCTACAACGCCAAGAACACGCTCGTCAAGAACTACCTCTGGTTCGCGGAGAAGCTCGGCGTCGAGATCCTCCCCGAGCGCCAGGTCACCGACGTCCGCCCGATCGAGGGCGGCTCCGAGGACGGCTCCGAGTGGCTACGGGGTGACCAGCGAGCGCTCCGGGGCGTGGGTGCGCAAGCGCCGCTCGACGCTGACCGCGCGGGGCGTGGTGGTCGCCGCCGGCGCACTCGGCACCAACAAGCTGCTCGCCAACTGCCGCCACAGCGGCTCGCTGCCGAATCTCTCAGCGCGGCTGGGCGACCTCGTCCGCACGAACAGCGAGTCGATCAACGCCGTCACTGCGCCCGGCGACGAGCGGGATTTCGCCAAGTCGGTGGCGATCAGCTCCAGCATCTATCCGGACCCGGACACCCACGTCGAGGTCGTGACCTATGGACGCCGCGCCGACTCCATGAGCTACCTGTTCACGCTCCTGACCGGCCAGGGCACGAAGCTCACCCGGCCGCTCCTCTGGCTCGGGCAGGCCCTGCGCCATCCCCTCCGCTTCCTCCGCCTGCTCTGGCCGTTCAGCTGGTCGCGCCGGACGGTGATCCTGCTGGTGATGCAGACGCTCGACAACGCCATCCGGCTGCGCCCCAAGCGGCGGCTGCTCGGCCGCGGCGTGAAGCTCCAGACCGAGCAGGACCCCGAGAAGCCGAACCCCACCTACATTCCCGCCGCCGACCACGTGGCCCGCTGGATGGCGGAGCGGACCGGCGGGATCCCCCAGAGCGGCCTCAACGAGGCGATCTTCAACATCCCGACGACGGCGCACATCCTCGGCGGCGCCGCCATCGGCGAAGACCCGCAGCACGGGGTGGTCGATGAGCGCAACCGGGTGTTCGGCTACGAGAACCTGATGGTCTGCGACGGAGCGGCCATCCCCGCGAATCCCGGGGTCAATCCCAGCCTGACGATCACCGCGCTCGCCGAGCACGCGATGGCGCAGGTTCCGGCGAAGGATGGCGCGAGAGAGGAATCTGGCCTTCCGGAGGCGACGCGCGCCGCCGACGCGTCCCTAGCCGGCTGAGAGCGTCTTCGAGGGGATCGCAGGAGCCTCTTCCTCGAGACTGATTCCCTCGATCAGCACCCGTTCCGCTTCGGCAGCCGGAACGGGGTGTGCAAAGAGGAACCCCTGCGCGTAGTCGCAGCCGACTTCCCTCAACGAATCGAGCTGGCCGTCCGACTCGATGCCCTCGGCGATTGCGGTCAGACCCAAAGCGTGCGCGAGGCTCACCAGGTTCGCGGTGATCGCCGCGTCCTTCGCACTGTGTTCCACGCCGTGCACGAATGAGCGGTCGACCTTGAGCATGTCGACCGGAAAATGCCGCAGCTGGCCGAGCGACGAGAAGCCCGTGCCGAAGTCGTCGATGGCGATCCGCACGCCGAGCTCGTGCAGTTCGCGGAGCTCGGACCTTGCGTCCTCGCTCGATGGCTCTCGGACGATCGCCGTCTCGGTCACCTCGAGTCCGAGCGACGCCGCCGGAAGCCCTGAGGCCGCCAGCTCGCGCTGCACCAGATCGCTCACGCCCGGAGTGGACAGCTGGGTCGCCGACAGGTTCACCCAGGTGACGAATTCGTCCGGGAGCAGCCCACGCCGGCGCCAGTCGGCGGTCTGCCTGCACGCCTCGTGAAGTGCAAACTCCCCGATCGGGAAGATCAGCCCGGAGCTCTCCGCGATCGGGATGAACTTCGTCGGTGAGACCTCTCCCCTCGTCGGCGAGGTCCAGCGCAGGAGCGCTTCCACACCCACCACCCTGTTGTTCGTGAGGTCGATCTCCGGCTGGTAGTGGACCCGGAGCTCGTCGCGCTGGAGAGCCACCCGCAGCTCGTGCTCGAGCCCCAGCACATCGCCGAACTCGCGGGCCATGTCGTACCGGAAGACCTGATAGGTGCCGTGCCCGGACTCCTTGGCCGCGTACATGGCGACGTCCGCGTCGCGGATCAGAGGTGCGCTCTCGCCGCGACCGCCCGGGTGAATGACGATGCCGATGCTCGACGTCACACTGAGCTCCCGGTCCGCCACCGAGACGGGCTGGGAGACGAGATCGAGAAGCCGTTCGGAGACCTTCACGGCCTGGGTCTCGGAGGCGCCCTCGAGCAGGAGGGCGAACTCATCGCCGCCGAGGCGGGCGAGGGTGTCGCTCGCGCGACACTCCTCGTCGAGCCGCGCGGCAACCACCCGAAGGAGATGGTCGCCCGCGTCGTGCCCGAGGCTGTCGTTCACCTGCTTGAAGCCATCGAGGTCGAGCAGCAAGACCGCGAGCTTGTCGTTCGACCGTAGGGATCGTGCCAACGCCTGGTCCAGCCGGTCCCGGAAAAGAGCGCGGTTCGGCAGCGAGGTGAGGCCGTCGTGGAAGGCCTGGCGGGTCAGTTCCTCCTCGAGCGCGATCCGCTCGGTCACGTCCCTGGCGTTGAGTACGACGCTGCGCACCCAGCGGTCGGTTCGCATGTCCGTGACCCTCGCCTCCAGGTGCCGCCACTCGCCGAAGCGATCGCGGACCCGGAACACGAGCTCGCCGGGATCGCCCTTGGCGCATGTGTCACGCACGATCCCCGCGTCGTCGTCCGAGACGAACCCGAAGAACCCTTCGCCGAGGAGCCGTCCGGGCTCGCAGCCGAGCATCTGACTCACCGAGTCGCTCGCGTAGCGGCACCCACCCCCGCCGAAGACCAGCACGAGGTCGGTGGAGGAGGCGACCAGGCTCCTGAAACGGGCTGTCTGCCTCCGCGTGACGCCCACCAGGGCGAGCGCGAGAGTGAGCGAGATGAGCAGCCCGGCGCCGCCGAGGAGCATCTCCGTGCCGATCAGATCGTTGACGCTGTCATCTGCCGCAGTCGCGATGCTCCCCGCCGCATTCAGGGACACGTTCGAGGTCAGGGCGGCGAGCACTCGCAGGCGCTGAACCGAATGCTGCGGGAGCTGGTCCTCGCCGGCGCGCGCCGGCAGGCCCCGCGTCGGGTGTCCCGCAAGCATCGCGTTGCCGGTCCGCGTCAGGTCATCGACCAGCCGCCGCTCCTGAACCAGTTGCTTTCGGACGGTGCTTCCCTGGGCGGCGCCGAGCTGGCTCTCGTCGTCGTCCCCGGGGACGGCTGGAGCGACGCCGCCGCTGAGAAGGGCATCGGCGCTTTTTGCGAGCAGCTTGCCCGTACGCACTGGGTCCGAGTGGCGTCCCTCGGCGGCGAGCAGGACTCCGTTGACGTAGCGCTGCGCCAGGGTCTGCTGCCGAGACGCGACCTGCACGACCGACGCCTTGTGCTGCGCACGCTGGGTCGCCCGGATCGAGAGGACGACCGTGACGATCGAGACGACCGCGATCGTGGCGAGGATCGCACCGATCGCCAGCCGTCCGCGGGACTCGAAGGGGCTGAAGGTGCGTCGCCGTGGCATCGCTAGCCCACCCGGAAGCTGCGACGCATGCCGGCGAGATAGTGCCCCTGCATGTTGCAGAACATCTCGTAGCGTCCGGGCCTGAGATCGGCCGTGAGGTGACGCTCTCCCATACCGGGCTCGAGCGTCGCGACGGTTTCAGGATCGAGCGCGTCCTCGTCGACCGTGAGCCCGTCAGTCCGACGCGGCAGCGGGCCCGAGGTCCGAACGACGATCAGCTCATGGTTGACCGGGCCGACGTTGTCGACGTCCAGGTCGATCCTGCCCTGCGGCAGCGTCCGTGGTGCCCGGATCTTGAAGTCCCGCTCTCGGACCTGGACCTGGGAGGCAGCATCGCGGCTCGGGGCGGATCCGATCCCGCACCCAGGGAGGAGCACGATTGCGGCAACCAACAGCGCAGGCGGAATCAGACGATGGCGAATTCGCACCTAGGGGTTATCGGCTTGCGAAAACCCCCGCTTGACCGCAGTTTTTGTGGGGCTCAGCCAGCCGAGCCGAAGTGCTCGCCGGCCTTCGCCCAGTTGACGACGTTCCACCAGGCGTCGATGTAGTCCGGGCGCTTGTTCTGGTACTTCAGGTAGTAGGCGTGCTCCCAGACGTCGACGCCGAGGATCGGCGTGTTGCCGTCGGAGACCGGGCTGTTCTGGTTGGGGCTGGAGACCACCGCCAGGCCGGAGCCGTCGTGGATCAGCCAGGACCAGCCTGAGCCGAACTGGTTGACGCCGGCGTTCTTGAACTCCTCCTGGAAGTCGGAGAACGAGCCGAACTTCTCGCTGATCGCGTCGGCGAGGTCGCCCTCGGGCTCTCCTCCACCGTCCGGGCTCATGATCTCCCAGAAGAAGCTGTGGTTGGAGTGGCCGCCGGCGTTGTTGCGGACGGCGGTCTCCTTGTCGCCGAGCTTGTCGAGATTCTGGAGAACCTCGTTGACGTCCTTGTCCGCCCACTCGGTGCCCTCGAGGGCGGCGTTCGCCTTGTCGACGTATGCCTGGTGGTGCTTGTCGTGGTGGACGCGCATCGTCTGCTCATCGATGTGCGGCTCGAGCGCGTTGTACTCATACGGAAGATCAGGGACCTCGAACGCCATCTGCCCTCCTTAGGGGTCTTGGTGACGGGTGCTTCTAATCTAACGATCGTGCACGGTGGCCCGCCCGGCGGAGGAACCTGGACCGGCGTAGCCGTGACCGTGGGGGGCATCCTGACCGGCGTGGCGGTGGCGCTGTTGGTTCCCTCGCTCCACGACGCAGTCGGCGATGCGATCCACGGCAACACCGCGCAGATCCGTCACGACCTCGGCGACAGCGCCTCCGGTCCCCTGCTGGTGCTCTGGCTCTCCCTGGTCCACGTGATCGTCTGGTATCCGGCCGAGATCCTGGACGCGGCGGTGGGTTATGTGTTCGGGTTCGGCGCGGGCTTCCCGCTCGTGATGGGCTGCTGGATCCTGTCGGGGCTCGCCTCCTACGCGGTGGGCAGGCACTTCGCGAGACCGCTGCTCTACCGCGTGGCGGGCGAGGAGCGCTTCCGGCGCGCGGAGGGCCTGATCAATCGCGGGGGCGTGGTCGTCCTGATCGGCATCAGGCTGATCCCGATCGTGCCCTTCAGCCTGATGGGCTACGTGTGCGGCGCGGCGCGGGTCCCGCTCGTGCGCTTCACCTGGACCACCGCGGTCGGCTACGCGCCGATCACGGCGTACTTCACCTACCTCGGCAGCAGGCTGGAGGACTTCTCGGCGGAGGACCCGGTCCTCTGGATCGGCGGCGTGGCCCTGCTTCTCTGCATGCTGGGCATTCGCTATGTCCTGCCGAGGGTGGGCGACGAGGAGGCCGCCCCCAAGCCGGAGGCACGCCCCGAACCGGAGAAGAGCTAGCCCGCCACCCGCCGTTCAGCGCTCATCGCGAAACCGGGTGAGGTCGCCGCGGGCACGCCTGCGGATCAACAGGTTCATCGGCGGAACCCCAAGGATCAGACCCGGCGGGCCGAGTGCCTGGCGGGCCCAGCCCCAGAGGGAGAAGGAGTCCTCGTGATCGATGATCAGTCCGTCTCGAAAGCGAAACCGGGCCTGGATGTCGTTGACCACCGGGCGACCCGTGCTGAAGGTGTAGGTCGCAATCCAGTGGGCCGTCCCCGAATCGCCATCGGCAGAGTGCTCGGCGAGGTCCACGCGGAGATCCTCGGAGCGGCCGGTCAGCATGCGCCACATGTCTCCGGCCTCGGCTCCGCTGAGCTCTCCGAAGGCGGGGTCCTTGAAGCGGCCGTCCGGCGCGTACTGCCGGGCCATGGCCTCGCCGTCGTGACGGTCGAGCGCCTCGTACAACTCGCGGATCACCCTGTCGTTGTCGACCACGCGGCAACGCTATCCGGTGAGGGACCGCACCGCGCGACACGCCTCTATCCTTCGCGCCCTCGGGGCGTGGCGCAGCCTGGTAGCGCGCACCGTTCGGGTCGGTGAGGTCCCCGGTTCAAATCCGGGCGCCCCGATTTCTCAGCTTGGCGGCAGGATCCGGAACTTGCGGACCGCCGGGTTGGCGTCGGTTCCGCCGGCGCCCACCGCCCTCACCTGGAGCTTGTGCTTGCCGGGACGGAGCTTGGGCGTCGTGAAGGGCGAGGTGCAGGGTGTGAACTTGCGCTTGTCCAGCTTGCATTCGAACGTCGCGGCGGGATCGGTGGAGCTGAACCTGAACTTCGGCCGCGCCTTGCGCGTCTTCTTGGGCCCCTTGTTGATCGTGGTCTCGGGCGGCGGGGTGGGCGTCGGTGGCGGCTTCGGTGTCTCGACGGAGAACGAGCGGGTCGCCACCGAGGCATTGCCGGCCCCGTCGGTCGCCTGGACGCGGAAGGTGTAGGAGCCGTCGGCCAGCGGGCTCGTCGGAGTGTCGCTGTTGCCGGGGCCCGAGCAGGCGCGGAAGCTCGGCGCGCCCGTGTCGATCGAGCACCGGAAGGTGACTGGCCCCACCGAGTCGCTGCCGCTGAAGGTGAAGGTCGGCGACTGATCGGTGATCGTCCCGGTCGGCCCGGAGTCCACGCTCACCGTCGGCGGGGTCGAGTCCTCGACGTAGGTCACGGGAGTCGGGGAGCAGGCCGAGTCGACGTTCGCGACGCTGGTCGCCTTCGCGTAGAAGTCGGTGCTGGAGTCATCGGCGACGCTCACCGGGATCCCGGGGGAGGCGAATGCGGTCGCCGAGCCGCTCATCACGGGCGTCGTCGAGCAGGTGGGATCGCCGGCGTAGACGCTCACGTCGGAGCCGCAGTCGGCGCCCGAGCCGAAGATGGTCGGGTTGTTGTTGTTGGCCGGCGACGGAGGGCTGGTCCCCTGCGGATTCGGGGTGGCGGCGGGCGTCGTGTCGCTGCCGACGATCAGCGCGTGGGAGCAGGTGCTCGACTGCCCGTCGGGATTCGTGATCGTGATCGAGGCGAAGCCGGGGGTCGCTCCGGAGGTGTCGAGGTCGAGCGTCAGATGGGTCGGGTCGGTGACCGTCACGCCGTTGACCACGACGCCGTTGTCGACCGTGGCGGAGATGTGCTCGTAGTCGGGATACGGCAGACCCGGATTCGTGGTGTCGAAGAACCCGGCGCCGCCGGTCGGGATGCCGGTGATCGTCACGGGATGCGGGTCGGTGTCGATCGGGACCTGGTCGGGCGAGGCGTCCTGAGGGACGGCGGGCGGCGGCGCCTTCAGCTGGATGACCCGCACTCCCCAGACGTTCTGGGCGGACGTGTATTCCTGGAACGTCCAGAAGGTCTGATCGTCGGTCGGGTCGACGACCGTCTGTGAGAAGTCGCCCCAGCGGCGGGGAGCCGACGATCCGAGGTTGTAGCCGTTGTTGCTCGACTGGATCAGGTCGAAGGCCTCGGTCGTGCCGAGGGGATCGGTCGCGAGCCGGCCCGACCCGGCCACCTCGGCCCGGCGCCCGTTGCCGGCGGTGCTGGCGTTCAGCGAGGCGTGCCCCTGGCCGTTCATCGCGATCGAGGGCATCCAGAAGAAGCGCGGGTTGGAGCCGGCGGTGTCGAACAGCGTGCCGGACTGGGTCAGGGTCGGCGGGTCGGACTCCAGGTCCCCGAGCTGGTACCACCGCGCGGCGTCTCGATCGCCGCTGCTCGTGCCCACCCCGCTCGCGTTGACGCCGATGTTGTGCGCGGTCCAGAGGGAGTCGGCGCCGTCGGGGCCCTTGGCGATCATCGCCTCGAAGAAGCGATCGTCGAGCGCGTCCAGGCCGCCGGTGGTGCCCTGAGCAGGCACCGGCAGGGGCTGGGCCGTCGCCGGGATGGGTATCACGAGATTTCCGGAGATCGCCGGCGTTCCGCCGGGGTCCGTGATCCGGCGGACGTCGATTCGGTTGGCGATCTGGTTGTCGGGGCCGACGACGTAGCCGGCGCGACGTTTGGGTCCGCCGTCGTGGCGGGCTGCGGGCTGTCCGGGCCCTGCGCAATGGCGCTGCCGACGGTTCGGAAGCCCGTCACCACGATCGGCGTCATCGGGCCGCTCGTCACGCTCGACTTGCGGATCACGTAGAGGCTCGTCCCGGCGAAGGTCCCGGTACTCGAGGTGAACTCGTTGACACCGACGTAGATCGCGTTGTTGTCGACCGCGAGCTGTGGATAGTCGGCGAAGCGCGGGGTGCCCGGCAACGGGTCCCCGGAGTCGAAGAAGAAGTAGTCGAAGCTCGTCTGGTCGGTGATCGTCGGCCCGTCGCTGACAGCGATCATCACCCGGTTGTCGCTGCTCTGAGTGTTGATCCCGGAGACGATCCAGCGCTGGGAGAGACGGTCGTACTCGACTCCCGGGTCGGTCACCTGCCGTCCGTTGCGGACCGGGGCCCAGAAGGCCGTGTCGGTGACGTCCAGAGCGGGATCGGGATTCCCCTGCTTGTCGAAGAGCCGCACGCGCCCGTTGACGAAGACGAGGATCTGGGACGGGCCGACCGCGCCCATCGAATCCGGCGGGATGAAGCCGGAGTCCTCGCTGTCCGCCCCGAGGAATGAGGTGCCCTCCGAGAGGGACGACCTCGGCCCGATCGCCGACCGCCCGGTGCGCGCCTGCGGCGCCCCGGGTGCCGACTGCCTCGTCTGCCCCGTCCCCTCTCCCGGCTCGGGCTTCTCGCGGATGTCGGTGTCCAGCGGCGCGTCGCCCGGTGCGGCCGCCAGCGGCTGGTCGCCCTCCTCCGCCCTGCCTGCCCCTTCAGCTTCGCCGACCGCTGCTCCTCCTCTGCTGCTCGGCTGCTCTCGTCCGCCGGCAGCCTCGCCGCCCTCGCCGCCGGCCTGCTCGCGAACGGCCTCCTCACGAGCGGCCTCCTGCGCGCTCGCCCGCTCCTCCAGCTGGCGCTCGACCTCCGGATGACGATCGAGATACCGCTGCTGGGCGGTGATCGAGGCGACATCCCGCGTCACGGGCGGACCACCCTCGAACGGCTCACCCCTGGTGATCTCGGTCTTCTGCCCGCCCCCTCCGGAGCTCACCAACACCACCACGAGCGCCGCCAGCGCGACCACCAGGAGACCCGCGAGAAGTGCGCGACGCTTCATCCGAGCGGCAGTCTAGTTCGCATCAGGACCGCCCAGCGCCGTGACCGGCCGCGGTCGCTTTCGCAGCTTCACCGTGAGGAAGGTGCTGGCCGGCTCGCCGGCGGCGGGGGTGTAGGTCATCGTCGTCGGCATGGCTACCTTCCCCGTCTTCTCGAGCTTGCGCTTCTTCTTTCCCGCCGCTGCGATCTGGAAGCGGACGGTCCCGGCGACGGCGATGTTCTTGGACACGCGGCGCCTCTTCAGTCCCTTGCCGGAGAGAGTCAGGATGCCGGGGTTGGGGACGTTCACGGTGACCGTGGCCGTTCCCTGCTTCCTGTCCTGCGTGAGGGCGGCGATGGTGAAGTCGTTCGAGGGGACGAGGATGGCCGAGAGGTTGAGGCGGACGTCGTTCCGGGGCAGGAAGGTTCCCGAACCGCCATCCGAGATGCTGCCCTCCCGCGACAGGACGCCGTCGCCGGGCTGACCGAAGGTGCACGAGTTCGCGTCACCGCGCTCATTGACCCCGATCATGTCCCCGGAGCGCACGGCGATGTTGACCGGCACAGTGTTGATCCCCGAGGTGAGCACGTGGGCCGGGGCGTGGGCGATGACCTGGAAGACGTCCGGGTCGCTCGTCCTGCGGAAGACCTTGAAGACGTAGGTCGCGTCGCCACCCGAGGAGTTGGTCGACCACGAGGTGATCGTGCCGGCCTGTCGTGCGATGTAGAGGTTGCCTCCGGTGATGCTGGGCTGGAGATAGTCCACTCCCGGCGCGGAGACCGCCGGGCAGTCGGGCGACGCCGTCGGCGCGAGCTGTCCGAGCGTCACCGCGCCGGACGCCGGCGTTGCGCTGACCGCGGCGGCCATCCAGGCGAGCGAGACCGCGACGGCGCTCAGCCATCGGGAACTTCGGTTGGCTCTGCCAGCGGGCCAGCGCTTCAAGCAGCCCTCCACGTGAGTCGGACCCTCCCCGGTCCCCGCGGAGGTTAGAGGCTCCAGCGGGTGCTAGGCGAGGGCGCCGGCGTGGACCCTGGGATCGACCCGCGGCGAGATCCGGCGGCGCTCGTGGCGCACGTCGGCGGACATCTCGCCTCGGGCGTCGGCCGGCGCAGCGATCTCGAAGAGGACGCCCGACGGCTCGCGGAAGTAGATCGAGCGGCCGCCCGCGCGATCGATCACCGGCGTCGCCAGACAGCCCATTCCGATCACCCGCTGGCGCCATGCCGGTAGGCCCCCGTCGGTCGCCCAGGCGACGTGATGAATCGTGCCGGCGCCCATCCGGCCCCGCTCGAGTGGCGGAGGATCGAAGGCGAAGCCCGAGCTCTCCTGTCCGCGTCCGACCGAGTAGCTGTCGCGGCCGGTGACCTCGAAGCCGAGCCTGCCGGCGAGGATGTCGGCGCTCGGCACGCTCGCCCGGCCGTACGCCCTCACCCCGGCGAGCCGCACGATCGAGTGCTCGTGCGGGATGGCGCTGGAAGCGAGCGCGAGGCCGGGGTCCGTCGCCGCCACCTCGACGCTGAGCTCGTGCTCGAGGCCCTCCGGATCCGCGAAACCAAGACTGCGCTCCCGATCTCCCTCAGGTGACCGGATCTCGATGCCGGCCTCCGAGAGCCGCTTCGCCCAGTAGTCGAGCGCGGCGGGCGAGCGAACGCTCCAGCGGAGCGCGTGGACCATCCCGTTGCCCGCGCGGCCGCGGCCCACTCCCGGCGCCTCGATGAAGGCGAGAGCCTCATCCCGGCGTCCCTGCTGGTGGCCGAGACGGATCAGATGCGAATCTGGGGACTCGAAGTCCGGATCGCGCCCGAGGAACCCGAGGCCGAGAATCCCCGCGTAGAAGTCCAGACAGCGCTGTCCGTCGGAGGTGATGCCCGTGATGTGATCTATGCCGTTCAGCCGCATCTTCAGTCCACTACTTGAGTTTCTAGACCAGTAAGGTACAGAAATGACCGAATCGGCACCTCCCAACATCCTCTACATCCACTCTCACGACACCGGGCGCTACGTGCAGCCGTACGGCTACCAGGTGCCCACCCCCAACATCCAGCTGCTCGCCGACCAGGGGGTCCTCTTCAGGAAGGCGTTCTGCGCGGCGCCGACGTGCTCGGGCAGCCGCGCCTCACTGCTCACCGGCCAGTACTGCCACAACAACGGCATGCTCGGCCTCGCCCATCGAGGCTGGTCGCTGAACGACTACGGCGAGCACCTCATCCATCCGCTCGGCGCGGTCGGCTACCGCTCGGTCCTGATCGGCGAGCAGCACATCTCCGAGGACCCGGCGGTGATCGGCTACGACGAGGTGATCGAGGTGGACAGCCACCACGCCCAGGACGTGGCGCCGATCACGGTCGAGGCCCTGCAGACGGCCTCGGAGCCGTTCTTCCTCTCGGTCGGCTTCTTCGAGACCCACCGTCAGTTCCGCGCCCCCACCTCGGTCCGAGACACGCTCTACTCGCTGCCACCGGCGAACCTCCCCGACACCCCCGCCACCCGACGGGACATGGCTGCGTTCAAGGCAAGCGCTCGCTCACTCGACCAGGGGATCGGCGCGGTGCTCAACGCGCTGCATGACTACGGCCTGACGGAGCGCACCCTGATCGTCTGCACGACCGACCACGGCCTCGCCTTCCCGGGCGCCAAGGCCACGCTGTACGACCGCGGCACCGGGGTCATGCTGCTGATGCGGGGCCCGGGTGGATTCACCGGGGGCAAGGTCTACGACGCGATGGTCAGTCACCTCGACATCTACCCGACCCTCTGCGAGATCGCCGGCGCCGATCAGCCGGGCTTCCTGCAGGGCTCCTCGCTGCTGCCCCTCGTCCACGACGACGTGGCCCAGATCCACGACGAGATCTTCACCGAGGTCACCTTCCACGCAGCCTACGAGCCGACTCGCGCGGTGCGCACCGAGCGCTGGAAGTACATCCGGCGCTTTGACGAGAGCCAGCATCCCGTCCTCGCCAACTGCGACGACAGCGCGAGCAAGGAGACGCTGATGGCGGCCGGCTGGGCCGACCAGATCGTCGCCACAGAGCAGCTCTACGACCTGACGCTCGATCCGAACGAGATGCGCAACCTCGCCGAGGACCCCGCCCACCTGACGGTCCTCGAGCAGCTCCGGGGCCGACTCGCGCGCGTGGATGGAGGAGACCGAGGACCCGCTGCTCGACGGACCCGTCCCCGTACCACCCGGGGCCGTGGTCAACGACGCCTCCCAGGCATCGCCGAACGACCCGCTCCATACCGGCAGCACGCTCTAGCCGTCTGCGCCGCACCGCCCGTGGGATACCCTGGATCCCGGTCTCATGGGAGTGATCGGAAGCCTGCGTCTGTCGTTCTGGGTGGCCGTGATCGGCAGCGTTGTGCTCTACGGGTTCTTCGTCGTGCTGGCGACGATCTCCCCGGGCCAGATCGCCGCTGTGACCGCGGTGGTGGCGGGCCTGGCGGCGATCTTCACGCTCAGGAACGTGCGCGTGGCGGCTCGACTTGCCGCTCACGACGGCGACCCGCAGCTTGCGCCGGGCGCGGAACCGGACGCGCGAGCGACGCGGGTTCTAGCCCGCTCCCGGGCGACGATCGTCGCCTTCGATCGCGAGCTCGGCGGTCGCGATCACCTTCAGGTTTCCGTTGCCGTTCCCGTTCCCATTCGTCGCCGGCGGTGAGGAGCCGACCTCGAGCAGCCGGTCGAGCATCGCGAAGGCCTCCTCGCTTCCGCCCCGCGAGAAGCCTGCCTGGGCTGCGTATGCGCCGGCGCCCTCCTTCAGCCAGATGGCGGGGAAGATGCCCACCGCCCAGGCGATGCGAAACCTCATCCTCAGTCGAGAGGCGGCACGCCCCAGCAGCCGGCGGTCGAGGTTCGCACCCGCGTAGCTCAGGCAGACGTCACGGCGAATCCTGCTGATCCGCCGGTACCCGCCCGTGCCGACGACCAAAGAGGCATATGGGTGGAGACGCTGGCGATCGGCGTACCCGGCACGGTCGTTCCAGCAGCGCAGGAAGGAGCCGATCACCGGGCAGACGCAGTTGGGCCGGTCGGTGAATTTCTCGCCGGCGATCATCGAGGCCAGCTCGACCACGCAAACACCATCGCCCGGTGAGCGATGACGGCCCGGCTCCAGGCGCACCGAGGAGGTCGAGCTCAACCACCTGTCACCCCACATGGCCATCCGAATACCCGCACAGAATACTCAGCGGACGTCGGCGATCGCTGCCTGGACGTCCTCCAGAGAGGGAGACTCGATCAGCTGCTTGGTCCCGTTCGCGCCGCCCACCACCACAGCGGGTTCCGCCGGCAGCCGGCGCTCGGCTGTGATCTTCTCGTCGGCGTCGAGCGTCGCCTGGATGTCGTCGTCCTTCATGTCGCGCTGCCACTGTTCGACGTTGAAGTTCACGACCCCGACCCCTCGCGCGACCGCGTTGAGGAAATCCTGGTCCGCACCCTGCTTCTTCGCCTCGTCCTGGTTGGCGAAGAAGAGCTGGATGAACTGCCACTCGTAGTCCTGCTTCGCCGCCGCCACCGTGGCGTATGCGCCGAGGAAGAACCCGGATTCGGTCATCGGGAAGTTGTGGTAGATGAGCTGGATGTCGCCGCTCCGGACCGGGCCCTGGATCAGCGGCACGACCACGTCGCGGTTCCAGTCGGAGCACGGATCGCACTGAGATGTCGTTGAAGACCTGGACGGTCACCGAGGCGTCCGTGGAGCCCAGCCTCGCGCCATCCTGGGGGATCCCGCCGACGAGGCTCTGGACCTCCTCGGCACCGGTGATCTTGATCTCGTCCTTCTCACCGCCGCTGCCGACCGACAGGCTGACGATCGCGAACCCCAGCAGGCCGACGCAGAGCGCCAGCACGAGCAGCCCGATGAGGCGTGGACGTCGGCGCGGTTGATCCTCGTTCACGGGGCTGGGCATGGTAGATGTGCGGGGGTCGATGGCAAATCGCGACGAGATCCTGAGCTACTGCGACGAGTTGCTGGACTGCGGGTCCTTCGAGGACTACGGACCGAACGGCCTCCAGGTCCCTGGCCGCGCCGAGGTGAGCAAGGTGGCAACCGGCGTGACGGCGAACCTGGAGACCCTGACGCGCGCCATCGAGGGAGGGGCCGAGCTCGTCCTCACTCACCACGGGCTGCTCTGGGGCGACGGGGTCTCACCTCTCTCGGTGCCGATGGCGGCCCGGTTCCGCGCCCTGCTCTGCGAGGACGTCTCGCTGGCCGCCTACCACCTGCCTCTCGACGCCCATCCCGAGATCGGCAACAACGCCCTGCTCCGCGACGCGCTCGGCCTCGAGCCGGACGAGCGCCCCTTCGGCCAAGCCAAGGGATCCGCCGTCGGCCTGATCGGGCGGGCGAGCGAACCGATCGAGCTCGGCGAGCTGCGTCGGCGGCTGACGCAGGCCGTCGGGCAGGAGCCGCTCGTCTTCGATGCGGGCCCAGACAGGATCTCCACAGTCGGGATCGTCACCGGCTCCGGCGGCTTCGCCCTGCACGAGGCGGGCCCGCTCGGACTCGACGCCGTGGTCACCGGCGAGCCCAGCGAGCCGGTGATGGGCGAGGCGCGCGAGTACGGCATCCACTTCCTCGCGGGCGGCCACTACGCGACCGAGAGGTCCGGAATCCGTCGGCTCGGAGAGCTGGTCGCGGAGCGGTTCTCCGTCGAGCACGAGTTCATCGACGTGCCGAACCCGATCTAGCCGGCAAAAATCCCCGCTCATTCCGGAGAAAGCATTGACACGTCGCCGTGAAGCGATATACATGCTTCTCCGGCGATAACGAGGAGAGGAGTGGCTGCATGTCCGTACACCTGACGCCCACCGAGCTCGCCGAGGAGATGCACATGAAGCGTCGCGATGTGCTCAGCAAGTGCATCGAGATGAATGTGCCCATCCTCAAGGGCCGGATCGACAAGACCCTCTTTGCGTCGTCTCTCCGGGCGTTCCGGACACCGGACAAGAGAGCCACCGCCTAGCTTCGCACTGCCTGGCTGCCCAGCCAGGGTCCTAATAGACTCCATCCATGGAGACAGCGACAGTCGCCCCCGCCGGCAGCGCGGCGGAAACGAGTACCCACAGCAAGACCGTCGCGGATCTCGCCCCGCTCGCCGCCGAGCGCCACGCCGATCTTCCCGCGGTGACCTACAAGGACGCCTCCGGCCAGTGGGTGTCCAAGAACTACCGTGAGGTCGGCGACATCGTTCGCCGTCTCGCGCTCGGCCTGATCGAGCTCGGGATCGAGAAGGGCGACAAGGTCTCGATCCTCGCCAACACGCGGCCCGAGTGGACCTACTTCGACTTCGCCGCGCTCAGTGTCGGCGCTGTCGTCGTCCCCATCTACCAGACGAACTCGCCCGACGAGTGCAGGTACGTGCTCGAGAACTCCGACGCCAAGGCGGTCATCGTCGAGGACTCCGAGCAGCTGGCGAAGATCGATCAGGTCCGCGATCGCGTGCCGAAGCTCGAGCACGTGGTTCGCATGGAGGGCGCCGGCGGCAACGCGATCTCGATGGACGAGCTGATCGAGGCAGGGTCGAGCCGCTCCGACTCCGAGTGGGAGCAGCGCTGGCAGTCGGTGACCCCCGACGACATCTGCACCTTCATCTACACGTCCGGCACCACAGGCCCGCCCAAGGGCTGCGTGATCTCGCACGGGAACTACCGCTCGATGGTGACGATGGCCCTCGATGAGAGCGTGCTCGATCGAAACACGACCACCTACCTCTTTCTTCCCCTCGCCCACTCCTTCGCCCTGCTGATCCAGCTGCTCAGCTTCGACCTCGGCGGCAACATCGCCTACTGGGAGCGCGATCCGCTGAAGATCATCCCCAACCTCGTCGAGGTCAAGCCCGACTACTTCCCGTCGGTGCCTCGCATCTTCGAGAAGATCTACACCGCCGCGACGAGCGAGGTGGAGAAGTCCGGTGGCCTCAAGAAGCTCGTCTTCAACTGGGCGATCGGGGTCGGCAAGAAGGTCCGCCGAAAGGAACGCGCCGGGGAGCCGATCGGCTGGCTTCTGCGCAAGCAGTACGAGGTCGCGGACAAGCAGGTGCTCTCCAAGATCAGGGCGCTCTTCGGTGGCCGGATGAAGAACTGCGTGACCGGGGCCGCCCCGATCAATCCGGAGATCCTTCGCTTCTTCGATGCCGCCGGCGTCCTGATCCTCGAGGGCTGGGGCATGACCGAGACCTCAACCGCCGCGACGGTCGCCAGGCCGGACGCGTTCAAGATCGGCAAGGTCGGCAGGGCCTTCAGGGGCTGCGAGATCAGGATCGCCGACGACGGCGAGATCCTGGTCAAGGGCCCGAACGTCTTCCAGGGCTACTACAAGAACGAGGAGGCGACCCGCGAGACGCTCGAGGACGGCTGGCTGCACACCGGCGACATCGGCGAGCTCGACGCGGACGGCTACCTGTCGATCACCGGCCGCAAGAAGGACATCATCATCACGGCGGGCGGCAAGAACATCACGCCCGCGAACCTGGAGGCCGAGATCAAGCAGAGCCCCTATGTCTCCCAGTGTGTGGTGATCGGCGACCGCCGGCCGTATCTGGTCGCGCTGGTCACCCTCGACATGGAGGAATGCGCCAAGCTCGCCGAGGAGAGGGGCTGGCCCGCGGATTCAGCCGAGCTCGCCCACCACGAGGGGATGCGCCAGTTGCTCCAGGAGCACCTCGACCAGGTGAATGAGAAGTTCGCTCGCGTCGAGCAGGTGAAGAAGTTCGAGATCCTGCCCAACGACCTCTCCCAGGAGGGCGGCGAGCTGACGCCGACCCTCAAGGTGAAGCGCAACGTCGTCGCCGACAAGTACGAGCAGGAAGTCGACGCCCTCTACGCCTAGTTCACGCTTCCTCGTAGCGCCCGACTCGTTCAAGGGCACACTGAGCGCCCGCCAGGTCGCCGACGCGATCGGGCGGGGAGTCGAGGGCGCCGGCGCGATTCCCGACCTCTGCCCGGCCGCGGACGGCGGCGAGGGGACCGCCGAGGTGCTGATCGATGCTCTCGGGGGCGAGCGGCGGAAGGCCGAGGCACACGACCCGCTGGGCCGGCCGCTCGAGGCCAGCTACGCGCTGGTGCGGGATGGCACCGAGGCGGTGGTCGAGGTGGCCGCAGCGTCCGGGCTCGGCCTGGTGGACCCGAACGAGCGCGATCCCGAGCGGGCCTCGAGCGCAGGAACGGGCGAGCTCATCGCCGCGGCCGTCGTCGCCGGCGCCCGGCGGATTCTGGTGGCGGCCGGGGGCAGCGCCACGACCGACGGGGGTCGCGGCGCGATCGACGCGATCGAGGCCGCCGGGGGCCTGCGCGATGCGCGGCTCGAGGTGCTCTGCGACACCTCCATTCCCTTCGAGCGCGCCGCGGAGGTGTTCGCCCCCCAGAAGGGGGCCTCGCCCGAGCAGGTCGAGCGCCTCACCGCGCGCCTGGTCGCCGAGGCGGGCGCGCTGCCTCGCGATCCGCGTGGCCGGGCGATGACCGGTGCCGCCGGAGGAATCTCCGGCGGCCTCTGGGCGGCGCTCGGAGCGCACCTCGTGCTGGGGGCGACGTTCGTGCTCGGGGTCGTGGGCTTCGACCGCAGGCTCGAGCAGGCGGCTGCGGTGATCACCGGAGAGGGCCGCCTGGACGCCCAGAGCCGCGCCGGCAAGCTGACCGGCGAGATCGCCCGGCGCTGCCGCGCCGCGGGGGTGCCATGTCACGCGATCGCCGGAGAGATCGCCCTGGATCGGGAGGACGAGGCCGCGCTTGGGTTCGCGACCCTCGCGTCGGCAACGAGCCTCGAATCGATCACCGGGGCGGCAGAGCGGATCGCCGCGGCCACCTCACGCTGAACCCGGGGCAGCCTTGACTAGGGCGGTCCGGCCCAGCCCGCTGCGTAGCAGGGATCCGACCCACACGGATCGATGATCTGCCCGTCCGGCTTCAGGAACTCGGCGATCTGGTGCCTGATCGCGGCCGAGGTGTTGATCACGGTGTCGTGGGGGTCGACTCCGAAGGAGTCGTCTGGCGCGGTGTTGGTGATCGGCGCGGGGTCGGTCCCGAGCACGCCGCCCAAGCCGTCGTCGCGCTTCGGCCCGATGTCCCAGACGAACATCCCGTTGCCATCCGCGTCCGAGGGGAGATCGAGCGTGGGGATGTCCGGGAAGAAGTTGACGAAACCGGGCGTGCGGCCCGGGTCGAGCGTCGGGTAGCGGAGTGGCGCGCCGATCGTGCGCGCCTCCACCTCGGTGGCGACATTGGAGACCTGATGGTCGCCATAGGCCATGTCGATCAGCACGTGGTGCGCGGGGGTGCCGGGCAGCGGATCGCTGGTCATGTGGTTGGCGTAGCCGTTCGGCTCGCCGCGGTCCCACATCAACTGGATCATCGCGAGCAGCAGCGGGCGCTCGGACTCGTTCGGGTAGGACGGATAGAGGATGGCCGCGTAGTCGTCGAAGTCGACGCTGCGGGTGAGCAGGGTCGAGTAGTTCATCCCCGGCACGTAGAGCACCGTGCGGGTGATGTCCGGCTCGACCGCGGTCAGCGCTCCGCCGGCGATGCCGCCCTGGCTGTTGCCGTAGTAGTAGAGGCCCTGGGAGTGGTCGATCACCGAGTGGCCGCTGAACTGGAAGGCCGCGTCGCTCGAGAACCCGTCGGAGCAGCATCAGCAGCCGTCCCAGGTAGATGAAGTTGAGGAAGCCCTGTTGCAGCCCGTCCGGCAGCGGCTGGAACTTGGAGAGGTCCTGGAGCGCCTGGATCGCCGTCGGCGACGTCGTCCTCCATCATCCCGGTGAAGTCGGTGGCGCAGGTGAGGACGCCTTCGTCGGTGCCCAGCTGGCGGACGTTCGTGGTGTGGACCTCCGTGTAGTCGCCGAAGAGGCCGTGTCCGTACATCGACGGTCGCACCGGCTGGTCGACGTCGAAGACGCCTCCGCCCGTCTCGGTGACGGCGGAGCGCGGGATGTTGCAGGTGAATCGAGCGGTCATCGTGCCGTTCGGCTGCGGCAGGCCGTCGGAGCCCAGGTTGAATTGGCCGCCGGGCTGGTAATCACCACTGGGCTTGCTGCAGCCGGAACTCAGGAAGCACGGCACCTCGTATGTGCCCGTGACCTCGCGGATGTTCTGGGCGCCGTGTCCCGTCGTGTCGGGGAAATCGGTGACGTTGGTGATCGTGAAGTCCGGTGCGTCGCCCTGCATCTCGCCGTCCCCG
Organism: uncultured Solirubrobacterales bacterium; assembly: GCA_963777575.1. Taxonomy (GTDB): domain Bacteria; phylum Actinomycetota; class Thermoleophilia; order Solirubrobacterales; family 70-9; genus DASUPK01. The sequence goes on along the minus strand of CAVZRH010000015.1, from coordinate 203,814 downwards.
GGGCTCGTGTCGCCGAGATCCGCCAGGCCGCGATCGCGGATCGAGAGCATCCGCTGGGTGATGTTCTTGGTGGTGGCGACGGTGAAGTCCCACGCGTCGTAGAGGTCGCCACGCGCGATCCCAGCCTCCTGGAGCTTGGAGAAGAGGTCCTCGAAGTGGGCGCGGCGCTCTTCGATCGCCGGCACGTCCGTCGTCGCTCCGTCCCGTAGAGCGCGAAGCCGGGTGGCGCCGGGATCGTGTTCCCGGCCGCGTCCTTCAGGTTCCGCATCGCGACGATGTAGCGGTGCCCCTCGATCAGGTTGCGGCCCGGCCTGATGATCAGGTCGGTGCTGTCCGGGGAGGTGGCGGTCGAGTCGATCTCGGACCAGATCAGCTGGCGCTGTCCGGTGGAGGCATCGATCAGCACGATGGGCTGGTTCGGAGCGAAGGCCTGGTCCATGTCGGTCAGGGGAACGGCACCTGTCTTCTGGAAGGCCTCGGGGTTGTCGAGGCCCGGAACCCTGGTGACGATGCTCTCCCCGGGGCTGAATCCGTCGCTCGTGTTGATCCCCGCCGGATTGACGTGCACCCCGTTCTTGTTGGCCGGAGTGGACGCGTCGCTGAGGTTGAGCCGTTGCCCGGTGGGGGTGCTGGAGTCGGGCACGGCGTAGTGATCGCTCGGGAACGGGAACAGGCAGTTGGTTCCGGGGCTGGCGATGATCTCGCACCGATCCGCGCGTGAGAGCACGTCGCACTGGGGGACGGAATGGGTGAGCGTGGCCCGACCCGTGGGGCTCTTGCCCTTCTTTTTCTTCTTCGGCTTCTTCCCGTGCTTCGACTTCTTCCCCTTCGTCTGGGCGGTCAGCAGCAGGCTGTTGGCGCCGCAACCCTGCAGGACCTCCCTGCCGGTCGAGCTGAGCGGAAGTGAGACCGACTTCTTCTTCCCGGCCTTGGCCTTGACCCCGAGCGGATCGGTGAGGGCGGGGCCCCCGCCGAATCCGCGTACCGCCAGGACGAGCTTTCGCTTCTTGGACGAGTTGACGACAACCGAGACGTTTCCGGAGGAGAGCAGGGCCTGGTCGCTCTGAGTGCTCCCCTTGAACTTCAGAGCCAGGCCCTTGCCCTTTTGATGCTTCTTCGCGATCGCACCTGAAGGCAGAGCGAGCCAGGCGATCAGAAAGGCTCCCGCGACCAGGGCGAGCCCGATCCCGAGCAGACTGCGATCGATCCCTCGACCGCCATGCATGGACGTTCCTCTCTCCATTCCCTCTCCCGGACCTCCCTGGTCCGCTGCGGAACCTATCAGGGGAACGCGCTCATCAGCATGCTGGCGATAGCTTCCTGACAATGCCGGAGAACGGGCGAGTCGCGTTGGTCACGGGCGCCAGCAGCGGAATCGGCGCCGCGACCGTCAGATCGCTGGCCGCCGCCGGCTTCGATGTCGTGGCCGCGGCCAGGCGACTCGAGCGCTGCGAGGAGGTGGCGAGCGAGGTCGGCGGCAGAGCGCTGCGCCTGGACGTCACTGATCCCGACTCGGTCGCCGATCTGGCGAAGGCCCTCCCCGAGCTCTCGGTGCTGGTCAACAACGCCGGCGGCGCACTCGGCCTGGAGCCGGTGGCCGAGGCCGACGAGGAGAACTGGCGCGGCATGTTCGAGACGAACGTGATGGGCGTGATGAGGGTGACGAAGGCACTGCTGCCGGCGCTCGAGCGGAGCGGCGACGGGTTCATCGTCGTGATCGGCTCCGTGGCCGGGGTCGAGGTCTACCCGGGGGGCGGCGGCTACACGGCGGCCAAGCACGCCGCGAATGCCGTGACGCGCACACTGCGCCTGGAGCTGCTCGGCAAGCCGATCCGCGTCAGCGAGGTGGCGCCGGGGATGGTGGAGACGGAGTTCTCACTGGTGAGGTTCGGCGGCGACAAGGAGAAGGCGGACAGGGTCTACGAGGGCGTGAACCCCCTCACGGCGGAGGACGTCGCCGACGCCATCGCCTACGTCGTCACCCGCCCGCCGCACGTCGACGTCGACTACGTCTCGATCAAGCCGACGGACCAGGCGACCGCCCGCGACCTGCACCGGAGAGCGAGAGACGCTTCGCCATAAAACGGGTCACTCCTCGGCTACGCCTCGGAGCGCCCTTGCATCTCGCGTTCGCTCGACTGGCGCAGCAGCGCGCCCGTCGTCTGCTCGAGCACCCGCCTCCAGGCCGACATCCCCTTCTCCTCCTCCTCGACGGTGTCGAGCACGCGCCGCACGCGGCGAGCGGAGATCTCGATCCCGTGGCGCGCCGCGATCTCCTTGTAGCGCTGGTAGTCGCGCCCCAGCGCCACCGTCACCGACTCGAAGCCGTGCTTCGCGATCTGCAGGCGGGCGGAGTAATCGAGAATCGACGTCCCGAACATCAGCTCGTCGTCGAACTCCGGCTCGATCAGGATGATGTCGACGTCCGGGAAGCGCTCCCTCCACGATTCGATCGCGAGGTGCAGGCGGGCGTGGGCGAGCAGGCGGAACGCCTGGTTTCCGATGGCGGGCATGCCCATGTCGGAGACGCGGCGCACGCGGGAACCGAAGACGGTGGGGATGCGGGCCTCGAAGTCGTTCACGTACGGGACGAGCGGGTTGACCACCACGATGAACTTCGCGCCCGCCTCCACCGCGACGTCGACGTTGGTGGTGGAGATGATCCCGCCGTCGATCAGCTGTCTGCCGCGCAGCTCGTAGGGCTCGTAGACGATCGGCAGCGCCCCCGAGGCGGCGACGGCGCGTGAGATCGGCACGTTGTCCCACTCACCCTCCCCGAACACGATCCGCTCGCAGGTGTCCAGGTCCGTCGCCACGATCCGGAGCTCGTTGGAGAGCTCGCGGAAGTCGTTGCTGCGGTCGGGGTCGGAGAGCACGTTGCGCACGTATTTCTCGATGCCGCGGTTGTGGTAGACGCCCGTCGGCAGGCCCTCGGCGAGGCCCATGACGACGTCGACCATCGAGATCTCGCCGATGTTCCCCGCGAGACGGCGGGCCGTCGCCGCAAATCGCAGCGGCAGGACGGCCAGCCGGTTGGCAAAGCCCCTGTAGTTCGGGCGCAAGAGGGTCCGGAGCGAGGCGTTCTCGATCGGCGATGGCAGGGCCTTGTCGAGGACCCGGAACATCTCCTCGGGCGTCACCCCGTTGGCGACCATGCTGGCCACGAAGGCACCGGCGCTCGTGCCGACGTAGATATCGAAGTCGTTGATCGTCCGGTTGACCGCCAGCAGGTCGAAGGCGCGCAGGGCGCCCATCTCGTAGACGCCGCCGGTGAACCCGCCGCCGCCGAGGACGAGCGCGGTCTTGTCGCCCCGGCCGCGCCTTCTCCTCCCTGCTTCGCCGCGCGGCTTGCGATCGGGGCCGTCGAGGTGGACGACTTTCCCCATTCGGCCCGCGATTATGGCAAGGCAGGCTGGCTGACCAGCCGGGACCCGCCGCAACCTACGCCCCTCGCCGCTGTTTCACCCACAACGCATGGGGCTCACGATGCGCACAGGGGCGGTCACGCTCGCGCTGCTCGGCGCGGCGGCCGTAGCCGTGCCCGCGGGCGCGGGAGCGGCCAACCGGGGGCCGGACAAGGCCTTCTCCACGCCGATCGCCCACGGGGCCGCCACGGCCGCAGACCTCCGTCTCGGCGTCGAAGCTCTCGGCGGGCCTCTCGAGGCTCTTCCGCCGAGTCGGCCGCAGCGGCGCGTTCGTCCTCGATGCGGGCAGCAACAAGGTGCTCTTCTCCCGCAAGGCCCGCCGTCCGCGGATCCTCGCTTCGAACTCGAAGCTCTTCACCACCAGCACCGCACTGGCCAAGTTCCAGCCTGAGGGCCAGCTGCAGACCACCGCCTGGTCCGTCGACGATGTCTCCGACGGGGTCAGCCAGGGCCTGTACCTACGCGGAGGCGGCGACCCGATGCTGAGCACGGCGGGGCTGAACAAGCTCGCCGACCGGGTGCGCGCCGCCGGTGTCACCTCGGTGGTGGGCCCGCTCCTCTACGACGACTCCTTCCTCGATCACGTGACCGGGATTCCGGAGCACGGCATCACGCCGGAGAGCGTCGGCCGGCTCTCTGGACTTCAGATCGACGGCGGATCCCCGAGAGACCCGGCGAAGACCGCCGCCCAGCGCTTTGACGACGCCCTGCGCAAGGACGGGCATCTCGATCGCGAACAACGTCACACCTGGGCTTGTCGTTCCCGGTTTCGTGCGGATCGCCGACTACGGCTCTCCGACGATGGCCGACATCGTCCAGGAGACGAACGTTCCCTCCAACAACTACCTCGCCGAGATGCTGCTCAAGGACGTTGGGGCGGAGTTCGGCGACGGGGGCTCTACGGCCGCCGGCATCTCGGTGGTGCGCGGATTCGCCGCCAAGCTGGGCGCCAGGTTCAACGGCGAGAACGGATCGGGCCTGACCCGCCGCAACAAGGCCTCACCGGCCTCCGTCGTCAAGCTGCTCGACTCGATGATCGAGATCGACGAGACCACGACGCCCAACGTGCAGGCCGACCAGCGTCGGACGCGCGACGCCTGGGTGAACTCACTCGCCGTCGCCGGCCGAAGCGGCACCCTCGCCCACAGGATGCGGGGCACAGCGGCGCGGGGGCGCTGCCACGCGAAGACCGGCACCCTCAACGGGGTCAGTGCACTGTCGGGCTACTGCTTCCAGGGCGCGGAGGACGCCGACCACGCCGTCGTCTTCTCGCTGCTGATGAACCGAGTGGACGTCAACCGCGCGCACGTGATCCAGGACCGGATGGCGGCCCTGATCGCCCGGTTCCGGCACTAGACCGAGCACGGCAAGCGGTACGATCGCCGCCGTCACCGCCCTGAGGACATCGCGGACTCGGCTCTACCTCCCACTGGCGGTCGCGGCTGCGCTGGCCCTGCTCATCGCGTCGGGCGCGCGGGCGGCGACGGTCACGATCGGAAGCCCGCTGACGGGACCGTTCTCGCCGGGGGCCCCGGGCATGCCCTCCACCTGGACCAACACCGTTCTGCCCGCGGGTGGGACTCTCACGTCGCCGAGCGACGGGACGATCGTCCGCTGGCGGATCGTCGGGGCGGGCGGAGGCCCCTTCGAGCTGCGCGTGCTGACCCCGGTCGGTGGCACGACGTATACGGGCGCGGGCACCGGCCCTCCCCAGATCCCGACAACCGATGCGACGGAGACCTTCCCGGCGAGCCTGCCCATCAGGGCCGGCCAGATAGTCGGTTTCGACAACACCGGCTCGATGGACATGTTCGCGTCAATGGCCGCCCCGGGCGCCACCTATACGGACTGGAACCCTCCGCTCGCGGACGGTTCCACCCTTCCCTACACGAACCCGTACGGCGCGGACTACGAGATCGCCTTCAACGCCGACGTCCGCTACTGCATCGTCCCGCCCCTGACCGGCACGAAGCTCGGTGCCGCAAAGTCCGCGCTGGCGGCCGCCGACTGCTCCCTCGGCAGGGTGGTCAGGCCCAACAAGAAGAAGAAGGCGAAGCGAAGGAAGGCGAAGTTCGTGCGGGCCGAGAGCGTGGCGGCGGGGACCTCGATCTCGGACTCGGCGCCTGTCGACCTGACGCTCGGCAAGAAGCCGCACAAGAAGAAGCGGTAGAGGCTCCTTGCGTTTACGTCCGGCCCCGGGGCGCTGTTCGGCGCTTGGGGGCGCCATCTTGGCCAACCAGCTCGCGCAGGCCATCCTCGTCGATCACCTCGGTGTCCAGCTCCTCGGCCTTCGCCAGCTTCGAGCCCGGGCTGTCACCGGCGACGAGGTAATCGGTCTTCTTCGAGACCGAGTTGACGACCTTCCCGCCGGCGAGACGGATCAGCCGAGTGGCCTCCTCGCGGCTCAGGTTCGGCAGGGTGCCCGTGAGGACGAGCGTCCTGCCGTCGAGCGGACCGCCCTGCTGGCGGCGCTCCGACGGATCGAGCTCCATCCTCAGGCCCGCCTTGCGGAGGCGCTCAATCAGCTTCCTCGTCCGGTCCTCGGAGAGCTCCTCGTAGATCTGTTCGGCGAGGATCGGCCCGATCCCCTCGGCCTCGACGATGTCCTCCGGCTGGGCCTCGAGCAGAGCGTCCATCGTGCCGAAGTGCTCGGCGAGCGACTCGGCGTTGACGAAGCCGATGCCGGGGATGCCGAGCGCGTAGAGGACCCGTGAGAAGGGCATCTTCTTCGCCTCCTCGATCTCCTCGATCAGGTTGCGCGCCGAGATCTCCCCGAAGCCCTCCAGCTCCGCGACCCGCTCGGCCGTCAGGTCGAAGATGTCGGCGGCATCGGAGATCAGGCCCTCCTGCAGGAAGCGGTAGGCGTTCTTCTCGCCGAGCCCCTCGATCTCCAGCGCTCCGCGGAAGTGCTTGATGTGCTGGAACTGCTGCCCGGGGCAGCCTGTTCGGTTGGGGCAGATGGTGAAGACGCTGGCCTCCGGCTTCACCGTCGGTGTGCCGCAGAGCGGGCACTTCTTGGGCGGGCGGGACCGGCGCGCGCCCTTCTTGCGCCGCTGGATGATCGGCGAGACGACCTGCGGGATGACGTCGCCCGCCCGCATCACGACCACCTCGTCGCCCTCGCGGACGTCCTTGCGCTCCAGGTCCTCCTCGTTGTGCAGGGTCGCGGTGCTGACCGTGACGCCGCTGACGTGCACCGGCTCGAGCATCGCGAACGGCAGCAGGTGGCCCGTGCGCCCGACGTTCCAGACGATCTTGTTGAGCTTCGTCGTCGCCGTCGTCGGGGCGAACTTCCAGGCGACCGCCCAGCGCGGTTCCCTCCCGGCCACGCCGAGCTCGCGCTGCAGGCCGCGATCGTCGACCTTGACGACGACGCCGTCGATCTCGAAGTCGAGAGCCTCACGGCGGTCCTCCCACCAGCGACAGCGCTCGGCGACCTCGTCGATCCCGTGCAGGATCGAGATGTCCTCATTCACCTTGAATCCCCGCTCGCGCAGCCACTCGAGCGACTCGGAGTGGCTCTCGGGCTCCCAGCCCTTCAGGGCGGCGACGCCGTAGCACCAGATCGAGAGCGGGCGGGTTGCGGTGATCGAGGAATCGAGCTGGCGCAGCGAGCCGGCGGCCGCGTTCCGGGGATTGGCGAAGGTGGAGAGCTCGTCCTGGGCGCGCTGCTCGTTCACCCTGGTGAAGCCGGCGATCGGGAGGTAGACCTCCCCTCGGACCTCGACCAGCTCGGGGGCATCCTCGATCGAGAGCGGGATCGCCTTGATCGTCCTCAGGTTCTGAGTGACGTCCTCGCCGATCCGCCCGTCGCCGCGAGTGGCGCCGCGGGCGAAGACGCCGTTCTCGTAGGTGAGTGAGATCGCCAGGCCGTCCACCTTCGGCTCGGTGACGTAGCGGATCTCCCGGCCCGAGATGTCGAGGCGCTCGAGTTGGCGCTCGACGCGCTTCGCCCAGGCCCGCAGCTCGTCCTCGTTACGGGCATTGGCGAGGGAGAGCATCGGCTCGTGGTGCTCGATCTGCTTGAACTTGTCGAGCGGCTTCCCCCCGACTCGCTGAGTCGGGGAGTCTGGCGTGAGCAGCTCCGGGTTGGCCTCCTCGATCTCACGCAGCTCCCTCAGCAGGTCGTCGTAGTCGGGATCGGAGATCTCCGGGTCGTCGAGGACGTAGTAGCGGTGGTCGTGATGGCCGATCTGCCGCCGCAGCTCCTCGGCCCGCTTCCTGGCCGCCGGCTTTGCCCCCTTCCTGGCGCTCACCGCTGGGTGGGTGCCTCCGTCGCGACCGACTCCGCAGCCCGGCCGAGCATTCCCTCGAAGTCCCACTGCCTCAGCCGGTCGAGGCTAGGCCGGTCCGTGAGATCGAAGTGAACCGGGGTGACCGCGATTCGATCGTGCGCGATCGCCGAGAGGTCAGAGCCGCGCTCGTCCTCGAACGAGGGCTCGTAGCCGTAGATCTGGTACCGGTGGCGCCCCGTGTCGGGATCCTCGTCCACGAGCTTGAGCTCGTCGTTGTAGAGCCGCTTGCCCAGGTGCGTCACCTCGACTCCCTCCGGTGCTCCGGCGGGACAGTTGACGTTGAGCAGCGTGTCGGCCGGGAGCGGATCCTGCGCCGCCCGGCGCACGAGCTGCGCGGCGAATGCCGCGGAGGAGGAGAAATCGAAGTCGCGGCCCCAGGGCAGGCCCGTGGACTCCCCGCCGGCGGACTGTGAGATCGCGATCGCCGGGATGCCGAGGACGATCCCCTCCAGCGCAGCGGCGACCGTGCCCGAGTAGGTGATGTCGTCGCCCAGGTTGGAGCCGTGGTTGATTCCCGAGACGATCAGCTCGGGGCGCTCGCCGACGAGCCCGAGCTCGGCGAACCGCACGCAGTCCACCGGGGTCCCATCGGTGGCGAAGCCGCTCGTGCCGTCCTCGAACGCGATCTCCTCGACCCAGAGCGGCGAGCGGGTGGTGATGCTGCGAGCCGTCGCGCTCCGGTTGGAGTCGGGAGCAATCACATGGACCTCGAGGCCGTCGATGCCGATCAGCTCCTTGCGCAGGGCGTTCAGCCCCGTCGCCTGGATCCCGTCGTCGTTGGTGATCAGAACGCGCATACGGACGATTCTAGGTTGACGGCCTCCCAGGCTCAGTAGCGGACGCTCGCCAGATGAAGTCCGTGGGGCGGGGCGGTCTCCCCCGCGCGCTCCCGCGGCGCACCCCCGAGGAGGGCTACGAAATCCTCGAAAGGACGGCGACCGCCACCCACCTCGAGCATCGTCCCGACGAGAACGCGGACCATGTTGCGCATGAACGCGTCGGCCTCGATCCAGAGCTCGAGCACCCGCCCCGAGCCGAGGACGGCCGTCTTCTCGTGCCATTCCGCCCGCAGGATGTCCCGCTCGAAGCGGATGTGCTCGGTCTGGGTCGGGGTGAAGGCGGTGAAGTCGTGGGTGCCGGTCAGGGCGTCGGCGCAGGCGGCGAGCGCCGCATGGTCGAGGCGATGGGGCCAGTGCAGCGCCACACCCGCCTCGAAGGGGTTGGGGGTCCGTTCCGCGAGCACGCGGTAGCAGTAGGTCCGCGAGCGGGCGTCCCGCCGGGCATCGAATGGATCCTCCGTCGCCTCGACCGCGAGGATCGCGAGGTCGGGGCCGGTGAGCGAGTTGAGCGCGCGGCCGAGCTCCGCGGAAGGCTCGGACTGCGCGGCGAAGCTCGCCACCTGTCCCCAGGCGTGCACTCCCGCGTCGGTCCGGCCGGCGACCGTCAGACGGGTGGGCGAACCGAGGACTCGCCCGAGCGCCGCCTCGAGCTCGCCCTGCACCGTTCGCACGCCCGGCTGCGCGGCCCAACCCGCGAAGCGGGCGCCGTGGTAGGCGATGTCCAGTCGCACCGAGGGCACCGGTGCGCGACACTATCCAGCGATGCCCCTGCCCGGCTCAGACGAACCGGAGTCGATCTCGCAAGACGAGGCGCGCCAGGAGCTCTTCGGCCGCGGCCCGAGCCGCCTGGGAATGGAGATCTACGAGGTGATCGCGATCGCACTCGGGATCGTCGGCGCCGCGATCGCCTTCGAGGAGATCGACAACTGGTCCCAGTGGGTGGTGCTGGCGGCGATCATTCTCACCGTGATCGGCTTCATGATCGCGGTCAGCCCCAACCGCCGAGAATAAGGCCGCTGTGAGCAGGCTCACGGAGCCCGCCCGACCGCCCACGTAGGGTTGATCGAACTAAAGAGGAGAAGGAGAGATGGCCAACACCGACATCACCCAGCGAAGTCAGTACGAGCGCAGCGATCTGCTCGCCGGCGGCGAGGGGATCCGCCGGGGCTCCGAGAAGGGCGCTGCGGTCTACACCGTGATCGCGCTTGTCATCGGCATCGCGCTGTCCATCGCCGCGGTGGCAACCATCGAGAACTGGGCTCAGTGGGTGGTTCTCGGCGTGATCGTCGCCTTCACGGTCGCCGTGATGGTCGCCATCGGCCCGAACCGCAAGGGCTCGGGCTCGAGCTTCAAGGTCGGTAGGTAGCAGGAGAGGTACCGCACTCCTGCATCGCGGCCTCGAGCCTCTCGGCCAGGTCGCTATGCAGTGCCGCGGCGGCGGCGTCGCTTGGCTGTCCCGAGCGAACGCCGATCAGGTTGTGCACCTCGAGCGGATCGCGCTCGAGGTCGTAGAGCTCGTACTCGGATGGCCTGCGGCCGGCTGGATCGAAGTAGAAGGCGAACTTCGCGGTTGTTGAGCGGAGCGCGCGAACGCGGTTGGGCTGACCCGGCGCCTCGGTCATCGCGGTCGCCGCCTGGTGGTCGTCGTAGGTGAAGTGCACGGCGTCCCTGACCGAGGCCTCCGGCGCCTCGTGGTCGGTGACCGGGGAGAGATCGACCGGCGCGAGGCTGAGCGTCTCACGCGCGGGCGCGGCGGCATGGGCGAGCACCGGGGTCAGATCTCGGCCGCGCAGGCCGGCCGGGATCGGGCTGTCGCCCAGCCGGAGCAGCGTGGGAAGCACGTCCACCAGTGAGGCGAGCGCGCCTGTCTCGGCTGCCTTGGGAAAGAGCACGGGGTTCGAGACGACGAGCGGGACGTTGATCGTCTCCTCGTAGGCGTTGAAGGCCTTCTGGCGGAGGCCGCCATGCGAGAGCCCCATTTCACCGTGATCGGCGCAGCGGACGACCACTGTGCGGGAGCGAAGGGACTGCGGGTCAGCGGCATCCCCCAGCGCCCCCAGCACTCGTCCGATCTTCCGGTCGACCACGCGATGCAGGTAGGCGTAGAAGTTGACGTAGTCGAGCTGATCGCGGCGGTTGCGGAGCGGGCCCATGTAGGCGGTCATCCCCATCTGCATCAGGGCATGGACGGCGGGCTTGCCGGCCAGGTCCTCGTCCACGGTTGGAGGCAGCTCGACGCCGAGGTCGCGGAACTCCGACGCCGAGTATCCCCCGCGCTCATAGGCGGCCGGGTAGCCGAGCACGTCGTGGGGATTGACCAGCGAGACGATCAGGCAGAAGGGCTCTGGGAGATCTGCGCGAGAAAGCCAGCGCTCGACCTGGCGGGTGTAGACCTCGTCCCAGCCCTCCCCCTCGCCGGCGTTGCCGCCCCCGAAGTGCTCCGCCTTCGCGTTCTCTCCCGCGTCGGGCGCCTCCCAGTCGGCGAATCCGTATTCCGTCTCGATCCTGCGCTCGTCGGCCTCGCCCCAGCCGCCCAGCAGGCCCCCCTCGCCCTGGGAGGGGTGGGTGAGATGCCACTTCCCCTTGTACGCGACGTGATAGCCGGTGGAGCGAAGCAGGGTCGCCAGATTGGGCACGTCGGGCGGGAGCTCGGGCTCGTGTCCCCGGCTCTCGCCTATCCGCAGCAGGCCCTTGCTGAACTGGGTGAGCACTCGCCGGGCCGGCGCCTGGCGGCGCCGGATGATGTCCAGCATCGTTGCCGTCACCGCCGGTGCGAAGCGTGGATTGGGCCGGAGGTCGGCCGCCGTCAGGGTGAGCTCGACCCCATGCTCGGCCGGGAACAGTCCCGTGAACAGCGTGGAGCGGCTCGGCGAGCACATCGCCGTGTTGCAGAAGGCGTTGCGAAAGGTGAGGCCGGTGTCGCGCCAGCTCGGAGTCGTTCGGCATCAGCTCGCGCAGCCAGCCGGGATCCTCGGGCCAGTGACGAGGTGCTCGCTGCTGGTCCGTGATCAGGACCAGGATGTTGGGCGGCTTCACGAGACGGCTACGGCTTCACCCGGCAGGAACGGCCGGCGCACGTCGCCAGGCGCCGCATCAGCGAGTTCAGGTGCGCCTTGACCCCAGCGTAGGCGGGGTCCTGCGCGACGTTCTGGAGCTCATAGGGATCGGTCCTGCGGTCGTAGAGCTCCTCCTCCGAGGTCTCCGTGTAGACCACGTACGTGTACCGCTGGGTGCGGACCCCCGTGTACGGCCGATCCCAGGCGTTGTTGGGGATGGCCCCCTCGAACAGCGGGTGCGGCGCCTCGATCGCGAGCGCGCGCTTGGGCGGATTCTCATGCCGCCTGAGGGTGGGTACCAGTGAGACCCCGTCCATCTTTCTGCGGGCCCTCACCCCGGCGAGGGCGGCCATGGTGGGGGCCAGATCGATGTTCGCGACCTGCCGCTTGATCCTCCGACCCTCGGCGATGCCGGGACCGCGGATGATCAACGGAACCCCGAGCGATTCCTCGTAAGGCAGGAACTTGTCACCCGGGATCCGGTGCTCGCCCTGCATCCAACCGTTGTCCGAGGTGAAGATGATCACGGTGTTGTGGAGCTGGCCGCTGCGGCGCAGCGTCTTCACCATCCGGCCGACCCGGTCGTCGACGGCGCGCAGGGACCCGCCGCGCCCCTGGTAGTCGAGCTGGAGCTGGTCGATGTCCGACTGAGTCAGCGGCGGGGTATGGCTGGTCACGTCGGTGGCCTTGTCACTGACATCGGCCTCGTTGAAGCTGGGTGGCCGCGGCAACTGGAAGCTCTTTGAGAGCTGCTCGTATCGCTGTGGCGGACGGGGATCGGGGCCTGGACGGTGCATCAGGGTCGTGGAGACGTCCTCGCGGTGCGGTGCGGCTGGGGTCCACCAGATGAAGAACGGCTTCTTGCCCCGCTTCTGGCGCCCGAGCAGCTTGTTGGTGATCCGGCCGGTCACATCCGGCGAGTACTGATCGGGATTGCTGGCGCCCCAGTAGCTGTACGGCGCGGGTCCCATCACCTCGGTCAGCTTCGCCAGCACGTCGGCGGCGCTCTTGGTGTTCGGAGGCGTGACCTCGATGTTCGCGAAGTCGACCAGCTTGCGCGCGAAGTCCGGATCTCCCCAGGTGCGCAGCCGCCCGTTGCTGTTCATCTCGAAGTTGTAGTAGTCGTAGGCGGAGACGTCGAGCAGGGCGTGCCACTTGTCGAACCCGGGTGGGATCTCGCCGTGGCCGTCAAGCGCCCCGTAGCCGTTCAGCATCTTGCCGATCAGGTCCGTGCTGTACCCGCCGCTGCTCAGCCAGGTGGCGAGGGTGTTGTTGCGCCGGGTCATGCCGTACCAGCCCTGCGGGAAGAAGTTGCCGCCCACGCCGTGATTGTGGGCGTACTGACCGGTGAGGAAGGTGGCCCGCGAAGGGCAGCAGAGCGGGAAGGAGGTGATCGCGTTGGTGAAGCTCGTCCCCCGCTTGGCCAGCAGCTTCCTGGTCTTCGGCATGAACTGGAGGTCGGCCTGGTTCATGTCGTCGGTCATCACGACGAGGATGTTGGGGCGTCCCTGATTGTGCCCGGCCGGCCGGGATTCCGCCGGTGCCGCGACCAGAGCGACGATCAGGGCCGCCAGGCCGAGCGCCGCCGTCATCGTCCTTCCTCCCCGCATCTCGACCTGATGCTACGGTGCGTGTCACACGGTGTCAACACTCTCATCCATGCCCGCTCAGGCCCCCACCCGATCCCAGCGCCCGCGCCTCACCCGCGATGAGGTGCGAAACCGCCTCATCGGCGCCGCCACCGAACTGGTCCGCGACCGCTCGTTCTACGAGCTCAGCGTCGCCGAGGTGACCGAGAGGGCCGGAATCGAGCGCACGATCTTCTATCGCCACTTCGACGATCTCGCCGACCTGCTGCTGCGCGCCGCTACCGAGGCGATCGAAAGCCTCTACGAGGCGCAGGTGGAGCTGGACGCCGAGCGAAAGGAGGGCGACCTCGAGACGGTTCGAGCGGCCGTCGAGCCGGCCGTCCGCGTCTATCAGCGGCACGGCCCAATTCTGCGCGCGGTCACCGAAGCGGGCGCGTCGAACCCCGAGATCGCCACGCGCGGCGCGGAGCTGCGCCGGCGCTTCAACCGGCTCGCCGCCGACTCGCTCGCCCGGCTGCCCGGCCTGCGGGAGAACCCGCCCGCGGACGTCTCCGAGAGCGCGAGGGCTCTCAACCTGCTGAACGAGGCCTACCTGCGCGACGCCTTCGGCCGCGAGCCGCGAATCTCGGCCGAGGCCGCCGTCCAGACGCTCACCGAGATCTGGGCGGCCTTCCTCGACCGCCGCGCACCGCGCGCGAGCTCCTGATGCCCGTCGAGCCGACCCCCGAGCAGCTCGCCGAGATGCAGGCGATCGCCGAGGGCCCCGGCGACGGACCGCTGGTGATGCTGAACCTGAACCGGTACCGGGATCCGGCGGCGTACGCACGCTACGGCGAGGTCGCCCAGCGCGTTCTGGAACGCGTCGGCGGCCGCGTCCTCTGGCACGCCTCGATCGCGGGAACCGTGATTGGCGAGGGAGAGGAGCGCTTCGACGACGTGATCGCGGTCTGGTACCCGAGCGCGGCCGCCTTCCTCCGGCTCGTGGCCGACCCGGAGACCCTCGAGGCCCGCGCCGACCGGCTCGAGGGACTCGAGCGTGCAGCGATCCTCCGCTGCGACGCGAACGCCGAGCCGGTGCTGAGCGGCCTGGCGCCCTAGACGAGCTCTAGGAAGACCATCTCGGCGGAGTCACTCCGCCGAGGTCCGAGCTTGACGATCCGCGTGTAGCCGCCCGGGCGCTCCGCGTAGCGCGGCGCGATCTCCTCGAACAGCTTGTGCACCGCGAACTTGTCGTTGTGGAGCGAGGAGAGCGCCTGGCGGCGGGCGTGCAGGTCGCCCCGCTTGGCGAGCGTGATGAGCTTCTCGAACTCGGGTCGCAGCGCCTTCGCCTTCGGCTGTGTGGTCCGGATCCGCTCGTGCTCGATCAGCTGCTTCGACATCGTTCGAAGCATCGAGGTGCGGTGAGCCGAATCCCGGCTCAGCTTGGCTCTCTTGCGCTGGTGCCTCATCGCCGTCGCTCGGCCAGGGACTCTAGTTGCCCTAGTCGGCCCGCAGCGAGAGGCCGCGTGCGCGCAGGGTCTCCTGGACCTCTTCGATCGACTTGCGACCGAAGTTCGGGATCGCGTTCAGCTCCGACTCCGACTTCCGCACGAGCTCGCCGACGGTCTGGATGCCGGCGCGCTTCAGGCAGTTGTAGGAGCGCACGCCCAGCTCGAGCTCCTCGATCAGGATCTCGTCGAGCCCGTCCGCGCCCGGCACCGTGGCGGCCTCGCCGCCGCCGGCTCCGTCGGTCACCGCGATCGCGCCCTCGCCGCGCAGCTCATCCACGCGGTCGGCGGTCGTGAAGATCGCCAGGCTCTTGATCAGGATCTCCGCGGCTTCGCGCAGCGCCGCCCCCGGCTCGATGGAGCCGTCGGTCTCGACCTCGATCGTGAGCTTGTCGAAGTCGGTTCGCTGCCCGACACGGGCGGCGTCGACCGAGTAGGAGGTGCGGCGAATCGGCGAGAAGATCGAGTCGATCGGAATCACGCCGATTGGCTTGTCGTCGGACTTGTTCTCGTCCGCAGGCGAGTACCCGCGGCCGCGGCCGATCGTCAGGTACATCTCGAGCTTGGTCTTCTTCTCGAGCGTTGCGATCGGCGCCTCGGGGTTGAGGATCTCGACGCCCGCGGGCAGGTCGATGTCCTTGGCCTTGACCTCACCCGGGCCGGTGGCCACGAGCGGCGTCTCGACCTCGTCGGCGTCGGTGTGCATCCGGACGACGACGTCCTTCAGGTTGAGGACGAGATCGGTGACGTCCTCCTTCAGCCCCGGAATGGTCGAGAACTCGTGTGCCACGCCCTCGATGCGGACGCTCGTGATCGCGGCGCCGCCGAGGGAGGAGAGCAGCACGCGGCGGAGGCTGTTGCCGAACGTGTAGCCGAAGCCCTTGTCGAGGGGCTCAATCGTGAACATGCCCTTGTTCTCATTGGTGTCCTCGCCCGCGATCTTCGGGACTTGGAAATCTGGCAGGGTGGTCATCGCTTCCATCACTTCCCTTTCTTCCTTCTCTTTGAAGACTTACTTCGAGTACAGCTCGACGATGAGCTGCTCCTCGACGGGTGCCGAGATCTCGCTTCTCTCGGGGACCCTCAGCACCTTGGCGGTGAGCGAGTCGTGGTCGGCCTGCAGCCAGGCCGGGACTCCCGACGTGAGCTCGGTCGCGTCGCGGACCACGTCGCTGGCTGAGCTGCTCGCCTTGATCGTGATCACGTCGTCCGGCTTCACCTGGTACGAGGGGATATCGACGCGGCGGCCGTTCACGGTCCAGTGGCCGTGGCTGACCAGCTGCCTGGCCTGGCGGCGTGAGGCGGCAAAGCCCAGGCGCACCAGGACGTTGTCCAGGCGGCACTCGAGCAGCCGCAGCAGGTTCTCGCCGGTGACGCCCTGCTGGCGGCTCGCCTTGTCGTAGTAGCCGGCGAACTGCTTCTCGAGCACCTGGTAGTAGCGCTTGGCCTTCTGCTTCTCGCGCAGCTGCGCCCGGTACTCGGACTGCCGCATCCGGCCGCGGCCGTGTTCGCCCGGCGGATAGGAGCGGCGCTCGACGCCGCACTTGTCGGTGAAGCAGCGGGCGCCCTTGAGGAAGAGCTTCTGTCCCTCGCGGCGGCACTGCTTGCACTGGGCTCCGGTGTCGCGGGCCATCAGACGCGCCTCCGCTTGCGGGGACGGCAGCCGTTGTGGGCCTGCGGCGTTACGTCCTTCACCGTCGTCACATCCAGCCCGGCCGCCTGGAGGGAGCGGATCGCGGTCTCGCGACCGGAGCCGGCGCCCTTGGCGAAGACCTCGACGCGCTCGAGGCCGTGCTCCATGCCCTTCTTGGCGGCCGAGTCGGCGGTCACCTGGGCGGCGAACGGAGTCGACTTGCGGGAGCCCTTGAAGCCGGCGGAACCGGCGGACTCCCAGGCGATCACGTTTCCCTCGGTGTCGGTCAGGGTGACGATGGTGTTGTTGAACGAAGTCTTGATGTGGGCCTGGCCGTAGGTCACGTTCTTGCGGACGCGCCGGCGCGAGCGGCCCTTCTGGGCACGTGGCATCTAGCGGTTCCCTCCTCGGCTCACTTGGGCTGCGGGGCCTTCTTGCGGCCCGCGACGCTCATCCGGCGCGGGCCCTTGCGGCCGCGTGCGTTGGTCTTGGTGCGCTGGCCCCGGACCGGAAGTCCGCGGCGGTGGCGCAGGCCGCGGTAGGACCCGATCTCCTGCAGGCGCTTGACGTTCTGTGAGCGCTCCCGGCGAAGGTCGCCCTCGACCTCGCGGTCTTCGACCGCGTCACGAAGCTTGATGATCTCGTCCTCGGTCAGGTCCTTGACCTGGGTGTTCGGGTCCACACCGGTCTTCTTGAGGATCTCGTTGGCCGTGGAGCGGCCGATCCCGAAGACGTAGGTGAGCCCGATCTCGGCGCGCTTGTTGAGGGGGAGGTTGACTCCCGCGATTCGCGCCATCAGCCCTGCCTCTGCTTGTGGCGGGGGTTGGAGCAGATCACGAGAACGGCTCCGCCACGGCGGATCACCTTGCACTTCTCACAAATCGGCTTGACGGAGGCTCGGACCTTCATTCCCCTTCTTTCGTGGGGTCGTATCGGACTGGGAGTAGGCCCCCCGGCCCCAGGAGTCGGGCCGACAGGCGTAAGAAACGCCGGCCACGCTGGGCGTGAACCGACCCGTGAAAGTCTAGCAGCGCGCGTGCGTAACCCTCGCCTGGGGCGCCGGGGGCCCTCAGTGGGATCCTGGAACGTCTGTTCCGGGGCTGGCGCTAAGATCTCCGGAACGATGGTTCCGGAGCCGCCATTGACGCATCAGCAGCCCGCCTCCGCCCCCTGGGCCGAGCTCGAGCCGGATGAGAAGCGCGAGCGCCTCCTCGATGCCGCCACCGATGTCTTCACAGCGCAAGGGCTCGATGCGCCGATGCCCCGGATCGCGACGGCGGCGGGCATCGGGATCGGCAGCCTCTATCGCTGCTACGCCTCGAAGGAGGACCTGGTCGCCGCCCTCCTCGTCCACCAGCTCGGCTTCCTCCGGGAGGAGGTCTCGGAGGCGGGCGAGCGCACCGATGCCTGGACGGCGATCGAGGGCAGCGTGCGCCGGATCGCCGAACGGCAGGCGACCAACAAGCTGCTCAGCGGCGCCCTCGGCCTCACCTCGGATCGGCGCGAGGTCGTTGCGGCCGTCGCCGAGGTCAGCCTCGCCTGGCAGGCGCTGATCGACCGCGCGCGGGACCAGGGCACGCTGCGGAGCGATGCGACGGTCAAGGACCTCCGCCTCCTCTTCGCCGCGGCCCGGGCAGCCGACGAGGTGGAGCCGGGGGGCCGCGATCGCGTCGTCGATCTGCTGCTGGAGGCGCTCCGGAGGTGACGCGCCGGCGGTCGATCTCCCTGGCCGAGGCGACGGACTGCCGCAAGCCGTTGCTCGCCTACGACGGATCGCCCGCCGCCGATCGCGCGCTGCAGGTCGCGATCGAGCTGGCCTCCCGCTCCCACGGGCGCCTCACGATCCTCTCCGCGGTCGTCCAGATCCCCTGCCTCGCCTACACGGGAGCCGCAGCCGAGGCTGTCGCCGAGGTGCGACGGAGCTGCCTGACGGACGCCGAACGGGTTCTCTGCCGGGCGGTGGACCGGGTCCCCCAGGGAATCCCGGTGACCAAGCTGGTCAGCTCGCGGCCGATCGAGCATGCGCTGGCCCGCGAGACGCGCGAGGGCGACTACGACCTCGTCATCCTCGGCTCGAGGGGCCGAGGCCCAGTCCGCTCCGCGCTCTTCGGGAGCGTGAGCCGGACGATGCTGCGGCAGAGCCCTCTGCCGGTGCTGGTCGTGCGGTCGAGGCGCCACGAGGCGCCCGTTCCCGACGAGGCGGGTGCCCAGATCGGCCCGATGACTCCGCGGCAGGCCTGATGGAGTCCGAGCGCCAACATCCAGTGACCACGCTTGCGGTGCTCTCGATCGCGGGGCTGTCGTTCGCCCTGCTCCAGTCGATGGTGGCCCCGGCCCTGCCGGACATCCAGCACACCCTGGGGACGAGCGAGGGAACCGTCGCCTGGATCCTCACCGCCTATCTGCTCAGCGCCTCGGTCGCCACGCCGATCATCGGGCGGCTGGGCGACGTCCACGGCAAGGAGAAGAGCCTGCTGGTCGTGCTGGTCGTCCTCGCCGTCGGCACGCTGATCTCTGCCCTCGCTACGTCGATCGGCACGATGATCCTCGGTCGGGTCATCCAGGGGGCCGGCGGCGGCATCTTCCCGCTCGCCTTCGGGATCATCCGGGACGAGTTCCCGGCCGAGCGAGTGGCCGGGAGCATCGGCCTGATGTCCGCGATCCTGGGCGTCGGTGGCGGCCTCGGGATCGTTCTCGCGGGTCCGATCGTCGACAACCTCTCCTATCACTGGCTCTTCTGGCTGCCACTGACCACCGTCGTCCTCTCGACGGTTCTCACCTACTTCTTCGTACCGGAGTCGCCGGTCAAGGCGCCTGGGCGGGTCAACTGGGGTGCCGCCGCGCTGCTCTCCACCGGGCTCGCCGCCCTTCTGCTGGCGGTCAGCGAGACGACCGACTGGGGCTGGGGATCCGCGAAGACCCTCGGGCTGATCTCGGTCGGGCTGATCGTGATGGTGGCCTGGGTCGGCGTCGAGTTGCGGGCGCGCTATCCCCTGGTCGACATGACGGTGATGCGCTCCCGCCCCGTCTGGACCACCGACCTCGCGGCCTTCCTGCTGGGAGCCGGGATGTACTCCACATTCATCGTCCTTCCCCAGTTCGTCGAGACGCCGGTGGGCTCGGGATTCGGCTTCGGCGCCTCGGTCACGGCCGCGGGACTCTTCATGGTCCCCGCCACGGTGGCGATGCTCCTCGTCGGCCCGCTGGCGGGCCCGCTGCAGGCGCGGTTCGGATCCCGTCTGCCGCTGATCTTCGGCTGTGCCTTCGCCGCCTCTGGCTTCGCGATGCTCGCGGTCGTCCACAACCGCCCGATCGAGGTATACCTCGCGGCGGCCCTGCTCGGCATCGGCATCGGCCTTGCCTTCGCCGCGATGGCCAACCTGATCGTGGAGGCGGTGCCGGCCGATCAGACGGGGGTGGCGACCGGCGTCAACACGATCACCCGCACGATCGGCGGCGCCTTCGGCGGCCAGATCGTCGCGACGATCATCTCCGGCGGAGGCTCGCCGACCGAGAGCTCGTTCACCCTTGCCTTCGCCGTGATCGCCGGCTCGCTGGTGCTCTCCATCCTCGCCGCGCTGGCGATTCCGAAGCCCGGGAAGGGCAGGCTCGAGCCCGCTCCGTCGGCGGCGATGGTGGGCGCGGAGTCCGGGTAGACCCAGCGGCCCGGGTAGCGCTATTCCAGATGCCAGGGGGTGAGGATGCGCGGCCCGTCGCCGGTGACCGCCACGGTGAACTCGAAGTGGGCGGCAAGTGAGTCGTCCGCCGAGTACACCGCCCAGCCGTCCGAGCCCATCCGGATGTCGGGCCCGCCGGCGTTGACCATCGGCTCGATCGCGAGGACCATTCCCTGCTCCAGCGTCGGGCCCTTGCCGGGATCCCCGAAGTTCGGAATCTGCGGATCCTCGTGCATGTCACGGCCGACGCCGTGCCCGACGAGGCTGCGGATGACCGAGAGGTCATCCCGCTCGACACGGGTCTGGATCGCGTGCGAGATGTCGCTCAGGTGGTTGCCGGGCCGCGCCTGCTCGATGCCCTCGAAGAGCGCGTCGCGGGTGGTGGCGAGCAGGGGCTCGGCGTCCTCGGGCGCCTCCCCGATCGGCACCGTGATCGCGGCGTCGGCCACCCAGCCCTCGTAGGTGACGCCGACGTCGATGGAGAGGATGTCGCCGCGGCGCAACTCGTAGGGGCCCGGGATCCCGTGGACCACCATCGAGTTGGGAGAGGTGCAGATCGAGCCGGGGAAGCCCCGGTAGCCCTTGAAGGAGGGCACCGCTCCCTGCGAGCGGATGAACTTCTCCGCGGCCTCGTCCAGCTCCTTGGTCGTCACGCCGGGCCGGGCCTTCGAGCGCAGCATGCGCACGCAGCGGGCCTGGATCTTGCCGGCCTCCGCCATCTCGTCGATCTGCGCAGACGTCTTGCGAAGAATCATGCCGCGGTACATCTCACATGCCCTCCTCTTCCTCTCTCCGGAGGGTGGCGATTATCCCGTGAATCCGCTCCTCGACCTCATCCGGGGACTGGCTGCCGTCCACCCTGTTCAGGATGCCACTTTCGTCGTAGTAGTCGATCAGGGGCTCGGTCTTCTCGCGGTACTGCGCCAGGCGGTTCTTGATCACCTCGGGCTTGTCGTCGTCGCGGACGATCAGCCTGGCCCCATCGATGTCGCAGACGCCCTCCTCCTTCGGAGGGTCGAAGTCGACGTGGTAGATGTGCCTCGGGTTCTCCTCGCAGGTGCGGCGGCCGCTCAGGCGACGGACCACCTCGTCCTCGGAGACCTCGATCAGGATGCACCGCGGTCATCTCGCGCCGAAGCTCGGACATCTTCGCGTCGAGGGCCTCGGCCTGCGGCTCGGTGCGGGGGAAGCCGTCGAGGATGAAGCCGTCGGCGGCCTCCTCGCCCTGGAGCCGTTCCGCGATCACACCGATGATCACCTCGTCCGGGACGAGGTCGCCGCGGTCCATGTACTCCTTGGCCTGCTTGCCGACCTCGGTCCCCTCCTTGACCGCCGCGCGCAGGATGTCGCCGGTCGCGTAGTACGGAAGACGGAAGTCCTCCTGCAGGCGCTCCCCCTGCGTCCCCTTGCCGCTGCCGGGCGGGCCGAGGAGGATTAGGTTCAGCTCGGGCAAGCCCGGCACCCGGTCGCGCGCGTCACTTCAGGAAGCCCTCGTAGTTCCGCATCATCAGCTGCGCTTCGAGTTGCTTCACGGTGTCGAGCGCCACGCCGACGACGATCAGGATCGAGGTCCCGCCGAAGAAGAAGTTGGCCGACGTCTGAGAGATCAGGATCGTCGGCAACGCCGCGACCGCGCCCAGGTAGAGGGCGCCGGGGAAGGTGAGCCTGGACAGGATGCGGTCCAGGTATTCGGCGGTAGGTCGTCCGGGCCGGACGCCGGGGATGAAGCCGCCGTATTTCTTCAGGTTGTCGGCCTGGTCGACCGGGTTGAAGGTGACCGCCGTGTAGAAGTAGGTGAAGATGATGATGAAGAAGACCTCGCCGACCACGTAGTGCCAGCTGTTGGGGCTGAAGAAGTTCGCGAAGTCGTTCCAGAAGTTGTTCCCGTTGCCGCCCAGCAGCTGTCCGATCGTCGGCGGGAAGGCCATGATCGAGGCGGCGAAGATCACCGGGATGACGCCCGCCATGTTCACGCGCAGCGGCAGGTAGGTCGATCCGCCGGCGGTCATCCGCCGGCCGACCACGCGTTTCGCGTACTGCACCGGGATCCGGCGCTGTCCCTCCTGGACGAAGACGATCGCGACGACCACCGCGAGCGCGATGAAGGGCATCATCACGACGAAGACCTGGTCGGGGTTGTTCCACCACTTCGTGATGCCCTCGGGGATGCGCGAGACGATCGAGGCGAAGATCAACAGCGAGATGCCGTTGCCGATCCCGCGCTGGGTGATCAGCTCGCCCATCCACATCAGGATCGTGCAGCCGGCGGTCAGCGTCATCACGATCAGGAAGACCTTCGGGAAGGTCCGCTCGCCGATCACGCTCGCGCCACCGAAGCTCTGTGAGCTGAACAGGAAGACGTAGCCGAGGGACTGCGCGAAGGCGAGCACGACCGTCAGGTAGCGGGTGTACTGCGTGATCTTCTGCTGGCCGACCTCGCCCTCCTTCTGGAGGCGCTCCAGCGAGGGCACGACCACCGTGAGGAGCTGCAGGATGATCGAGGCCGTGATGTAGGGCATGATCCCCAGCGCGAACAGGGAGAGCCGCGAGAGGCTTCCGCCCGAGAAGAGGTTGAGGAAGCCGAGGATGTTCGAGCCGCCGACGTCGCTGAGCCCGTCCTTGACCGCGCTGGCGTCCACCCCCGGCGAGGGGATGTAGGCACCGAGCCGGTAGAGCGCCAGGATCGCCGCCGTGAACATCAGCTTCTTGCGGATCTCCGGGACGCTGAAGGAGTTGAGAATCGTCTGGAGCATCAGATGAGTTCCGCGGTGCCTCCGGCCGCCTCGATCTTCTCCTTCGCCTGCGCGCTGAAGGCGTGTGCCCGCACGGTGAGCTTCTTCGAGATCTCGCCGCGGGCGAGGATCTTCACCGGGTGACGCCTCTTGGCGAGGCCGGCCTCGCGCAGGGACTCGGGAGTCACCTCGTCGTTCGCCTTGAAGCGGGCGTCGAGGTCGGAGAGGTTGACCGGCTGCGTGCGGGTCCGGAAGTGCTCGAAGGGCATCGACATCTTCTTGTTCGGCCCGCGCAGCTTGCGCATCCGCATGTGGAGGGGGTTCTGGCCGCCCTCGTAGCCGACCTTGCGCTTGTTGCCGGAGCGGGCGCCGGCACCCTTGTGGCCGCGACCCGAGGTCTTGCCGTGTCCGGTCCCCACGCCACGGCCCAGCCGCTTCCGGGGACGGCGCGATCCCGGCGCGGGCTTCAGCGTGTGCAGGCCGACCTTCTTCTCCTCAGCCATGATCGACCTCGACCAGGTGGCTGACCGTGCGGATCATGCCCTGCAGCTGCGGGCTGTCGGGATGCTTCGACTCGCGGCCGATCCGGCCGAGCTTCAGGGAGCGAAGGGTGGCGCGCTGCACCTCCGAGGCGCCGTTCGCCGAGCGAACCTGCTTCAGCTGAATGTCCGCCATCAAGACTTCTCCTCGGCGGCCTCCGCGGCCGCGGGCTCGGTGGGCTCCGCGGGCTGGGTGGGCTCCGCGGGCTGGGTGGGCTCGGCGGGCTCGGTGGCCTGAGTCGAGTCGTCGCTCTCGGCTGCGACCGCTTCGGGTGTCACCGGCTGCTCGGCCTTGCCGTTGGTGGCCTCCGGCTCGGCCGCCGGGCCGTCGCCGACGCCGAGGACCTCGCGAATCGAGATCCCCCGGAGCTTCGCCACGTCCTCGGGCCTGCGCAGGCTCTCGAGGCCGGACATGGTCGCCTTGACCAGGTTGATCGGGTTCTGGGTGCCGATGCTCTTGGTGAGCACGTCGCGCACGCCGCCGAGCTCGAGCACGGCGCGCACCCCGCCGCCGGCGATCACGCCGGTACCGGGGCTCGCCGGGCGCAGCACGACGTGACCCGCGCCGAAGCGGCCGATCACCCGGTGGGTGATCGTCTGGCCGTACTTGGGCACGCGGATCAGGTTCTTGCGGGCGTTCTCGACGGCCTTCTGGATCGCGAGCGGAACCTCACGCGCCTTGCCGTAGCCGATCCCGACCACGGAATCCTCGTCGCCGACGGCGACCAGGGCGGTGAACGAGAAGCGCCGGCCGCCCTTGACCACCTTGGCGACGCGGTTGATCTCGATCACCCGCTCCTGCAGATCGAGGCCCTTGGGACTGACGGTCTCTACAGCCATGGAACGGGTGAGGGTAGAGGACGAACGAACTCGGTCATCAGAACTTGAGGCCCCCCTCGCGGGCGCCCTCGGCGATCGCCGCGACACGGCCGTGGAAGCGGTAGCCGCCGCGGTCGAAGACGCAGGACTCGATGCCGGCGCCCTTGGCGCGCTCGGCGAGCAGCTGCCCGGCGCGCTTCGCCTGCTCCATCGAGTCGAGCTTGCGAAGCTCCGACTCGGTCCAGGACGCCGAGGCCACGGTGCGGCCCGCGTCGTCGTCGATCAGCTGGGCGAAGACGCCGCGGTTGGAGCGATAGACGGAGAGGCGCGGGCGATCCGCGCTGCCGCGGATCCGGGCGCGGACACGCCGGCGGCGCCGGAGCCTGCGCTGGGGCTTGGTGAGGACAGCCATGGCTAGGCCCTCTTCCCGACCTTGCGGGCCACGTGCTCGCCCTGGTAGCGGACACCCTTGCCCTTGTAGGGCTCGGGCGGGCGGGACTTGCGGATCCGGGCGGCGGTCTCGCCGACCAGCTGCTTGTCGATGCCGCGGACCACGACCTCGGTGGGCTGCGGCACCTCGAACTCGATGCCCTCCGGGGCCTCGATCGAGACGGGGTGGGAATAGCCGAGCGACATCTCCAGGTTCTTGCCCCTCAGGTTGGCGCGGTAGCCGACGCCCTGGATCTCGAGGCGGCGCTCGAAGCCGTCGGTGACGCCTTCGACCATGTTGGCGATCAGGCTCCGCGTGAGCCCGTGCAGCGCGCGGTGCTCGCCGCGGTCGGTGGGGCGCGCGACGGTCAGGGTGCCGTCGTCGATCGCGACCTTCATGTCGCTGTCGACGCTCTGGTCGAGCTCGCCCTTCGGGCCCTTGACGCTGACAGCGCCGGGCCTGACGTCGATCTCGACGCCCTCAGGGATCTGGATTGGCTTTCTTCCGATTCGACTCATGAGCGCTTGATCACCAGACGTGTGCGACGACCTCGCCGCCGACGCCGCGCTGACGCGCCTCGTGGCCGGTCATCACCCCGCGAGAGGTGGACATGATGGTGGTGCCCATGCCTCCGAAGACGCGGGGGACGTCCTCCTTGGCAACGTAGCGGCGGCGACCGGGTCGCGAGACCCGCTCCATGCCGCTGATCACCGGGTCGCGCTTCTCGGTGTAGCGCAGGCGGACCTTGAGCACCTCGCCGACCCTCCCGGGCTCGGTGCTGAAGTCGGTGATGTAGCCCTGCTCCTTGAGGATGCGGGACATCTCGCGCTTCAACCGGGAGGTGGGGATCTCCACCTCCTCGTGCTCCGCCTGGAGCGCGTTGCGGATTCGGTTCAGGTAGTCGGTGATTGGGTCGGTGAGCATGTTGGTTAGGTGACCTCGGGTTACCAGCTGGACTTGGTCATACCGGGTACGTAGCCGTTGTGCGCGGCCTCGCGCAGGCAGATCCGGCAGAGGCCGAACTTGCGGAAGTACGCGCGCGGTCGCCCGCAGCGACGGCAGCGGTTGTACCCGCGGGTCTTGAACTTGGGCTCGCGGCGCTGCCGCACCCTTTGCGATGTCTTGGCCATCAGCCTTCTTCCTTGTCGTTCGAAGTCTCTTCTCGGTCCCCACCCTCGCCCTCGGCGGCCGGGGCACCCTCTTCGCCCTCCTCGCCCTCCTCGGGCCTGACCGGCTTCTCGTAGGCCTCCGGGTTCTCCTCCTTGAGCTGCTCGAGCGCCGCTGCCTCGGCCTCGGCCCGCTCGCGGGCCTCCTCCTTGCGGCGCTCCTCCTCTTCCTCCGCCTCGACATCCTCCTGGCCGGGACGGCCCTCGAGGGAGAAGGGCATCCCGAGCCCGTCGAGCAGGGCGAAGGCCTCCTCATCGGTCTTGGCCGTGGTGGTGATCGTCACGTCGAGTCCCCGCACCTCGTCGATCGAGTCGTAGTCGATCTCGGGGAAGATGATCTGCTCGCGAATCCCCATCGAGTAGTTGCCCCGGCCGTCGAAGGAACGCGGCGTTGAGGCCGCGGAAGTCACGGATCCGGGGCACCGCAATCGAGGTGAGGCGGTCGAGGAACTCCCACATGCGCGCGCGGCGCAGTGTGACGGCGACGCCCACTGGCATGCCCTCGCGGACCTTGAAGTTGGCGACCGACTTCTTGGCCCGCCGCACGCTCGGCGCCTGGCCGGCGATGGTCGCGAGCTGTTCCGTGGCGGCCTCGAGCATCTGCGTGTTCTGCTTCGCCTCGCCG
Source organism: uncultured Solirubrobacterales bacterium (assembly GCA_963777575.1). Classification (GTDB taxonomy): domain Bacteria; phylum Actinomycetota; class Thermoleophilia; order Solirubrobacterales; family 70-9; genus DASUPK01. The sequence goes on along the minus strand of CAVZRH010000015.1, from coordinate 177,502 downwards.
AGACCCATGTTCAGGGTGATCTTGTCCAGCGTCGGCACGGCCATCGGGGTCGAGTAGCCGAACCGCTGGATCAGCGTCGGGCTTCACCTCCTGCTCGTAGAGTCTCGCGCAGGCGGGGCGGCGGGGCGGCCTGCTTCTGCTGTTCGGTTGCGGCTTCCACTAGTCCAGATCCCTTCCGGTCCTCGCGGCGACGCGCTTGCGCTTGCCGTCGGCGCGCTCGACCTTCACCCGAGTGGGCTTGTTGTCCTCGGGGTCGAGCAGCATCACGTTGGAGACGTGGATCGGGCCCTCCCTCTCGATGATCCCGCCGACCTCGCCGCCCTTCTGCGCGTCCTTGACGGAGCGCGGGCGCTGGTGGCGCTTGATCATGTTGAGGTGCTCGACGAAGACGTAGCCCTTCTTCGGGTCGGTCCGGATCACGCGGCCTCGCTTGCCGCGGTCCTTGCCGCCGATCACGATCACGTCGTCGTCCTTGCGGACGCGCAGCGTTCGACCCATCAGAGGACCTCCGGGGCGAGGGAGACGATTCGCATGAAGTTCCTCTCGCGCAGCTCGCGGGCGACCGGGCCGAAGATGCGGGTTCCCCGCGGCGCGCCGGTCGTGTCGATCAGGACGGCGGCGTTCTCGTCGAAGGCGATGTAGGTGCCGTCGCCGCGGCCGAGCTGCTTGCGCGTCCGGACGACCACCGCCTCGACGACCTCGCCCTTGCGGACGCCGCCGTGGGGGGTGGCCTGCTTGACCGTCGCCGTGATCACGTCGCCGACCCGCGCGTAGCGGCGATCAGATCCGCCCTTGACGCGGATGCAGAGGATCTCGCGCGCGCCGGAGTTGTCGGCGACCCTGAGCTTTGACTCCTGCTGGATCACGACCGCTCCTACTTCGCCTTCTCGAGGATCTCGACCAGGCGCCACCGCTTGGTCCGCGAAATGGGCCGCGTCTCGATCGACCCTGACCAGATCGCCCTCACCCGCCTCGTTGCGGGCGTCGTGGGCGTGCAGGGTGCGCGAACGGCGCACGATCTTCTCGTACTGCGGGTGGCGGCGAGCGACCTCGATCGCGACGGTGATCGTCTTGTCCGGCTTGCTCGAGACCACCCGGCCCTGCCTGGTCTTGCGACCGGCGGAGCGCCGCTCGGCGGGCGGCGTGCCCGTGCCGGCCTCGCCCTTGGTCCGGCGCTTCGCCCGGTAGGAGGAGCGGCGCCCGGCCGCCTTCCTGCGTGCCTCGCCGCGGGCGGCGGCGCGCTCCTCGGGGCTCTGCTGCGGGTCGGCCTCGGACGGCCGGCGCGAACGCTCCAGGCGGCGCCGGGCCTTCCAGTCGAGGCCTTCGAGCTCGTCGTCGCCCCCGGCGTCCTCGGCAGGGGCAGCATCGGAAGAAGCGTCCTCGGGCGCCTCCTCTGACTCCTCAGCGGCAGGGGCATCTTCGGCCGGAGTCTCCTCGGCCTGCGGCTCCTCCGCCGGCGTCTCCTCGGGGGTCTCCTCCGGAGTCTCCTCGGGGGTCTCCTCCGGAGTCTCCTCGGGGGTCTCTTCGGTCTGCTCGTTCTTTTCTTCTTCGGCCATCAGTTCCTCAGCTCGTGTTCAAGATCGATGCCGCGCTCCTTGGCGACGGTCAGAAGGCGTGCCACGTCGCGGCGAACGTCGGTGATCCGCCCCGTGTTCTCCAGCTCACCGGTCGAGTGCTGGAGGCGCAGTGCGAACTGCTCCTCGCGCGTCTGTCGGATCCGCTCCACCAGCTCGTCGTCCTTGAGGTTGTGCGCCTCGGAGCCCTTCACGATGCCTGCTCCGCTCCCTCGCGTCGTACGAACTTGGTCTTGATCGGAAGCTTGGTCCCGGCGAGGCGCATCGCGTCCTTCGCCAGGTCCTCGGGGACTCCGGCGAGCTCGAACATCACCTTGCCCGGCTTGACGACGGCGACCCAGCCCTCCGGGTTGCCCTTGCCCGAGCCCATGCGGGTCTCGGCCGGCTTCTTGGTGATCGGCTTGTCGGGGAAGACGTTGATCCAGACCTTCCCGCCGCGCTTGATCTTGCGGGTCATTGCGACTCGGGCGGCCTCGATCTGGCGGTTGGTGATCCAGCCGCGGTCGAGGGCCTTGAGCCCGTACTCGCCGAAGGCGACGGTGGTGCCACCCTTCGAGTAGCCCCGGCGCCGGCCACGCATCTGCTTGCGGTAGCGAACCCGCTTCGGCATCAGCATCAGCCGCGACCTCCTCGACCGCCGCCGGACGGCGGGCCGCCGTCCTCGTCGGTGAGCTCGGAGCGGAAGCCCTCGGGCATGACCTCGCCCTTGTTGATCCAGCACTTGACGCCGATTCGGCCGGTCGTGGTCTTCGCCTCGATGAAGCCGTAGTCGATGTCCGCGCGCAGCGTGTGGAGCGGCACCCGGCCGTCGGAGTAGCCCTCGGTGCGGGCCATCTCGGCGCCGCCGAGGCGACCGGAGACCTGGACCTTCACGCCCTTCGCCCCGGAGCGCATCGCGGAGGTCAGCGCGCGCTTCATCGCCCGCCGGAACGCAACCCTGTTCTGCAGCTGCTCGGCGATCGACTGCGCGACCAGCTTGGCGTCCAGCTCGGGGCGCTTGATCTCCTTGATGTTGACCCTGACGGGCTTGCCGGTGAGCTTGTGGAGCTCGCGTCGAAGCGCATCGACCTCGGTCCCCGACTTGCCGATCACGATCCCCGGCCGCGCGGTCGAGATGTCGACCTCGACCTCGCCGGAGCCCTTCACGATGGTGATCTTCGACAGGCCGGCGTGCGAGAGCTTGTTCTCGATGTGCGAGCGGATCTCGAGGTCCTCATTGAGATAGTCCGCGAACTCCTTCTCGTTGTACCAATTCGACTTCCAGTCGTGGATGTAGCCGACCCGGAATCCCTCTGGGTGGATCTTCTGTCCCATGCGGTCCTCAGTCCTCCGGCGTCAGCGCCACGGCGATGTGGCTGGTTCGCTTGTTGATCCGCGTCGCGCGTCCCAGCGCCCGCGGCCGGTAGCGGCGCAGCGTCGGGTCCCTCGTCGACGTGGATGTCCTTGATCAGCAGGTCGTCCGCGACCAGGTCGTGGTTGTTCTCCGCGTTGGCGGCGGCTGACTCGATCAGCTTGCGGATGTCCTGTGCGGCGCTGCGAGTGGAGAAGCGCAGCAGCGGCAGAGCGTCCTCGAGCGGCAGGCCGCGGACCAGGTCCGCCACCAGCCGTGCCTTGCGGGGCGCGACCCGCACGAAGCGAGCTCGGGCGTTGACGACCGGGCGCTCGGGCGCCTCCTTCTTGGTGGCGCGCTTTGATCCGGCGGCGGTCTTCGTGGCCGCCGTTTTTTCTGCGGCCTTCGGCTTCGCCTCGGGCTTCGCAGGAGCCTTCTTCGCAGGAGCCTTCTTCGCAGCAGGCTTCTTCGCAGTGCTCGCCTTTGAGGCCTTGGCGTCTGCGGTCTTCGACGTTGCCTTCGCAGCCGTGCCCGTGCCCTTGGCGGCCGTCTCCTTCGACTTCGGCTTGGCCGCAGGCTTCTTTGCGGCCGTCCGCTTGCGGGCGGGCTTCTTCTGCTGCGTCTCCTTGTCCTTCTTCTCCTCAGCCATCAGTCCCTCTCCGAGGCGCTGCCGGCGCCCGAGTGGGCGCGGAAGGTGCGGGTCGGGGCGAACTCGCCGAGCTTGTGGCCGACCATCGACTCCGAGACGTAGACCGGCACGTGCTTGCGGCCGTCGTGGACGGCGATCGTGTGACCGACCATCTCGGGAAAGATCGTCGACTGGCGAGACCAGGTCTTCAGCATCTGCTTCTGACCCGACTCATTCATCGCGACAACCCGCTTCATCAGCCGCTCCTCGGCCCACGGGCCCTTTTTGGTCGAACGTCCCATCGTCTAAGTCCTCTACTTCCTCTTTCCTCGGCGCCGGCCGCGCACGATCAGCGAGTCCGAGCGCTTGCCCTTCTTGCGGGTCCTGTAGCCGAGCGTCGGCTTGCCCCACGGCGTGACCGGGTGGCCGCCCGGTGTGTGGTGGGCCTCGCCGCCGCCGTGCGGGTGGTCGACCGGGTTCATGGCGACGCCGCGCGTCTGCGGCCGCTTGCCCTTGTGCCGGTTGCGACCGGCCTTGCCGACCTTCACGTTCTGGTGGTCGGCGTTCGAGAGCGTGCCGACGGTCGCTCGGCACTCGCCGCGGACCATCCGCACCTCCGAGGAGGGCAGGCGCAGGCTGACCATCGTGCCCTCCTTCGCCACCACCTGGATCGCCGTGCCCGCCGAACGACCGAGCTTTCCGCCCTGGCCGGGGATCAGCTCGACGTTGTGGACCACGGTGCCGGTCGGAATGCGGGCCAGGGAGAGCGAGTTGCCCGGGGCGATGTCGGCGCCCTCGCCCGAGACGACCTCGCCGCCCACCCGCAGCCCCTGCGGGGCGAGGATGTAGCGCTTCTCCCCGTCGGCGTAGCTGAGCAGCGCGATGCTCGCCGAGCGGTTCGGGTCGTACTCGATCGAGGCCACGCGGGCGGGGATCCCGTCCTTGGTCCTCTTGAAGTCGATCTGCCGGTAGCGGCGCTTGGCGCCGCCGCCGCGATGGCGCGCGGTGACGCGGCCCTTCGAGTTGCGCCCGCCGGACGAGCTCTTGCCCTTCGTGAGCCCCTTGTTCGGCTCGGCCCCGGTGAGCTCCTCCCGCATCGGGTAGGTGCCGAAGCGGCGGCCCGGGCTGGTCGGTCGTGTCTTGCGGTTCGGCATCAGCCCTCCACCGCCGCGCCCTCGAACAGCTCGATCCGCTCGCCGGGGGCGAGCTGGACCACGGCCTTCTTCCAGGACCGCGAGCGGCCGCTGTGGAGGCCGCGCCGCTTGGGCTTGGACTTCACCTTGGAGGTGCGCACCGCGCGCACCCTGACCTCGAAGATCTCCTCGACCGCCTGGGCGATCTGCAGCTTGTGAGCCCGGTCGTGGACCCGGAAGGTGTACTTGCCCTCGCCCATCAGGGCGTAGCTCTTCTCCGAGACCACGGGGCGGACGATCACCTGGCGCGCGTCCATCAGGCTGCCCTCCCCTCATCAGACACTTCGCCGCGCTTCGCTCGCGGCTTCGAATCCGATGATGGGCGCTCGCTCGCGCGGCTCGCTAGCTGCTCGAGCGCGGCCTCGGTGACCACCAGCGAGCCGGCGCCGACGACGTCCGCGACGCCCGCCGCCTCGGCGAGGGCCACGCTGACGCCCTCGATGTTGCGGAAGCTCTTCGCCACGCTCTCCTCGTCGGAGCCGATCACGATCAGCGTCGGACCGTCGGCGCCCCACTTGCGGAGCGCCTCGGCGGCCTGCTTGGTGGCCGGCTCCTTGAAGCTGCCGCCGTCGAGGACCGCCACGCTGTCACGCTCGGCGTGGACGCTGAGCGCCGCGCGCAGCGCCTTGCGGCGCGCCTTGCGGTTCACCTTGACGGTGTAGCTCCGCGGCTTGGGGCCGAAGGCCGCGCCACCGCCGTAGCGGTGCGGGACGCTGAGAGCGCCAGCGCGTGCCCGGCCCGTGCCCTTCTGGCGCCAGGCCTTGGCAGTGGTCATCGAGACCTCGCCGCGGGTCAGGCTCGAGTGCGTACCGCGGCGCCGCGCGGCCAGATCGGCGCGCGCGGCCTCGTGCACCAGCGACTCGTGGAAGGGCTCGCCGAAGATCTCCTTCGGGAGGTCCGACTTGGCCTGCTTGCCGAGGGTCGTGGCCTTGATGGCCGCACTCGAGCTTGTGCTCTTCGGAGTCGTCTTCTGGGCTGTCTCAGCCATCGCTTCGCACCTCCACGGTGGCGTTCTTACCGCCCGGGCACGGAGCCCCGGATCAGCAGCAGGTTGCGCTCGGCGTCGACATCGAAGACCCGCGCGCCGCGCTGTGTGACCCGCCGCGCGCCCATCTGGCCGGGCATCCTCATGCCCTTGAAGACCCGGGCCGGATCGGCGCTCGCGCCGATCGAGCCGGGAGCCCGGACGTTGTGGGAGCCGTGGGTCTCGGGGCCGCGGCTGAAGTTGTGGCGCTTGATCGTGCCCTGGAAGCCCTTGCCGATCGAGACCGCGGAGACCTTGACTCGCTGGCCCGGCTCGAAGCTGGTGACGGTGACCTCATCGCCCACTTTCACGGCTTCGCCACCAGAAGACGCCTCCTCGCCGCCTCCGGACTCGCCGTCAGAACCCTCCTCGGCGTCGGCGGCTGCGGGGGCGTCAACCTCCTTGGACGTTGAGAGGTCGGCGTCACGGAACTCGACCAGGGTCCGCATCGCGGACGCGCCGGCCTTCTTCAGGTGGCCGAGCTCGGCCTTGGTGAGCTTGCCCTCGACCGCGACCGGATCGGCGGCGAGCTGCACGGCGTCGTAGCCGTCGCGATCGGCGCGGCGGATCGCGGTGACCTTGTTCGGCTGCGCCTCGATCACCGTCACCGGGACGGATGAGCCGTCCTCGGTGAAGATGCTGGTCATGCCGAGCTTCTTGCCGACGATCGCGCTCACAGCCTGATCTCCACGTCGACGCCGGCCGGCAGGGTCTCCATGCGCTGGAGCTCGTCGACCGTCTTGGGCGTGGGCTGGTGGATGTCGATCAGCCGCTTGTGGGTGCGGATCTCGAAGTGCTCGCGCGAGTCCTTGTCCTTGAACGGCGAGCGGATCACGACGTAGACGTGCTTGTCGGTGGGCAGCGGGATCGGCCCGGCGACGGTCGCGCCGGTGCGCTCGGCGGTGCCCACGATCTCCTGGGCAGCCCGGTCTATGGCGTCGTGGTCATACGCCTTGAGCCGGATCCTGATCTTTCCCGATGTCAGTGAAGCCACTTAGCTCGTCTCTCTAGGTGGTGTTCTTGTGCTGGTCGCGCAGTAAGGGCGCCGCCCCCGTTGGAACTAGGGCCGCGCCCTGGGTCGTATGTATTTGCAGTTGTCCTGGCCCTTTGCCCTGGTGGGAGGGCCGTACTACGAACGGGCCCCCGAGGGGGCCCGTTTCACAGCTATTCGACTACCTCGGTGACGACACCCGAGCCGACGGTGCGACCGCCCTCTCGAATGGCGAACCGCAGGCCCTGGTCCATGGCGATCGGCTGAATCAGCTCGACCTCCATCTCGGCGTTCTCGCCCGGGGCGACGAACTCGCGACCCTCGGGGAGGTTGACGACGCCGGTGACATCGGTCGTGCGGAAGTAGAACTGCGGCCGATATCCGGAGACGAACGGCGTGTGACGGCCGCCCTCTTCCTTCTTCAGGCAGTAGACCTCCGCCTTGTACTTCGTGTGCGGGGTGATCGAGCCGGGCTTGCAGAGCACCTGGCCGCGCTCGATCTCCTCGCGCTTGGTGCCTCGGAGCAGGCAGCCGACGTTGTCGCCGGCGCGCCCCTCGTCGAGGATCTTGCGGAACATCTCGACGCCGGTCACCACGGTCTTGGTGCTGTCCTTGATCCCGACGATCTCGACCTCGTCACCGGTGTTGACCACGCCCTGCTCGATGCGGCCGGTGGCGACGGTGCCGCGGCCGGTGATCGAGAAGACGTCCTCGACCGGCATCAGGAACGGCTTGTCGAGGTCGCGCTCCGGCTCCGGGATGTACTCGTCCAGGGCGGCGGCCAGATCGATGATGGACTGCTTGGCCTCCTCGTCGCCCTCGAGCGCCTTCAGCGCCGAGCCCTTGATGATCGGCACTTCGTCGCCGGGGAACTCGTACTCGTTGAGCAGGTCCTTGACCTCCTCCTCGACCAGCTCGAGCAGCTCCTCGTCGTCGACCATGTCGGTCTTGTTCAGGTAGACGACCACGTAGGGGACGTTCACCTGGCGCGCCAGCAGGATGTGCTCGCGCGTCTGCGGCATCGGACCGTCGGGCGCCGAGACCACCAGGATCGCGCCGTCCATCTGGGCGGCGCCGGTGATCATGTTCTTGACGTAGTCGGCGTGGCCGGGACAGTCGACGTGGGCGTAGTGCCGGTTGTCGGTCTCGTACTCGACGTGCGAGGTCGCGATCGTGATCCCGCGCTCCTTCTCCTCGGGCGCGTTGTCGATCTCCTCGAACGTCTTCACCTCTGTGCCGCCCTTTTCGGCGAGTGTCTTGGTGATCGCGGCTGTCAGCGTGGTCTTGCCGTGATCGACATGGCCGATTGTGCCGACGTTCACGTGCGGCTTATCGCGATCGAACTTCTCCTTGGACATCTCGCTCCTTTTAAGTGTCTCGTGGGTGTCTTGTGCGTGCTGAAGGTAGTTAGTGGGCGAACCTGCGGAATATAGCTACGCGCTGGCTCCCACGGGCTCTCCCGAGCGGTGCTCGACGATCTCGTCCTCGATGTTCTTGGGAACTTCCTCGTAGCGCTCGAACTGCATGGTGTAGCTCGCCCGTCCCTGCGTCGAGGAGCGCAGGTCCGTCGCGTATCCGAACATCTCGCCGAGGGGGACGAAGGCCTGAACGGCGAGGGCGTTGCCACGCGGCTCCTGCCCCTGCACCCTGCCGCGGCGCCGGGAGAGATCGCCGATCACCTCGCCGAGGAACTCCTCGGGCGTGACGACCTCGACCGACATGACCGGCTCGAGCAACACGGGCTTGGCCTTCCGGGCGGCCTCCTGGACAGCCATCGAACCGGCGATCTTGAAGGCCATCTCCGAGGAATCGACGTCGTGGTAGGAGCCGTCGATCAGCTCCACGCGGACATCGACCATCGGATAGCCGGCCTTGACGCCCGACTGCAGCGCCTCCTCGATCCCCGACTCGATCGACGGAATGAACTCGGACGGGATCCTCCCGCCCTTGATCGAGTTGATGAAGTCGAAGCCCTCGGCGGGAGCCGGCTCGACGTTGATCACCGCGTGGCCATACTGGCCGCGTCCGCCGGTCTGGCGGACGAAGCGGCCCTCGACCTTCTTCACGGGCTCCCTGATGGTCTCGCGGTAGGCGACCTGCGGGCGGCCGACGTTCGCGTCGACCGAGAACTCGCGCAGCAGCCGGTCGACGATCACCTCGAGATGAAGCTCGCCCATCCCGTGGATCAGGGTCTGGCCGGTCTCCTCGTCGGACTCGACCTGGAAGGTCGGGTCCTCCTCGGCGAGACGCGCCAGGCTGGCCGAAAGCTTCTCCTGGTCGGCCTTCGTCTTCGGCTCGATGGCGACAGCGATCACCGGCTCCGGGAACTCGATGTGCTCGAGCTCGATCGGCGCATCGGGAGCGCAGAGGGTGTCGCCGGTGGAGGTCTGCTTGAGGCCGACGCCGGCGACGATGTCGCCCGCGTAGCACTCCTCGATCTCCTCGCGGTGGTTCGCGTGCATCATCAGGAGCCGCCCGATCCGCTCCGTGCGCCCGGTCGAGGCGTTGAGCACTCGGCCGCCTGCCGAGAGCTTGCCGGAGTAGACGCGGAAGTAGGTCAGCTTGCCGACGTAGGGGTCGGCCATCACCTTGAAGGCGAGGGAGGCGAAGGGAGCGCTGTCGTCGGCGGGGCGCTCGGCCTCGGTCGGGCCGCCGTTGTCACCCTTCTTCGGGGGCTCGAGCCCCTTGACGGCCGGGACCTCGAGCGGGGAGGGGAGCAGCTCGACGATCGCATCGAGCAGCGGCTGCACGCCCTTGTTCTTGAACGAGGAGCCGCAGAGGACGGGCGTCACCTTGATGTCGAGCGTGGCGCGGTGGAGCGACTTCGCGATCCGCTCGTGCGGGATCTCCTCGTCGTTCAGGTACGCCTCGAGCAACTCGTCGTCGTAGTCGGCGCAGGCCTCGATCAGGTGGGTGCGGTGCTCGTGAGCGAGCTCCTTGAGGTCCTCGGGGACCTCCTCGTAGTCGAACTCGGTGCCCAGCTCGTCCTTCCAGACGAGCGCCTTGTTCTCGATCAGGTCGACGACGCCTACGAAGTCCGCCTCCTGGCCGATCGGGATCTGGATCGGCAGCGGGTTGGCGCCGAGCCGGTCGCGCATCGTGTCGACGGCGTTGAAGAAGTCCGCGCCGGTGCGATCCATCTTGTTGACGTAGGCGATCCGCGGGACGTGGTACTTGTCGGCCTGGCGCCAGACCGTCTCGGACTGCGGCTCGACCCCGGCGACGGAGTCGAAGAGCGCGATCGCGCCGTCCAGGACGCGGAGGTTCCGCTCCACCTCGACGGTGAAGTCGACGTGCCCCGGCGTGTCGAGGATGTTGATGCGGTGGTCGTTCCACTCGCACGCGGTCGCCGCCGAGGTGATCGTGATGCCGCGCTCCTGCTCCTGCTCCATCCAGTCCATGACGGCAGCGCCCTCGTGGACCTCGCCCATCTTGTGGGTGCGGCCCGTGTAGTAGAGGATTCGCTCTGTGGTCGTCGTCTTACCGGCATCGATGTGGGCGATGATGCCGATGTTGCGCGTCTTGTCTAGGGGAAAGCTTCGGGGCATGATCCTGTCTTCGTACTGGCTTCGTACTGGCGTGAGGGAGAGGCGGAACGGTTAGTCTGAGTTCGGAATCCGCGCAGAAAAAAGGCCCTTGCGGGCCCGAGCGCACAGCGTCTCTTCGACCCGAACTGCTCCTATGTCGCGCCGTTCTCCATTGAAACGGTTAACGCCCACGGGGCCCTGCGGGGGCACCCCGGAGCGACCGATGATGATAGCAGCGGTCTAATGGCTCCCAGGAAGGGATTCCGCCTCCGGCCGGGGCGTCGCAAGCAGTCTCGCAGCCGCGTCGACGAGCTCACCGAGCGCACCCGCCGTGAGGCCCGCGCGATGTCCCGCCGGCGTCGCGCCCGAGGCGCGCAGGGCCGTCCGTCCCGACCAGGACCTGGGCGTGCGGCTCCGCGGAGCCGCGGTGGAGACGGGGCGCCGTCTGAGGCCGCTCGCAGCGCCCGTCGCAGCGTTCTTCTCCTGGATCGGCCGACCGGTCACCCGCGCGCTGCTGTTCGCTGATCCAGCTGATCGCGGCGCTGATCGCGATCGTGCTCGAGGTCGGTCAGCTCGTCGTCCGCTGGGGCGGAGCCGTCCTGCTCAGCGCCGCGCTGATCGTCGTCGAGGCAGTGCGCCGCCACGTGCACTCCGCGCTCGACGGTCGCCTTCGTGGGTGTCTGCGCGGCCGTCGGCCTGGGGGTCTCGCAATTCTTCGACTACCACGGGGTCGCCGTGGACGCCCCTGCCTACGCCGGGGAGATCGGCTCCGTCGCGCCCGTGCCGATCACCGGCCGGGAGACGGCCGGCAGCGCCCACCTCTGGATCCTGTTGCCGGTCGCGGTGCTGGCGGGGGTCCTGATGGTCGCGGCCTACCGCGGGCGCCCGCGGCTCGCCGGCGCGGTGGCCGTCTGCGGGCTGGTTGGCCTCGCCGTCGCGCTCGCGGTCGACCTTCCGCAGGGACTCGAGGTCGGTAGGCCGGGACTCGCGTTCACCGGCACCGAGGCGAGGCTTCTCCAGGGTTTCTGGGCTGAGGTCGCCTGCTCGGCGGTCCTCATCCTCTGCGGCGGCCTGCTCGCCCACTACTCTCGCGGTGTGAGCCGGGAGAGGAGAAGGCGGCGCGGCAGGTCGGGTGGGGATACGCGGCGCACGCCGCACCGGGAGGTCGGGGGGATCTACCCAGGCCTTCAGGCGGAGCCGTGAGCGAGGGTTCCCGTACGAAAAAGCTGCTGAGGCTTCCTCGTACCCAGACCCTGCTGGTGTTCGCCTGCGCCGCGGCCGCTGCGATGCTCGGCGCGTCGCAGTTCACCGACATCTTCCACCTGACGCCACCGGGCGGGGAGGCCCTGCAGGCGATCAGCTCCAAGGACCAGCACGGCTACGCGATCCTGGTGCTCGCGATCTTCGCGCTGATCCTGCTCCTCGTCAGTGTCGGCGCCCGCGACGAGCAGCTCAAGCAGGTCGCGGCGATGGCGGTCGCGATCTGCGGCCTGATCGCGCTGCTGATCTTCCTCATCGGAGACCTGCCGGACGTCAACAAGGTCGGGACGCTGGACGACCCACGCCAGTCCTTCATCGACGCCGAGGCCAAGCCCGTGGCGGGCTTCTGGCTGGAGCTGGTCGGCTCGCTGGTGCTCACGGTCTGCGGCGCGGCGCTCGCAACGATGCGCCCCGGAACGGCCAGATCTTCGGGTCACGAAAGGCGGCGAAAACCGAGTCTGGCTAGGACGCAGGGAGGGCGGGGAAGCGAGCGCACTGAAAACGTGCGCGAGCGAGACGCCCGACCGAGGACAACGCCAGACGAAGGTTTGCAGCCGCCTCTAGGAGAGAAACGAAGCCGCTACCAGCGGTAGTGGGCGAAGGCCTTGTTGGCCTGTGCCATGCGGTAGATGTCGTCCTTCCGCTTCCAGGCGTTGCCCTGCTGCCTGGAGGCGTCGAGGATCTCGTTGGCCAGGCGCTCGGCCATCGACTTCTCTCCGCGAGCCCGGGCGAACTCGACCATCCAGCGCACCGCCAGGGTGCGTGCCCGTCGAGCAGGCACCTCCACGGGGACCTGGTAGGTCGCGCCGCCGACGCGGCGTGAGCGAACCTCGAGAACGGGGGTGAGCTGCTTGATCGCTCCCTCCAGCTCCTCGACCGGGTTGTTGCCTGTGCGCTCGCCGACGAGGGCGAGCGCGTCGTAGGTGATCTGCTCGGCGAGCGACTTCTTGCCGTCCGACATCACCTTGTTGACCAGCTGCTGCACCAGCCGGCTCCGATAGACGGAGTCCGGCTCGAGCAGGCGGATCGTGGCCTGGTTGCGGCGCGGCATCTAGCTGGCCTTCACTCCGTAGAGCGAACGGCCCTGCTTGCGGTCCGAGACCCCCGCTGCATCGAGGGCGCCGCGGACGACCTTGTACCGGACGCCCGGCAGATCCTTGACCCGGCCGCCACGGACGAGAACCACTGAGTGCTCCTGAAGGTTGTGCCCCTCCCCCGGGATGTAGCTCGTCACCTCGAGCCCGTTGGTCAACCGGACCCGGGCGATCTTCCGGAGGGCCGAGTTCGGCTTCTTGGGCGTGACGGTGGCGACACGCGTGCAGACGCCCCGCCGCTGCGGCGCGGCGACGCGCTTCTTGCGCCCCTGGCCCGACTTCAGGCCCGGCGTCGACATCTTCTTCTTCTTGTGGGTTCGTCCCTTGCGGACGAGCTGATTGGTGTTCGGCACAGCGGCGGATGGTAGCGGCGAGCCGCCGCCTGGGCGCAGCTGAAGCCGAGCGACGTAGGCCCCGAGCGATCTGATGGCGGCGGCCGCTTGTGATCGGCGATCTGATGGCGAAGCCGTGCACCGGCTCCCTAGTCTCACCCCCGTGCCGCTCTTCCGCCGCAAGCCGGCGAGCGACCGGCCGATTCTCGCCGTCGACATCGACGGCGTGATCAGCCTGTTCGACTTCGACCAAGCCATGGAGCCCGGGCGAATCAATCCAGACGACGCGCCGGGGGAGTTCCACCTGATCGACGGGATGCTCCACTGCATCGCGCTCGAGACCGGGCCGCGGCTGAACCGGCTCGCGGGAGCCTACGAGCTGATCTGGGCGAGCGGCTGGGAGGACCGGGCAAACGACCACCTGCCGGACATCCTCGGCGTGCCGGAGCTGCCTTACCTGACCTTCGATGGGCGCGCCCGCTTCGGCACCGCCCACTGGAAGCTCGAGGCAATCGACGAGTACGCCGGCTCCCGCCCCCTCGCCTGGATCGACGACAGCCTCGACGAGAGCTGTTACGAGTGGGGCGAAAAGCGCCCGGCGCCCACCCTCCTCGTCCCCACCGAGTCCGCCGTCGGGCTCACCGAGGCCCACGTGGGGGCACTCGAGTCCTGGGTGCGCGACGGATACGAACCGAGGTAGCGAGGCGCCCGATCCTGGGTAGACTCGCCGGGATGGGAGAGCTGGTGCCGATCATCTTCCTGGCCGTGATCCTGAAGATCCCGGTCCTGTACGGGATGTGGCTGATCTGGTGGGCAGTCAAGGACGAGCCCCAGCTCGAGGACCTGCCCGGCGAGTCCGACGACCACAGCTTCCGCCGCTTCCGGCGCAATCCGCTCAAGCCCGGCCCTCGCACCCGCGGACCGCACGGCGGTTCCGCACAGACACGGCCGGATTGCCCGCCCGGCGGGCGCACGCGGACGCCGGTGATCGAGCCCCGCCTCGCCCCGGGCATGGCCGCCCACGAGCGGCGCGAGCACACGCGCGCCGGCAACTAGAGCAGCGACACAACCAAGGAGGAAACGCATGGGACAGCCCGTCGTGCATTTCGAGATCGTCGGCAAGGACGCCAAGAAGCTGAGGGAGTTCTATGGCGACCTCGCCGACTGGAAGTTCGAGGTCTTCGAGGGTGGCCCGACCGACTACGGGGTCGTCTCGCGCGAAGGGAACACCAACTCCGAGGGTGTCGGGATCGGCGGAGGCGTGGGCGACGGCCCCGAGGGCTACGAGGGGCACGTCACCTTCTACATCGAGGTGCCGGACGTCGGTGCTGCCCTCGACAAGGCCGAGTCGCTGGGTGGCACCAAGGTGATGGGCCCAGACTCGCCGATGGAGGGCCTGACGATCGGCCTCTTCACCGACCCCGAGGGCCACACGGTCGGCCTCGTCCAGGGACAGCCTCATAACCGCCTCTCGGCGGGTGGCGCCGTAGGTGGGGCCCAAGCATGCGCGTGTTCGCGCATGCTTAGGACGGTACCTGCGGCGACAGGACCCGCCGCCTAGGCGCTAGACGCTAGGAGCTCTCCGAGGACTCCTCGCCGTCGCCGGTGCCGGCGGCCTGCCCGGCACCCGGCGTCTCGATCTCGGAGGCCAGCTCCTCCAGCTCCTCCGCGAATGAGGGGCCGAAGCCCTCCATCGCGGCGCTGCCCTCGCCGTCGCCTGCGAGGTCGAGCTCCTTCGCGAGCTCCTCCTCGGAGAACTCCTCGGCGGGAGGCTGCGCCGGCTCCACCGGCTCGATCTGCAGCCCGCGGTAGTGCTTCAGGCCGGTCGCGGCCGGGATCAGCTTGCCGATGATCACGTTCTCCTTCAGGCCCATCAGCCGGTCGCGCTTGCCCTCCAGGGCGGCGTCGGTGAGCACCTTGGTCGTCTCCTGGAAGGAGGCGGCCGAGAGGAAGGACTCGGTGGCGAGCGACGCCTTCGTGATCCCGAGGATGACCTCCTCGGCCCGCGCCGGCGTCTTCGTCTTCTTGCCCTTGAACTTCTCGTTGATCGCGTCGAAGACCAGGCGGTCCTCGAGCTGACCGGGCAGCAGCTCGGTCGAGCCCTTCGACTCCACCCGAACCTTCTTCAGCATCTGGCGCACGATCAGCTCGATGTGCTTGTCGTTGATGTCGACGCCCTGTGTCCGGTAGACCCGCTGCACCTCGGCCACGATGTAGACCTCGGTGTCGGTGCGCCCCCGGATCGCGAGGATCTCGGCCGGGTAGAGCGACCCCTCATTGAGCTGGTCGCCGGCCTCCACGCGCTTGCCCTTCTCGACCAGCACCCTGGTACGGGGCGGGAAGGAATAGGCGTGCTCCTCGGCCTTGTCGTCGGTGATCGTGAGCTTGACGGCCTTGTCGGTCTCCTCGAGATCGGTGACCTTGCCGGCCACCTCGGCGATCTTCGCCAGGCCCTTCGGCTTACGCGCCTCGAACAGCTCGACGATGCGCGGCAGACCCTGCGTGATGTCCAGGCCGGCGACGCCGCCGGTGTGGAACGTCCGCATGGTGAGCTGGGTGCCAGGCTCGCCGATCGACTGGGCGGCGATGATGCCGACCGCGTCGCCGATCTCGACGATGGAACCCGTCGCGGGCATGACGCCGTAGCACTGGGCGCAGACTCCGGACTCGGCCTCGCACTTGAGCACCGAGCGGACCGGCACGAAAGCATCGTCGTCCCCGTTCTCGAACGCCTCAGCCAGCTCCGCGAGCTCCTCCTTGTCGAGCAGGTCGCCGCGCTTCAACAGCTCGCGTCCCCGCTTGGTGGAGGTCTTCTTGGCGACCACGCGACCCAGCAGGTTCGGGTTCGCCTCCTTGTCACCCTTGTCTCGGAAGACGGGCATCTCGACGAAGTCCTTGGTCTTGCAGTCGTCGATGCGGACGATCACGTCCTGTGCGACGTCGACCAGTCGCCTGGTGAGGTAACCCGAGTCCGCGGTCCGCAGGGCGGTGTCCGCGAGGCCCTTCCGAGCGCCGTGCGTCGAGATGAAGTACTCGAGCACCGAGAGGCCCTCCATGAAGTTGGCCTTGATCGGGCGCTCGATGATCTCGCCCTTCGGATTGGCCATCAGACCACGCATTCCGGCCAGCTGGCGAATCTGCTTGAACGAACCGCGAGCCCCCGAGTTGGCCATCATGAAGATCGGGTTGAGCTCGTCGAGGTTGCGCTCCATCGCCTGCCCGACCTCCTCGGTCGCGCGGTCCCAGCGTGAGGTGACGGCGTCCTTGCGCTCCTCCGCCGTGATGTAGCCCTCGTCGTACTGGCTCATGATCTCCTCGGTCTCCGACTCGTAGCGCTCGAGGATCTCCTCCTTGTCCGGAGGGGCGACCACGTCGTTCTTCGAGATCGTGATTCCGGCCTCGGTGGCGTAGTGGAAGCCGAGCTCCTTGAAGGAGTCGAGCACCAGGGAGACGGCCGGGGCGCCGTAGCTCTCCACCAGGTCGCTGACGATGTCGTTGACGTCGCGCTTCTTCAGCGCCCGATTGACGAAGACGTAGCTCTCGGGGTCGTACTCCTCCCCGAGCGCCTCGGCGATCGACCGCTCGACGCTGTCGTTGAAGATGATCCTCCCGACCGTGGTCAGGAAGTGCTCGTGGCCCGCGCCGGCGGTACTCCGCGTAGTCGTGCAGCTGGACGATCCCGTTCTCGTAGGCGAGCTCGGCCTCCTGCGCGGTCCGGAACGGATGCGGCTTCTGATCGAGCTTCGAGCGATCGAGCTCGTTGACGTCGTCGTCCGAGTAGGTCAGGTAGTACAGGCCCAGCACCATGTCCTGGGTGGGCGTCGCGAGCGGCGCGCCGTGCGCCGGCGAGAGGATGTTGTTGGAGGAGAGCATCAGGATGCGCGCCTCCGCCTGCGCCTCCGCCGAGAGCGGAAGGTGCACGGCCATCTGATCGCCGTCGAAGTCGGCGTTGAACGCGTGGCAGACGAGCGGGTGAACCTGGATCGCCTTGCCCTCGACCAGCACCGGCTCGAAGGCCTGGATGCCCAGGCGGTGGAGCGTGGGCGCGCGGTTGAGCAGCACCGGGTGCTCGTGGATGACCTCCTCGAGCACGTCCCAGACCTCGGGAATCATCGAGTCGACCATCTTCTTGGCGGCCTTGATGTTCTGTACCTGCTTGCGCTCGACGAGCCGCGCCATGATGAATGGCTTGAACAGCTCCAGGGCCATCAGCTTCGGCAGCCCGCACTGGTGGATCCTGAGGTTCGGGCCCGAGACGATCACGGAGCGGCCGGAGTAGTCGACGCGCTTACCGAGCAGGTTCTGGCGGAAGCGGCCCTGCTTGCCCTTGAGCATGTCGGAGAGCGACTTCAGCGGCCGGTTGCCCGGTCCGGTGACGGGACGTCCGCGCCGCCCGTTGTCGAACAGAGCGTCGACGGCCTCCTGCAGCATCCGCTTCTCGTTGTTGACGATGATCTCGGGGGCGCCCAGGTCGAGCAGCCTCTTGAGACGGTTGTTCCGGTTGATGACGCGCCGGTAGAGGTCGTTCAGGTCCGAGGTCGCGAAGCGACCGCCGTCGAGCTGGACCATCGGGCGCAGCTCCGGCGGGATCACCGGCACGACGTCGAGGACCATCCACTCCGGCTTGTTGGCCGACTTGAGGAAGGCGTCGACGACCTTGAGCCGCTTCACCGCGCGGGCCTGCTTCTGGCCCTTGGAGGTGTTGATCGTCTCCTCGAGCAGCTCGGCCTCGGCCTCCAGCTCGACCTGCTCGAGCAGGTCGCGGACGGACTCCGCGCCCATGCCGCCGCGGAAGTACTCGCCCCAGCCGAACGGGGAGCCGAAGCGGTCCTTGAGCTCGCGGAACGTGGTCTCGTCGTTGATCACGTCCTTCGGCTTCATCTCGGTGAAGATCTTCCAGACCTCGCGCAGCCGCTCGGCGGCCTCGTCGAGGTAGGCCTCGGTGTCGGAGATCTCGGCCTCGAAGGTCTTGCGCAGCTCCTTCGCGGTCTTCTCGCGGTCCTCGGCCTTCATCCGCTTGACGTTCGCGACGGTGTCAGCCCAGAGCTCGTCCTCCTCGTTGAAGCCGTCGACCGTTCCGGCCGGCGGAGCCTCATCGTCCTTGCTCTCGGCGACGCCGAGGTAGGCGAGGCGGCGCTTCAGGGACTCGTTGAGCTCCTGGGTGCGCTGCTCGCGCTCGCGCTCGTACTCGCCGACCTGCTTGTCGACCTCCTTCTCGAGCTTGCCCGAGTCCTTGGACCGGGCCTCCTCGTCGACCCAGGTGATCACCGAGGCGGCGAAGTAGAGGACCTTCTCGAGCTCCTTGGGAGCCATGTCGATCAGGTAGCCGATCCGGCTCGGGACGCCCTTGAAGAACCAGATGTGGGAGACCGGGGCGGCCAGGTCGATGTGGCCCATGCGCTCGCGGCGAACCTTCGAGCGGGTCACCTCGACGCCGCAGCGCTCGCAGACGATGCCCTTGTAGCGGACCCTCTTGTACTTGCCGCAGTAGCACTCCCAGTCCTTGGTCGGACCGAAGATGCGCTCGCAGAAGAGGCCGTCCTTCTCCGGCTTCAGCGTCCTGTAGTTGATGGTTTCGGGCTTGGTGACCTCGCCGGAGCTCCAGCCCCGGATCTTCTTGCCCGAGGCAAGCCCGATCTCAATCGCGTCGAAGTTATTGATGTCGATCACTTCTTTGCTGCCTCCTCGGCATCCGGTGCATCAGTACCGCCGTCGCCCTCGGCGACGACCTGCTCTTCCTGCTCGTCGGCGGCCTTTTCCTTGTCCTTGTCCTTGTCGCCGGCGCCATTCCCGCCGTCCGCGCGCACTCCGGACAGCTCGATGCCGAGTTCCTCGGCGGCGCGAAGGAGGTCGTCCTCCTCCTCGCCCATCTCAACCCCGTCGCCCTCCTCGGAGACCACGTTGGCGTCGAGCGCCAGGCTCTGGATCTCCTTGAGCAGGACCTTGAACGACTCGGGAATCGAGGGTTCGGGGATGTTCTCGCCCTTGACGATCGACTCGTAGGCCTTGACGCGGCCGACGGTGTCGTCGGACTTGACGGTGAGCATCTCCTGGAGCGTGTACGCCGCTCCGTAGGCCTCCAGCGCCCACACCTCCATCTCGCCGAAGCGCTGGCCGCCGAACTGCGCCTTCCCGCCCAGCGGCTGCTGGGTGACCAGCGAGTAGGGGCCGGTCGAGCGAGCGTGGATCTTGTCGTCGACCAGGTGCAGCAGCTTGAGGATGTACATGTAGCCGATCGTGACCTTGCCCTTGTAGGGCTCGCCGCTGCGACCGTTGTAGAGCTGCACCTTGCCCTCGGCGCGGTTGCCGGGACGCTCGCGCTTGTCGACCCCGAGGTCGATGCCGCGGTCGGCGTTCTCGTCCTGCCACTTGACCAGGGCCTCGTCGACGTCCTCGACGGTGGCGCCGTCGAAGACCGGCGTGGCCACGTTCACACGGCCGCCGTTGCCCTGCGCCTCCTTGTAGGAGACCGAGCCGTCGTCGTACCAGCCGTTGGCCGCGACCCAGCCCAGATGCGTCTCGAGGATCTGGCCGATGTTCATTCGGCTCGGCACCCCGAGCGGGTTGAGGATCACGTCGACCGGCCTGCCGTCCTCCATGAACGGCATGTCCTCCTCGGGCACGATCTTCGAGATCACGCCCTTGTTGCCGTGGCGGCCGGCGAGCTTGTCGCCCTCCGCGATCTTGCGCTTGGTGGCGACGTAGACGCGCACCAGGTCGTTGACGCCCGGTGGCAGGTCGTCGCCCGCCTCACGGCCGAAGGTGAGGACGTCGATGACGACGCCGCCCTCGCCGTGGGGCACCTTCAGTGAGGTGTCGCGAACCTCGCGCGCCTTCTCCTTGAAGATGGCGCGGATCAGCTTCTCCTCGGCGGTCAGCTCGGTCTCGCCCTTCGGCGTGACCTTCCCGACCAGGAGGTCGCCGGACTGCACCTCGGCTCCGATCCGGACGATCCCGCGCTCGTCGAGGTTCCTGAGACTCTCCTCGGAGCGGTTCGGGATGTCGCGGGTGATCTCCTCGTCGCCGAGCTTCGTCGTCCGCGCGTCGATCTCGTACTCCTCGATGTGGATCGAGGTGAGCTCGTCGTCCTTGACGAGGCGCTCGGAGATGATGATCGCGTCCTCGAAGTTGTAGCCCTCCCAGGACATGAAGGCGACCAGGCAGTTCTTGCCCAGGGCGATCTCACCGCCGGAGGTCGAGGAGCCGTCACAGAGGACGTCCCCGGCCTTCACCTTGTCGCCGACCGAGACGATCGGGCGCTGGTGGATGATCGTGCCCTGGTTCGACCGCATGAACTTGTGGAGCGGGTACTCGTCCCTCTTCGCCCCATGGCTGACGACGATCTGCTCGGCGTCGACCACGGTGATCTCGCCGTCGTTCTCGGCGATCACGACGTCCCCGGTGTCCTCGCGGCGCGGCGCTCCATGCCGGTGCCGATCAGCGGCGGCTCCGGCTTCAGGAGCGGCACGGCCTGACGCTGCATGTTCGAGCCCATCAGGGCGCGGTTCGCGTCGTCGTGCTCGAGGAACGGGATCAGCGCCGTCGCGACGGACCAGATCTGGGTCGGCGAGACGTCCATCAGATCGACCTGCTTCGGCGGCACGGCGACGGCCTCGTCGTCGCGGCGTCGGCAGTCGACGTACTGGCCCTTGAGGCGGCCGGTGTCGGGATCGACCTCGGAGTTCGCCTGGGCGATGGTGTGCGCCTCCTCCTGCGTGGCGTCCAGGTGGACGATCTTGTCGGTGACCACGCCGTCCTTGACGACGCGGTACGGCGTGGTGACGAAGCCGTGCTCCGAGACCTGCGCATAGGAGGAGAGCGAGCCCATCAGGCCGATGTTCGGGCCCTCGGGCGTCTCGATCGGGCACATGCGCCCGTAGTGGGTGGCGTGCACGTCGCGAACCTCGATGGGTGCGCGCTCGCGGGTCAGGCCGCCGGCGCCGAGCGCCGAAAGCCGACGCCTGTGCGTCAGCCCGGACAGTGAGTTGGTCTGGTCCATGAACTGCGAGAGCTGCGAGGACCCGAAGAACTCCTTGAGGGCCGCGACGACGGGACGGATGTTGATGATGGTCTGCGGCGTGATCGCGTCGGCGTCCTCGGTGGTGAGGCGCTCGCGCACCACTCGCTCCATCCGGTAGAGGCCGATCCGGAAGGCCTCCTGGATCAGCTCGCCCACCGTGCGGAGACGGCGGTTGCCGAAGTGCTCGTACTCGTCCAGGTGATCGTGGATCGGCTCGCGGGGGTAGGTGACCGCCTCCGCGGCGTAGTCCTTGATCGGGTTCTCCTCGTCGATCTCCTCGGGGATGCCGAGGATCTTCGGGATGGAGACGAGCTCCTTGACCAGGGCGATGATGTCGTCGTGGGTCAGGACCCGGGTGTCGAGGTCGATGTCCAGGTCGAGGCGCGCGTTCAGCTTGTAGCGGCCGACCCTCGTCAGGTCGTAGCGCTTGGGATCGAAGAAGAGCTGCTCGAGCAGGGCCCGGGCGGCGTCCACCGAGGGCGGCTCGCCGGGACGCTGCTTCTTGAAGAGCTCGATCAGCGCGCCCTCCTCGTCCCTGGTGGCGTCGGTGTCCGCGGCGATCGTGTGGCGCATGTAGACCGAGTTGTCGAACATCTCGAGGAGCTTCTCGTCCTCGACGTAGCCCATCGCGCGCAGCAGAACGGTGACCGGCAGCTTGCGCTTGCGGTCGATGCGGACGTAGACCCGCCCCTTCTTGTCGATCTCGAGCTCCAGCCAGGAGCCACGGGCGGGCATCAGGTTCGCGATGAAGACCTGCTTCTCGCGGTCCTTGGGCTCCATCACATAGGCGCCCGGCGAGCGGACGAGCTGGGTGACGACGACACGCTCGGTGCCGTTGATGATGAAGGTGCCGCGGTCCGTCATCCATGGGAAGTCGCCCATGAAGACGGTCTGCTCACGGATCTCTCCGGTCTCGCGGTTCTGGAACGCGACCTTGACGTTCAGCGGCCGCGAGTACGTCATGTCCTTCTCGCGGCACTCCTCCACCGTGTTGGGTGGATCGTCGAACTCGAAATCACCGAAAACGATCGCCAGGTTCCCCGTGTAGTCCTCTGTCGGGGAGATGTCGTCGATCGTGGCTCGCAGCAGGCCGTTCTTCGGGTCAACGAGGTCCGCGAAGGACTTCCGCTGGATATCGATCAGATGTGGGAGTTCGACTGGGTTCTTGAGACGGGAGAAGCTCCTACGGGTTGCGGCGACAGCGTTGGATCCGGCCAACTGGGCGACTCCTCAAAGTATTCGAAGGGTTGAGACCGCGCAAGAATCGGGCAGGAGAGCTCACCGGCGCGCGAACCGTGCATAGTAACGCACGTCAACCCTTTGGTCAAGGGTTGCTAACACGCCCGGCTGGGGAAAGTCCCCGGATCTTACTCCGATCCCCGGCGATGTATGCAGTGTAGCCCGCGCTTCTGGCTACTTGTCCTGGCTACTTGATCTCGCCGGTGCCGCCGGCCTCCTGGATCTCCTTGAGGAGACCCTCGGCCTCCTCGCGCTCGATTCCCTCCTTGACGGGCTTGGGAGCCTCGTCGACGAGGGCCTTCGCCTCCTTGAGGCCGAGACCGGTGGCCGCGCGAACGACCTTGATCACGCCGATCTTCTTGTCGCCGGAGCCCGTCAGGACGACGTCGACCGTTCCGGCCTCCTCCTCGCCCGCTCCATCAGCGGCCGGCCCGCCCGCGGCGGGTGCTGCGGCCGCGACGGCGGTCGCGGAGACGCCGAACTCCTCCTCGAGCGCCTTGATGCGCTCGGAGAGCTCGAGCACTGAGATGTTCTTGAGCTCGTCGATCCAATCCTCGGTGGAAACTTTGGTGGCCATCTAGCTGCCTTCCTCCTTCTTCTCGTCTGAGTCTTCCGAATCTTCTGAAGTCTGTTCCTCGGTGTGCTCGGCGGGCTCGTCCGCGCCGCCCTCGGTCGCGGGCTCCTCGCCGATGTCCTGGTCGCCCTCCCCGGTCTCGGTCGCCTCGATCCTGGCCGGCGT
Source organism: uncultured Solirubrobacterales bacterium (assembly GCA_963777575.1). Classification (GTDB taxonomy): domain Bacteria; phylum Actinomycetota; class Thermoleophilia; order Solirubrobacterales; family 70-9; genus DASUPK01. The sequence continues at coordinate 154,551 of CAVZRH010000015.1, read as the reverse complement.
CCTCGCCCTCCGGCTCCTGCTCCTCGGAGGTCTCCTCCGGAGACTCGCTCGGTTCGGGGTCTGGCTCGGATTCCTCCTCAGCGGCCGGGGCCTCCTCCTCCGCGGGCTTCTCCTCGGCCGGGGCCTCGCCCGTGACCAATCCCTGCTCCGCGATCTGGCCGAGCTGCAGCGCGAGACCTTGGACCATCGAGCCGAGCCCGCGGACGAGGCCGGTGATCGGGCTGGCGACGACGCCGGCGAACTGGGCGTTGAGCTGCTCGCGTCCGGGCAGGCGGGCGATCGCCTTGAAGGAGTCGGGGTCGAGCGTCTCCCCGTCCATCAGACCGCCCTTGTAGTCGAGCAGCTCCCATTCGGAGCCCAGGCGGAAGAGGATCTTGGCGGCGGCCGCCGCATCGCCCTTGACGAAGGTGAGCGCGGTCGGGCCCTCCAGGTAATCCTTGAGCGACTCGGTGCCCGCCTCGTCAGCGGCGCGCAGCGTCAGGCGGTTCTTGACGACGCGGAAGCGTGCGTCGGCGTCGCGCAGGCCCGAGCGCAGCTCGGCGGCCTGGGGCACGCTGATCCCGCGGTAGTCGACCGCGAAGATCGCCTCCGCGTCCTTGAGCTCCTCCGCGAGCTCCTTCACCACTGCTGTCTTCTGTTCTCTGTCCATTTCTGTGTGTCCGGTCGCCGCCAAAGAAAAGACCCGCTCGCGGGCGGGCCAGAGTGAGCGGTCGGGGGACCGGTGACTCTCGCTCACCTGCGCCGGACTTCTGGACTCTGGTCCCGCCGACGGTCTCGGGCAGCTCTGTGTCCGCGGAAGTCTAGGCGGTCGCCGCCTCCTCCGCCTGCTCGGCCGGCTCCTCGGCCGGTGCGTCCTCCTCGGCGGCGGACGCCCCTCCCGCGCCCTGCATGATCTCGCCGCGGCGGGTGCGGCTCGGGTCGATCCGGATGCCGGGGCCCATCGTGGTGCTCACGGTGATGGAGAGGATGTAGCGGCCCTTGGCGGCGGCCGGCTTCGCGCGGATGATCTCCTCGATCACCGCCGCGTAGTTCTCGAGCAGGTCGGTCTCGGAGAAGCTCGTCTTGCCGATCGCCAGATGCACGATCGCCTGGCGATCGGTCCGGTACTCGATCTTGCCCGCCTTGGCCTCCTCGACTGCCTTGGCGATGTCGTCGGTGACCGTGCCGACCTTGGGATTCGGCATCTTGCCCTGCGGGCCGAGGACGCGCCCGAGCTTGCCGACCTTCGGCATCTGCGACGGATGCGCGATGGCGACGTCGAAGTCGGTCCAGCCGCCCTCGACGCGCTCGGCGAGATCGTCAGAGCCGACGAAGTCGGCGCCGGCCTCGTCGGCCTGGCGGGCCGCATCGCCCTCTGCGAAGACGGCGATCGAGACGTTCTTGCCCAGCCCCTTGGGCAGTGCCAGGGTGCCGCGCAGCTGCTCCTCCGCGTGACGGACGTTGACCCCGAGGCGGATGTGGAGCTCGACCGTCTCGTCGAACTTCGCGCCGGAGGTCTCCTTGATCAGGTGGATCGCCTCCGCGGGCGGGTAGGCCTGCGTGCGATCGATCCTCTCGTAGGCCTCCCTGTACCGCTTGCCGCGAGCCATCAGCTCAAGCCCTCCACGGTCACGCCCATCGAGCGGGCGGTGCCGGCGATGATCCTGGTGGCCGCGTCCAGGTCATTGGCGTTCAGGTCCGGCATCTTGCGCTCGGCGATCTGGCGGGCCTGGTCGACGGTGATCGAGCCCACCTTCTCGCTGTGCGGCTCGCCCGAGCCCTTCTCGAGACCGGCCGCCTCCTTGATCAGGACCGCCGCGGGCGGGGTCTTGGTGATGAAGTCGAAGGAGCGGTCCTCGTAGACCGTGATCTCGACCGGGATGATGGTGCCCGCGTCCTGCTGGGTCTGCGCGTTGAAGGCCTTGCAGAACTCCATGATGTTGACGCCGTGCTGTCCGAGCGCGGGGCCGACCGGCGGCGCGGGGTTGGCCGCGCCGGCGGGGATCTGCAGCTTGATCTGAGTGAGGACCTTCTTCGCCATCGCCGTGGACCCTAGATCTTCTTGACCTGGTCGTAGTTGACCTCGACCGGGGTCTCGCGCCCGAAGATCGAGACCAGGACCTTGAGCTTGGCCGCGTCATCGTTGATCTCGGCGATCTCGCCGGAGAAGTCAGCCAGCGGGCCGGAGACGACCTTGACGGACTCGCCGATCGAGAACTGGGCCCGGGTGCGAGGCCGCTCCGCGGTCTCGCGGTGGAGCAGGCGGTCGACCTCGACCTTGGAGAGCGGGATCGGCTTGTTGCGGGAGCCGACGAAACCGGTGACGCCGGGGGTGTTCTTGACCAGGCCCCAGGCCTCGTCGGTCATCTCCATGTTGACCAGGACGTAGCCGGGCATGGTCCGCTTCTCGCTCTGGATCTTCTGGCCGTCCTTCATCTCCGAGATCTGCTCGGTCGGCACGACGACCTGGCGAACGTTGCGCTCCTGACCCATCGTGTGGACCCGGTGCTCGAGGTTCGATTTGACCTTGTTCTCGTGCCCCGAATAGGTGTTGATCACGTACCAGCGAAACATCATCGAATCTCCTGTCCCTAGATGATCCGCTGGATCAGCCAGTTGAAGGCGGCGTCGAGGCCGCCGAGGTATGCGGCCATGACGGCCACGAAGATGAAGGTGACGGCCGAGGCCTGGACCAGCGTGTCGCGGTCCGGCCACTGCACCCGCTTGAGCTCGGCCCAGCAGGAAAGCAGGAATCCGAGGACGGGGCCGCGTCGCTTCTCCGCCTTCTCGGCCTGACCCTTCTGAAGTTCCTTGGCTCGCGCCTTCCGCCGATCCTCCTTCTCACGCTGTCGGCGGTCGCGGCGACTCTCGCCCGGCTCGGCTGGGGCCTCGACTGCCGCGCCGTCATCGGGGCGGCCGACGTCGGCGCGCGAGGGCGCCGGAGCCGGGGGCTCGGGCCGGACCTGCTCGGGGATGATCCCAGGGACCGGCGAGCCGCCGTCTTCGACATCGGGCACCTCGCCGGGCTTCTCGTGGACCCGCTCTCCGAGCTCGTCCACGCGAGCGCCGGTCTCGATCGCCGCCTCGGCCTCGGCGACTTCGCCGGAGACACCGAGCCGGGTGTCCTGCTGGGCGCGCTCCTCCTGCTCAGCGGCCGGGTCCGACTGCGCGCCGGCGCTGCTCGGCCTGCTGGCGGCGCTTGCGCTCGGCCTTTCTCTGTGCGCGGGTCTTCGCCATCCTCAGAGGCCCTTAGCGGGTCTCCTTATGCGGCGTGTGGCGACCGCACCAGCGACAGAACTTGCGCAGCTCGATCCGGTCCGGCGAATTCCGCCGGGACTTGTTCGTCTCATAGTTGCGGCGCTTGCACTCCTCACAGGCGAGTGTCACGCCGATTCGAACATCAGAGGCCATGTCTCTCTACTTCACTTCCTTGAATGGTTCGGCCGCAGAAGCCGTCGCCGATCTTTTCGCGGCCGGACAGAAAAAAACCCCCGGCCCCAGGCACGAGGTGAGCTCAAGAATAGCGACCGTTTGCACGAGTCGCCGGTCTATTGGGCCGGCTGGCCGGTGAAGGCCGCGGCGCGCTCGTAGATCTTGTAGAGCTTGAAGCCGCGGGCGAAGCTCTGATCGCACCAGCGGTTGAACAGGTTGTAGGCGTCCTTGTCGTCCAGTACCGCCCCGGTGCCCGACGGAGACGGACGCGTTATTGCCCACGATGGGGCCCCCGGCGAAGTCCTTGAGCTGCGTGATCGTCCCGAGGCGCTGCTCGGTGTTCGCCTGATTCCAGTCGTTGCAGTCGGCGAGGCTGATCGGCTGGCCGACGTTCGGTCCGACGTCCACCTGGGGCTGGGTGTTGGGGCCACCGCCGCAACCGGCAATCGCTGCCGACGCCACGATCACGACCACCGCAAGGGTGCGGCGCGGAGAGCTCAATGCACGGCTCGCTAGGGCTTGGGCGGGGTTGTGAACCACGGGCAGCTCGGGTCTCCCTTGGGAACCGTGCTGCACGTTAATTCCTCGGTGACCTGCCCGTTCATGGCGCCAACCGATGGGCTGTCGGCACAGTTGGACGGGAGGTTGTTCGGCGGGGTGCCGCTCGGCGAGGGCAGGCCGGTGACGCTCGCCGCCGTGCCGTCCGTGCCCGTGTTGCTGTACCAGCAGTTCCCCGTGTTGAGCGTCGGGTCGATGGAGACGCCGCCCTGGTCCCACCAGAAGTCCACGCCGTTCCGCTTGACCTTGCCGTTCGGAGCCACGCCCATCTTGTTGGAGTAGAACTGGTTGCGATACGAGGTCGCCGGCACCGTCGTTGTCGGATCGCAGCCGGCCACCTGGTTGTCCGGGTCGTCGCAGACGAACGCGTCGGGGACCTGGAAGAGCATCGCCCCGCGGCGCCAGTTGTCGCAGAAGTTGTTGTTGCGGACCACATTCGCGTTCCCGCCCGCGATCCACATTCCTGTCCCGACCGGCACCGGGACGCTCGGGACGACGTCGGAGCAGCCCTGCTTCGGCCCGCTCGGCCCGGGCTCTGTCCGGCGCCGCACTGGGGCAGGTACGCGTTGAAGTTGTTCGAGTAGATGTCGTTGTTCTCAAGCAGGTCGGAGTCCTGGGGGAAACCGGGATGGCCGGGCGCGGTGAAGACGTCCGTCGAGAACCCCATCGAGTTGTTGTAGAGAGCGTTGTTGTGGACCCAGACTGCGTTGCCGTCCGTACCCGAGTAGCCCAGCGTGCTGTGGCGCATGTCGCAGTTGCGGAGCTCGGTGCCGTAACGGCGCTGATTCGGCGGCACGGCCTCGCCGAGGTCCGCGCTGGCACCCGGATAGAGGGCCGAATCGCCGGCTCCCCAGGCGTCGCAGTTCTCGATCAGGGAATGGTCGGCGACGAACGTGAGTAGGCCGTACTCACCCGCGTACGGTGCCTTGAAGCGGTTCAGGTGCGAGCCGTCGGTCTCGATCACGTAGATGTCGTGCTCCCTGGCGTGACGGACCTTGATGTTGTCGAGGACGAAGCCGTCGGCGCGGTCGGCGCGGATGCCGACGTCCTTGACCGAGCCGATCGGCGGGCCGTCGCCGGAGGCGGTGTTGCCGGCGTCGATCGTGACGTCATCGGGCGAGACGCCGGTTCCCTGGATCTGCAGGTTGCAGCGGATGCAGGCTCCGGCATCTGGAATGACGTGGCGGTCCAGACGTCGGCGGCTGCGGGACCGGGGTGTTGGTCAGGGCGCGGCCGAGAACGGCGATCAGGTTCTGGTCGTTTGGGCAGTGGAACTGGTAGGCGTAGGAGACCGCGCCCGCCTGGTTCTTGTCGTTGGTGATCTTGTACTGGTCGCAGGCCGGGTCGTTGGTCGGCTTGGAGCGCGACTTCGGCTCTGTGTAGAGGCCGGGCATGATCTCGATGCGGTCGTTGTTGTGAGCAGCGGTGACCGCCTTCTGGATCGACTTGTACGTGCACTGCCGCAGCAGCTTGACGTTGAATGCGCGCAGCTTCTTCGCCTTCTTCTTCTTCAGCTTCAGAGGCGGCTGCGATTTGCGCAGCTTGTAGCCCTTCTTGCGCGCCTTCTTGATCGACTTGTTGAGGGTCTTGATCGTCTTGTTCTTGGAGAGCTTCTTGTCGCTGCCGTGCTTGCGGAGCTTCTTGCTCGGCGGGTTCGGGCAGACGACGCGGGTCTTGCCTGGCTTCTTCTTGTCGAGGGCGCTGAAGAGCTTGCGCACGGCCGGCACAGAGCCGCCGGCGGCGGGCTTGACCGAGGTGTCGGGGGCCGGGTCGGGCCAGTAGGAGGCGCGCTCGATGTGCGCGATGGCGAAGGCGGGGAGGAGGACTGCGACGAGCGCAACCGCTCCAGCGACGATCAGTGTCCGCCGACGATGTGCTGCCTTCCTGGCTCGCATCCCTCTCCTCAAGCTCCCTCTCCTCAGGGTCCCTCTCCTCAGGGCCCCTCTCCTGTGACCCGAATGTAACACGGCGAAACCCGACCGCGCTTTCAGAGTTGCGGTCTTCGTCTAGCCGGTCTGCACCGCCGAGCGTGCGCCGAGCGGGACGTGGAATTGGGCGATCGTCGTCGGCGTCGATGCTCCCTGCGTCTTGGCGTCGACCGCCTTCAGCTGGCAGTCGGCTCCGGTCGGGCCGATCTCGATCACGCCGTAGCCCCGCTTGGTGAAGTCGCTGAACTGGATGTGCGGATCACTTGCCTTGACGAGGGACGTCAGGACCTGCGGCGAGATCCCGGTGGCCTCCGGAAGGCCGTAGGACGTCGCCGATCCGCCCACGAATTCCGGGATTGCGGCTCGGCTGCCGGTCTCCTCGACTCCCGTGGTGTAGGCGGTCCCGCCGAAGAACGTGTGGATGTCGCCGGTGATCGCGACCACGTTCTGGACGTTGTTGTCGAGGATGTGGTCGAGGATCTGCTTGCGCTCGTAGCCGTAGCCATCCCACGAATCCACCACCGCGTACACGCCCGGCGCGGCCCGGGCGCCCATCACCATCAACTCTGTCGCCCACACCTTCCAGGTGGTGGGAGCGCCGGCCAGCCGGCTCTTGAACCATTCGAGCTGGCGCGCCCCCAGCATCGTCCGAGGTGAGTTTGCGTCGGGACACGCGATCTGCTGTCCGTCCCCGCAGGGCTGGCGGTCGCGATACTGGCGCTCGTCGGTGAGCAGCAGGTCGACGAGCTTCCCGAGGCGATACTCCTCGTAGACCCGGTTGCGGTCGCCCTTGAACCGGGCTCGGGGCATGTAGTTGAAGAACGCCTTATGCCCGTTCGCCTCGCGCTCGCCGAACGGAACACGCCGCGGGTAGTTCTTGAGCTGCGTATGTGTGGGGTCCTGCTGATGGGAGCTCGGCTGGCCGTCGGCGTAGTTGTCCTCGACCTCATGGTCGTCCCAGGTCGCGAGGAACGGGTGCGCGGCGTGCATCGCCTTCAGATTCGGGTCCGCCTTGTAGAGGCGGTACTTCTCCCAGTACTCGTTCAGCAGCTGGCTGTCGCCGTCGTGGTTGTTGCCGGTCGTGTCGAGCCGAACGCCGTTGCCGGGCCCATCGGAGTACTCGTAGATGTAGTCACCGAGGCAGACGACCAGGTCCAGATCGGGCTCGTTGGCGATCGCGCGCTGGGCGTTGTAGAAGCCGGACTCGTAGTGCTGGCAGGAGTAGAAAGCGATCCGGATCGGCTTGCGAGAGTTGAGCGGCGGTGCCGTCTTGAAGCGGCCGACCGGCGACTTCGAGTCCTTGGTGACGAAGCGGTAGAAGTAGTGCTTGTCCGGCTTCAGGCCCTTGATGAAGGTGCGGGCGGTGAAGTCCCGCTCGGCGCGAGCGGTGACCGCCTTCTCCTCGATGACGTTGCGGAACTTGCTGTCCGTGGCGACGACGACATTGAGCTTCGAGGTGCGCTTGATCTCGCCGAGCCGAGTCCAGAGCTCGATGCCCTGGGGGCGCGGGAAGCCCGAGGCGATTCCTTGTTTGAAGGTTGCGTGCTTCGCGACCGGGATGCGGCGCTTCCGGGCGGCGGCGGCGTAGTTCACTGGCGCCGCCACGGCGGCGCCGGTCGCCAGTGCGCCGATCAGGAAGCTGCGCCGGCCGAGCCGGTGCGAGCCCTCCAGCGACTCCAGGTCGGGGCGCGCTTCATCAAAGGTCTCCAGATCCATCCCGTCTCTCCTCTCCCCGACTCGATCGGCTCCCGGCCGGATGGGAGTACTAAATCACCCCTGGTCCCCTTTCGCCGTACTGACTTTTCCGGGAGATCGCTGAGAGGGCGTGAATCCCGCGATTCATCCGATAGGGTGCGCGGCCGAGACGAGCACCGGGAGAGGGCTCGCGGGACGAAGGAGAGGGACCTTTGAGGCGGACGGATTTGCTGACGCGCGGGGGCGCGGTCGTGCTTGCGGGACTGGCTCTGCTCTGTGCCGGGCTGCTGGCCGGGGTGGCCGACGGCAAGAAGAAGCACAAGGGGAAGGGCGGCAAGGTGACCGTCCTGAGCTCCCAACAGCAGGCGATCCTGGACTCGGGGGCGATTTCCGTGCGCGTCAAGGGCGGCAAGGGCAAGCGCGTCGTGGTCGACGGCATCCAGAGCAGCGGTGCCCTACGGCTGACGACGGCGACGAAGGTCAAGTCCGCGAAGCGGATGAATCTGCCGCTCTCCGCCGCGGGCAGGACCGCGATGGGCAGCTGCTCGGTCGAGGGTCTACGAGGCCACTTCGTCCGGCCAAGGGCAAGAAGAAGCACAAGAAGACGAGGCAAGAAGAGTCCCCCGGTTACCCCCTTGGTGCGAGACCTCGCGGCCTGCCAGGGCAGCGGGAACCAGGGACCGCACTGCGATCCGTTCGATCCGTCGCTCTGCATGCAGCCCTTCCCGAACGACTACTTCACGGTCGCGGATCCCTCGACGGACACCGGCCGTCGACTGGACTTCCAGTCCGACGCGATGCCGCAGAACAAGGCCGGGGTGCCGATCGATCCGACTGACTTCAACCGCGCCGATGGGTTCAGCCCCGGCAGCGCGATCACGGTGAAGATCCCGGAGGTCGAGACACAGGCCGCCTTCGACAACACCGGCTTCGTGCCGCTCACCGACCCCGGCGCCTACGCGAATCCGAACCAGCCGGCGGTGGTGATCGACGCGGACACCGGGGAGCGCCAGCCGATCTTCGCCGAGCTGGACGCCAATCCGAACCACTACCAGCCGGGAGATACCGCGGACGTCAACCTGATCATTCGCCCCACGACGAACTTCGAGGAGGGGCACCGGTACATCGTCGCGCTGCGCAACATCAGGGACGCGTCGGACAACCCGGTGGACGCGCCGATGGCGTTCCGCGTCTACAGGGACAACATCGCGACGACCGACCCCGCGGTCGAGGCGCGGCGCTCACACATCGACGACGTGCTGTCGACCCTCCAGAGCGACGGGATCCAGCGGCAGGGCCTGTACCTGGCCTGGGACTTCACGGTCGCCAGCGAGCACAGCCTCGCGGGGCGGGCGCTGGCGATCCGCGACGACGCGCTGCACCAGCTCGGCGACGACACGCCGGGAGACGGCGTGGTCGATGGCGACGCGCCCAGCTTCCACATCACGAACGTGGTGAACGCCCGCGACCCCGACCTGCCGGCGAACACGCTGCGGCTGGTCGACGGTGAGCTGACCGACATCCCCTGCTACCTCGACAACGGGGACTGCCACCCGGGCGGGAAGTTCAACTTCCAGTCCAACGGGGACGTGGACGCGAATCCGACCGGGATCGCCGATGACCCGGACAGCGGCCACGACGGGCGTGCGATTCGAGTGCGTGATCCCGAACTCGGCGGTCACCGGGACCGATGTCAACCCGACCAAGAGCGGGATCTTCGGGCACGGGCTGCTCGGCGACTTCACGCAGGTCGACGACATGATTCGGTTCCCGAACAGCGAGGCCAACGACAGCAACACGACCTGGTGTGCGACCAACTGGGCCGGGTTCTCGGAGGACGACCTCGGTGGCGTGCTTTCGGCGCTCAAGGACCTGTCCACCTTCAACAAGCTCACGGACCGGATGCAGCAGGGGTTCGTGAACATGATCTATCTGGGCCGGGCGATGCTGCACCCCGACGGGTTCGATACCGATCCGGCCTTCCAGTTCGATCCGGACGGCGTGGGTGGGGACGACCCGACGTCCGTGCTCGATCCCGCCCAGGGGCTGTTCTGGGAGGGGATCAGCCAGGGGGCGATCATGGGCGGGGCGCTGACCGCGCTCGAGCCTGATCTGACCCAGTCGGTACTGAATGTGGTCGGGATGAACTACTCGACGTTGCTCACGCGAAGCACGGACTCGGGGCAGTACCTGGACACCGCCAACCTCGGTCTGTGGGCGAACTACCCGGGCCTCGAACGGCGGCCGCTGATCCTGTCGCTGATGCAACTGCTCTGGGACCGCGGCGAGGCGAACGGGTACGCGCATCACATGACCGACGATCCGCTGCCGAACACACCCGAGCACCACGTGCTGCTGCAGCTCGGCTACGGGGACCATCAGGTCTCGAACGTGGCGGGCGAGGTGGAGGCGCGGACGATCGGTGCGCAGGTCCACACGCCCGAGCTCGACCCCGGGCGGCACTGGGGGACGGATCCGCTGTTCGGGCTGACGCCGATCGGGGCCTACCCCTACAGCGGGAACGCCGCGATGGTCTATTACGACGGCGGGCCGCTCGACTTCACCGGCACGCCGGATCAGACGTGCACGGATGAGAACGGGGACACGCGGCACGGGACCGCTCCGGCGCCGCTGGTGAACCTGCCGCCGAACCCGGCCAGCGTCTACGGCTGCGATCCGCACCAGTACCCGCGGCGCTCGGCCGACGGCGTGGGTCACGATGTGACCTGGCTGCAGAACGACGGGTTCATCGATCAGTGCCTCGACGGATCGGATCCGCGTCCGTGCTACTCGAACGGGTACGCCGGCCCCTGACGAACACCTAGGGCGCGGATTCGGAGGGCCTGGCTAGAGACCCAGCGTCTTGGCGATGATGCCGCGCTGGATCTCGGAGGTGCCGCCGTAGATGGTGGAGACCAGGGTCTGGCGGACGAGGCGCTCCATGTCGTATTCCGAGGAGTAGCCGTAGCCGCCCATCATCTGCATGCCCTCGAGGGTGACGCGCTTGGCGGTCTCGGTGACGAAGAGCTTCACCATGGAGGCCTCCTTGGGCAGCATGCGGTCCTCGTCCTCGTCGACCATGCTCGCCACCCAATAGGTCATGAGCCTGGCGGCCTCGAGGTCGGTGGCGAGGTCGGCGAAGCGGTGCTGGAGGGCCTGGAAGGTGCCGATGGGGCGGCCGAACTGCTCGCGCTCCTTTGAGTAGGCCAGGGCGTCGTCGAAGGCGCGCTCCGCCGACGCCGAGTTGGATCGCGGCGAGGATCAGCCGCTCGACGTTGAGACCCGCCATCAGCTGGGTCCAGCCGTGGTCCACCTGGCCGAGGACGCTCTCCTCGGGCACCTCGACGTCGTTGTAGTAGACGGTGTTGGTCTCGCGACCGCCCATGGTGTCGATGGGTTCCATGGTCATGCCCTCGGTGCCGACGGGGACGAAGATCATCGAGAGGCCATCGTGCTTGGACTCGCCCTTGGTGGTGCGGCAGACGGTGAGGACGTGGTCGGCGCTGCGGGCGTTGGAGATGAAGACCTTCTGCCCGTTGAGCACGAAGCCGCCGTTGGAGCGCTCGGCGCGAGTGGAGAGCGAGCCGACGTCGGAGCCGGACTCGGGCTCGGTCATGGCGATGGATTCGACCGAGCCCTTGGCGATGTTCCCCAGGAGGCGGTCCTTCTGCTCGTCGGTGCCGAAGCGCTTGAGGGCGCCCGCGACGATCAGGGTGGTGCTGTAGCCGCCGATCGGCGCCATGCCGCGGGATGTCTCCTCCATGAAGAGGCAGGCGTCGATCCAGCCGCCGCCCGAGCCGCCGTGCTCCTCGGGAATGGTCAGGCCGAGCCAGCCGAGGTCGGCCATCTTCTTGTAGATCTCGGGGTTGTGGAGCTCGGTGTAGTGGTTGGTGAGCTGCTCGCGCTGCTCGAGGGTGCCGCACTCGCGCTGGCAGAAGTCGCGGATGGCGGAGACGAAGTCGCGCTGCTCGTCGCTGAGCTTGAAGTCCACGGCGGGGGAGCCTAGCTGGCGGGCGTCTGAGACTTGACGTCCGGTGGATTGACGCTGGGGACCTTGTCGATCTCGTGGTGGATCCGGTCGATGAGGCCGCTGACGCTGCTCTCGGTGGTGTGCAGGGCCGTGGCGACGACGATGAAGACGATCACGGCCAGGATGGAGAGGAGGGTGCCGATCCAGCCGGTCGACCCGGCCGATGCGGGCCAGGGCGCGGTGGCCGAGTTGGCGGCGGTCCGCGTTGCGGATGCCGATGGTGCCGAGGACGACGGCGGCGATGCCGCACGGGAGGGCCAGGAAGAAGCCGCCGGTGCTGAGGAAGACGAGGAGGATCGAGAGGGGGCCGAGGAAGAGGGCGGCGAGGGCCGGGATGTTGCCGGGTTGGTGCGGCGGTGGGGCCAGGCGGCGGGGCGCGGGGCGGCGCATCGGGGCGGTGAGGGTCGGTCGTCTGAGGCCGACGATGGTGTCGCCGATTTGGACCTCGTCGCCGGTGCCGAGTTCGACCGGGCCGGAGATGCGGTGGCCGTTGACGTAGGTGCCGTTGGAGGAGCGGAGGTCCTCGACGGTGACCTCGCCGTTGTGCGCGAGGACGCGGGCGTGGCGGCGGGAGACGCCGGAGTCGGGGATGACCACGTCGGCCGTGCCGTGCTCGCGGCCGAGGATCAGCTCGCCGTCGAGGGGGTACTCGCTGCCCGCCCCTGCTCCTGCGTGGATGACCAGTGAGGCGTCGTCCGGTGGCATCGCGAAGAGCCCGGAGTCGGACTTGAACCGACGACCCCTTCCTTACCATGGAAGTGCTCTACCAACTGAGCTATCCGGGCGCGCGCCTCACTGTAGCGATGGCCGGTGGAGCCTTGGAGGGGTGGTGGGTCAGGGGTGCAGGGAGAGGCGCTGGCCGTTCATGCGGGCCGCTGAGTCCGAGCAGAGGAAGGCGACGGCGTCGGCCAGGTCCTCGGCCGGGGTGAAGGTCGGACGGTCAACGCCGGGGCTGGATTCGCGGATCTGGGGGGTCTCGATGGCGTTGACGACGATGATGTTGGAGGTGGCGTTGGTGCCGGCGAAGGAGTGGGCGAGGGCGAGGGTCCAGGCCTCGGCCGCGGCCTTGGCCGACGCGTAGGCGGCGTTGGTGTTCTCGGGCATCTGGGCCGCTGCGGCGGAGACCAGGACGAAGCGGCCGTGTTCGCTGGCGGTGAGAGCGGTGTGGAAGGCGCGGGTGGTGAGCTGGAGGGTGCGGACCAGGAGGTCGTGGAGGAACTCGTAGTCGGCGAGGTCGAAGGAGTGGATCGGGTCGCCGCCGCGGTAGCCGCCGACGAGGTGGAGGAGGCCGTCGACGCGGCCGAACTTCTCCTGCGTCGAGGCGGCCCAGTCGTTGGCCTGGGATTCGTCGAGGAGGTCGACGGCCGAGGGGGAGCACGCGATCGTCGGGGAGACCGAGGTCCTGGGCGACGGCGTCCGCGATCTCCTGCTGGCGGTCCGCGAGGGCGAGGCTGGCGCCGGCGTCGGCGAGGCGCTGGGCGACGATGGGCCCGAGGCCGCCGCCGGCACCGGCGATGGCGATGACGCGGCCGTCGAGATCGGTCATGCGAGCGGACGCTACTTGGCTGCGTATGACTCTGCTGACGATCCCGTTACGGACTCGTTGCACGCCGCGCGCCACTCAGCAGCGTCGGCGAACGTATGTTCGTTCCATGGAGCGATTGATCAACCGCCGGCAGCAAGGAGACCTTGGTGAAGCGTCCGCTATCGAGTGGCTCACGAGATCGGGCGCGCTCGTCACTGTCCCATTCGGGCATAGCCCGGACTTTGATCTCGTCGCCCAGTTCGGTGACCGGTTGATGCGAATCCAGGTGAAGACCTCGGCGCAGGAGCTTCACACGCCAAACGGACATCGACGATTCCCCGTCTCCTTGGTGACATGCGGTGGGAATCAAAGCTGGAACGGCGTGGCGAAAGTCTTTGACCCATCCAAGGTCGACTACCTCTTTGCGCTCACGTCAGCCGGCCGCAGGTGGTTCATTCCTGCGACAGACCTCGATCGGGAAGAGGGCCGTACAGCTTGGGGGAACGAAGTACTCGGAGTACGAAATCGAGAGCACCGAGCCGATCCGCGAGCTGGTCTACGGAATAGGCTCGCCTCTAGAATCATCGCCGCCGGGGGAGTATCCAAGCGGCCAAAGGACGGCGGCTGTAAACCGTCAGGCTCAGCCTTCGCAGGTTCGAATCCTGCCTCCCCCATCTGACACCGCGGATTCGCCCGAACCGCCGGCGGTCGGGCGGACGCGGATGTCCGCGAACCACCAGGTAACGGTCCCGCTGGCGGTGGCGGCCACCTGCTCGATCGAGCCCGGCGATCGCTTCCGAGTCGAGTCTGATGGTCCCGGCCGGTTCGTCATGACCCGGATCGAGGAGTACATGCGGTGCCACGTCGAACAACTGGCGCTGCCCGATGAGGAGACCCAGACCCGGCCGGGTCTGAATCCTCGGCCCGACGGTTAAATCGCGCGCCGAGCCCGGCTAGCCCAGGCCGCGCAGGCACTGCGCCTCGGGCAGGCCCTTGAGCCGCTTCAGCGTGTTGTTCTCGATCTGCCGGATCCGCTCCCGGGTCACCCCGAACGCCACACCGACCTCCTCGAGCGTCATCGGCTTTCGCCCATTCAGCCCGTAGCGCAGCTCGAGCACCTCGCGGTCACGCACCGGCAGCACCGCCAGCGCCCTCTGCACATCCTCCCTCTGCAGATTGTCGGACGCCTTGTCGAACGGCGACTGCACGTTGTCGTCCGCCACGAAGTCACCCAGCTCCGAATCGTCCTCGTCCCCCACCGGCTTCTCCAGCGACACCGGCATCTGAGAGACCCGCAGCACCTCGCGCACCTCCCTGGCCGTCCAACCGAGCTCTCTCCCGATCTCCTGCGGCTCGGGCTCCCTCCCCAGCTTCTGCACCAAGTTCCTCTCCACGTGCACCACCCGGTTCAGCTTCTCGACCATGTGAACCGGAATCCGGATCGTCCTGGACTTGTCGGCCAGCGCCCTGGTCACCGCCTGCCTGATCCACCAGGTCGCATAGGTCGAGAACTTGTAGCCCCGCCGGTAGTCGAACTTCTCCACGGCCCGGATCAACCCCAGCGACCCCTCCTGGATCAGATCGAGCAGGCTCAGTCCCCGCCCCAGATAGGACTTCGCGATCGACACCACCAACCGCAGGTTGGCCTCCACCATGTGCCGCTTCGCATCCATGTCCCCCCGCTCGATCCTCTTCGCCAGCTCGACCTCCTGGTCGGCGGTCAGCAGGTCGACCAAGCCGATCGAGCGCAGATACAGCCGCAGCGAGTCCAAACTCGGCTCGACGGTCAGATCCAGCTCCTGCTTCTTCCGGCTCCCGTTGGAGGAGTCCTCCCCCTTGCTCTCCTTGTAAGCAGTGACACCGTCGGCCGCGATCACATCCACACCCTGCTCGACCAGGTGCGCATGCAGCTCCGACACCTGCTCCTTGGTGACCTCCACCTCCTCGAGGGTGGAGGCGATCTCCTCGAAGGTCAGATACCCCCGCTCGGTCCCCGCGGCGATCAGGCCGCGCAACTCCTCGTTCTCCCCGAAAGTCTGTTCGTCGGCCGGGACAGCCGTGCCAGTCGCCGCCAAACCCTTCTCCTCTCCCCAGTTGTCCCGCCTCCCCCCTATGGAGGCCGGTCCAGTGCCCGTGAGTATATGGACGACTGCCCGGGAACACCGACCAAGTATTGGGAACTTCCCCAGGCCACCGATCCGGCTCCGGCATACTTGACCCGATGGCCAACCCAACCGAAATCGTCCCCGCCCCCACCCGCGACGCGCAGGCGGAGGCACCCACCACCCGGGTCAGCCTCTCCCGCGTCGGCGTCGTCGGCGTCGAGAAGATCATCCGGGTCTGCGGATCCCAGAACGGCGGCACATCGCGGGACGAGTCCCTCTACCACGCGGATCTCGAGTGCTTCGTGGATCTCAATCCCGAGCAGGCCGGCGTCCACATGTCCCGCTTCGAGGAGGTCGTCAACGAGGCCATCGACACGGTCGTCCTCGGCGAGGCGCTCCGCGCCGAGGGTCTGGCCGCCCACATCGCCGAGCGCGTCCGCGAGCGCCAGGGCGGCCTCCGCGCCGAGGTGCGGATCGCGGCCCGCTACCCCGAGACCGTCCCGGCCCCCGTCTCCGGCCTCCCCACCCAGGAGCTCTACACCCTCTTCGGCACCGCCGTCTCCTCCGAGCGCGGCACCCGCACCCTCACCGGCGTCGAGGCCCAGGGCATGACCGCCTGCCCCTGCGCCCAGGGCCTGGTCGAGGACGGCGCCCGCGCCCGCCTCGCCGATCAGGGCTTCGACCCCAAGGACATCGACCGGATCGTCGACGCGGTACCAATCGCGACCCACAACCAGCGCGGCATCGGCACCCTCTACATCGGCTGTCCCCGAGGACCTCGACGTCGACATCGACGCCCGTCGGCTCCTCCGCATCGTCGAGAGCTCCATGTCGAGCGAGATCTACGAGCTCATGAAGCGCTCGGACGAGCGCGCGGTCGTCGAAAAGGCCCACGCCAACCCCCGCTTCGTCGAGGACTGCGTGCGCGAGATGATCCGCCAGGTCACCGAGGTCTACCCCGATCTCCGCAACGGCTCCTTCGTCCACGCCCGCCAGGAGAACCTCGAGACGATCCACCGCCACAACGTGGTCGCCGAGCGCTACGGCCTGCTCTCCGAGATCGTCGGCGAGCTGGAGAGCGGCGAGCACTCCCCCCACCACACCACCACGCGGGAGTGGCTCGAGGCACCAACGACATAGCGTCACCGGCGCTTTGGCGGAGGCGGACCGCGCTAGGTGCCTTCGGCGCCCCGCGTCGAGCGGTGGAGGCGGCGGAAGCCGAAGAAGTAATCGACCCCGCTGATCACCGTCACCGCCACCGCTGCATAGACCAGCAGATCCACGGCGAGCGGCGTGGGGTCGAACGCGATCAGGCAGATGATCGCGGCGACCTGGAGGGACGTCTTCAACTTGCCGAGCCAGCTCGCCTGGATCACCACCCCCTGTTCGGCGGCGACCATCCGCAACCCGGTCACGGCGAACTCCCGGGCGATGATCACCATCGCGATCCAGGCGGCGAGCCGGTCCAGTGAGACGAGGGCGATAAGCGCCGCGGCGACCAGGAGCTTGTCCGCGATCGGGTCCATCAGCTTGCCGAACGTGGTGACCGCGTCCCGCTGCCTGGCGATGTAGCCGTCGAGCGTGTCGGTGAGGGCGGCCAGGGCGAACACGCCGGCCGCGATCGCGTCCCCGTTCGGCGTCTCGTCGAGCAGAGCGACCACGACGACCGGCACGAGCAGGATGCGGAGCATCGTGAGCGCGTTCGGGAGGTTGAGCTGGAACACGGAG
Source organism: uncultured Solirubrobacterales bacterium (assembly GCA_963777575.1). Lineage (GTDB taxonomy): Bacteria > Actinomycetota > Thermoleophilia > Solirubrobacterales > 70-9 > DASUPK01. Next base: position 137,571 of record CAVZRH010000015.1, on the reverse strand, counting down.
CAAGTATCGCTGCCGCAGACGACTAGTTACCGGCGAGCTCCCTCGCGCGCGCGAACACCTCATCCATCATGGGCTCGGTGAGCTTGCCGGTGAACGTGTTCTGCTGGCTGGGGTGAAAGCAGCCGAGCAGCGACCAGGTCCTGCTGCCGTCGGCGATCTCGGCCTCCGCCCCGTGGCCGAAGCGCGGGCGCGGGCGAGGCAGCTCCGCACCCAGCTCGGCTACCGCCAGAAGCGTCCCGGTCCAGGCGAACGACCCGAGAGCGATCAGGACGTGCGCCGAGCGCATCAGGCGCAGCTCCCGGACGAGGTACGGCAGGCAGTTATCGCGCTCCTCCGTCGTCGGGCGGTTCTGAGGCGGCGGGCAGCGATTGACGGCGCAGATGTACGCGCCCCTCAGGCGCAGCCCGTCGTCCCTGCTGACGGAGGTCGGCTGGTTGGCGAGCCCGGCCCGGTGGAGCGCGGCGAACAGCCAGTCCCCCGACCGGTCCCCGGTGAAGATCCGGCCCGTCCGATTGCCACCGTGCGCCGCCGGTGCCAGGCCGACGATCACGATCCGCGCTCGCTGGTCCCCGAAGCCGGGCAGCGGCCGCGCCCAGTAGGTCTCGCCGCGGTAACGCCGCGGTGGCTCCGCGGCACTCCGCTCTCGCCACTCGACCAGCCTCGGACAGCGGGTGCAGCTCGTGATCTCCCGGTCGAGGGCGGCGAGGGAATCGGCCATCAGGTGGGGTGCGGGCGGCGGATCGAGGGCCTCTATATCGCGGGTCCCCGGCGCTCGAGCAGCAGCCAGCCCGCCGCTTGCGGATCAGCCGGCGCGACGCGCTGCCAGTCGTTGCGCTGGAGCTTGGCGAGCGTCTGGCGAACGTACGGGTTCGCGAGGAGCGTTGGATCGGCGTAGATCAGGTCGATGTGGTTCTGGTCCAGCCAGGTTTGCTCGCCGGTCCCGGCCGGTCCATAGAAGCCGACGGGGGCACCGTCACAGTCGTCCTCGGGGATGACGTAGTTGCAGACCTCGTAGGAGCGGATGGAGAGCAGCGTCGTGTCGTGGCCCCGCAGGTGGTCGCGATAAGGCTCGAGATTCGAGACGATCGTGGCCGTCACCTTTCCGGTCCCGTAGATCGGGTTCGAGTAGCCGCGGTGGTAGTGGGCGGGGACGAGCACGATCAGGAGCAGGGCCGCGATCGGAACCACCGGCAGTAGCCGCTTCAGGCGCGGCCAGCGATCGGCCACGACCATGGCGCACATCCCGATGACCGGATAGAGAACGAAGTTGAGCGAGAAGAGGTATGCCGGCCGGGGGTGGGTCGTGATGGCCACCCAGGTGCCCAGAAAGGCCGCGCACACGAGCACCCCCCACCCCCAGGCTCGCGCAGAAAGCCACGAGCGCCACCACCAGTTGCGCCGTAGCCAGAGCAGCCGTAGGGCGAGTACGACGAAGGCCAGCACCGCCACGGAGCCGACGAGCGCGAACCAGGAGCCCGTCGGGATGTCAACGTAGTCGGGGTTGTGGAACTCGGACCCGGAGCTCCGGTTGAAGAGCGCCATTTCGAGCGCGTACGGGAAGAGAGTCGCGTTCCATTCGAAATGGCTCGCCATGGCGGACGGGTTGGAGGCCAGGGCCTCGTAGAAGGACGGCATGGGCGATCCGAAATCCCGTTGCATGAATGTCTCGCAGTGCAGCCAGGCGGGCTGCGTGTCGGCGTGGTGCTGCTGCTGGTAGCCCACCGCGTAGTGCTGGCAGAGAGCCAGGTCCTGCTTGCTCTGCGCGCTCTCCACCCACTGCGGAACCGATTGCGGATCACGGGCTCGCCAGATGGTGAGCAGGGCCAGGAGTGCGACGGCGAGCGTCGCGACACCGAACGGAGCCAGGATCCGGCTCAGCGGCACCGAGCCTCCCCCCGACGAGCGCCGGCGCCGCCGTTCGCGCCACTCGTAGGCGATGCAGAGGAGCAGCCAGACGAGCGCAGCCACGATGATCTCGTTGCGCACGACGACCGCGGAGCCGAGCAGGATCCCGAATACCGTCGCCCGCATCCGCGGTCCGCTGTAGTTCACGGCGACGAGGGCGGCGACCAGGATCGGGAGCAGCGCGAAGAGGTGGACCTCGTTGAGCGTGTCGTAGTTGGTCGGAAGGATCGCCCACCAGGCCGCGAGAGCCCAGGCGATCCCCGGCGTGAGCAGGCGACGCAACACCGCGAGCACCAGGATCGTGACGGCGAAGACGATGATGATCCTGTGGGCGAGCGTGACCGCGTAGGCGTCGGAGATGAACCATCGCAGCGTCCCCCAGAAGATGGTGTAGAGCGGCGAGAACAGCGGCTCGACCTGCAAATGGTTGGTCCACGAATTGGCGTAGACGAAGTAGTCGGAGGTGTCGCCGGCGGAGAAATCGCGGTACTGCCAGATGCCCCAGAGGACCTTCGCCTGGATCAGCAGGATCGAGCCGTAGGCGAACCAGGCGGACACCGCGATCCGCTCGAGTCGCGAGACCACCGAGTGGGCGCGCGGCCGGGCCCCCGCCATCGCGACCGACTCCATCTCTCTGGCTAGGCCGAGGAGGCGACGGCCGGCATGTCCACGGCGCGGAAGGATTCGATCGTCCGCCGGAGCCCCTCTTCCAGCGGCATCTCGGCCTCGAAGCCGATCAGCTCCCGGGCGCGCGTCGTGTCGAGGTAGCGCTTCGGCTGTCCGTCGGGCCTGGAGGAGTCCCACACGGTCCTGCCCTCATAGCCCGCCAGCGCGGCGATCATCTCGGCGAGGTCCCGGATCCGAGTCTCCGTCCCCGTTCCGATGTTGACCGGGTCCGAGACGTCAAGCCTCTCGGCGCAGAGCAGCAGAGCGCGCGCGGCGTCGTCGACGTAGAGGAACTCCCGGGTCGGCTCCCCGGTTCCCCAGAGGACCACCTCAGGCTCATTTCGCTCGGCTGCGAGGGCGTACTTGTGGACCATCGCCGCGATCACATGGGAGTCCTCCAGGTCGAAGTTGTCACCCGGGCCGTAGAGGTTGGCCATCACCGGGACGCAGGAGTCGAGCCCGTACTGGCGCCGGTAGGCGTCCGAGAGCACGAAGTTCATCTTCTTGGCGAGCCCGTACGGCGCGTTCGACTCCTCCGGGTAGCCATTCCAGATCTCGTCCTCCGAGAACGGGACCGGGGTGAACTTCGGATAGGCGCAGACCGAGCCGGCGGCAACGAGCTTCTCGATTTCGAGCTCCCTGGCGGCCTCGAAGACGTTCAGGCTCATCTGCAGGTTGTCGTGGGCGAGGGGCGCCGGGTTGCGCCGGTTGAACCCGATTCCGCCGACGTTGGCCGCGAGGTGGAGAACCACCTCGGCGCCCTCGAGGGCGCGGGTCGTCGCCTCGCGGTCGCGCAGATCGAACTCGGCCGAGCGAACCACGCTCACCTCAGCGCCCAGCTCGCGGAGCAGGCCTGTCGTCGGCTTGCCGAGGAAGCCGGCGCCACCGCTGACCACGACGCGCTTGCCGGACCAGAAGCCGGGATCGGGGGAAGCGGACGCCATCGCGGGAAGGCTAGCGGCCGGTTTTGGACGAGGGGGAACCAGGGGCGAGCGGCACGGCCCCAAGCCCGGGGAACGTAGACTCGCGGCGAAGTGCGTCCCAAGCTGACGGTCGTCACCCCGTCCTTCAACCAGGGGAGGTTCATCGAGCGCACCATCCGGTCGGTGCTCGATCAGGGCTACCCGAATCTCGACTACGTGATCGTCGACGGCGGCTCCACGGATGAGACGATCGACGTCGTCCGCCGCTACGAGGACCGGCTCTCGTGGTGGGTCTCCGAGCCCGACAACGGCCAGACCGAGGCGATCAACAAGGGGATCGAGCGGACCGACGGCGAGATCGTCGCCTACCTGAACTCAGACGACTACTACCTGCCCGGTGCCCTCGACCGCGCGGTCGATGCCTTCGAGCGGTCGGATCGAGGCTGGGTGGCCGGTGCCGGTCTCGATCTCGACGAGCACGACCGCCCCGCGGGCACGCCGGGGACCGATGAGACCGGGATCATCCGCCCGAGCCTGCCCTGGAGCTGGGAGTGGAGCTGGCCCCGGGGGCGCCAGTGGTGGCTGCTCGCTCCCTGGCACGTGCCCCAACCCTCGGCGTTCTGGCATCGCAGGCTGTTCGATGGGTTCGGCCTCTTCCGCCAGGACATGCACTTCGCCTTCGACGCCGAGTTCATGATCCGCCTCGCGCTCGCCGGGGAGATGCCCGAGCTGATCGACGGCGACCCTCTGGCCGTCCGGGTTCATCACGAGGACGCGAAGTCATCCGACTTCAGCCACTGGAAGCCGGAGATCGAGAAGATCATCCGCATCCATTCGCCGGCCCTCACACCCCGTGAGCGGCGGAGGTTCCCCGCCACCCGGGTGATGTTCGGTGCCTTCTCCGCGGGCACCGCCGCCTACTCAGCCGTGCCGGTCCGGCTCGCCGCACGCTTCCGGACGACGGTCTTGCGCAAGCGCCCCGCCGCCCAGGTCGTCTTCCACCGCGGCCTCAGCCGGATCGGCGACCTGCTCGACTACATCCCGGCCCGCTGGCGCCCCGCGATCAGGACCCGGGACCGGCGGCCGGCCGCGAGGGACAAGACCGCAAAGGGCCCGCGCTGAGCCGTGGACTGGACGGTTCACCCGAACACGCCGATCTCGCGGCTCCCCCGCCCGCTGCGCTACCCGGCCCTGCTGCTCCGCAACATCCTCGGGCTCCTGCACCTGATGCCGAGGCCGTCTCCAGCGTCCCGCGATCCGGGGCCGACAGGTCCGGAGTACGTCTACGAAGCGGACGGGCTCGCGACCGTCTACGTCTCGCCCTTTCTCAGCGATGCCGCGTGGAGCCGTGCCTACGAGGAGATGGCGCGGGACTGGTATCCCGATCAACCCGGCCTCGACATCCGCTGGCGGATGTGGCTTCTGACCAGCGTCGCGCGGCAGGTCCGCGACCTTCCCGGTGACACAGCCGAGTTCGGCGTCTACCGGGCCGGCTGCGCGCGGATGATCCTCGAGACGGTCGGGCTGCCTTCCCGCCGCCACTACCACCTGTTCGACACCTTCGCCGGAATTCCCGACAGCGAGCTCACCGAGCGCGAACGCGCGGAGCGCTACGCGGGCCGGCTGACCGACACCTCGGTCGAGCTGGTGGAGGAGCGCCTCGCGCCATGGCGGGACGCCCTCGTCTTCCACGTCGGCGATGTCTTCGACACGATCCCGCGGGCGGAGATCGGCGACCTCTCGCTGGTGCACATGGATCTGAACGCCAGCGCGCCGACCCGCGTCGCGCTCGAGTACTCCTATCCGAGGCTGGTCCCGGGTGGAGCCATCGTCTTCGACGACTACGGCTGGAACCCGAGTTCCTACGAACAGCGTGACGTGATCGATGAGTTCTGCGGACCGCTTCCGGAGAATCTGCTCGCGCTCCCGAGCGGCCAGGCACTCCTGATCAAGCTGCCGGCCGCATGACCCCTCTGCGCGTCTGCATCGACGCCCGTCTCGGCGCCGGGCGGTTCGGCGGCGTCGAGCAGGTCGTGATCGGGCTCGCCGCGGCCCTCTCCAGGCTCGAGGACGGCGACGAGGAGTACCTCTTCCTCACCTACCCCGAGCACGACGAGTGGATCCGGCAGTACGTCAGTGGGCCCTGCCGCCTGCTCCCCTCGCGACGCAGCTACCCCAACAGGCGCCTGCGTGCTGTGACTCGCGCGCTGCTCGAGCGCCTGCCGACGCGTGGGCGTCAGGTTCGCGGTGCGCACCAGCGACGGCACGGTCGAGCGCGCCGGCGTCGACCTCGTGCACTTCCCGTTCCAGGACGCCTTCACGACCGACATTCCCAGCGTCTACCAGCCCCACGACCTGCAGCACCTCCATCTGCCCGAGCTGTTCAGCTCCTGGGAGCGCGCCCGGCGGGAGAGGATCTACCGGACCCACTGCGACAGGGCCGCGCTGGTCGTCGCGATGACCTCCTGGGGGCGCGGGGACTTCATCGAGCAGTACGGACTTCCCCCGGAGAAGGTCACCGTCGTGCCCGGCGGCTCCGTCCTCAGCGAGTACCCGGCCCCCACCCCCGATGACCTCGACCGGCTGCGCGCGCGGCTCTCCCTTCCCGAGTCCTTCCTCCTCTATCCGGCGCAGACCTGGCCGCACAAGAACCACGAGCGGCTGCTCGAAGCGCTCGCGCGAGTCAGGGACGAGAGCGGGGTGACGATCCCGCTCGTCTGCCCCGGCAAGCAGACACGGCACTATCGCCGCGTCCGCGAGCTCGTGGATGAGCTCGGCCTGGCGAAGACGACCTCCTTCCCGGGCTTCGTCAGCTCGCGCGATCTCCGCGGCCTCTACGAGCTCGGGACCGGGCTGGTCTTCCCGAGCAGGTTCGAGGGCTGGGGGCTGCCGGTCTGCGAGGCATTCGACGCCGGTCTGCCCGTCGCCTCATCCACCGCGACCGGGCTCCCCGACGTCGTCGGCGACGCGGGACTGCTGTTCGACCCGGACGACGTCGCCGAGATGGCACGCCAGCTGCATCGGCTCTGGACCGACGAGGCGCTCCAGGCGGACCTGCGTGAGCGGGGCAGGCGGCGGGCCGCCAAGTTCTCCTTCGACCACACCGCGAGGCTGTTCCGTGCCCACTACCGGCAAGTTGCCCACCGGTCCCTCACGGAGGAAGACCGTATTCTTCTCGCCAGCCCGCCACCGGCCTAGATTGCAGGCCTTTTCGCCGTCGTGGACACCTCCTCCTCCCAAAACCGCGTCGCCCTGGCGCTCCGGCGCGCCGTCGTGGCGATCCTCGGCGCCGTGCGCCGGGTGCTGGCCAGCATCTTCCAGATCGTCTTCAGGGACCGGCTCCGCGACATCGACGAGAAGACCGACCGCCTCGGGTCGGCCTCGGTCGAGTCGGTCACCTACCTCGGCAGCGAGGTGCGCGCGCTGGACCAGCGGCTCGACCGGATCGAGCGGGAGCTCGCCGCGCTGCGGGAGCTGCTGGAAAGGCACGACGGCGGCCGGGACGAGGCTGCCGAGGCCGACCAGGTTCGCGCCGGCCCCCCGGGCGACCAGCTCGCCGGCTAGCTGGGCGGCCGACGGTCGCGGTGGCGAATGCGCGGGCGCACCCTCTCCGGGACGAAGTCGAGCGCGCGGCCACCGGCTCGCAGTACCGCCGCCCGGAGACGCACTCCAAACGGCTCGGCAACCGGCTCGTCCTCCTGAAGTCGGAACAGGCGTGAGGCCACCGCGTCTGTTGCCCGGTCCGGCTCGATCGACGCCGGATGCCGGAGTGGGAACTCGATTCCTTCCAGGCGGCGGCCTCCGATGCCGTGTGGGTCGGAGAGCGCGTTCGTCGCCTCTCCGCCGAACCCCAGGTTGGAGATCAGGTTGCGGTTCGGGTTGGCGGCCAGCGCGCCGCGGGAGAGGAGCGCGTAGGACCACTGGGCGTCCCAGTTCTCGATCTCATGGCTGTTGTCCCAGACGTGCCGCCAGTAGCGGACCTCCCGCTCATCGGTGAACATCGACCGCAGGCGCTGATCACGCTCGTCGCCGCCGAGCTCGTGCCAGTCCCGCAGCTCCAGGTCGAAGTGGCCCCAGGCTCGGCGCCAGGTCGCCCAGCCCCAGATGTGGACATAGCGGGAGAAGTGGTAGCTCGCGGTCTGGGCCGGCAGGTCGCGCAGCAGCTGGCTCCCGGCGATGTGCATGACGCGCTCCTCGTCGCCGTAACGGGCGAGCAGCTCATCGCAGAAGGGGAAGAAGGTCTCATCCGGGAGGCAGTCGTCCTCCAGCACGATCGCCCTGTCCACCTCCCGGAAGACTCCGTCGAGGCCGGAGGGGAGCCGCCGCTTGATCCCGAGATTCTGCTCGGCGAAGTCACGGGTTACATCACACGGCCAGTCGACGTCCGAGACCACGGCGCGCGCCTCCTCGCACCCCCGCTCCTCGTCGGGACGGCCCGGCCGCGGCCCGTCGGCGATCAGGAAGAGACGCCTCGGGCGCACCCCGCGGATCGCCTCGAAGACCCGCTGGGTCCGCTCGGGCCGCCGGAAGAGCACCAACGCGACCGGCGCCTCGAGCTGTCCTGAGCTCATCGCTCCTGCTCCGGGTCTCGGGTATTGGCAGACGCGGCCAGGCCGCGTCGCAGCCTGCTGGCGAAACGCCTCAATGGACCGGGGAGGCGTCGGTACACCCACTCCGCGACCCCGAGCGGGGTGAACGCATTCGACACCGGATAGCCCTTCAGGAGGAACGCCTCGAAGTCGCGATTTCCTAGTACTCGTGTTCGCATGACGATCCGGCGCTTGCGCAATGTCGATGGAAGGCTGCCCAGAAAGGACCGCCAGGCGCGTCTCACGGCCGCGTCATAGCCGCCGCCGCGCGCGACCGAGAGGACGTGGCTCTGGTAGAGCACGATCTTCGGCAGGCTGGCGATCAGGAGCGGCAGGGGGAAGTCCTTCAGCAGCGTGATGAGGGTGTTGCGGATGACGTAGAAGCGGGCGTAATTCGATGCCCGGCCGGTGGTCGCCGCCCACGCGTGGTAGGCCCTCGCCTCGGGGATGTAGAGCCCGCGATAGCCGGCCAGGACCATCCGCAGGCAGAGGTCGGCATCCTCGCAATAGAGGAAGTAATCCTCGTCGAAGCCGCCCACCGTCTCGACGGCCTGCCGGCGGTACACGACCGTCGACCCGGAGACGGCAATGGCGGGCAGCCGCCGGTCCCACTGCCCCTCGTCTCGCTCGAGCAGACCGCGGGGGACGAAACTCCCGCAGGTGTAGAGATCCTGCTTCGTCTCGTTGATCACCTCGCGCTCGTCGTACAGGAGGGTCTTGCCGGTGATGAAGCCCAGACGCGGATCGCGCTCCAGCTCTGCAACCAGCAGCTCCAGCCAGCGCGGCTCGAGCTCGACGTCGTCGTTCAGCAGCGCGACGTAGCGACCGCTGCTGCAGCTGACCCCGAGCTGGGCGGCGCCGGCATATCCACGGGGCTTCGCGGTGGTGACGACCTCGACCCGAGGCCACTCGCGCTCGAGGTAGGCGACGGTCTCCGGGTCGCCTCCATCGACGACCACCGCCACCGCATGATCCTCATGGGTCTGCTCGGAGAGGGACCGGAGCAGGGCCGGCAGGTACTTGAGACCCTGGTTGTAGGTGGTGATCACCACCCCGACGGTGGGCGGATGGGACATGTCGTGGAACCTAGCGACGAGGACCTATCGTTGATCGGGATGACGATCGACCCGGGATCCGTCTGGCTCGACGCTCGGGGGACCCAGAGTGTCGGTCATGCCGAGCGCGGCATCGCCCGCTACGTCACCGAGCACGCTCTGGCGCTGCTGGAGCTGACGCCTGAGGCGATCGGCTGGATCGGCCTCAGTCCCGACGTTCCAGTTCCGCCGACCGCGGAGCCGCTCGAGCGCTCCGGCAAGGCGGTGATGCAGGGCTCCGGCACCGGCGCCCCGGAAGAGGTTCCACCGATCTACCACGTGATGTCGCCGTTCGAGGCCGAGCTCGGCCTGAATGAGATCTGGCCCGTCTGGAGCCGTGAGACCCGGCTCGTGGTCACTCTCTACGACCTGATCCCCCTGATCATGCACGAGCGCTACAACGCGGACTGGGGCCACATGGCGACGGCGTGGATCGCGCGACTCGGGCTGCTCGGGTCGGCTCATCAGATTCTGACTATCTCCCAGCAGACCGCCGACGACGCGATGGAGCGTCTCCACATCCCCGAGGAGCGGATCACGGTGATCGACTCGGGTGTCTCCGACCGCTTCTCATCGCTCGTGACGTCGCAGGAGCAAGCCCAGTCGATCCTGCGCTCCGACCTCCCCAAGGTCCGCCCCGGCTTCCTGCTCTACGTCGGTGGCGTGGACTACCGCAAGAACCTGGAGGGCACGATCCGGGCCTACGCCGAGCTGCCGCCCGGCCTGCGGGACGCCCATCAGCTCGTCATCGCCTGCAACCTCGCCCAGCACCTGCGCTTCAGCCTGCGGATCTTCGCTCAGGGCCTCGGCATCGAGTCGCGGAACCTGCTGCTCACGGGCTTCGTCTCGGACCGCGACCTGGCTGCGCTCTACCGGGCCTGCGAGCTCTTTGTCTTTCCCTCGTTGTATGAGGGCGCGGGACTGCCGATCCTGGAGGCCATGACCTGCGGCGCGCCGGTCGCCGCCAGCGCCACCTCCGCGATGCCCGAGCTGCTCGGTGACCTCGATGCGACCTTCGACCCGGCCGACCCGGTAGACATCGCCCGCGTCATTCGCGAGGCGCTGGAGACGCCGGGCAGGCTCGATGCTCTGCGGGAGCGCTCCGGCCGCCGCGCCGAGCTCTACACGTGGAAGCGAGTGGCAACGCGCACGCTGGACGGCTACGGCCGCGCGATGGAGATCCCGCTGGAGTCGACGGCGCGACCGCTACCGTTCGGCCGATGAATCCTCCCGAGGCGGGCGCCGTCGCCGCGCCTGAGATCGTCCTCTCCCCGCCGGAGCGCTGGCGTCCGGTCGACCTGCGAGAGCTCTGGGCCCACCGTGAGCTCGTCTACTTCCTCACCAAGCGCGAGCTCCAGATTCGCTACAAGCAAAGCTTCTTCGGGATCAGCTGGGCGATACTGCAGCCGCTCGTCTTCGCCTTCATCTTCGCCCTTTTCTTCGGCGTGGTCCTGCATCAGCATCCGCCGAACGGACTGCCGTACGCGGTCTTCGCCGTCGCCGGAATCGTCCCCTGGCTGTTCACCTCGACGGCGATCCAGCAAGGCGCCGGCAGCCTGGTGCTGGACGCGAACCTGATCGCCAAGGTCTACTTCCCGCGCCTCGCGCTGCCGATCTCCAAGGGGCTGAGCCTGATCCTCGACCTGATCATCGCGCTGGGCGTCGTCCTTCTCGTCACCGTGCTCTACGGGGTCGCAATCGCGCCCACCGTCTGGCTGGTGCCGGCGTTCCTGGCGCTCGGCGTGGTGACCGCATTTGGGATCGCCACCTTCCTCGCGGCAGCCAACGTCAAGTACCGCGATGTCCAGCTTGTGGTCCCGATGCTGATCCAGGTCCTTTTCTTCGCGAGCCCCGTCATCTATTCGGGGACGCAGGTGGGCGATAAGTCAGGCCATGCGTGGTCCTACATCTATTCGATCAACCCGATGGCCTCGGTCCTGGATGGGACGCGCTGGGCGTTGTACGACCAGCCCTACCCGGGCACGGTGCACATCCTGATCTCCGTGGCCAGTGCCCTGGTCATCTTGATTGGGGCCCTGATCTACTTCCGCCGCGCCGAGGACTTCTTCGCGGACGTCATATGAGCAAGCCGGCAATCGAGGTCAAGGGGCTGGGCAAGCGATTCGAGATCGGCAACGCGGCCGGCGGCTACATGCTGCTCACGGAGCAGATCACGGACCGAGTTCGCCGTCGCGGGCGGCGCCCGGAGAAACAGGAGTTCTGGGCGCTTCAGGACATCGACTTCGAGGTCGAGCAGGGCGAGACCTTCGGGGTGATCGGCCACAACGGCGCGGGGAAGAGCACGCTGCTGAAGATCCTCTCTCGGATCACACCGCCCACCGTCGGCGAAGCCCGTCTGCGCGGGCGGGTTGGGGCGCTGCTCGAGGTCGGCACCGGCTTCCACCCGGAGCTCACCGGGCGCGAGAACGTCTTTCTGAATGGCGCGATCCTGAACATGCCGCGCGCCGAGATCCAGCGGCGCTTCGACGAAATCGTCGATTTCGCCGACATCGGGCCCTTCCTGGAAACGCCGGTGAAGCGCTATTCGAGCGGCATGCAGCTCCGGCTCGCCTTCTCGGTCGCCGCTCACCTGGAACCCGAGATCCTGATCGTCGACGAGGTCCTCTCGGTCGGGGACGTCGCCTTCCAGCAGAAGTGCCTGGACCGGATGGAGGACGTCTCGAGGGAGGGCAGGACGATCGTCTTCATCAGCCACAACCTCGGTTCGGTGCGCAACCTGTGTGACCGAGCGATGCTGCTCAGCCGGGGGAAGATCAACGCGATCGGCGGAGTCGGGGAGGTGATCAACGAGTACATCGGGGAGGTGGAGAGGGATCTGCCACGGAGCCTAAGAGAACGAGAGAACCGAGACGGCACGGGCGAGCTTCGCTTCATCGACATGCGCCTCGAACGCGACGGCCAGGTGATTGACAGCCCCACCAGCGGCGAGGACTGCGACATCGTGCTCAGCTACGAGACCCAGCGTGACCGGCCGTTCCGGCGAGTGAACTTCGGGATCACACTCTTCTCGCTCGAGGACAACACCCCGCTGCTCAACCTCTCCTCGGAGACCGCCGGCACCGTGTTTCGCGACGTCCCTCCCCGAGGTGAGGCTCGGTGCAGGCTCCACAACTGCCCGCTGCCGGCCGGCCAGTACTTCATGAGCATCACCGCCGACCTGGCCGGCGAGATGCTCGACGGCGTGCACCGCGCCTTCGAGATGACAGTCTCCGGCGGAGACTTCTACGGCAGCGGCCGGCAGCCCCATCCGGATCAGAGGACCGTGCTGGTGCCATACGACTGGTCGGTCTCCGAGCCGTCGGCGCCGGAGCTCTCCGAGCCGCCCGCGGACCCCGCCTACAGCGCCAAGACCTCCGCGTAGCGCTCCGCGACCCGCGCGAAAGAGGTCGCGTCGGCGTAGGTGTCCTGCGCTATCCGGATCCGCCGGCGGAGGTCTCCACCACGCAGCGCGGCGGCCATCTCGTCCGCGAGACGCTCGGCCGTGCACCCGTCCGGCACGTTGATGACCACGTCGGCGGGCAGCTCGGTCGACCAGCCGATGCCGGTGACGATCACCGGCACCCTGGCGGCGATGCAATCGGAGACCGCCCCCGACGCCCCCGCGTTGAAGCCCGATCGCAGCTGGACCGCCAGGTCCGCGGACTGGAGCACCTCCCAGTACTCGTCCGTCTCCGCCCGGCCATGAAGGCGCACGGACCCCTCCAGGCCGAGGTCGGCGAGCGCCTCCGTGAGCAGCCTGAGTTCCGTCTCGGCCATCTCGCCCACGATCTCCAGACGGGCGCTGGGCATCTCCGAGCGCAGGCGCGCGAACCCCGACAGCAACAGCGGCATCTGCTTCGCCATCGAGCTGACGATCCCCAGCGTCACGATCAGCGGGCCCTCGTGTGGGTGCGCCCCTGCCGGGGGGACGTCAGGAGTCGGAATGCCGTGCGGGACGAGGTGCGCCTCGGGGGCGCCGGCGGGGGCCTCCAGGCGCAGGATGTCGCGCTGGTGCTCGGAGTGGACGATCAGCTGCTCCGCGTGCGCCTGGATCTCCCGGGTCATGAAGATGCCCTTGCCGATGTAGACCTGAGGGGCCCAGACGTGCCTCAGCTCCCAGGACGAGACGCGGTCGCCGTACATCTCCTCGAGGCGGTGGAGAAGCCAGGCGGGATCGCGGGCATGCCGCTGCCCCTGCACCGCCATGTAGAGCCCGAGGAGGCGAACGTCGTGCGCGAGTACAGCTCCCGGCCTGCCCATCAGCGCCTCGAACGCGTGGACGTGGAAGGGCGAGCCCCCGACCGTGTAGAGGAAGCGGTCGTAGTCGCGGAGGCCCCGGAGCCAGGCGAAGTCGCTCGCGGTGAAGACCCGCACCCCGTCTGGCTCCAGGGAGCGGTCATAGACGGTCCCGTTCTGCACGGCCGGCGCGATCACGTCGATGTCGGCATGGGCCCGCAGCTGTTCGACGAGCCGCCGGCTGTGGGTCGCGACCCCGCTCCACTGTGGCGGCCAGGGAGTGACGATCGCAAGTCGCTTACGCGAACGGCCCGTGCGCGGCCGCTCGGGTGCGGTCAGGGCGTGCTCGTATCCCTGGAGGGTGCGCTCGGCGACACGCCGCCACGTGTAGAGCTCGACTCGCCTGCGCGAGCGCTGACGCAGGGACTCGAGCTCGGCCGGGCTACCGAGAACGCCCTCGAGGCAGCGCGCCATCTCCGCCGGATCGGAGGGGTCGAACGTCGCCTCGAGATCACCGAGGATCTCCGGGATCGAGCTCGTCCCGCTGGCCGCCACCGGCGCACCGCACGACATCGCCTCGAGGATCGGCAGGCCTGCGCCCTCGTATAGGGACGGGAAGAGGAAGAGCGCACAGCTCCGATAGAGCGCCGCCAGCTCGGCGTCGGAGACGAAGCCTGTGAAGAGCACGTCGCTCCGGTCGACTCCGCGCTGGGCCGCGTACGCGGTGAGCTCCTCCATGCGGACGGGCGAGAGCCTGCAGGCGATCACCAACTGGTGCGCCCGGCGAGTCTCGGGTGCGAGCAGGGCGTAGCCGTCGATCGCACCGAGCATGTTCTTGCGGGGATCGTCCCCGCCGACGTAGAGCACGAAGCCATCGCGCAGGCGGGGAAACGCGCCTCGCAGTGCCTCCTCCGCCTCCTCGCGCGAGCCGACCAGCGACGAGAAGCGGTCGGAGACGCCGCAGTCGATGACGGTGATGCGACCGGCGTCGATTCCGAGGTGCTCGACCGCGTCGGCCGCGGTCTGCTCGGAGATCGCGAGGGTGTGGTCGGCCCGCCTCAGCAGGCCGAGGCGGGCGAAGTAGGCCGCCTTGGAGACCGGCTGGGGCTCGAGGTAGCGATCCCGGAAGATCAGCGGGATGAAGTCGTAGAGAGTGACCACGGTTCGGATCCGCGGCGACCTCGCCCAGCTCGGCCAGATGTCTTCGAGCGAGGCGGTCAGGTCCATCGGCGAGGCGATGTGATGGATCGCCGGCAGCCCGGAGGCCGGCGGAAAGCGGTTGGGCGCCCAGTGGAGCCGCTCCGAGCCGATCATCGGATCCAGCACGGCGGGGATCGGCAGCTCGGGATCCAGGTGAACGGAGCCGATCACCTCGGGGGCCAACTGGTTTAGCGCCGAGAGCTGTTCGCCGATGAAGCGGCCGATGCCGCGCTCGGCGTAGTGGACACTCTGCGCGCCCTGGGCATCGACCCAGACGCTCCGGGGTGCTGGGCGCATTCCCTACTCGGTCGAGACTGACTCGGCGGGCGCGTCGGTCCGAAGCCGCTCGATCTCGCTCTCCAGCCTCGCGAGCCGCTCGTTGATCTCCTGCAGCTCCGCCCCCACGTGGTCGATCGCCTCCGCGGAGGCCGAGCCGAGGGTGCGCGTCTCATCACTCAGCTCACGGAGCTGATCGCGCTGGACCGTCTGGGCGGCGAGACCCAGCAGTTGCTTCGCCCTGAAGAGCAGGTGCTGAAGCGCCCGGTTCAGCCCGGAGAGGATCTGCATTGGTAGAGAGGGCGAATCCAAAGGCCCCGCGATGATAGACCCGGACCCCGGGCCTCCGATCCGGTTGAATGGCGCCGTGCCTAAGCGCGCGCTGGTCACCGGGATCACCGGGCAGGACGGGAGCTACCTGGCCGAACTCCTCCTCGAGAAGGGCTACGAGGTCCACGGCCTGGTTCGCGGGTCCACCGAGGACAGATTCGAGCGGCTGGCGCAGGTTCAGGACCGGCTCACACTGCACGCGGCCGACCTCCTCGACGAGGCGTCCCTCTTCGATGTCCTGCGCACCGTCCTACCCGAGGAGATCTACAACCTCGCCGCGATGTCCTCGGTCTCGCAGTCCTGGCGCCTCGCCGTCGCCACAGCTGAGTACACCGCCGTCGGGGTCACGCGCCTGCTGGAGGCCATCCGGGAGGTCTGCCCGGAGGCGCGCTTCTACCAGGCGTCATCATCGGAGATGTTCGGGCGGGCGCGGGAGTCGCCGCAGAACGAGAAGACGCCGTTCTACCCTCGCAGCCCGTACGGGGTGGCCAAGGTCTACGGCCACTTCATCACGGTGAACTACCGCGAGAGCTTCGGCATCGACGCCTGCTCGGGCATTCTCTTCAACCACGAGTCCCCGCGGCGCGGCGCCGACTTCGTCACCCGTCACATCTCACGCGGGGTCGCCCGGATCAAGCTCGGGCTTGCCGACGAGCTCGTGCTCGGCAACCTCGACGTCCGCCGTGACTGGGGATACGCCAGGGAGTACGTCGAGGCGATGTGGCTGATGCTCCAGCAGGAGAAGCCCAGTGACTTCGTGATCGGGACCGGTGTCTCGCACTCGGTGCGGGACCTGGTCGACTTCGCGTTTCAGGCCGTCGACCTCACTCCCGAGGACTTCGTCCGGATCGACCCGGAGCTCGCCCGTCCGGCAGAGATCGAGGAGGTGGTGGCGGACGCCTCCAAGGCGAGGCGGGTGCTGGGCTGGGAGCCGGAGGTCTCCTGCGAGGAAGTGATCGAGATGATGGTCAGGGCCGATCTCGAGCGGCTGCGATCCGCGTCCTGAGCCTGCCGAGCGTCTGCCTCGCCCGCTCCTTGACCTCCGGCCAGACGCCGGGCGGGAACTCGGACGTGCGCCGCCGCCACTCCGCCGTCGATGCACTGGACTTCACCATCGCGAGGTGCACGCTGGTGAACAGGTAGGGGCCCTGACGGAGCACGATGTGCGGGTACCGGCTCCACACCTGCACCTGGGCCCGCGGCTCGGCGAGCGCCTTCTGCAGATCGGTGGGGGCGGCCAGCGTGTCCTCGGAAACGCTCGTGTCGAGCGGAGAAGCGGGGTCCCACCAGAGGCCGTCGAAGACCGTCGCTCGCAGAGCGCCCTCGTCGAAGAGGTAGACGCCGGGCCAGCCGTGGCCCGACCCGCTGATCCTGAACTCCGTGGCGAGCGCGACGACGCCGCCGGGTCGCAGCACCCGGTAGCATCTCCTCGACGCTCTGCTGGATCGTCGAAGTCGCCGAAGTGCTCGATCGAGCCCGAGGAGAAGATCCCGTCGAAGGAGTCGTCCTCGTAGCGCAGCTCGAGCGCGTTCATGTGCTGAACCACGAGGCGACGCGGGATTCCAGTCGAGCGTCGTCTCGTCCTCCGGGTGAGTGAGCATCCCCGCGCCCGAGTCCATCGCCGACCAGGAGTCCTCGGTCAGGTAGAGATCGGTCGCGAAGACGCGGTTGACCTGGCGCGTGAGCCAGAAGATCGTCGTCTCGGTGTCCCGCGCCGACCCCGAGGATCTCGGCGTCCTCGCGGAGGGCACCGAAGTCGCGCAGAGCGCGGGCGCTCATCGCCACCTCCCAGTGGCTTGCGGTGCTCCTCGCCGTCCGGATAGTCCGCCGGTCGCTCCGGCCCAACGCCGGCCATGTCGCGCATCAGCTCGCGCAGGTCCGGGTCGCGGAAATCCTCGAGCTCGCAGAGCTTGCAGTAGCTGAGGAGCGGCTCGCCACCGCGGGCACTCTAGAGAGCGCTCGCCTACGCGCCTTCGTGGCTGTAGCGGGTGACCTTGCCCGCCAGCTGGTCCTCGAGGGCCGCGACATCGGCGTCGACCATCAGCTCGACCAGCTCCTTGAAGCGGACCTTCGGCTCCCAGCCGAGCTTCTCCCGAGCCTTGGAGGCGTCGCCGAGGAGGACGTCGACCTCCGAGGGCCGGTAGTACTTCGGGTCGATCTCGACGTGCTCATCGGGGTCGAGGCCCTGCCGGGCGAAGGCGATCTCGCACGCCTCGCGGACCGTGTGCGTCTCGCCCGTGGCGATCACGAAGTCATCCGGTTCGTCGGCCTGGAGCATCTGCCACATCGCCTCGACGTAGTCGGGGGCGTAGCCCCAGTCGCGCTGGGCGTCGAGGTTGCCGAGGTAGAGCTTCTCCTGGAAGCCGGCGGCGATCCGGGCCACGGCTCGGGTGATCTTGCGCGTCACGAAGGTCTCGCCCCGCCGCGGGGACTCATGGTTGAAGAGGATGCCGTTGACGGCGAACATCTCGTAGGCCTCGCGGTAGTTCACCGTCGCCCAGTACGCCGCCACCTTGGCGACCCCGTAGGGGCTGCGCGGGTGAAACGGCGTTTCCTCGTTCTGCGGCGGAGGCGCCGCGCCGAACATCTCGGACGAGGAGGCCTGGTAGAAGCGCGTGTTCACCCCGGCCTCCCTGACCGCCTCGAGCAGGCGGACGGTGCCCGCGCCGGTGATGTCGAAGGTGTACTCGGGAATGTCGAAGGAGACCCGGACGTGGCTCTGGGCACCGAGGTGGTAGATCTCGTCTGGCTGGAGCTCGTAGAGGAGCTTCACCAGCGCGACCGCGTCGGAGAGGTCGCCGTAGTGGGTGAACAGACGCACGCCCTGCTCGTGGGGGTCGTGGTAGAGGTGGTCGATCCGGTGGGTGTTGAAGCTCGAGGAGCGCCGGATGATGCCGTGGACCTCGTAGCCCTTCTCGAGCAGCAGCTCGGCCAGATAGGAGCCGTCCTGACCGGAGATCCCGGTGATCAGGGCGCGCTTGGTCGTCCCCTCGACGCGGGGAACGGTGGGATGGGTGTCATTTGAGTCCGCCACGGGGGCGCCAATATAGGCCGTAGCGTGGAATCGCTCATCTAGTCTCCCCCGCCGGATGACGATGCTCACGGTCATCACCCCCGCGCGCAACATGGCGCAGTTCCTGCCGGACACGCTCGACAGCGTCGCCGCGCTGCGGACTCCGCACGAGCACATCGTGGTCGACGGCGCCTCCGACGACGGCACCGTCGAGCTTCTCGAGGGGCGCGAGGACCCGCACCTGACCTGGATCTCCGAGCCCGACAGCGGACAGACCGAGGCGGTCAACAAGGGGCTGCAGCTCGCCCGGGGGGACCTGCTCGCCTGGGTCAACGCCGACGATGCCTACATCCCCGAGGCCGCCGACCGAGCGATCCAGCACCTCGAGCGCAACCCCGGGACCAGCGCGATCTTCGGGGCGGTCAACTACATCGACGAGCACGGCGAGGTCTTTCGCACGCTGGTGCCGCCGAGGTGGAGCTGGCGGAAGTACCTCTACTTCGGCGCCTTCGTCACCACCCCGACGATCATCTGGCGCCGCGAGCTGCTCCCCCAGGCTCCAGCCCTGAACGAGCGCTACGCGGACGCTGCGGACTACGACTTCTACCTGCGGCTGCTGCGCGGCGCGCGGGTCGACCGGATCGAGGAGCCCTATCTGGACTTCCGCTACCACCCGAGCTCGAAGACGACGACCGACGTCTGGGTGCAGCTCAACGAGGCGATGGAGATCCGCCTCGGCTGGGCGAGCAACCCGCTGCAGCGGGGGATCATGCGCGGCTGGGAGGCGAGCCGGCGGGCCGTGCTGCCGCGGATCTCCTCCTGGCCCCACCCCGAGCCGCGCGGGATGGTGAAGCTGCTGCGGCGGATCGGCGCCCGTGGCTAGCGCCCAGCCCGCGAGCGGCGAGGGCGGCCCGGTCTTCGACCGCCCCACCACGCGCCTTCGCCTCGCCGTCCAGCTGGCACGGGCGATCGAGTGGGTGCTGCGACACCATCGGCTCGCGCGGCTGCTCTACGCCACCGAGAGTGCGAACGCGCGGCTGAGCGCGCTGCTGCTTCGCGGCGACGCCCGTGAGTGCCCCTGCTGCGGCGGCCGATTCCGACGCATGTCCAGACGGCGGCTCTCGGGCTGGGGCGGGATCTGCCCGCGCTGCCGCTCGCACCCCCGGCACCGGGCGATCGCCCTCCTGCTCGCGCGGGGCGAGCTCCCCGGCCGCCGGCTGCTCCACTTCGCGCCGGAGCCGCTCTTCGATCCCCTGTTCAAGCGGCTGCCCGGGATCGAGCGCGTCACGGCCGACCTCCACGCTCCGGCAGATCTCCGGCTCGACATCTCGGACATGGACCTGCCGGACTCGTCGTTCGACCTGATCCTCTGCAGCCATGTCCTCGAGCACGTCCCCGACGACCGAGCCGCCATGCGCGAGCTGCGCCGGGTGCTGGCCGACGGCGGCCTGGCGCTGGTGCTGGTCCCCTACCGGCCTGCCGTCACGACCTACGAGGACTCCTCCATAACGTCACCCCTCGACCGAATGGTCGCCTTCGGGCAGCAGGACCACGTACGGATCTACGGCAACGACCTGCCGGAGCGGCTGCGCGAGCCCGGGTTCGAGGTCGAGGACCGCACGGCGGCCGAGCTCTTCGACGAGGTGACGGTCGAGCGCTGCGAGCTCGACCCGGACGAGCACCTCTTCATCTGCCGGGGTCCGGTCGCCTAGCGGATCGCCGGCCGGGAGCGGCGGAAGAGCACCTTGGAGTAGAGGGCCTTCTCGACGGGCGCCGGGATCGGGCGCCAGGCCCAGTAGGTCCGGTAGGCGAGGCGGTGGAGCGGGCCGAGGTCGCTCTCGCGGGCGAACTCGCCGCGACGGGCGAAGAGGTCGGCGTGCTTGGCGCGGATCTGGCGGTAGACGTGGCGGTAGCGGCGGCGATGCTCCTCGTTGCCCGAGCGCTCGTGCTTGCGGTACTCGTGCGTCACCCGGTCGATCTGCAGGCCGCGCCAGCCCTTCTCGAGCGCGCTCAGGCAGAAGTCCCAGTCCTCGTAACCGTCGATCGCGGGGTCGAAGCCGCCGGCGTCCTCCCAGCAGCGGCGGCGGACGAGCCCGAGCTGGGCACCGGCGATCGAGCGGTGCAGAAGGATGTAGGGGTCGAAGTCGGGAAAGCGCAGGACCCCCGACCAGCTTCCGATCAGCTTCATCAGGCCGTAGCAGTAGCCGACGTCGTCGTTCGCCTCCAGCGGCGGCCGGAGCACATCGAGCGCGTCCGGGGTGAGCCGGTCGTCGGCGTCCACCATCAGGAGAAGCTCGGAGTCGGACTTCTCAAAGCCTGTGTTCCGCGCCGCGGAGACGCCGGCGTTCTCCTGCCTGATCACCTCGACGCCCGCCGGGACCTCGTCGAGGGCGCGCAATGTCTCCTCGTCCGTGGAGCCGTCGTCGACGACGATCACCTTCGGGGGCCCGCCCTGCTGTCCGAGCGCGCGCTCGACGGACTCGAGCAGGAACCGCCCGTGGTTGAAGCAGGGGATGACGACCGTGATGTCGCCGTGGCGCGCCATGGCTCGGGCGCAGGGTAGTGCGCACTAGGATCGCCTCCCATGACCGAGGATCGCGAGCCGCGCCCGGTTTCCCGCTCGAGCTCCGAGCTGATCCGCTGGATGAGCATCCAGGACGCGAACTCGGCCGGCTTCGTCCACGGCGGCGTCGTCATGCGGATGTGCGACGAGGTCGCCGGGATCGCCGCGATCCGCCACAGCGGTTGCCGGGTGGTGACCGCGGGGATGGACCGGATGACCTTCACCGAGGCGGTGTACGTCGGGGAGCTGCTCCGCTGCCGCGCCTGCGTCAACGCGGTCTGGAGGACGTCGATGGAGGTCGGCGTCCGGGTCGAGGCCGAGAACGCCGTCACGGCGGAGGTCCGGCACACCAGCACCGCCTACCTGACCATGGTCGCTGTGGCTGAGAACGGAGAGCCGATCGAGGTGCCGCCGCTGACCACGGAGACCCCGGATGAGGAGCGCCGCCAGCGCGAGGCCGCGACCCGCCGGCGAAACCGCCTGGCCGAGCGCGAGGAGATCCTCGAGGGGCGGAAGGCCGCCGAGGCCGCGACAGGCTGATCGCGCCGGTGATGCAAGGGTGCTCCGCAGGCGGAGCCGAGGAGCAACCCGTTTTATAGGGCTCCTATCCTTGCCCGACCCCATGCCGGTCACAGCCGACAGAACAACCGAGGAACCGCGGCGCGCGAGCACGAATGGCGTTCGCACCACCGTCGTGCTGCCCGCCTACAACGAGGGCGCGGCGCTGCCCCACGTGCTCGACGAGCTCGGCGAGTACCTCGACGGCAGCTACGAGGTCCTGGTCGTCGACGACGGCTCCACTGACGACACGACCGAGGTCGCCGAGCGCTATCCGGTCCGGCTGGTGAGGCACGCCTCCAACCGGGGCAAGGGCGTCGCGATCCGTACCGGCATCGCCGAGGCCCAGGGGGAGAACGTCGTGATCATGGATGCGGACGCGACCTACCCGGTGCCCGCCATCAAGGAGATGGTCGAGCTGCTCGGCGACCACGACCTGGTGCGCGGAGTCCGCGAGTCCGACGCCGGCAGCATGCCCGTCGTCAATCGCGTCGGAAACTGGCTCTTCAACAAGCTGCTGACGATCAGTCACGGCCTGGAGGGGACCGACCACCTCACCGGCCTGTACGCGATGCGCCGTTCGGAGGCCGTGAAGCTCGCCACCGAGGCGCGCGGCTTCGACATCGAGACCGAGATCGGGATCAAGGCGAAGGCCCGGGGGCTTCGCGAGGCGGAGATCCCGATCTCCTACCTCCCCCGCGTCGGCGAGAAGAAGCTCAGTCCCTGGAAGGACGGGCTGCGAATCCTCGGCCGGGTGATCGTGCTGCTTCTGATCTACAACCCGACGCTCACCTTCATCGTCCCGGGGCTGATCCTGATGGCGATCTCGGTGACCGGGGCGGTGCTGCTCTCGAACGGCCCCGTCCACACCTCCTACCTCGGGCTCAACATCCACAGCTTCATCGTGGCCGCGCTGGGCGTGCTGGCCGCCTTCCAGCTCGTGATCTTCGGCGTGGCCGCCGCCCTCTACGGAGTCGAGGCGGGCAAGGGGCCACCCCGCTGGCTGCGCCGCGTGATCTCGGTCCGCTTCCGCCTCGGCGTCGGTCTGGTGGGGCTCGTGCTGATGCTCGGCTCGATCGCCAAGCTGATCCAGCTGACGATCCAGTGGGCGGGCAACAACGTGTTCACGGACACCCGCGGCCTCGTCCTCACCACCAGCTTCCTGGTGCTCGGGCTGCAGGTGATCTCGGCGGTGCTCTTCATCTCGATCTTCAGCGGACGCCTCAGCCGGATGGTCGAGGAGGACGCCGCCGAGACGAGCGGCGCGAGCTGATTCCGCTGGTCTCGGTCGTAGTCGTCAACTACAACGGCGCCGACGTGCTTCCGCGCTGCCTGGAGGCACTCGTCGCCAACTCGGGTGATTCCGAGATCCTGGTGGTCGACAACGCCTCGTCCGACGGCAGCGATCGGATCGCGGAGGCGGCGGCGGAGCGTCACGACTCGGTCCGTCTGCTGCGCTCGCCGACCAATCGCGGCTACGCCGGCGCGGTCAACCTTGGGCTGGCCGAGGCGCGCGGCACCTATGTGGCCGTCCTCAACATGGACGTCGTCGTGAGCCCCGGCTGGCTGGACCCGCTGATCTCCTGTCTCGAGGCCACGCCCGGCGCGGGCGCCGTCTGCCCGCTGATCGTGCTCGAGTCCGATCCCGGCCGGATCAACGCCGCCGGGCAGAACGTCCACGTCACCGGGCTCGGGTACAACCGCTGGCTGGAGCAGCCGCGTGAGCGCGCCGGCGCCGCGCCGATTCGTGTCAGCGGCCTCCATGGCGCTGCGTTCCTGATGCGGCGTGATCTGTTCGAGTCGATCGGCGGCTGGAACGAGAGCGGCTTCCTCTACCACGAGGACGTCGAGCTCTCCTGGCTGCTGCGGCTGGCGGGCAGCGACATCTACTGCGTGCCGGCCTCGAGCGTCAGCCACGACTACCACCTGACGATGTTCCCCCACAAGCTCTTCCTGCTGGAGCGAAACCGCTGGTCGATGCTGCTCGCCAACACGCGGGCCCCCACCAGGCTCGCGCTCTCGCCGCTTCTCGCCCTCACCGAGCTGATGATGTGGGGCTATTGCCTGCTGCGCGGACCGGCGTTCCTGCGAGCGAAGCTCGACTCCTACCGCTGGATCTCGGGAAACCGCGAACGGATCGGAGAGCGCCGCCGGTTCGTCGAGCGGCTCCGCCGTCGCTCCGACTGGGGCGTCGTGCGCGGGCTGCACTGGGGATATCCGGTCGGTCAGTTCGTGACGCTCGGGCGCGAGCGCGGCGAGTCCGAGCGCAACCGGATCGACTCCTAAGCCCCCGGGAGGCTTAGGCCCGGTTTCGGGCCGACTCCATATCCTCCCCGCCCTCTTGTCCCTCTTCGCCGGAACCTACCTCTCTGCAGGGGTAATCGTGCTCGGCTCGCTCCTCGTCGGTCGAGCCGTGATGCTCGCGCTGGGCCGCCACCGAGCTTCGTACCTGGAGGGGCCGGTCGGCCTCGCGATCCTGATCCTGATCTGCACGGTCGCGATTCGGCTGCCGGGCGACGCCGCCACCTCGGTGGCGGCGTCCGCGATCGTCGTCGTGGCCTCACTCGTCTTCCTCATCGTCCGCCGCGAGGCGATCCTGGGACCGGCAGTCGGCCTCGCGCTGCCGGTCGCCTTGATCGCGGGAGTGCTCGCCTCGCTCCCCTTCATCGCCAGCGGCCACATGGGGATCCCGGGCGTCGGGCTCAACAACGACATGGCGATGCACCTGATCGACACCGACTACCTGCTCGACCCGCACGGCCCTCAGCCCCAGAGCTTCGTCAACGGTTACCCGATCGGGCCGCACAGCCTGGTGGCGACGGTCGTCAACCTTCTCGGTACCGAGCCGCTGCAGGGCTGGCTCGGCCTGCTGCTCGCCGCCCCGATCCTCACCGCGATCACCTCGCTGGGTCTCCTCAGGGAGCTGGCCGGGTGGCGGCACATCCTCGGCGCCGCCCTGGTCGGCCTCGCCTACCTGACCGCCTCGGTGCTCGGTATCGCCGGCTTCAAGGAGCTGATCGCCGGCATGTTCCTCATCGCCTTCGCGATCGGGCTGCGGGAGATCGAGCGGGAGAGCGACGGTCGCATCGCGATCGTGATCGGGCTCGCGCTGATCACTGCCGCGATGATCCCTGTCTACAGCCTGCCCGGCGTCGCCTGGCTGGCCATAACCGCGGGCCTCTGGGTCCTGGCGCATCTGCTTCGCATCCGAGCGGAGCGCGGACCGGAGGGCGTCCGGCAGGCGGTCCGAGCATCGCTGCCGATCGTGATTCCCGCGGCGATCGTCCTCCTGCTCGTCGGACTCGTCGAGCTGCCGAAGATCCTCGACTTCCTCGGATCGGGCTCGATCGGGAACGTCGCCGACACCAACAGCAAGCTTCGCTACGTCGTCTCCCCGCTCGAGACGCTCGGCATCTGGCCGAGCGGCAACTGGCTGCTGGGCACCCACGACTTCTCGCACGACTGGCTCTACTGGCTGTTCGGTCTGATCGGCCTCGCCGGGCTGATCATCGGCTTCGCCTGGTGGATCGGCCGTCGGGACTTCGCCGTCCCGGCCGCGGTCGTCTCCGGTTTCGTCATCTATCTGCTGACGAAGTACATCGAGAACGGCGGCCTCTACATCCTCGCCAAGGCGGTCGTCGTGCCGGCCTCGATCGTGATGCTGCTCGCGATCATGGCCCTGCTGGCCCCCGGCGGGGGCCCTGCGAAACGGGTTTTCGCCGTCGTCTTCGTCGCACTGGCGGCGTACTCGTCCTTCCTCGCCCTACGCGACACGATCGTGGCATCGACGGGACGCCTCGATCAGCTGGCCGAGTTCCGGGGTCAGGTGGCCGGCCAGAGCGTCCTCGCCCTCACGAGCGACCGCTTCACCGACTACGCCCTGCGGACGGCGACGGTCTCGAGCCCGGCATACAACTCGGAGATCAGGGTCCCGTCGACCGGCGCGAAGACCCAGCGGCTGCCGATCGACTTCGACTCCGTGCCGTTCGACGTCCTCAACCAGTTCCCCTACGCGGTGACCACCAGCGCCGTCTACCAGAGCCAGGCGCCGCCGGGCTGGACCCTGGCCGCGTCGAATTCCTCCTACCGGCTCTGGAAGCGCACCGGCACGACGCCGAACCTCGCGATCCTCGCCGAGGAGGCGAGGCCGGGTCGAGTCTTCCGCTGCAAGAACCCGAAGTTCCACCAGGTCCTGGCGGGAGGCGGCGAGGCGGTCGTCTGGCCCCGGCCGGTGATCGCCAAGCGGCTCTACTGGAAGGCGGGCACGGCCGGCGGCGCCGTCACCGAGGGCGGCGTCAGGGCCGGCAACGCTCCGCTCGACAACAACCTCGCGCCGGGGCAGACCGCCAGCCAGACGATCAACCTGCCGCCAGGGCAGTGGAAGCTCTCCATCCAGTACGTGAGCCCCGTGACCGGCATCGAGGTGAGGGCCCCCGGCCTCGCGACGCACCTCCCCTCGGGTATGGACGCCGCGATCCCCTACCGGCCCGACCAGGGTCCCTACTGGCCGGCCGGCGAGCTGACGAGCAAGGGCGGGCCGATCACGGTCAGCGTTCAGGCCGACGACGTCAACTCGCTGCAGAAGGTGCTCGGGGTGGACGCGCCGGCGGTGATCGGGAACCTGACCGCCGTCAACCGCGCCGGCTTCCGGAAGGTCGCGACCGCGTCGGCCTGCGGGCTCTACGTCGACCACATCATCGGCGGCAGCGTGCCGAGCCGGTCTGGACAAACGGGCAAGAAGAAATCCAGCGGCAAGTAGCCGCGTCCCTAAACTTCTGCACATGAAGGTAGGAGTCGTGGGGTTGGGGTATGTGGGGCTTCCGCTTGCGGTTGCCTTCGCCCAGGAGGGCAACGAGGTCGTCGGCCTCGATGCCGATCCGCGCAAGATCGATGCCCTCGCCGAGAACCGGAGCTACATCGAGGACGTCCCCTCCGAACGGCTCGCCGCGCTCGACGGCAGCCTGACCGCGACCAGCCGCTTCGCGGATCTGAGCTCGTGCGACGCGGTGATCATCTGCGTCCCGACACCGCTGACCAACTCTCGCGAGCCGGACCTGAGCTACATGATCGACGCCGCCACCTCGCTGGCGGCGGTGATGCAGAAGGGCCAGCTGGTCGTGCTCGAGTCCACCACCTATCCGGGCACCACGCGTGAGCGGCTCCGGCCGATCCTGGAGGAGTCCGGGCTCGCCGCAGGCCGTGACTTCCACCTCGCCTTCTCCCCCGAGCGGATCGACCCGGGCCGCACCGACTACACGATCCGCACAACCCCGAAGGTCGTCGGCGGCCTCAACGAGGAATCCTCCGCGCGCGCGGTGGAGCTCTACAAGCTCATCTGCGACGAGGTCGTCGAGGTCAGCAACCCGGACGCCGCCGAGCTGACGAAGCTGCTCGAGAACATCTTCCGCTCGGTCAACATCGCGCTGGTGAATGAGCTGGCGATGCTCTGCGAGCGGCTCGAGGTCGACGTCTGGGAGGTCGTCGAGGCTGCCGCCTCGAAGCCCTTCGGCTTCATGCGCTTCGATCCGGGCCCCGGCATGGGCGGGCACTGCCTGCCGGTCGACCCCTTCTACCTCTCCTACAAGGCCCGCGAGCACGACTTCTACACCGAGTTCATCGAGCTCGCCGGGAAGATCAATCAGAACCAGCCGCAGTGGTGTGTCCGGCGGATCGAGCGCGCGCTGAACAGCGTCAGCAAGGCGACCAACGGCTCCAAGGTCCTGATGCTCGGCGTCTCCTACAAGGCCGGCGTCGGCGACATCCGCGAGTCGCCGGCCCTGAAGATGATCCATCTGCTTCGGGAGCTCGGCGCGGACGTCTCCTACCACGATCCGCATGTGCCGGAGTTGATCGATCAGGAGATGACCTCGGCTCCCCTGGACGAGTCGCTCGCCGAAGCCGATCTGGTCTGCATCGTGACCGCGCACCCCTCGTTGGACTACGGCGACGTGGTCGAGCGCTCCTCACTCGTCCTCGACTTCCGCGGCGTCACGCGCGAGATCGAGTCCGAGAAGCTCGTCCTGCTCTAGCCGCCCACTAGGGTTGGCGGCGATGGCCGACCCGAAGGCCGAGGCCGAGGACAAGCTGGGCGGCGACTACGAGGCTCGTGTCCTCGAGCCGTCGCCGCCGGCCGTCGGCCCGCCTGACTACACCGACGACCCGATTGCTCCGGGCGAGGTCCCCGAGGGGCGCGAGCTCGTCTCGCCGGTCCACAACCGCGGCGATCTGACCTGGGACGAGATCGTCAGTCAGGACCCGGACCTGGGGCCCTGGTGCGCCGAGCGCTGGCTCGGCGCCTGGAAGAGAGCTCGAGCCATTGCCATCGACCTTCGCCGCGACCCGGGATGCCCTCCACCAGGTCGCTCTGGCAGTCGTCGCGCCCGCGCGCAAGCCGGAGGCCGAGATCTCTCTCCGCTACACGCGCGGTGGCTTCGGCACGCCCTTCTTCGAGGAGGGCGGTGTCGACTGCCAGGTGCGGATCGTGGGCGGTGAGCTGATCCGCCAGCGGGACATCGAGGAGACACACGAGCCGCTTCCCCCGGAGGTCGACGAGGCCGCCGCAAGAGCGCTCGGGGACTTCTACGGCTTCGCCTGCTCGGTGCTCGAGCAGCTGCGTGCGGACGAGTCAGAAGCGGATTCCTCGCTCGTCCGAATTTGGCCCGAGCACTTCGACATCGCCATGGAGCTGGGTGACGACGCAGCCGGGAAGCGCGCCAATTTCGGCGCCTCACCGGGGGACGAGAGGCACGATGAGCCCTATCTCTACGTAGGGCCATGGAACCCGGACCTCGCCTCCGGCGAGCTCTGGAATGGCACGGGCTTCCAAGGGGCGGAGCTGCGCTACTCCGAGCTGCTCGCCGCCGAGGACCAGCGGCGGACCGCCCTCGACTTCATGCGCGAGCGCTACAGCGCGCTGCAGGACGGATAGGGCGAAG
The DNA here is from genome assembly GCA_963777575.1 of uncultured Solirubrobacterales bacterium. Lineage (GTDB taxonomy): Bacteria > Actinomycetota > Thermoleophilia > Solirubrobacterales > 70-9 > DASUPK01. The sequence continues at coordinate 109,283 of CAVZRH010000015.1, read as the reverse complement.
TGAACCGGGGTCGCGGTTGGCGGCCGGCGTGCGCCGCCGCGGTGCTCTGCATCGCCGTCCTCGTCGCGGGCCCGGGGGCGAGTCGCGCGGCTTCGCCGTCGCCCAGGATCGTCGGCGGCGGCAAGGCGAACGCGGCCGGCTGGCAGTTCACCGTGGCGCTCGAGCAGAAGCGGCATCTGATCTGCACGGGCTCGCTGATTGCGCCGGCCAAGGTGCTGACCGCCGCCCACTGCGCCAAGGTCGGCAAGCACAGGCGGCTGTCAGTCTTCGCCGGAAGCGCCTCGATCGCGCCGAACAGGCGGCTTTCGCGGATCAAGGTGACCGGGGTAGCGATCGACCCCACGTACAACGGCCGCAAGGTCCAGCGCGACTTCGCCGTGCTGACGCTGGCGAGAGCTCCTGAGGCCGAGCCGATCGAACTGCCGACGCGAGCGGAGGCGAAGGCGGCAACACGGCCCGGCCGGGCCGTCCGCACCGGCGGCTTCGGCACGAGGAGCGCCTGGGGCTTCAACGTCGCCCGGCGGCTGAAGGCGACCAAGGAGCGGATTTTCCCGGCCCGGGTCTGCGACCGGCTCTTCGGCAAGGAGCGAGGCTTCCAGGAGGGAACGATGATCTGCGCGCTCGGCAAGCTCGTCCGGCGCTTCCACAGCCGCCTGCCGTTCCACTCCACCTCCTGCAGCGGCGACAGCGGCGGGCCGGTTGTCGCGAACACCGCCGGGGGCCCGCGCCTGGTCGGCCTGGTGAGCGCCGGTCCCTTCCCCTGCGGCTTCGGCGGGCCCAGCATCTACGCGCGGGTGGCGAGCCGGCTCGGATTCATCCGGCGTGCTGCGGGTCTTCCGTAGGCCGCGCTAGGGCCCGGTGTAGCCGCCTGCGTGGCAGGCGCTCGCGCCGCATGGGTTCGTGACCGCCCCGTTCGGCCGGAGGAAGTCGGAGATCAGCTGCAGCGCCAACGGAGCTCCACGCGGTGCGCCGTGGGGGTCCTCGCCGTCGCGGTTCGGCGTGTTGGTGAGCGGAGGCGGCGGCACTCCGATCTGATCCGGGGGCGGGCTCGGGTTGGGCCGCACCGGCCCGATGTCGCCGTACACGACCGCCGAGCCGTCGAAGGGATAGGTCGTGATCGCGGGGACATTCCAGAGGATGTCGTAGTCGGGCCAGCGCCCCTGGTCGAGGATCGGGGTGTGCGTCGAGGCACCGATCGTTCGGGCCTCGACGTCCGACTGGAAGTTGGTGACCTGGTGATCGCCCAGCGCGACGTTCATCAGCACCTTGTGCGCCGGCGTTCCCGGCAGCGGGTTGGAGGTCATCCGGTTGGCATAGCCGTTCGGCTCGCCCCGGTCCCAGAGCATCTGGATCAACGACAGGATCAGCGGCCGGGAGAGCTCGTCGGTGTACGCGGTGTTGAGAAAGACGGCGAACTCGTCGTAGTCGACTGAGCGCGGGAGCAGCACCGAGTAGTTCATCGCGGGCACATTCAGCACCGCGCGCGTGTAGTCGGGGTCGACGGCGGTCAGCGCGCCGCCCATGATCCCGCCCTGGCTCGAGCCCTGGTAGTAGAGCTCGGTGTCGTCGATCACCGAGTCGCTGCTGGTGCTCCCGTCGACGTGGAACGCGCCGTCCGACGCGAATCCGCTCGGCATCGCCATCAACCGCCCGAGGAAGATCTCGTTCAGCAGTCCCTGCTGGAGGCGGTCGGCGAGCTGCGGGAACTTGGAGAGGTCGTTGAGGATGCTGACCGTGTTGCCCACGTCACCACCCGACATCCCGATCTCGTCCGTCGCGCAGAGAATGAACCCGTAGGTGTTGGCCAGCTCCTGCTGGATGTCCGCGTTGAAGACCTCAGAGGCGCTTCCGAACAGCCCGTGCCCGTAGATCGCGGGACGGACGGGCGCCGGCGTGGGCCCGTCGATCGCCGTGCGCGGGATGATGCAGTCGAAGTTCGCCGTCCAGTCGTTGCCGGTGTTGCGGCTGGGGAGCCCGTCGCCGCCGAGCTGGAAGCTGCCGCCCGGGTCGCAGTCCGGCTGCAGGTAGCAGGGGACGGTGTAGGTGCCGCGGACTCGGCGCGCGATCTCGGGATCGTCGGCGGGGGTGAAGTCGTCGACCTGGGTGACCTGGAAGTCCGGCGCGGTGCCGTCCATCGACCCGTTGCCGGGGGTGCTGTCTCCCAGCGACGCGAGGGCGTCATTGCGAATGTGCAGCTCGCGCGCGGCGATGTTCTCGTCGCTGGCGACGGTGAAGTCCCAGGCGAGGTAGAGGTTCGAGCGACGGATCCCTGCGCTGCGCAATGTCGTGAAGATCGACTCGAAGCGGGAGCGCTGGGCGTTGATCGGGCCGTCGTTCGAGGGAAGCTGGTCGCGGTAGTAGCGGAAGCCCTCCGGCGCGGCGATCGGCTGGCCGGCGCCGTCCTTGAGGTTGCGCAGGGCGACGATGTAGCGGTGCCCGGAGGCGAAGTTCACCGCCGGGTGGATCTCGAGGGCGGTGGCCGCCGGGGTGCTCGCGTTCGAGTCGATCTCGACCCAGATCGGCTGTCGCTGGCCCGTCGCCGCATCGATCACCGACGACGGGCGCGTCGGGCTCCGAGTAGCGGCCCAGATGATTGAGCGGAGCTGCCCCGGTCTGTTGCTGCGCAGTCGCGGTGTCCAGCCCCGGCACCTTGAGGACGATTCCCTGCCCGGGGCTGAAGCCGTCGTTGCGCAGGTAGGGGGCGGGGTCGATTGGGGTGCCGCCCGCGTTGGCCGGCATCGCCGCCGCGTGGAAGTCGATTCGTCTGCCCGTGGCCGTCGAGGGATCGGGGGTCGTGTAGTAGTCGTCCGGGAACGGGAGCAGGCAGAGCGAGCCCTGCTGCTGGCCGATGAAGTCGCAGTCCGCCGCACGGCTCAGGTCGATCGGCTTGGGGGCGCAGCCGGCGCTGTTGCGGACGAGGTCGATGCCCCGCCTCTGCTTTCCGGCGCGCACCTGGATCTGCCGCGCCTCGCAGCTGCTGATCGCGGCCCTGCCCGCCTGTGTCAGCTTCAGCCGGACGATCCGCTTGTGCCGTCGCGCGTGGCCCACCTTCGTGAGACGCGACGGCGTGGGGTCGTCGAAGGTCGTTGACGTCGCCTTCACCTTCATCCCCCGGCGGTGCTTCTTGGGCAGACGGACTCGCACCCCTCGCTTGAGGATCTTCGTCTGGGTCGCTCCGAGAATTGCCACTCGGCCGCCGCCGCGGCGCTTTCCGTGCCCCGCGGCAGCCCCCGCAGGCAGCGCGACAACCAGCACGCCGACCGCGACGACCGTCGCCGATCCCACCGCCAGCTTCCAGATCCCTCGCATCACGTCCCTGTCCTGGACAGGACCCTACATGTGCTGTCAAAGCCGGCGAGCGGGCTCGAACCGGTGACCTCTTCATTACGAGTGATGTGCTCTACCAGCTGAGCTACCTGGGCCCATCTGACTGCCGGGCGATTGTAGGGTCCCGCCCCGTGAACGATCAGCCACTTCTTACCGAGCGCCGCGACCGCGTCCTGCTGATCACCCTGAACCGGCCCGACGCGCGGAACGCCGTCAACCTGGCCATGGCAGAGGCGATGGACGCCGCGCTCACCGAGCTCGACTCCGACGACGAACTCAGCCTCGGGGTGATCGCGGGCGAGGGCAAGGGCTTCAGCTCCGGGATGGACCTGAAGGCGTTCGCCTCGGGCGAGCGCCCTTGGTCCGCCGACCGCGGCTTCGCCGGGATCGTGCAGAAGCCCGCCGAGAAGCCGCTGATCGCGGCGATCGAGGGGTTCGCGGTGGCCGGCGGGCTCGAGATCGCGCTCGCCTGCGACCTGATCGTCGCGGCGAAGGGCGCCAAGCTCGGCATCCCGGAGGCGAAGCGCGGCCTGGTCGCGGCCGGCGGAGCTCTCCGCCAGCTCCCCCGCCGCCTGCCGGGGGCGATCGCGATGGAGCTCGCCCTCACCGGCGAGACGATCACCGCCGAGCGGGCGTCCGAGCTGGGCCTGGTCAACCGGCTGGCCGATCCGGGCAAGGCCCTGGACCTGGCCCTCGAGCTCGCGGAGGAGGTCGCGGCGAACGCCCCGCTCGCGCTGCGGGCCTCGAAGACGGTCCTGGCCAAACAGTGGTCCTGGGACGACGAGACCTTCTGGGCGAAGCAGGGCGAGCTGGTCGCCCCCGTGTTCGCCTCCGAGGACGCGATCGAGGGCGCGACCGCCTTCGCGGAGAAGCGCGACCCGAACTGGAAGGGCCGCTAGGGCGCGACAGTGGGCGGCGTGCCCGAGGACAACGTCGCCATCCTGAGGCGCGGTTTCGTCAGCTTCGGCGAGACCGGCAGCCCCGACCCCAGCACGCTCGATCCAGAGCTCGAGATCATCAACTTCGAGTCCTTCCCCGTCACCAGGCCCTACCACGGCCTGGAGGGATTGATGCAGTGGCTGGCCGACATCAGTGAGCCATTCGACGCCTTCAAGTTCGAGTTGGTGGAAGTCCTCGCGCACGACGACGAGCACGTCGTGACCGCGGTTCGGGCGAGCGGGACATCCCGAACCGGCGGTCCCCCCTTCGAGCTCGAGTGGGGTGCGATCTACAGCTTTAGGCGGGGAAGGCTGGTCCGGGCCGAGGGCTTTCGGACGCCCGAGGAGGCCCTACTGAGCTCCGGTCTCTGACCCGATCGGCTGCGGCGCGGCGCCGTTCGATGACGCCTGCGCGGGTGCAACACCCGCAACCGCGTGGGCCCCGCCGTCGACGTGGATCAGCTCGCCGCTGATCGCCTCGGACCAGTCCGAGAGCAGGAAGCAGACCGCGCGTGCGACGGGCGTCGGGTCGTCGCAGTCCCAGCCGAGCGGCGCGACCTCCGGCCAGCTGCCGGAGAGGCCGTCGAAGCCGGGGATGCCTCCGGCAGCCGGCGAGGCGATCGGGCCGGCGGAGATCAGGTTCGCGCGGATTCCGCGCGGGCCGAGCTCGCGGGCCAGGTAGCGGTTGACCGCCTCCAGCGCCGCCTTCGAGACGCCCATCCAGTCGTAGGCCGGCCAGGCGACCGAGGCGTCGAAGTCGAGGCCGACGACGCTGGTCCCCGGGCCCATGAGCGGCGCCAGATGGCGCGCCAGCGCCTGGTAGGAGTACGCGCTCGTCCGGAAGGCCTCCAGCGCGCTCTCGGCCGGCGTCTCCAGGAACTTCCCCCCGATCGCGTCGGAGGGCGCGAAGGCGATCGCGTGCAGGACGCCGTCCAGGCCGCCCCAGCGCTGATCGATCTCGCGCGCCAGCCCGGCCAGGTCGTCCTCGGAGTTGACGTCCAGCTCGAGCACGTCGGGCGGCTCCGGCAGCCGGGCAGCCGCCCGCTCGGTCATCCGGCGCGTCCGGCCGAAGCCGGTGAGCAGGACCTCGCGCGCCTGCGAGCTGCGCCTCCTGCGCCACCGCGAAGGCGATGCTCTTCCGGGTCAGGACTCCCGTGATCAGCAGTCTCTTTCCGGTCAGCATCAGGCCAGCAACCTGCCGTTCTGAAGCGGCGAGAGCTCATCCTCGGATGGGGCGGCCGTGGCGCCGGAGACGGCCGGTGGCTCCTCGGATGAGGCCGGAGCGCGGCGCCAGAGCACGACGATCTGCATGCGCGCCACCAGCTCGTCCGCCTGGTTCACGATCCGGACGTTCAGGGTGACCAGTCCGGTCTCCGCTCCGAGCTCGCGCTTGTCGGCGAGCCGCGCGCGGACGCGAATCGTGTCGCCGAGACCCACCGGCCGCTTCAGCACGGCGCCGTCGATCGAGCGCAGCGCCAGCACGACACGCGGATCGATGGGGAGCAGGCCGAGGGCGTAGGAGATGACCAGCATCCCGTGGGCGATGCGGCGGCCGAAGGCGCTCTCCGCGGCCCAGGCCGCGTCCGCGTGCTGCGGGTGCCAGTCGCCGGTCAGCGCGGCGAAGCGGACGACGTCGTACTCGGTGACGGTCCGTCCCGAGGACTCCATCGAGTCCCCGATCTCGAGGTCGTCGAAGTAGGGCGGCGCCTCGCGCCAGAGGACTCCGTCGCGCACCGCCTCGATCGTCTCGGTCGTCATGCAGTCCTCCTTCGTCCGTTGGCTCCGCCGAGCATCGAGAGCGCCCAGATCAGGCGCTCCCTCGTCTCGTCCGGCTCGATCACCTCGTCGACGTCCCCGGCTTCGGCCGCCGTCTCGGCACTCAGGTGCTGCTCGGCGTACTCCGCGGCGAGGCGGTCATGCTCAGCGTCAGGGTTCGGCGAGGCCTCGATCGCCCGGCGGTGGATGATCCCCACTGCCTGGCGCGCGCCGAGCACGCCGATCTCGGCCCCGGGCCAGGCGAGCACCAGGTCGGCGCCCAGCTCGCGGGAGTTCATCGTGATGAAGCCGCCGCCGTAGGCCTTGCGCAGGACGACCGTCGCCTTCGGCACCCGGGCCGCCGAGAAGGCGTGCAGCAGACCGGCGCCGTGGCGGATCACGCCCAGCCCCTCCTGCTTGGTCCCAGGCAGGAAGCCGGGCGTGTCGACGAGCACGACCAGCGGCAGCCCGAACGCGTCGCAGCGCCGGATGAAGCTCGCCGCCTTCTCGGATGCCGTGGTGTCGATCGCCCCGCCGAGGTGGTGGGGCTGGTTGGCGACCACGCCCACCGGGTGCCCGTTCAGGCGAGTCAGAGCGGTGACCATGTTCCGCGCCCAGCGGGGCGAGAGCTCCAGCATCGAGCTGCCGTCCGAGATGGCGCGGATCACCTCCCGCACGTCGTAGACCTTGCGCGGATCGGCCGGCACGGTCGCACCTGGGTCCCCACTCGAGCGGCTCCTCGGGCAGGACGGGGCCGGGCGGCTGCGCGGAGCTCTGCGGCAGGTGGCCGATCAGGTCGCGGACCAGCTCGGCGGCGGCGTGGTCGTCCTCGGCGACCAGGTCGCAGACGCCGTTTCGCGAGTGGACGCGGGGGCCGCCCAGCTCGTCCATGGTGACGCTCTCCCCCATCACCTCCTCGACCACGTTCGGGCCGGTGAGGAAGAGCCGAGACCCCTCGATCATCACCACGAAATCCGTGAGCGCCGGCGAGTAAGCGCCGCCCCCCGCCGAGGTCCCGGTGATCACGCTGATCTGCGGCACGCGGCCCGAGAGCGCCACGTGGCTGGCGGAAGATCGCGCCGTAGCCGCCCAGGGCACCGGCGCCTTCGTCGATGCGCGCACCGCCGGAGGCGATGAAGCCGACCACCGGCGCGGACGCCCGGCCGGCCAGCTCGAGCAGCCTGACGATGGTCTCCGCCTGGGCGGTGCCCAGCGAGCCGCCGGCGAAGCCCTGGTCCTGCGCGTAGCAGTAGACCGGCCGCCCGCTGACGGTCCCCGCCCCGGCGACGACGCCGTCGCCCGGGGCCGAGCGGGCCGAGCGGGAGGCGATCCGCGTCCGCACCAGCTCGAGTGAGCCCGGGTCGCAGAGCGCCTCGAGCCGCCCGAGCGGGGTGAGCCGCTCGCGCGGTGCCGCCTCGCGTTCGGCGAGCATCAGGTTCACGCGGCGGCCTCCACGCAGAGCACGACGTTGTGGCCGCCGAAGCCGAAGGAGTTCGAGATCCCGATGGCCGGGTGACCGTTCACATCGAGCGGCCTGGCCTCCAGGGGCACGTAGTCCAGGTCGAGCTCCTCATCCGGCTCGTCGAGGTTGAGCGTCGGCGGCGCCGTCTTCGCCCGCAGAGCCTGGAGCGTCGCCACGGCCTCCACGGCCCCGGCCGCGCCGAGCAGGTGCCCGATCGACGACTTCGTCGAGGAGGTGGGAACCGCGGCCGCGCTCTCGCCGAGGGCCGTCTTCAGCGCCTCGGTCTCCGAGCGGTCGTTGAGCGGCGTCGAGGTCCCGTGGGCGTTGACGTAGACGAGCTGTCCGGGCTCGATCTCCGCGTCGGCGAGAGCCTTGCGAATCGCGCGTGCCGCGCCGTCGCCGGTCGGCTCCGGAGCCGTCATGTGATGAGCGTCGGCGGTCGCGCCGTATCCGGTCAGATAGCCGAGGATCCGGGCGCCGCGCAGCTCGGCCGTCTCGGCGTCCTCCAGGACCATCACGCCGGCCCCCTCGCCCATCACGAAGCCGTCGCGGCGGCGGTCGAAGGGCCGGGAGATGCCGGTTGGCGAGGTCGCGCCCATCTCGGCGAAGGCGGCCATCGCCAGGTCCGTGATCGCCGCCTCGCTGCCGCCCGCGACGCAGGCGATCGCGTCGCCGTGCTGCACCATCCGGGATGCGGTGCCGAGAGCGTGGGCGCCCGCCGCGCACGCCGAGACCGTGCCGAAGCACTGGCCGCGGAGGTCGTGCTCGAATGGCAAGGGCCCCGGCCGCGGAGTTGGCCATCATCTGCGGCACGCAGTGCGGCGAGACGCCGCGCTGCCCCTTCTCGCGAAGGATGATGTGCTCCGACTCGATCGTCGAGAGCCCGCCGATGCCGGTCCCCATCACGGAGCCGATCTCGGTTCGGTCGTAGGGCGCCTCATCCAGCCCGGCCTGGGAGATCGCCTCGTCGGCCGCCGCCAGCGCGAGCTGGGTGAAGCGGTCGGTGCGGCGCACCTGGCGGCGGGTGAGGTGGTCGGTCGGCTCGAACTCCGAGCAGCGCCCGAGGCCGTCCTCGATCCCGGACTCGCCGGCGACCCAGCGCTCGTGCAGCGCCGGGGCGCCGACCCCGAGCGGGGTGACAGCCCCGAGCCCGGTGATGGCGACCCTGCGCGTCACGACTGGCGCTCGGCCACGAAGTCGACCACGTCCTGGACGGTCGCGATCTTGTCCATGTCGGCGTCGGTTACCTCGATCTTGTACTCGTCCTCGATCACCTGGGCCAGCTCGACGAGGTCGAGCGAGTCGATGTCGAGGTCCTCGAAGCGCGAGTCGGGCTTCACGTTCTCCGGCTCCTCGCCGAACTCCACGAGGGCCGAGATCACCCTCTCCTGCACCTGGTCCTTGGTTGCGGTTGTCATCGGTCTCCTTTCTTGATCAGGCGGACATGCCGCCGTCGATTGGCAGGACGGTCCCGGTCACGTAGCCGGCCTCTTCGGAGGCGAGGAAGCGGATGCAGGCCGCAACCTCCTCCGGGGTGCCGGTGCGCCGGGCGGGGATGGCGTCGAGCAGAGCGCTCGAGCCGTTCCCCTCGGCGCCGTTGCCGGTGAAGTCACGAGTGAGCTCCGTCTCGATCAGCCCCGGCGCGACCGCGTTAACGGTGACGCCGCGCCGCGCGACCTCCGCGGCCACCGTCCGGGTGAAGGCGATCAGTCCCGCCTTGGAGGCCGCGTAGTTGGCCTGACCAGGGTTGGCGCGCAGCGCGACGACCGAGGAGACGTTGATCACCCTGCCGAAGCGCTGGCGCATCATCGGACCGAGGGCGGCGCGGGTGAGGCGGAAGGCGCCGGTCAGGTTGACGTCGAGCACCCGGCTCCAGTCCTCGTCGCTGAGGCGCATCGAGAGGTTGTCCGCGGTCATGCCGGCGTTGTTCACCAGCACGAGCACCGGCCCGAGCTCGCCGGTGAGCCGCTCGAGCATCTCGTCGGCGGCCTCTCCATCGGCGACGTCGGCGGCGAGGGCCACCGCGGTGCCGCCTGCTTCCTCGATCGACCCGGCCACGGACTCGGCGCCGTCACGGTCGCTCCTGAAGTTGATACCCACCGACCAGCCATCCGCGGCGAGCGCCCGCGCCGTGGCTGCGCCGATGCCGCGGGAGGCCCCCGTGACGAGTGCGCAGCCGGCGGTCTGGGGTGTGACGCGTTTCTCGGCTGCCGCCTTGGTCTCCACTGCGCTCACGCCTCCCCCTCCCACTCGATGATTCCGGCGCCCCAGGTGAGGCCCGCGCCGAAGGCGGAGAGCAGAACCCGCGAACCCTTCACCAGCAGGCCGGTCGAGGCCGCTTCGGCGAGCGCGATCGGGATGCTGGCCGCCGAGGTGTTGCCGTACTCGGCGAGGCAGTCGATGACGCGATCCGGCGGCAGGTCGAGCCGCTCCCCGACCGCGGAGATGATCCGCGAGTTGGCCTGGTGGTAGACGAAGAGGTCGATCTCCTCGAGAGCGAGACCGGCGTCCGAGACGACCTCCTGCGTGGTGGCGCTCATCGCCGCAACCGCCGCGCGGAACGTGGCCCGGCCGTCCATTCGGACGAGTCGCTCGTCGTGATCGGCCTGGATCAGGTCCCCCCGGCTGCCGTCGGAGCGCAGCGCGATCGGGCCGATCTGGCCCGGCCCGCCGGGCGCGATCACCGCGGCGCCTGCGCCGTCGCCGAACAGGCCGGCCGTCCGCCGGTCGTTGAAGTCGGTGATGCCGCTGAGCACCTCGGCGCCGACGACGAGCGCAGCCCGGGCCCGCCCGGACTCGAGCTGCGCCGTCGCCAGGGAGAGGGCGGAGAGGAAGCCCGTGCAGGCCGCGCCCACGTCAACCGCGCCCGCCGAGCGCGCACCGAGCCGGTTTGCGACGCGCGGGGCGGCGTGCGGCAGAAGCTGATCGGGCGTGCAGGTGGCGACCAGGACGAGGTCGAGCTCGCTCGGCTCGACCCCGGCAAGCGCCAGTGCCTTCGCCCCCGCCCCGGCGGCGAGGTCGACGAGCCCCTCGCCGTTGACCCGGCGCCGGCGGTGAATGCCCGTGCGGGATGCGATCCACTGCGAGTCCACGCCGAGCGGGCCGGCCAGCTCTTCGTTCTCGACCACGCGGTCGGGGAGCCAGGCGGCGATGGAGGCGATGCCGGGGCTCGCCGTCCTCTTCGTCGAACCGTTCGTGGCTCCGGTGGCGCGTGCCACCAGGCCCTCGGGGTCCACAAGCGAGGCGTCCACCTCCCACTGTTGTCCCGGGTCGAGCTCAGGCAACGGCCGACTCCCGGCTCGCGAGCGTCTCGGTCTCGACGCCGTCCAGCGTGCGGCGGACCAGGCCGGCCAGCACCTTGCCCGGGCCGACGTCCAGGTAGCGGGTCACTCCGAGCTCCCTGAGCGCGGCGAGCACCGCGGTCCAGCGGATCGGGCTGGTCAGCGAGGCGGAGAGCGCATCGCGCACGTCCTCGCCGAAGGGCTCCGCCGTGGTCGAGGAGACCACCGGCCCCTCGGGATCGCGGAAATCGATCCGACCGAGCGCAGCCCGGAAGGGCTCGACGCCGGAGGCCATCGCCTCGGTGTGGAAGGCGCCCGCGACGGCGAGCTTCTTGGCCCGGACTCCGGAGCCCTTGGCGGCGGCCTCCGCCGCCTCGATGGCGGGAAGCGGGCCGGAGAGGACGAACTGCTGCGGGGAATTCTCGTTGGCTAGCGTCAGCCCATGCTCGGCCGCGAGCGACGGCGGCCTGCTCACGGTCGCTGCCGACGGCCAGCATCCCGCCCGGCTCGCCGCGCTCGGCCGCGTCCGCCATGACCCGGCCGCGCGTGACCACGATCCGCAGGCCGTCCGCGTCGTCGATCGCGCCCGCCGCCGCCAGCGCGCCGACCTCCCCGAGCGAGTGGCCGGCGAAGTACTCGGCCGCGGGGCGACCCAGCTGCTCGTAGCCGGCGATCGAGGCGCAGTACACGGCGGGCTGGGCGTAGGCGGTGCCCTCCGCCATCCGCTCGAAGGGGTCCTCGCCGACGAGCTCGGTCGCGAGCTCGAGCAGGTCGGGGCGAACGGCCGCGACCAACTCGCGGCTGGAGGCGTCTCCGACCCCCTGTCCCGGGAAGAGGACAGCTGAGGCGCTGCTGGCGTCCATGCCCAATCAATAACCCCGTCCCCGCAGCGCATGAACGCCTATTGCTCCGATGCCCCCCGATCGGGGGGGTTCAGGGGGACGGCCGGGGGATCAAGATCAGTCGTGTGGCGAGACGCGCCCCCCGGCGTTGCGGTTCTTGAAACCGTCGCTTTTCGTCCAAAGCGGCACTTCGGACGATCCAGATTCTCGCCTCCCGTTCTGCTTTCATACGGGCATCTTCGCCAGTTGATACGCGGGCCTCTTGCCAGCCGATAAGTACGGTCCGATACCAGGGCTTCATTCGATCGAAGGTCAGCCTGAAATTGGGAACCCTGCATTGCAAGATCCGCCTTGCCGCAGGGCTGGCGCTTGCCGTTGGCCTGCTGGCCCCGCGTCGGCGCACGCAGGCTTCGGACACGAGTCTCAGCACCGTCCCCCGCCTCGGATCTGGAACAGCTCCGCTCCTGTCACCGTTGACAATCTGTTCCGGCAGTCCGCACCGCGGGTCTCGCCGAGAAGTCCTACGCCGACGGAATGTCGGGCAATTGCAGCAACAGCGGCACCACCTACGCACCCAAGCACAACCCCGCCCTCTACATGTGGGGTGGCAGTGATCGCCAAGCGTGCGGCGCCAATGATGTCCCTATGGGGTCAAACAGCTCGGGCGCCTTCATCGATGATCTCCAGGCCGGCAGGTTGCCCAACTTCAGCTTCATCGTCCCCAACGAGTGCCACGACACCCACGATTGCGGCGTCGCTGCCGGCGACGCCTACCTGAAGACCCTGATGGGCAACGTTCTCGCCAGCAGGCTCTACAGGCAGGGCCACACTGCGGTAGTTGTGGTATGGGATGAGGACACACCGATTCCGAACATCGTGGTCTCACCCTCAGTCCACCCGGGAACGGTGGTTGAATCGACGGTAAGCCACTACTCACTGCTCCGTGCCACCGAGGACATCTTCGGCCTACCGCATCTGCTCTCCGCCGCTGACGCTCCCGACCTCCGAGCCGCTACTGGGCTCTAGCCCCAGGGTCAAGCTCACAGTCCTGCTAACGAGACCGCCAGGGGCGCCCGCCCAACGTCACCCTTCCCACACGCTTTCCTGGCTCCATGCCGGCTCCCTCCACCGCTGCTTTCCATGCAAAGCGGCTATTCCGCAACACCGCTGCCTGACAATCTCTCCTCGGGCACGGACCAGAGCCAGCGGGACGCTCGCCAAACACCCGGTGGCGGCAGTCTGAGACTTCCAAGTCCGCCAATACCAATAGGGAGTGCGGCTGCTTACGGATGCGATGCGCCTCTATTCACGAATAGCATCGAGTTGTGATGCGCCGGATCCGTTGCATCGCGCTCGACTGCACACTCGCGGCATGCGCGGCCTCGACACTTTGGGTGAGCAGCGCCGCGCGACCACGCCGGCGCCCGTCACGTTCGATCGCGGCAGGAGCGCGCAGACCAAGGTCGACGGCAGATCATCGCCCGGCCAACTGGCCTCGGCGTCGTGTCCGTCGGCGTCGTGTCTACCGATCCGCGCAGGGTTTTACTACCCGTGGTTCCCCGAGGCCTGGAATCAGCAGGGAATCAATCCGTTCACGCACTACACGCCGAGCTTGGGGTTCTACAACACATCCGATCTCGCGACGGTTACCAGCCAGGTTCAGGCGATGCGGTACGGCGGATTGCAGGCGGGGATCGCCTCGTGGTGGGGCCAGGGTTCCCGAACCGACGGGAGGGTGTCAACGCTGCTCCAGGCGGCGGCGCCCAGTGGTTTCCAGTGGGCGCTCTATTACGAAGCGGAGGGAAACGCGGTGGGCGGGGTCGCCGGTTCTCCCAACCCAACGACTGCCCAGCTCTCCTCCGATCTTGCATACATCATGACGCACTATGCGTCGTCGCCAAATTACCTCCACGTCAACGGCAAGCCTGTGCTCTTCGTCTACGGCGACGGGTCCGACGGTTGCGCGACCGCAGCGAGGTGGGCCGAGGCGAACACTCTCGGGTTCTACCTAAACCTCAAGGTCTTCTCGGGCTACGCGTCGTGCGCTTCGCAACCCGATAGCTGGCACCAATACGGTCCTGCGGTTGCGGAGGACTCCCAGCCAGGACGGAGTTTCACCATCAGTCCGGGTTTCTACAAGGCCAATGAGACGGCACCGCGGCTGGCACGCGATAGCTCAACCTTTGCGCAGAACGTCCGCGACATGGCGGCATCAAACGCGCCGTGGCAGCTAGTGACGACCTTCAACGAATGGGGTGAAGGAACATCCGTTGAGTCTGCGCGGGAATGGGCCAGTTCATCGGGATACGGTGCATACCTCGACCTGCTCCATTCGGTTCTCGGCGCGCACAAGAAGAAGTGCAAGAAAAAGAAGAAGCACTCCGCCGAGAGCGCCAAGAAGAAGAAGAAGTGCAAGAAGAAAAAGAAGAAGTGACCTGAGCGGGCCGAGCGTCAGCCCGAGTGCCGCTTGTCATAGCTCCCCCAACATCATCAGGTTCAGGTACCCGCGCCGCCGAGTCCTACCCATACCGTCCGCATCGCATCGTCGACTCCGTCGCCGCCTTGATTCCCGAGATCGAGGCCGCGGAGGAACGCCGGCGCGCTGGAATTGCCGCCGATAGTCCAGACGAGTAGCGCATTCGGCTGGGGGCCGAAAGGTCGCTGGTTCAAATCCAGTCGCCCCGACTACTTCACCGCCTCGGTGCGATCTCCCCTCGCTGCTCCGGCGGTCGCTGGCTACGGTGACGGCAGAAGGTGCTGCTGAAGAGCATGCCCACGCCGCCTGGCCTGAAGATCCTGCAGCAGTGCAAACACTCAGCGGCCCCCGGCTGCGAGGGCAGTCGCACGGCGTCGGGGCGAGGTAGCGGGAGGCTGATTCACGCTGGCCCGACCTGCTTCACACGGAGGCACGTGATGGTGCGTGGGTCGCAGCAGCATGATGTCGAGACGCATCGCTACCCCTCCCGCGCTAGTCCCAATCTCGGATCTTCGTCGGGATCAGGGAGATCGTCGGCGCCAGGGATTGCCGATAACGTCTTGAGCGTCATGCAGCGCCCGAGCACGGTCGTCGTCCAGGATGGCTCTGGCGGCCCTCCCTCAATCCGGGCGCCACCTCGTGCCTCTGTTACGGACTCGGCGGGTTTTGCGGGTTGCTCCCGCCCCTGCAGCCGATTGGGAACCCTGGAACACCGCCGTGACCAGGTGCCCCCCGCGATCCGGCCGGAGTCTGCACCATGCCGCCGGGGTTCGCTGGATCGTGTCGAAAGCGGATCGTCGTTCAGTCCAGAGAAGACGCAGGCCGAGTTGGCGTGTGACGTGGCCGCCAGATTCGGCGTAAGGCTCCCCGGAGGGCCCTTAACCTCGCCCGCGAGAGCGGCACTTGCACTTGCACCCGCGAGAGCGGCGACTTCGATATAGCCAGACCGCGGTGGAACTGGAAGTCGAGGAGGCCTGGGCCTACTGGCTCCGTGATTGGAAGTTCACCCGGATCGAGCAGCACGGCAGCAGACGGAAGGCCCTCGAAGCCGCCGGGCTGCGGGAGTAGTCAGAAGTACCGCTTTGGACGAAAAGCGGCTATTCGCTTTGCATGGAAAGCAGTGGGTGCTGCACGCGGCGCTCGGTATATGGCTCACCTGGTGGGGTGGCCGGACACTTCGAACCGGGCGTTCTCGCGGGACTTCAGGTCCCTGCGCTGGCGATACGGCGTGCCGTCGATGAATTCCCATTCCCCGCCCGGTCATCATGTCCACATCCATTTGACAGGGGCGTGTTGCTAATGAGCAAGCTGATCTTCCACACGATGATGAGCGCCGACGGCTTCACCGCGGGGCCGAATGACGACATGAGCTGGGTCTTCAACGTCGAAGGTGATTCCGATGGCGAAACCGTCAACGAGGTCATCGCGTCGACGGGGGCTCTGCTGGTCGGGCGCAGAACCCAGGACGTCGAGGACCGGCTGCAACCGGGGTTCTACGGAGGCGCCTACCGCGGTCCGTTCTTCACCCTAAGGCACGACCCGCCGGCAGAGCCGCCGGTCGTCAAGGGCGTCACGGGCCACTTCCTCGACGTCCCGATCGAGGAGGCCGTGTGGACTGCCAAGGAGGCGGCCGATGGCGCCAACGTGGTCGTGCTTGGCGCGAACGTGGCCAGGCAGTGCATCGAGGCGGGCATCCTGGACGAGATTCTCGTTCACGTCGCCCCAGTGCTGCTCGGCGACGGCGTTCGCCTCTTCGAGCGGGAGGGCGGCGAGCAGGTGAAGCTCAGGCAGGTCTCCTCGGTTCAGGAGGGACAGACGACTGTGCTCCGCTACGAGCTCGGGACGTAGCCGAGCAGAGAGAGCAGCGGAGCCGTACAGGGCGCGTGCGCTCCCGTTGCTGCTGCAATGCGCGCTCGACTCGGAACCGCCGCTTTCCATGCAAAGCAGCGGTCTCTGATCAGGAGTCCGAGCGAGACCCTGCGTCACGAGTCAGGCCGAGCTGCTCCGCCTTGCGGGTGGCCTCCGCGCGGTTTCGCACGCCGAGCTTGCGATAGAGCGCGGTCGTGTGGTCCTTGATCGTGTGCGGGGAGAGGAAGAGCCGCTCGGCGATCTCACGGTTGGTCGCGCCCGCGCCGATCAGCTCCAGAACCTCCCGCTCGCGTGGCGAGAGAGGCATCGCCGGCCCCTCGGCCTGGCGCGCGTACACCGTCATCCCCCGCCCGACCATCCGCACGGCGTTGGCGACCTCGTCGGCGCTCCAGTCCTTGGAGATGAAGCCCGCGGCTCCGGCGGCCTTGGCCGCCTCGGGCGAGATCCAGCCCGCTCCGGAGATCAGCAGCACGCGGGTCTTCGGCGAGGCCTCCCTGAGCGCCTCGCAGAGCTCCGCGCCCGACCGCTCGCCGAGGAAGAGATCGACGAGCGCGACATCCGGCTTGCTGCGCCGGGCGATCGCCACCGCCTCCTCGGTCGTGGAGGCGGCCTCGCACTCGCCCATCCACTGCTGGCGGCCGAGCAGCAGGCGAAAGCCCCACTGGACGACGGCGTGGTCGTCGACCACGAGCACGCTCAGCTTGTGGCCGCCGTTCAGCTGCTCGGCAGCACGAGGCGCACTCGCCACTGGTCCTCCTCCCGGCCGTACTCGAGCATTCCACCGCGCTGGAGCGCCTCGTAGGAACCGAGCCGCAGCCCCATCCGCGAGACGCCTTCGGCGCCCGGGCCGTCGGCCGGGGACAGGCCGTCGTTTCGCACCTCCATCAGGAAGGCTCCGTCGGGCGCGTCGATGGTGACCCGCACCTCGCTCGGATTGGCGTGCTTCTCAGCGTTGCGGAGAGCCTCGTTCAGGACCGAGACTGCCAGCGGCTCCAGCCGGCCGGGGACGTCGACGCCGTCGCGCCAGTCGACCACCAGCGGGAGACGCTTGTACTGGCGCCCGAGCCGGTCGAGCTCGGAGCGCAGGCCGCCGTCGGCGAGCTCCATCAGGGAGCTGCCGGCCGAGCCGATCAGCGCCTCGCGCAGGTCGCCCAGGGCGCCCTCGAT
Source organism: uncultured Solirubrobacterales bacterium (assembly GCA_963777575.1). Lineage (GTDB taxonomy): Bacteria > Actinomycetota > Thermoleophilia > Solirubrobacterales > 70-9 > DASUPK01. Next base: position 92,166 of record CAVZRH010000015.1, on the reverse strand, counting down.
CTCGGCTGCGCAGCGCTCGCGGTCCTCATCGGCGAGCGGGCGATCCGAGCCGAGCGCCAGCGAGACGCCGAAGAGGCGCTGCGTCACCCGCTCGTGCACCTCGCGGGCCAGATCGATCCGCTCGGAGAGTCGGCGGCTGCGCTCCAGCTGGCGCGTTACCTCGCGGACATGGCTCGCCAGAGCTGCCGTCCTGCCGAGCGCCTGCATGGTGGAGCGCTCATGGGAGGTGGTGGCGAACGGCTCGCCGTCGCGGTCGGCGAAGATCACGCCGAGCCAGCGCCCGGCTGCCGCGACCGGTGTGCAGGTGACCTTGACGATCCCGGGCAGGTTCGAATAGCGGGCGGGCACGTCGTTCTCGAGGTCGGTGGTCTCCACGACGCGGTCCTCGGCCAATGCCCGCTGGGCGATCGGGGTCTCCTCCAGGGTCCCGTAGCCGTGCTGAATGAACTCGCGGTAGACGCCGTGGCTGCCGGCGGGGAGGACCATCCTGCGCTCGGCGTCGTAGAGGAAGATCACCGCGCGCTCCATCGAGGTCTGCAGGCAGATGGCCTCGCAGAGGCGATCGTAGAAATCGTCGAGACCCCGCTCCTCCTCGAGCTCGAAGAGGAGCTTCACGACCACGTCCAGGGCCTCTGAGCTGAGCGACTCTTCCTTGGTCGTCATCCGTCGGGGGTACCCCCGCAGCGCTCCTTTGGTTACTTGACCTGCTCGCGCTCCGCCTCGCGGAGCTCGATCCGGCGGATCTTGCCGGTCAAAGTCTTCGGCAGCTCATCGACGAACTCGATCCGGCGAGGATAGGCATAGGCCGAGAGGTGGCCGCGCACGAATGCCTTGATCTCGTCCGCGAGCTCGTCGGAGGGCTGGGTCCCCTCTGCCAGGACGATAAACGCCTTGACGACGTGCCCGCGGCGCTCGTCGGGCGCGGCGACCGCGGCGGCCTCGCGGACCGCCGGATGTTCGATGCACGCGGACTCGACCTCGAACGGGCCGATGCGGTAGCCGGCCGAGATGATCACGTCGTCCGCGCGGCCGGCGTACCAGTAGTAGCCGTCCTCATCCTGCTCGGCAGCGTCCTTGGTGTGGAACCACTCGCCTTCGAAATCCTCGCGGGTGGCCTCCGGGTTCTCCCAGTAGGAGAGCGGATAGTGCGGGTTGGTCCTCGCGCGGAGGCAGATCTCGCCACGCTCGCCCTGGGCGACCGGGTTCTCATCCTCGTCGAGGATCTGGACGTCCCAGCCGGGCATCGGCTTGCCCATCGAGCCCTCGCGGACCTCCATGAAGGGGAAGTTCCCGCAGAGCGGATAGGACTCGCTCAGCCCGTAGAAGTCGAGAACCGTGACCCCGTACTGATCGCGGAACCAGCGGATGGCCTCCGGGTTGAGGGGCTCACCGGCCGAGCACACCCGGCGGAACTTCTGCGGGTAGCGCTCCGCCGCGTCCTCGATGGACATCATCGAGCGCATCGCGGTCGGCGTGGTGAAGACGTTCGTCACGCCGTGCTTCGAGAGGACCCGGAGCTGCTCGTGCGGATCGAAGCCCCCCTCCCGCGCATAGACGAACTGGACGGCGCCGTAGCGCCACGGGCCGATCAGGGGGCAGATGCCGGCCGCCCAGGCCCACTCGCCCATGCCGTGGAAGAGCTCGCCCTCCTGGACCTCGTGGCAGTAGACGAACTCCTCGTGGCCGAGGAGGTAGCGGTGCGCGTGGAGGATGCCCTTCGCGAGGCCGGTGGTGCCGGAGGTGTAGTAGATCTGGGCCGGGTCGTCGGCCGAGGTGTCGACGGTCTCGAAGTGATCGTCCTGCTTTGCGAGCAGGTCGGCGTCGAGCACGATCACCTCATCGACCAGATCGCCCGGCATGCGATCCGCGTTCTCCGCGTCGGTGACGATCACCCGCGGCTGCGAGTCCCTGATGCGGTGCTCGATCCCGTCGTCGCCGTAGAGGACCGAGAGGGAGAGCAGGATCGCGCCGGTCTTCCAGGTGCCGAGGAACATCGCCGCCGTCTCAGCCGAGGCGGGGGCGCAGACTGCCACCCGGTCCCCGCGCTCGACCCCGTGTGAGGCCAGCAGATTGGCGGCGCGGTCGGCAAGGGAACGCTGCTCGGCCCAGTTCACCTCCCGCTGGTTGCCCCGGAAGTCCTCGAAGACCATCGCCGTCCGGTCGGCCGGCTGGCTGTCGCAGACGTCGGCCGCGATGTTGTACCGCTCGGGCACCTGCCAGCGATGCGCCTCGCAGGCCGCCTCGTAGGTGAGGGACTCGGTTGCGCTCATCATCACCTCCTCCGGGTTGCGCACGAACATCATGCCTCTTTCGGGCCGAAATGAATCCTCGGTAGGGTCCGGTGAAGGTGGCCGACGCAGGACGGCGAAGAGATAGGGCCGATGCCACCGAACTCGACTCAGAATCTGAACGCGAAGCTCTGCCTTGCGCCGGTCGGGGAGCAGCGCTCCGGTCGCACCGCTCCCAGCTTCACGCCGCCGCCCATCCGGAGCTCCGCTCCCCGGGTCAAGATCGTCGGCGGCCCCGTCCGCTACCGCGGCGGCTACCACCTCAACGTCTGAGGGCGCGCCTCGTCATTGCGCTGGCCGCGTGCGCGCTGGCATGCGCCCCGGCGGCCGCGGCAAAGCCGCCTGCGAAACACCCATTCCCCTGGCACAAGCGGGTCCGTGAGGCGACCAGCTTCCTTGCCGGCCGCACCGGCAGCGCCTCCTTCGCCGCGGTCGACGAGCGCGGCCGGGTCCACGGCTTCCGGCGGGGGGTCCAGTATTCCTCCGCCAGCCTGGTCAAGGCGATGCTGCTTGTCGCCTACCTGGACCGCAGGGACGTGCGGCACCGCGCCCTGCGACCCAGCGAGAGGGGACTGCTCGGCCCGATGATCCGCGTCTCCGACAACGACGCGGCCAGCGTCATCTACGCGCGGGTGGGCGAGGGCGGGCTCAACCGGCTGGCACACCGCGCCCGCATGCGGCGCTTCGTCGCCAACCCGGTCTGGGGCGGGTGTCAGGTGACCGCCCGGGACCAGGCTCGCTTCTTCTCCCGCATCCGGTCGCTCCTGCCTTCACGCCACCGGCAGTACGGGCTGGGCCTGCTCCACCGAATCGTCTCCTACGAGCGCTGGGGCATCCCGCAGGGCGCGCCTCCGGGATGGCGCCTCTTCTTCAAGGGGGGTTGGTTCGCCGACGACGACGGCTGGCGCGTCCACCAGGCTGCGCTGCTGCGACAGGGCAAGCGCCGGATCTCGATCGCCGTCCTCACCCGCGGCAGCCCCAGCCTGGGGTACGGAGCCGCGACGATCGCCGGCGTGACCTCCCGTCTCCTACGCGGTTACCGCTGGGCGGGCGGGGAATCCTCGGCGAAGCGGTAGCCGACCCGGCGCACGGTGAGGACGAGCTCCGGATTCTGGGGGTCGCGCTCGACCTTCTGGCGGAGGTTCGAGATGTGGACGTCGCAGGCGCGAACGTCTCCGCGGAACTCGGTCTGCCAGAGCTCCTCCATGATCTGCTTGCGCGAGAAGACCTCGCCCGGGCTCCCGGCCAGCAGGCGCAGGACCTGGAACTCCGAGCGGGTCAGGTTGGTCGGCTCCCCGCGAACCGTGACCAGATGCCGCGCCAGGTCGATGGACACCGGGCCGGCCTTGATCTCGGCGCTCTCGGCGGTGCCGTCAGAGCGATCGAGCTCGCGGCGCCGCAGCTGCGCCCGCACGCGCCCGAGCAGCTCGCGAACGGAGAACGGCTTCGTGACGTAGTCGTCGGCGCCGACCTCCAGGCCGACCACCTTGTCGACCTCGGCGTCCTTGGCGGTCAGCAGGATGATCGGGACGGGGCTGTGCGCGCGGACCTCGCGGCAGAGATCGAGCCCGCTCTTGCCCGGCATCATGATGTCGAGGATCAGCAGGTCGAAGTTGTCGTCTGTGATCTGCCCCTCCGCCTCCTCCCCGTTCGCCGCGAGCGTGACCTGGAAGCCCTCCTGCTCGAGGGCGTAGCCGACCGACTCGCGGACCGAGAGCTCGTCGTCGACGACGAGGATGCGATTCTCTGCGGGCGCTGTCGGGTTCATGCCACTGGGGTGGGGGTCGGCTTGGCAGCGCGTAGGCGCACCCAGAACGTGCTCCCCTCCCCGGGCTCGGAATTCAGGCCGATCTCGCCGCCCATCACGTTCACCATTCGCTTCGCGATCGAGAGACCGAGCCCGAAGCCCTCGCCTTCGAGCATGCCTGACCCCCGATAGAAGCGATCGAAGACTCGATCCTGCTCCTCGGTCGGGATTCCCTTCCCGGTGTCCTTTACCTCGATCGTCACGGTGTTCTCGGGCCCGCGCGAGGCGCGAAGGGTAACCGTGCCCGGCGCGGGTGTGTACGCGCAGGCGTTGCTGAGCAGGCCGAGCATGACCTGGCGGAGGAGCACGGGGTCGCCCTCGGCGACGAGATCCGGCTCGACCTCATCCCGGAGCTCCACGCCCTCGGCGCTCTCGACCGCCTCCATCGCCTCGTCCGCTGCGACGGTCACGTCCACGACCTCTGCGGGATCGCGCTCCGGGGCGGCCTCGACCCGGGCCAGGGTCAGGAGCGACTGGGTGAGTCTGGTCATCCGCTCGGCGTCGTGGGCGAGGCGGTCGAGGAAGCGGTCGCGGGCGTTGGGGTCATCCTTGGCGCCGCCGCGCAGGACCTCGATGCCGCTCATGATCCCGGCGAGCGGGTTGCGCAGCTCGTGTGCCGCGTTCGAGACGAACTCCGCCTCCGCCTGCTCGCGCTTGAGCTCCTCGGTACGGTCGCGCACAACCACCAGGACCGCGTGCTCGGCGGGCACCTGCCGAGCCTGCACGCCGTAGAGCCGCCCATCGATGGAGAGCACGGGGATCTCATCCGCGCCGTGCTCCGCGGCGCGACGCAGCGACGGCACCAGCGCCGGCGCGGGCCTGCCGTCGCGAACCAGCCGGCTGGCGGCGGGGTTGGTGAACCGGACCTGGCCGTCCTCGCCGGCGACGATCACCGCCTCCGTCAGCCCGTCGAACACCGCCGACAGGCGGTCGCGCTCCGTGGCGAGCATGCCGAACGTCTCGCGGAGCTCCTGGCGCATCGTGTCGAGCGACCGGGTCAGGTCGCCGATCTCGTCCCCTCCGCCGCGCGGCAGCCGGGCGTCGAAGTCGCCGGCGGCCATCTGCTCCGCCAGCCGCGCCAGGCGCCGGATGCGAGTGGCGATCAGCGAGGAGGCGAGGAAGCCGACCAGGACCCCGATCACGATCGCGATCATCAGCGCCCGCAGGCGATCGCCACGCAGCTCATCGAAGGCGTGGGTGAGGGCGGGAGGCGGCTCTGCGCGGACAATCACGGCCCCGCGAATGGCCACCTCGGGGCCGCCGAAGACCGGAACCGCCGCGACGGTGATGTTGTCGGGAAGGCTCGCGTTGTAGCGGCGGCCATCCAGCGCCACACGCAGGGCTTCCGGCCGCTGCTGCAGGGTGTCGAGGCCCGCGAAGTTCTGGCCCGGAGCGAACGGGTGCCCATGACGGTTGAGCGCCCAGGCCTTGAAGGTCCCCGTGTTGTTCTGAGTGAGCACGTTGGCTGCGTGGATCTTGTCGACTCGGCCGAGATCGTCCGCCAGGCTGGCCGTCTTGCCGACGGCCAGGTCAGCGGACTCGCTCTGGAGGGTCCGGCCCGACGAGTCATCGACGAAGACGTAGACGGAGGCGGCCGTGATCAGGCTGACCGCAGCGAAGGCCGCTCCGAGCCAGAGCCGCATCGGGATCCGCCTCGGGATCCGGCGGCCCCTCTCCCTGGTGCTCCCCTCGGCCATCGTGAAGAAGATTGTTACCGCTTGCTCACACTTCGCGTGCAAGCGTTGCGCTGAGGCGCAGCCAGAGCGCCTCCAGGGCGAGCTCCTCGGAGACATTCACCCGCAGGCGCCGGCGGGTGTCGAGCACCCACTCGACCGCCGCCCGGGCCCGGGCGGGGTCCAGGCCGTCGGCGTCCTCGGACAGCTGCTCGAGCCGGTCGGTGTTGAGGACGACGTCATCCGCGCCGGAGGCGAGCGCCGCCAGGTCCCTGTACCAGGCGCAGCAGAGAGCGAGGCCGAGGTCGAGTGCCTGGGTGCGGGCGCGGCGCTCTGTGCGCCGCACCTGCTCGATCGCCTCGCGGGTGAGCTTGCCCTTGCGCCCGCGCCGAGCGGTGGTCTCCGCCTCCTCGAGCAGGCGCCGCTCCTCCTCCGCTCCAACGCGCTCGCCGGCCTCGCTCGCGGCCGCCAGCAGGCCGCGCCAGGGCTCGGCAGCCCCCGTTCCGGCGCGCGGAGCGCGGGCGGCCTCCTCGGCAGTGGCGCGCAGCGCGGCGCCGGGCGCGTCGGCCAGGAGCCTGGCGAGCTCGACGTCGCCGCCGCTGAGGCGGGCGGCAGCATCCGCGCCGCTGCCCTCGCCGAGAGCTTCCAGCACCGCACCGGGCGAGAGAGGGCTGAACTCGAGCGGGGCGCAGCGCGAGAGGATCGTCTCGGCGAGCTGCTCGGGCTCGGAGCAGATCAGGATGAGGTGAGCGAAGGGCGCCGGCTCCTCGAGCGTCTTCAGCAGGGCGTTCTGGCTCTCGTCCCGCAGGTCCTCGGCCTCCTCGATGACGAAGACGCGTCGCGTCCCCTCGGCCGGGCTGAGGCTGGCGGCACGAATCACCTGCTCACGGACATCCTCGACCAGGTGCTGGGCACCCGGCGGACGCAGCCAGACGAGGTCGGGGTGCGGGGAGGGATCGAGCAGCGCGCGGCGGCGGGCGTCATCCGGATCGGCTGCGCCGTCGGCGAGGAGCTCTGCCGCAAACGCTCGCGCGGCCGCGGCCTTGCCCGAGCCGCGCGGGCCGCGGAAGAGGTAGGCGTGGCTGGGCGCCGAGAGCGCCGCGGTCAGCGCGAAGGCCGCGCGCGGCTGGTGCCGGGTCGCATCCGCGAGGGCCCCCGGGACTGCCGGCGTGTTGGCGGCCGCCTCCATGATCAGGAAACGGGTCGCGCCGGCGCGCGCCCTCGCATGGATGCCTTGACTTCGGCGAGCACCGCCGCGTGAACGGCGTCGCGGTGGCCAACCGCATTGACCACGCGGACGCGGTCGGGGTGGCGACGGGCGACCTCGTCGTAGCCCTCAGCGACCAGCCGCTGCAGCTCGATTCCCTCGCCCTCGAACCGGTCGGCCTTGCGACGCCCGATCCGGGCCACCGCGGCGTCGGGGTCGATGCGGAGCAGGATCGTCACGTCCGGCCAGACGCCACCCGTCGCCAGGTCGCAGATCTCCTCGACCCGCTCGACACCCAGTCCCCGCGCCACCCCCTGGTAGGCGACGCTCGAGTCGCTGAAGCGGTCACACACGACGTAGCGCCCCTCGTCCCTCGCCGGGGCGATCACCTTCGCCACCAGCTCGGCTCGCGCCGCGCAGAAGAGCAGCAGCTCGGCGAGGGGATCGAGCTGGAGCGCCGGGTCCTTGAGCAACCCGCGGATCCGCTCACCGGTCTCGGTGCCGCCCGGCTCGCGCACCAGAACGACCTCGTCACCGAGCGCCTTGGCGAGCAGTTTGGCCTGCGTGGTCTTGCCGGAGCCATCGATTCCCTCGAGCGAGATGAACATCGCCGGACCAGGCTAACCCTCGCTCGCGCCTGGGTCGCGCCGCTAGCTCTTCGCGCGCGGCTTCGGCTTCGCGCCAGAGCCGTTACCCGACTTGGCGCGCGACCCGGAGCCGTTCTTCGCCTTGGCGCCGTTCTTGGCCTTGGCGCCGTTGCCGCGGGCTCGCTTCACCTTCGTCGCCGAGGCCTGGCCGGCGATCTTCTCGGCTTCCTTGACCGCATCGGCACCGTCGGCACCGTCCTTCGCCTCCGCCTCCGCGGCCTCCTTGGCGGCCTTCGCGGCCTCGCGCTCGGCGCGACGGCGCTTCATCTCGGCCATCGAGGGGCACTCGTCGTTGAGGCAGAGCTTCCAGGGGCGGCCGCGCCAGGGGATCACCTGCAGCCGCGGCGTGCGCCCGCAGACCGAGCAGACCTCCTCGATCTTGTAGAGGCCGCGGACCCGCTGGGGCAGCGGGAAGGTCTGGTCGCAGGAGTCGGGCGAGTCGGGGTTGTCGCCGTCCCAGCCCTGGCAGCCGACGAAGCGCTTGCCGGACTTGCGGGCCTTGATGATGCGAAGCATGTTCGGGGAGCCGTCCTCCTGCTTGCGGCCCGCCTCCTGGCAGACGATGCAGGGGCCCAGGATTCGGTCCTGGTCCATGCCGGCCCAGACCTCGCGCGCGAACTTCCGCCACTTGGCGTCCTCCTCGTCCGTGCTGACGTCGTCCCCCATCTCGTCGAAGGCCGAGCGCAGCATGTCGCGGCTGTCGGCGAGCACCTGGTCCTTGGTCATCTCGCCGGCTGCGATCTGATCCATCTCCGCCTCCATCTCGGCGGTCATGTCGGGCGTCGCCATCCGCGGCACGTAGTGCTCGAAGGCCTTCGACATGGCGATCCCCGTCTCCGAGGGCTCCGGTGGATTGCCGAAGACGTAGCCGCGGTCGTACAGCTTCTGGATGATGTCGGCGCGCGTCGCCTTGGTGCCCAGGCCGCGCTCCTCCATCATCTCGATCAGCTTGCCCTGGCTGATGCGGGGGGGCGGCGGGGTCTCCTTGCCCTCCAGCTCCACGCCCTCGAGGTCGAGCTGCTGGCCCTCCTCGAGCTTTGGGATCTCGGTGTCCGCCGACCGGGCGTAGGTGTAGATCGCGGCGAAGCCCGGGTCCAGCACGACCGAGCCGCGCACGAAGTAGGTCTCACCTGACTCAGCCGAGGAGGTGCCCTTGGCCGTTTCGATGTTGGCCCGAGTGGACTCGCTGATCATCGGCGGGGAGAAGGTGGCGAGGAAGCGGCGGGCGACCAGCTCGTAGACACGGCGATGTGCCTCCGAGCGCGCCTCGAGACGCTTCGGGTTGACCGCCTGCGTCGGATAGATCGGCGGGTGGTCGGTCGTCTCCTTCTTGCCGCGGGTCGGCTCGAGCGAGCGGCCGTCGACCAGGAACTCGGCCGCCTTGAAGTCGTCGACCGCGACCAGCTGCTTGACCAGCTCCTCGGTCTCGAGCGACTTCGGGTAGACGGTGTTGTCGGTCCGCGGGTAGGAGATGTAGCCGTCCATGTACAGGTCCTCGGCGATCCGCATCGCCCGCGAGGGCGTGATGCCGAGCCGACTGGAGACGTCGGTGGTGAAGGCCGTGGTGTTGAGCGGGGTGGGCGGCTTGCGGGTGTTCTTCTTGGCGTTGATCTCCTTCACCGTGCCCGGGCTCTTGGAGTTGGCGACCGCTGCCTTGGCCTCGGCCTCATCCCAGAACTTGTCGGTGGTGTGCTCGGCGACGAAGCTGCCGTCGGGGTGGGCGAAGCTCGCGGTGACCTCCCAGAAGGGCTCGGGCTCGTGGGCGCGGCGCTCGAGCTCGCGCTGGACGATCAGCCCGAGCGTCGGGCTCTGCACCCGGCCGACCGAGAGGAAGTTCGAGCCGAAGCGCCGGGTGGCCATCGAGACGGAGCGGGTGAGCGTGGCTCCCCAGATCAGGTCGATGTCCTGGCGGGCCGCGCCGGCATTGGCGAGCGGCATCGAGAGCTCGTCCAGGTTGTCGAAGGCTCGTTGGATCTCGTCCTTGGTGAGCGCGGAGTAGCGGGCGCGCTTCACACCCACGAAGTCGCCGTTCTCACCCTCCGCGAGCGCGGCGTTGGCCGCAACGACCTCCTGCAGCGCCTCGAGCCCGATCAGCTCGCCCTCCCGGTCGTAGTCGGTCGCGATCACGACGTCGTCGGCGTCCTCCGCCACCTTCTTCAGTGCCCGGACGACGTTCTTGTCGGTGGGCTCCTTGATCAGCTCGGCGTCGATCAGGTCGCGTGGGTTGGTCTGCTGCCAGTTGTTGTAGGTCTCGGGGAAGGCGGGGTTGAGCACGTGGCCCTTCAGCCCAATGGTCATCTGGGGCCCGTCGGGGCCCTCCCAGGTGTAGAACGGCGTCTTGTAGGACGCGCCTTCGGTGGCGGTCCCGCCGCTCAAGATCTCCGCGATCTTCTTCGCGCTGTTGTTCTTCTCGGTGACGATCAGTCGCATATCGGCCTTCCACGGTAGCCCTGGCCGAAGATGTCCCCCTGGCGCTACGTCACTTCAGCCATGCGGTCGGCGAGCGTAGCAGGGGCTTATTGTGCCTCCCGTGAAATCGGTCGTCACAGGTGGCGCGGGGTTCATCGGCTCGCACCTGGTCGATTCTTTAGCCGCCCGGGGCGACGAGGTCCTCGTGTTGGACGACTTCTCCAGCGGTAAGCGGGAGAACCTGGCCGATGCGCTGGAATCGGGCGCAGAGGTCATCCAGCTCGACGTCGCCGACGCCCAGGCGATGTTCGAAGCCGTCGGCGCGTACAAGCCCGAGAACGTCTTCCACCTCGCCGCGCAGATCGACGTGCGCCGCTCGATGGCCGATCCGGGCTTCGACGCTCGCCTCAACGTGGTCGGCACCGTGAACGCGCTCGAGGCCGCCACACGCGCGGGGGGTGCAAAGTTCGTCTTTACCTCCACGGGGGGTGCCATATATGGAGAGGGGGCCGAACGCAGCGACGAGTTGCCCTTCGCCGAGGACGCGCGCTGCGAGCCGTTCTCGATCTACGGCCAGAGCAAGCTCGCGGCCGAGGGCTACATCGACCTCTACGGGCGCACGCGCGGGCTCCCGGCGACCACCGTGCGCCTGGGAAACATCTACGGCCCACGGCAGGACCCTGCGACCGAGGCAGGCGTCGTCGCGATCTTCTGCGAGGCGGGGCGGGACGGCGGCCGTCCCACCGTCTTCGGCACGGGCGAGCAGACCCGCGACTACGTACACGTCGCCGACGTCGTGGCGGCGCTGATTGCGGCGCAGGAGAGTGACGACGCCGGTCCGATCAATGTGGGCACCGGAGTGGAAACGAGCGTGCTCCGGCTCGCCGAGCTCATCGGCAGGGCATCCGGGCGCGACGACTTCGAGCCGGGGTTCGCCCCCGCCCGCGAGGGCGAGATCGAGCGAACCGTGCTCGATACGGCCGGAGCGGCGGAGCGGCTCGGCTGGCGGGCGGAGCGCACGATCGAGGCCGGCATCGAGCAGACGATCGAAGCAGGCGCCTGAGCCCGTCTAATCTCTGGCGCATGCCGGCGCAGGCGTTCGAGGGCAAGGAGTGCATCTGCCAGTTCCGTCGCGGGATCTGCGATCAGAGCTGCGTGCGCGACATGCTCGACACCCCCTTCTACATGGCGGCGATCAAGCTCAAGGGCCGGCGTTGCCTGGTCATCGGGGGCGGCGAGGTCGGCCTCGAGAAGGTCGAGGGGCTGCTGCTGTGTGACGCCGACGTCGAGTTGATCGCGCCCGAGGCGGTCTCGGAGCTCGCGCGCTACGCGGCCGAGGGCTCGATCAGATGGGAGCAGCGCCAGTTCCACGACGGCGACCTGGACGGCGCCTTCATGGCGATCGCCGCGACGAACGACACGGACGTCAACGTCGCCGTCTACGAGGGGGCCGAGCGCCGGGCGATGCTGGTGAACGTGGTCGACGTGCCGCCGCTCTGCAACTTCATCCTCCCGGCCATCGTGCGCAGCGGGCCCCTCGCGATCGCGATCTCGACCGCCGGCGCCTCGCCGGCTCTCGCGAAGCGGATGAAGCGGGAGATCGCCGAGACCTACGGCGAGCCGTACGCGCGCCTGGCGGTGATCCTCAACGACCATCGCGGCTGGGCCAAGGGCACCCTCCCCACCTATCAGGACCGCAAGGAGTTCTTCGAGGGGATCGTCAACGGCGACCCCGACCCCGTGGAATTGATCAAGCAGGGGCGTGAGGACGAGGTCCAGCGGCTGATCGAGCAGCAGAAGGAGCGCTTCAGCGCCGCGGTTGCGAGGTAGCCGGCCATAGGGTTGCTTGTGTGTTCGGCCACTACGAGAGCTTCTTCATCGCCAGCACTGGGGCTGCGGCCGCCTTTCTCGGCCTCCTGTTCGTCGGCTTCACCGTTGTCGACAGCGGGGAGTCCGATCCGGGGACACGGGAGCGGCGGACCGTCCTTGCCGGCAGCGCTTTCATGGCTCTCGCCGATGCCTTCTTCGTCTCGATTCTTGCGCTGACCGGTGGACCGGTCGTCTTCGGGCTGGCCAGCCTGGCGATGGCGGCGATCGGGTTGCTGGCGACCAGCCGACTGATGCCGAGAGCGCGACGGGCCGGAAACTTCGCCCGTGGTTTCCCGACCCGGAAGCTGAACCTCGCGTTCGCGACCGTCTCGGCGGTCGGTTTTTCAGTTCAGTTGGGGCTGTCCGTCGCACTCCTGGTGGCCCCTCACGACGCCACTCTCCAGCGGGCGCTGCTCGTGATGATCCCGATCCTCTACGGCAGTGGACTGGCGCGTGCGTGGGAGGTGACGGGAATCCGGCGCGCGAACTGAACGTGGGGGTCCTACTCGACGTCGCGGGCGCGCAGCAGCGCCGCCCCGCCCGCGAAGAGCGCCCCGATCCAGACGGCCATCACGGCGATGGCCGGGGCGACGGCGAGGAAGTCGACGTCGGGAGAGCCGACGTCGTTGGGATCGATGCCCTGGATCGCGCTGGGGAGCGCGCCGACCGGGCTGTAGCGGTCAACGCCGGGGGCGAAGCTCGCGAGCAGCGGGTCGACCACGAACGTGAAGATCAGGAGCGCGACGATCGCCGTCGGCTGGTTCCGGATCAGGCTGCCGATTCCAACGCCGAACGCCCCCAGAAGTGCGGCGACGCCCGCATTGCGGGCGAAGAGATCGATCACATCGCCGAGAGGAGGCGTCGGCAGGTCGCGGGCTCCGAGGATCGCGTAGCCGGCGACGGAGACCACGACGGAGATCGAGAGCGAGAGAAGGGCGCCCGCGGCAGCGAAAGCGAGGGTCTTCGCCGCCAGGAAGCGGAGGCGGTCCGGCGCCGCGAGGAGCGAGCTGGTGATCGTCCGGTGCCGCCACTCGCCCGTGATCCCGACGATCGCCAGGATCATGATGAAGAGGGTGCTGGCGTCGTTCTGAAAGACGTCGGTTAGGACTGAATCCTTGGTCGGCTCCTCGAGCGAGGCGACCAGGATCGTGATCACCAGCGAGAGCCCGATCGCGACCCCGGCGAGCGCGTAGAACGTGCGGGTGGTCCGGAGCTTGATCAGCTCCGCGCGCAACAGCCTGCTCATTCCTCCTCACCCCCGGTGAGGTCGAAGAAGACATCCTCGAGCGACGGGCCGACACCGACCAGCTCCGAGAGCGCTACGTGATGGTCGTTCGCGGCCTCGCCGATCGCTTCAGGCGCGACGCCGCGGACGAGCAGCGCCCCGGACTCGTCCACTTCGTGCTCGAGCCCGGCAGCGGCCAGGGCCCGCCCGAGCGCCTCGGGGTCGCGGGCGCGAACCCGGGTCACCCCGCCCTCGGCCTGTCCGAGGACCTGCTGCAGGGAGCCGCTGGCACGCAGCTTCCCCCGCGAGATCACGACGATGTCGTCGACGCTCTGGGAGACCTCGGAGAGCAGATGGCTCGAGACCAGCACCGCCCGGCCACGGCCGGCCTCGGACCGGAGCAGCTCGCGCATCCAGCGGATCCCGGGCGGATCGAGCCCGTTCGCCGGCTCGTCGAGAATCAGGACCTCGGGGTCGCCGAGCAGTGCCGCGGCGATCGCGAGCCGCTGGCGCATTCCCATCGAATACCCCTTCACCCGCCGGTTCCCGGCGTCCGCGATGCCGACCAGCTCGAGGACCTCATCGACCCGGGAGGCGGGGTGGCCACCGGCGGCAGCGAGGATGCGCAGGTGGTTGCGTCCGCTGCGCCCAGGGTGGAAGCTCGCGTCCTCGAGTACCGCACCGACCTCCGCGCTCGGCTCAGGGAGCTTCTCGAAGTTGCGCCCGTCGAAGGTCGCGGTGCCGCCATCGGCGTGAACCAGCCCGAGGAGGATCCGGAGGGTCGTGCTCTTGCCGGCTCCGTTCGGGCCGAGAAAGCCGGTCACCCTGCCCGCCTCGACCGAGAACGAGAGGTCCGAGACGGCGTGCACCGAGCCGAAGCTCTTGCTGACTCCGTTGATCTCGATCGCGGACAAGAACGCGGCACTCTAGGCGCTGAGGCGCCGATCAAAAATGCCTCGGGGCGACATGGCCCCGCCCGGCGTCAGCCGGCGGGCAGCGCGTAGATCGCGACGGCCGCGTACTGAACGGCCGCCGCGGCGATCACGAGCACGTGGAAGATCTCGTGGTAGCCGAACACGTCCGGACGCGGATCGGGCTTGCGCCGGGCGTAGATCACGGCGCCGGCCGAGTAGAGCCCGCCGCCCAGGGCGATCATCCCGACCCCGACCGGCCCGATCTCATTCCAGAGCTGGGGCAGGGTGACGATCGCGACCCAGCCGGTGCTCAGGTAGACCGCCACGCTGAACCAGTACGGCGAGTTGATCCAGACGAGATTGAGGACCAGCCCGGCGGCGGCTGTGGCCCAGACCACGATCAGCACCAGGTTGGCCAGGGTCCCGTGCATGACGAGCAGTGCGAACGGGGTGTAGGTGCCGGCGATGAAGATGAAGATCGTCGTGTGATCGAGCCGGCGCATCCACTGGCGCACCTCCGGGGTCCAGGTGACGCGGTGGTAGAGGGCACTGGTGCCGAGCATCGCCGAGAGCGAGAAGGCGTAGATCGACATCGCGATCACCGCCCGCGATCCACTCGCCGCGAGGACCAGGGCCGCGCCCGCGCCGAGCGAGACGAAGAACGCCCACTGATGGGAGACCCCGCGGAGGCGAGGCTTCTGGGCGAGCTTCTGAGCGGCGGCCTGAGCCGCCATTGCGGCGGTCTCGCGCGCGGAGGCCATCTGCTTGCCGGCGGCATCGCGGGCCGCGCCGATCCGCTCACCGGCCCCAGCCCTCGCGTTGCCAAGCCGCTCCCCCGCGGCCTCGGCAGCATCGCGGGCGGCCCCGAGCGGATCGGGGCCGGACTGCGTTTCATCGGACGCCATCTCGCTCCAACCATAGACACAGCAAGATGTTTCGGCCGCTAGTCTGCCCGCGCCCGTGGCGCTCTTTGGGAACAAGGAGGAGAAGGCCGCCAACGCGCTAGGCGCCCTCGCCTGCCGGCATCCCGGCCGCGACCCGCTCGGTTGAGGTCCGGCGCGCCCGCGAGACCAGCGCCGCGGCTGTCAGCGCGAAGGCCGCCTGAACCGCCATGGCCACGGTGAAGGCGTCGCCGAACGAACCGGCGCTCGTCGCGGATCCGAGCTCGGAGAAGAAGACGGTCCCGACGATCGCCACCCCCAACGCGTTGCCGATCTGCTGGGCGGTCACCAGCGTCCCCGAGGCCGCGCCGGCGTCCGCTGTGGGCACTGCGCGCAGGACCAGGTGGATGAGCGGCGGAATCGCGGTTCCCATCCCGGCGCCGAACGGCACCATCGCCAGAAGCAGCCAGGCCGAGACCGAGCCGTTTCCGGTCGCCTGGACCGCGAAGATCGTCGTGATCAGGCCGAGGGCCGCGAGGGCCGCGCCGATCTGAGGCAGGTACTCGCGCACACCGTCCGTCAGGCGCGGCCCGGTCAGGGAGGCGGTGACGAAGGCGACCGCGATCGGCGTGAAGGCGAGGCCGGACTCGAGTGGGCTCAACCCCAGCCCCTCCTGGAGGTAGATCCCGAGCAGGAAGAAGAACGAGATCGCGAAGTAGAGGCTGGTCGCAGAGACGAGGCCGATCCTGAAGCCGCGCGTCTCGAAGAGGCGGAGCTCGACGAGCGGGGAGCCGCCGCGGGCCGTGATCCGCCGCTCGGCGGCGACGAACAGCGCAGCGGCCAAGGGCGCGACGGCGAAGCAGGCGAACGTCCAGGCCGGCCAGCCCAGCTCGCGCCCCTCGACGGCCGGGATCATCACCAGGCTGAGCGTGAGCGTGGCGAGTGCGACGCCGAGCAGGTCGAGCCTGCGGGCGGTCTCGGAACGGGACTCCGGGATCAGCCTGTCGGCCGACAGCAGGGCGATCAGCCCGACGGGGATGTTGATCAGGAAGACCGAGCGCCAACCGAGGCCGAGGAGGTCGAGCGCGATCAGACCGCCACCGACGATCTGCCCGGAGATCGCCGCGAGCCCCTGGACCAGGCCCTGGAAGCCGAGGGCCTTCGGCCGCTCGGCCGGCGAGAACTCGACCTGGATGATGGAGAGGACCTGCGGCCACATCGCGGCGCCGCCGAAGCCCTGCAGCAGCCGGGCCACGATCAGAGCGCTCGGGCTCGGCGCCGCCGCGCAGAGCGCGGAGGCGATCGTGAAGCCGGCGATCCCAAATTTGAACATCCGGCGGCGGCCGAGGATGTCGCCGAGGCGCCCACCGGTGATCAGCGAGAGCGCGTAGGTGAGCAGGTAGGCCGCAACGACCCACTGGAGGTCGGAATCGCTTGCCCCCAGGTCGGCTCGCAGCGATGGCGCCGTCACGTTGACGATGAAGACGTCGAGAAGCACCATGAACACCGGGGCGAACAGCACCGGAAGCAGCCAGGGGCTGCGAGGGGCGGGCTTGGGTGTGGGCTGGGCGTCGGTCATCTGTGAGTTCAACGGAGACCCCCTGTGGTCCGTGAGATCGCTTTGGGCCGGTTCGCTTGCCATTCGGGAGACAGTGTGCGACGATATTGATCCAGGTACAAGAGAGGGATTTATCCTGGTATCAAAAGCACCACCCAAGAGCACCGCGAACGGCGAAGGCGCCCCCCAGCGCGCCGAGCTCGCCGACTTCCTGCGCAACAGGCGTGAGGCGATCCGCCCGGACGAAGTCGGTCTTCCCGGCGGCGGCCGTCGGCGGACCCCCGGCCTGCGGCGCGAGGAGGTCGCGCAGCTCGCCGGCGTGGGCACCACCTGGTACACCTGGCTCGAGCAGGGCCGGGACGTCCGTGCCTCCGCCTCGGTCCTGGAGGCGATCTCCGGCGCCCTCGAGCTGACCCCCGCGGAACACGCCCACGTGATGCTGCTGGGGCGCGGCGAGGAGGTCGCACCGGCCAGAGCTCCGAAGGAGACCGTCGACCCGACGATCCAGCGACTGGTCCAGAACCTGGACCCGAATCCCGCCTGCATCACCGGTCGCCGCTTCGACATCCTGGCCTGGAACCGCGCCTACGCCGCGATCTTCGGCGACCCGGCCGAGATGCCGGACGGGCGTCGCAACATGCTCTGGCGCCTCTTCACGGACCCGGCCAGCCGCAAGCTCCATCCGGACTGGGAGGAGGGATCGCGCCGAATCGTCGCCCGCTTTCGGGGCGAGGCCGCCCGCTACGTCGGAGACCCGGACTTCGAGGACCTGATCTCGGCGCTGCAGGAGCGCAGCCCGGAGTTCCGCGAGTGGTGGGACCTGCACGAGGTTGCGACCAGCGGAGTCGGTCGCAAGGTCCTCAACCACCCGACGGCCGGCAAGCTCCACTTCGAGCACGCCCCCTTCCGGCCGTTCGAGAACCCCGAGCAGCGCCTCGTCCTCTACTCCGCCGTCGACAAGGCGAACACGCCGGAGAAGCTGGCCAAGCTCCTCGCGCCAGATGCCGTAGGGCACTACATCTAGCGCCCTTCTTCATTCGAGAGTGTTCGTCGAACACTACGCCTCGCTACACTCCAACGAGTGACCTGTCCTCGCTGCGACTCCGCCACCAAGACCCTCGAGACCCGCCGCGTCCCGGACGGCGCCGTCCGCCGGCGCCGCGAGTGCACCGCGTGCGGCCACCGCTTCACCACCTATGAGCGGGCCGTCCCGGAGCGTCTCGAGGTGATCAAGCGCGACGGCAGCCGGCAGCCGTTCGATCGCCAGAAGCTGCTGGGAAGCCTGGCCGGCGCCACTCATAAGCGCGACGTGGATCCCCGCCGCCTCTCCTCCATTGCTGATGTTGTCGAGAAGGAGATCCGGACCGCCGGCGGAGAGCTCAGCGCCGCGCGGATCGGCGAGCTCTGTCTCGAAGGCCTGCGAAAACTCGACCACGGGGCCTACCTGCAGTTTGCGGGAACTCTCCCGGATGCCTCTCGGAGCGGATCGTGAAAATCCCCGCAAATAACGGACTAGTGGGGCCCCGTTTCCGTCCGACTCGCGGAGGATGCTGCTCTGCTCACCCCGAGAGACGAGCGAGAGGAGAAGACTAATGGCGAGGGCCACTTCCAAGGCAGCAAGGACAACCGAGAAGGGTCTCGCCATCGAACGCCGCTTCTCGAGCGCCGGGGTGCATCCCTACGACGAGCTCGAGTGGGAGACGCGCGACGCGATCATCGGCGATCCGGAGAAGCCCGCGTTCAAGCAGGAGAACGTGGAGTTCCCGAAGACCTGGTCGCAGAACGCCACCAACATCGTCGCCCAGAAGTACTTCCGCGGGCAGCCCGGCTCCCCCGAGCGAGAGACTTCCGTCAAGCAGATGGTCGGCCGCGTCGCCGGCCGGATCGCCGAAGTCGGCCGCGAGTCCGGCTACTTCGCGAGCGAGGAGGACGGCGACGCCTTCGAGGACGAGCTCACCTCGATCCTCGTCAACCAGAAGGCCGCCTTCAACTCGCCGGTCTGGTTCAACGTCGGCTGGAAGGAGCCCGGCTCCGAGCAGGCATCGGCCTGCTTCATCCTCTCCGTCGAGGACGACATGGACTCGATCCTCTCCTGGAACACCAAGGAGGGGATCATCTTCAAGGGCGGCTCCGGCTCCGGCATCAACCTCTCCAAGATCCGCGGCTCGATGGAGCACCTCTCCAAGGGCGGTATCGCCTCGGGCCCGGTCAGCTTCATGCGTGGCGCCGACTCCTGGGCGGGCGCGATCAAGTCGGGCGGCGGCACCCGCCGCGCGGCCAAGATGGTCGTGCTCGACGTCGACCACCCGGACATCGAGAAGTTCATCTGGTGCAAGGCCGACGAGGAGAAGAAGGCGGCGGCGCTGAAGGCCGCTGACTTCGACATGCGGCTCGACTCCGACGCCTTCTCCTCCGTCCAGTTCCAGAACGCCAACAACTCCGTCCGCGTCACCGATGAGTTCATGCAGGCGGTCGAGAACGATGAGGACTGGGACCTGGTCGGCCGCGTCGACGGCGAGCCGATCAAGACCATCAAGGCCCGTGAGCTGATGGATCAGATCGCGGACGCCGCCTGGCAGTGCGCCGATCCCGGCATGCAGTACGACACGACGATCAACCGGTGGCACACGGACCCGAACACCGGGCCGATCACCGCGTCGAACCCGTGCTCCGAGTACATGTCGATCGACGACTCGGCCTGCAATCTGGCGTCGCTCAACCTGATGAAGTTCCGCAACGAGGACGGGACCTTCAACGTCGACGACTTCACCCACGCGGTGGACATCGTCTTCCTCGCGCAGGAGATCCTGGTCGGCTTCTCGAGCTACCCCACGGAGAAGATCACGGAGAACGCCCGGGCCTTCCGCCAGCTGGGGCTGGGCTACGCGAACCTCGGAGCGCTGCTGATGTCGAACGGCCTCCCCTACGACTCCGAAGAGGGTCGCGCGCTGGCCGGTTCGATCACCGCGCTGATGACCGGCCGCGGCTACCGGATGTCGGCCGAGATCGCCGGCAGCCTGGGCCCGTACGACGGCTACGCGGTGAACCGCGACCCCCACAACCAGGTGATGCGGATGCACCAGTCCGCCGCCTACGAGATCGAGGACGAGCTGGTCGAGGAGCCACTGCTTCATGCCGCCCGCGAGTCGTGGGACGAGGCCGTCGCACTCGGAGAGCAGCACGGCTACCGCAACGCGCAGGCGACCGTCCTCGCCCCCACCGGAACGATCAGCTTCCTGATGGACTGCGACACGACCGGCATCGAGCCGGACTTCTCGCTGGTCAAGTTCAAGGAGCTGGTCGGCGGCGGGCAGATGAAGATCGTCAACGGCTCGGTCGACCTGGCGCTCGAGACGCTCGGCTACAACGAATCGGAGATCGAGCAGATCGACGCCCACATCAACGAGCACAACACGATCATCGGGGCGCCCGGCCTGAAGGACGAGCACCTGGAGGTCTTCGACGTGGCGGTCGGCGAGCGCTCCATCTCGCACACCGGCCACATCGACATGATGGCCGCGGCCCAGCCGTTCCTCTCGGGCGCGATCTCGAAGACGGTCAACCTGCCGGAGACGGCGACGATCTCCGACATCGCCGATGCCTACAGCGACGGCTGGCGCAAGGGCCTCAAGGCCCTCGCGATCTACCGCGACGGCTCCAAGACCGCCCAGGCGCTGAAGACCGACGCCGGTGAGAAGAAGGACACCGATGTCGAGATCGTGGAGGTGGCACCCGCAGCGCAAGCGGATGCCGCGCGAGCGTGAGTCGATCACCCACAAGTTCTCGATCGGCATGCAGGAGGGCTACATCACGGCCGGCAAGTACGAGGACGGCTCGGTCGGCGAGATCTTCCTCACCGACCTGGGCAAGGAGGGCTCGACGATCAAGGGGCTGATGAACGCCTTCGCTACCTCGATCTCGATGGGCCTCCAGTACGGAGTCCCGCTCGAGGACTACGTGCGCAAGTTCAGCTACATGCGCTTCGAGCCCGAGGGCATCACGCGGAACCCCGAGATCCCCTTCGCCAAGTCCCTGCCCGACTACATCATGCGCTGGCTCGCCAGCCGCTTCATCAACGACGTCGACTACCTCGAGAGCCTCGGCATCCTGACCGACGAGGTCCGCGCCAGGAAGGAAGCCCAGCAGGCCTTCCCGATGGACGACACCGGTTCGCCGTCCAATGGCGAGAACGGCCACTCGAACGGCGAGGGCAACGGCAACGGCGCCCCCACTGGGGAGTCGAAGCCGGCGACAGCCGCGCTGACCGACACCCCGCCGGTGGTCCCGGCGAAGATGGGAGCCGACCTCGAGCTGGGCCCGGCCTGCGACCAGTGCGGAGGCATGATGCAGCGCACGGGCTCCTGCTACACGTGCTCGAGCTGCGGCAACAACACCGGCTGCGGCTAGTCGGCGTCGTCAGCGAGGAGCTCGGCTGCGCTCGTCACCTCGGCGTACCCGTCGGCGAGGGCGGCCATGAAGGCCGCGTGCACGGTCGCCCCGGGCACGTCCACCCCGTTGAACTCCAGGTCGGGGGCCGCGCAGGCATCGTGAACGACGGTGGCTGAAAACCCCAGGTCGGCGGCTGCGCGAACGGTCGCATCGACGCACATCGAGCTCATCATCCCGGCGACGACGAGCTCGTCCGGATTGAGTTTCTTGAGCTCCTCCTCGAGCGCCGTGTCGACGAACGAGTTCGGGCTCGTCTTCTCGAGGACGAGCTCCCCGTCGGTCGGCTCCACGGTCGGGTGGATCTCGATTCCCTCCGTTCCGGGACGCATGAACTCGGCGTCAGGCGCGTCCCAGACGTGCTTCATATGGATGACCGGGTCGCCGGCGTCACGGAAGGAGCCGAGCACCCGGCGCGCCGCTTCGGCCGCGGCCTCGGGCTCGACCAGCGGATAGGCCCCACCGGGGAAGTAGTCGCGCTGGATGTCGATGATCAGCAGCGTCCTGGGACTCGCCATTGCCCGAGGCTACTAGCGAGCCATGCGCGGTCGCCGTCGCCTTCGGCGCCGGACCACCTGACGCCGGCGGAGGAAGAGCGCGACCACGATCAGCGCCAGCGCCCCGAGCACGATGTAGAGCAGCGTGTTGCCGCCGTCGTCCGAGGGCGGCGGTCCCGGCGGCGGCTCCCTGGGGAAGTCGCTGCGATCCAGGGTGTCGCTGGCCTGGGCGCAGTAGCCGTACGCCGTCAGATTGGCGGACCCGAACCAGCCGTAGCCGGTTGCGGCCCAACGGCCCCCGCGGGTGAAGTAGCCATCGGCGAAGAGGGCATCGTGCGAATCGTTGAAGCTGAAGCCGCCGGAGATCAGGGCGTAGTCGTCGGGACAGCTCGGCGTGGTCGCCGACGCCGCCTTGCTTCTCACCGACCGACACCTCGGTGGAGACCTCCTTGATCGGCAGACTCGAATCCTCCCCGCAGTACGCGATCGCGGTGAGCTCGCCGCCATTCTCACCCGTTGCACCGCCGCTGACCCGCCAGCCGTCCGTGCCGTCCGCCCTCGACTCGGTGATGTAGTCGCCGCCGTAGATATGGCCACCGAACCGTTTGACCCCGGGTGTCGTGAAGTTCGTCCGCTGAAAGCCTCCGGAGAAGATCTGAGTGCCCTTCGGGCAATGCGCGGTCACCGATGCGGTCTCGTGCCGATGGACGTAGGTGGTCGCATGCGGGGAGGCTGTCGGGACCAGCCCCTGCCCGCAGAGCACCTGCAGCACCACGCGCCGCTCGTGTCGGCTTTTGGCTCGGGGAGACCAGGGTCGCGGTGTCGTGGAAGCCGCCCTGCGCGCCGAGCCGCTCATAGGAGTGGGAGTAGACCCCCTCGCCGTCCCCGCCGAGCGGCGTCGCGTTGTAGAAGCCGCCGCCCATCGGATGGGAGTCGTCGGGGCAGAGCACCTCGAGCCGTGAGGTCCCGTCGGGGTCCGACATCCGGAACTCCTTGCTGGCGGAGGTCAGGTCCCGGAGCGGTCCGGCGGAACCGGCCTCGGGCTGGCCGTTGTCCTTCTTGCCGCCGGCGAGGTAGACCGGACCGTAGTTGGAGTCCAGCACGAAGATCCGCTGCTTCGCTCCCGCCCGGAGCGCAAGCACCAGCCGGTCGCAGTCGGTCTGGTTGTCGATGACGTTGATCAGGTTCACCCCCTGAACGGAGTTCAGGTTCGCGGCGACCACGACGTCCCTATGCAGGTTCCGCCGCAGGGTCGTCACGATCTCGTTCGGCCCCGGGTAGCACTCGTCCTCGGAGAAGACGCGCTTGATCGCCATGATCTTGAAGCCGCCCTCGAGGCTCCCGGTGGCCTCGTCGTAGCCGCCCTGGACAACGCCCGTCGGCGTCGCCAGCGCCGGATCGGCGCATAAAAGAAGCCCGGCCAGGGCAAGTAGGAGCGGAACGATCTTCTTCACGAATGAGGTGCGGAGGTCTAACAGCAACGCCGCCGCGGCGAGTCGCTCGGCGGATACCCAGTAAGGGCCTTTAGCGGTACCCCGAAACAGACGACTTAGAAATACGCAAATGGGCAGCAAAGGGCGACGTGCGCTCCGGCCTCTGATCGAGGCGGGACTCAGCGGAATCCGCGGAAGGCCGTTGGAGGGTGACGGGGCGGGACTCCGTCTGCTGCCATGGGTCGGCTCGGGCGTGCTGGCGTTCGTGCTGCTCCCGCTCCTTCCCGGCGCAAGCAATCTCGGCAACCTGCTCGCCGCCGTGTTGCTTCCGATCAGCATCGTCCTCGCGCTGGTGCCGCGCTGGGAGCGGCACCCGGCCTGGATGCAGGCGCTGCCCCCACTGCTCCCCTTCGTGATGATCGCGCTGGTCCGCGGTTTCAACGAGAGCGCGATCGCCGCGTACAGCCCGGTCGTCCTGCTGCCCGTCTTCTGGTTCGCCCTCTACGGGACTCGCCCCCAGCTGCTGACCTCGGTGATCTGCGTCGGCCTCACCTACGCGGTCCCGTCGCCCGCCCTGAACGGCGGCGGCTACCCGGCCACCGAGCTGATCGCCGCGGCGCTCTGGATGGTGATTGCGGGGATCGCGGGGTTCACACTCAGCGAGCTCGTCCGCCAGCGCGAGCTGCTCGCCGCGCGGCTCGAGCTGACGGCACGCACCGACGCTCTCACCGGCCTACCGAACCGCCGCGCCTGGGACGAGGATCTCGAGCGCGAGATCCTGCACGCCGCCCGCGCCGAGACGCCGCTCTGCGTCGCGCTGCTCGACCTCGACGACTTCAAGCAGTTCAACGACCTGAACGGTCATCCCGCCGGCGATTCGCACCTGAAGGACGTGGCCGCGGTCTGGCGGACCCGGCTCCGCTCCGCGGACCTGATCGCCCGCTACGGGGGCGAGGAGTTCGCCGTCCTGCTGACGGCCACGGACGCCCTCCAGGCGCAGGAGGTGATCGAGACGCTGCGCGACTGCGTGCCGCTCGAGGAGACCGTCTCGGCGGGCGTCGCCCAGTGGGACGGCGCGGAGTCGGGGGCGGAGCTCTTCGCCCGGGCCGACGCCGCCCTCTACGAGGCGAAGCGCAGTGGACGGGACCGCACCGTGCAGGCCCCCAGCGCCGAGCTCAGCCGGGCCTGATCACCTCGCTAGCGCTTTCCGGCCCGCTCGGCGCGTTGCGCCCGGTAGCGGTCCAGCCCCGCCCACTGCTGGTCCGGCGGCACCGCCTGCAACAGCGCCTCGGCGGTCTCGGGATCGGCCCGCTCGACGATCTGATCGCGAATCCGCTCGTCGAACTCCTCGCCTCCGACCTTCCCGGCAAGCTCAGCCTGCTCCCGAAGGCGCTCCCGCACCACGTTCAGGTGGCCCTCCGGATCCGAGATCTCGCCGAAGTGCGTCAGCCCCAGGCTGTCGGGCTGCCAGTCGAGGATGCTGTCGATGCTGTCCTCC
This sequence comes from uncultured Solirubrobacterales bacterium, assembly GCA_963777575.1. Lineage (GTDB taxonomy): Bacteria > Actinomycetota > Thermoleophilia > Solirubrobacterales > 70-9 > DASUPK01. The sequence goes on along the minus strand of CAVZRH010000015.1, from coordinate 67,814 downwards.
CAGAGCTCGAGGTCGATGTCGGGCGGCGGGGTCGGCGGCAGCACGAAGTCGCTCGGCGGAATCCGGACGGCTGCCGTGTCGCCGACGAAGGCGCGCCCGGTCGGTGGGTGCAGGTAGCTGACGTGGTGTGAAGCGTGGCCGGGCGTGTAGGCGACCCGGAAGCCGAGCACCTCCTCGCCGCCGCGCAGGGGCCTCAGGTTCTCCTGCGGTACCGGTAGAACGTCGCCCCAGAGACGGTCCATCTGGTCGCCGTAGAGCCGGGCGGCGCTCGCCAGGAGCTTCGCCGGATCGGCCAGGTGGCGCGCCCCGATCTCGTGCACGTATACCCGCAGATCGGGCCAGCGGCGAACGATGGATCCGGACGCCCCGGCGTGGTCGAGGTGGATGTGGGTCAGCAACAGGGCCCGAGGCCGCTGGTCTCCGAGCGCCTCGATCAGGTTCTCCAGCGAGCTGGTGGGGCCGGGGTCGATCAGGATCCCGTCGACCTCCCAGCAGCCGATCACCCGCTCTCGGCCCAGATGCCGGACGTCGATCAGCCTCATCCGGGAACGACGCGCGAAGCCTGGGCCGCCCGTGCGCCGGCCGCCGTGGCCGGGGCAGAGCCCTCGGTCACCAAGATCTCAGCGGCGGCGCGCTTCCCGGATTGCACGGCGCCATCGAAGTAGCCCATCCAGCGTGTGGCCGTCTCGGTGCCGGCCCAGTGGATGCGGTCGACCGGCTGGCGAAGCCAGGGGCCGTAGGCGGTCCAGGCGCCGGGCCCGAGAACACCGGCGTAGCAGCCCCGCGAGTAGGGCTCGGCGCTCCAGTCCTTCTCGACGTAGCCACTCGGCTCAGCGGCGGCCGGGCCGAAGATCCGGGCCAGTACTGCGACCACGGCCTCGCGGCGCTCGGTCTCCGTCGCGGCGGCGAGGACGCGCGCGTCGCGGCCCTCGAGGAACGCGAGCAGCACCCCGGGCGAGCCGTTGGCGGGCGTGTTGTCGAAGATCACCTGGGCGGGCCCCGGCAGGCTGGTCGCCTGGCCGGAGAGCCCGTCCTCGCGCCAGAACGGCTCGTCGTAGATCGCCATGCACTTGATCACGGAGCCCATCGGCATCCGCTGAGTGAGCTGATCGCGGGGAGCCGGGAGTGGCGGGTCGTACACGAGCCGCCCGGCCAGAGCGGGTGGCAGGGCGACGATCACGCGCCGTGCCCGCACCTCGCCGGCGGTGACGCCCTCGTCGTCGGTGCGGATCGCCCGGACCGGAGCCGAGAGCTGGACACGGTCCCCGAGCTCCTCGGCCATCCGCAGTGAGATCAGCTGCGAGCCGCCGACGATCCGGTCCTGCTGAGCCCCGCCCTCGGTGTCGAGCAGGTCGTCCCAGCCCCCCGACGAGGCCGCGTAGAAGAGGACGTGAAGCAAGGAGACATCGGCCGGCTCGACCGAGAAGACGGCGCGGCAGGCGGTGGCGAGGGCCTCGCGCGCGGTCCTGGTTCGGGCGGCACGACGGATCCAGGTCGCGAAGGTCTGCTCGTCGAGCTCCTCGGCGTCGCGCGCCTCCCACGGCGCCTCGGCCGAGACCCTCTTGATCATGCGCTTCAGGCGCAGATCGGCTCGCCCGTAGTCCGCCATCACCAGCGGCCCGAGCATCGGGATGGTGCCGCTGTAGCGCTTGACCTTGCCGAGGTCGGCCTCGAAGAGGTTCTTGCCCTCCGCGTGGGTGGGATAGGTGGCGAGGCCGAGATCCTCGGCCAACGCGAGCACCTCGAGCTGAGTCGGGCCCGACCCACTGCCCCCCAGCTCGACCACGTCCTCGGGACGCTCACCGACCGAGTGGTTGAGGGTCCGGCCCCCGACCCGGTCCCGCGCCTCGAGCACCCGCACCTCGAGCCCGGCGGCGGTCAGCTCACGCGCCGCGGTCAGCCCGGCGAGGCCCGCACCGACGACAACGACGTCACAGTCATGCATCGCTCGAAGTATCCCGCCTCGGCGATCGTCCCAGTCCTGCCGACGCTAAACTCATTCTTACGTGAACGTCAGCTTTGTCAAATCAAGAGCCAGCCGGTTTCGCCCAGGGGTTGAAGCCGGACATGAGCACTACAAGTGGTGGGTCCTCAGCTGCACCAGCCTGGGAATGCTGCTCGCGACCATCAACTCCGGCACGCTGATCATCGCCCTGCCGGACCTCGAGCGCTCCCTGGGGACCTCGCTGCTGCAGCTCGTCTGGGTGATCCTCGCCTACCTGATCGCCTCGACCGTCCTGGTGCTGACAGCCGGGCGGCTCTCCGACCTCTTCGGGCGAAAGAAGGCGTACGTCGGCGGCTTCCTCCTCTTCACCGCCGCCTCCCTCGGCGCGGGCTTCTCTGCCGACGGCACGCAGCTGATCCTCTGGCGGATCCTGCAGGGCGTGGGCGGCGCGCTGCTCTTCGCCAACGCCCCGGCCCTGGTCACGGATGCATTTCCGGGCGAGCAGCTCGGGCTGGCGATGGGCACGAACACGATGGTCGCCGCCGTCGGACTGGTGATCGGACCTGTGCTCGGAGGCGCTCTCGTTGCGATCTCCTGGCACTGGGTCTTCTGGTTCAACGTGCCGGTCGGCCTGGCCGGAGCACTCTGGGGCTGGCTGGTCCTCCACGAGATGTCGACCCGTGACTCCCAGCGAGGGCTCGACGTGCTCGGCACCCTCACCTTCGTCGCCGGACTGACCGGCCTGGTCTACGGCCTCTCGCGCGGGGGCCTCTCGGGTTGGGACGACCCGCTGGTGATCTGGTCTCTGGTCGCGGCGGTCGTGCTGCTGCCGGCCTTCGTCCTCATCGAGAAGCGGGTCTCCGCCCCGATGCTCGACCTCACGATCTTCGAGAATCGGATGTTCGCGGCGGCCACCGGCGCCGCCTTCATCAACGGTCTCTCCCGGTTCGCCCTGCTCTTCATCTTCGTCTTCTACTTCCAGGGCGTAATGGGCGACGACCCGATCACCGCCGGGATCAAGCTCACGCCGATGGCGATCGGCATGGTGATCTCCTCGCCGCTCGCCGGGATCTGGGCGGACAAGCACGGCTCCCGCATGCTCGCCGCCCTCGGGATGCTGGTGAGCGCCTTCGCCCTCGCCGGAATGACCACGCTCGGCGCGAGCAGCCCCTACTGGGAAACCACGCTCTGGCTCGGCCTCGTCGGCATCGGATCGGGCATGTTCAACTCACCGAACACCGCCGCGATGATGGCGACCGTTCCCGCGAAGCGCCGCGGCATCGCCTCGGGGGTGCGGACGATGCTGCAGAACACCGGCGCGGTCATCTCGATCGCCTTCGTGCTGGCGATCGTCACCGCCGCCGTGCCGAAGACCGTCCTCTTCAAGATCTTCTCGGGACTCGCTTCCGGCCTCTCGAGCGAGCAGCTCGCCCCGTTCATCCACAACATGCACACGGCGCTCTGGGTGCTTTCGATCACCTCGCTCGTCGGCGCCGGCGTCTCGCTGCTGCGGCCCCGCCATGAGCCGGTGCGGGAACCCGGCGTCGACGCGGGGCTGGAGAGGATCGCGGCATGAGCGAGAAGCGCTACCGGATCGGGGATCTGGCCAAGCTCACCGGGACGACGCCCCGGACCATTCGCTACTACGAGGAGATCGGGCTGCTCCCCTCGGAGGCAAAGCGCGAGCCGGGCGCCCATCGCACCTTCGGCGAGGAGGACCTCGAGAGGGTGCGCGAGCTGCTCCGCATGCGCGAGCTGCTCGGTCTCTCGCTCGAGGAGCTCCGCGACCTGATGGCGGCCGAGAGCGCCCGCGCCTTCCTGCGACGTGAGTGGCACGCTGGAATCGAGGACCCGGTCCGCCAGCGGCAGGTGCTGGAGGAGTCGCTGGGCCACATCGACTCCCAGCTCGAGCTGCTCCGCCACCGGCGCTCCGAGATCGAGAAGCTGACCGGCGAGCTCGAAGCCCGGCGACGGCGGGTTCGCGACCGGCTGCGCTCGGCGAAGCGCCGCCGCGTCAGCCGGGCAGGCTGACCTCTCCGTCGATCACCGGGATCACTCCGCCGCCGACGCGCGGGCGGCCGTCGACCATCTCCACCTCGAGCACGCTCGGGCGGCCCATCTCCTCGCCCTGTCGGATCACCAGCCGCTCGCACCCCGCGTACTCCGCCAGGTAGGCGCCCAGCGGACCGGCCGCCGAGCCGGTAGCGGGATCCTCGCCTCCCGGCACCACGGTCGCGAACATCCGCGCCCGCGCCTGCCCGGCCGCGGGGTCGGCCCAGACGAGGTACAGGTTCGGCGTCTCGCCGGCCCACGGTTCCACGCCCGCGAGAGCGGCGTCGATCGCCCCGTAGTCCGGTTTGATCCGTGCCAGGGACTCCGCCTCCGAGAGAGGCACGACCGCCGTGGGCAGCCCCGTCGAGACGACCTGGGGCGCAAGCTCCTGGTGCGCCTCGGCCGGGTTGAGCCCGACCGCGTGCATCACCGCCTCGACGTCGACCTCGGTGCCGAACTCGGGCTCGTTCTGGACCATGTCGGCGCGCCAGCGCTCTCCCTCGGCGCGCACCTCGATCGGCTGGAGGCCCGCCCCAGTCTCCTGCACGAAGCTCGCCTCCTCCTGGCCGCGCCAGCGCGCGACCGCGACCGCGGTGCCGAGTGAGGGATGGCCGGCGAACGGAAGCTCCGTCGCGACAGTGAAGATCCGGTTGCGGTAGTCCGCCCCTTCGGCCTCAGGCGACTGCACGAAGGTGGTCTCCGAGAGATCGGTCTCACGCGCGAACGCGAGCATCGTCTCGTCGCTGATCTCGTCCGCGTCGTCGACCACGGCCAGGCCGTTGCCGGCCAGAGGCCGCTCCGCGAAGACGTCCAGCCAGGCGATTCGATGGTTCACACCCGAATCATCCCGCCTGACGATGCGGTCCGCAGCGCCCCGTACGTTTCGTCCCTCTCGCGTCACAACTAGGGAGAGAGCATGAACGAGAGCTATCCGCTGACCTACTCGGTGGAGTATCCGGACAGGGAGCTCAACAGGCTGAGCACCTTCTTCCGGATCTTCGCCGTGATTCCGATCGCGATCGTGCTCGGCACCGTCGCCCACGCCACCTATGGGGGCGACAACGAGACGACCTACGTCGCGGCGGGTGGGATTCTGTTTGCGGGGCCCCTGCTGATGATCCTGTTCCGGAAGAAATACCCACGCTGGTGGTTCGACTGGAACCAGGAGCTGCTGCGCTTCAGCCTCCGGGTTCACACCTATCTCGTCCTGATGAACGATCAGTACCCCTCCACGGATGAGCAGCAGTGGGTGCGACTCGAGATCGAGTACCCGAACGTCGAGACGGACCTGGGACGCGGCATGCCGCTGGTCAAGTGGTTCCTGGCGATCCCGCACTACGTCGTGCTCTTCTTCCTGGGAATCGCGGCGTTCGTCAGCGTGATCATCGCCTGGTTCGCGATCCTCTTCACCGGTCGCTACCCCCGCTCGCTGTTCGATTTCGTGCTCGGAGTGCAGCGGTGGGCACTGCGTGTGGCGGCCTACGCGTTCATCCTGACGACGGACAAGTACCCGCCGTTCTCCCTGGAGTAGCCGGGCGAAAATCCGTGGTCAAGGCCCGTGGTGCTCGTGCATCACGGCGTGGCCGCGGCCACGCGCGATCAGGTAGCGATTGGCCCAGAAGGCAAACGGATAGGCGACCGCGAAACCGGCGGCGATGCTGCCCCAGAAGAGCGGGTCCCCCAGACCGGCCTCGAGGGCGCTCGGGATCAGGATCACCGTCCCGTTGTCGATCAGCTCCATGATCGTGATCGAGACCGTGTCCGCGGCCAGGGCGGTCGTGATGATCGTGCGCGGGGCAAGACGAGCGCGGATCAGCGGCAGCGAGGTGAGGAGGAAGCCGAAGAAGTAGGCGAGCGCGATCGCCAGCGCGATCTGCGGGAGGTTGCCCCAGCCGAGGGCGGTCGCGATGGCCATGCCGGCCACCTCGCCGATCACGCAGCCGGTCAGGCAGTGGTTGGTCGCCGCGATCGCGAGCCCGTTGAGCTCCGAGCGGGACTCGGTGTGCGGAGAGGCCTCCATCTAGTGAGCGTGGCCGGCGGCGTGCTCGGGAATCGGAGCGGGTTCGCTCCCGGCGTACCGCGCAGGGTCCGCCTCGAACTGCGAGCGGCAGTTCTCCGAGCAGAAGAAGTATGTGCGGCCCGCGTGCAGGGCCCGTAGCGCCTTCGAGCGGTCGACCCTCATTCCGCAGACCGGATCGGTCGACCCGCGCCGCATGGTCAGATAAATCAGCGCGGCGAAGATCGCCAGGCCGAGCACATTCAGAACGAGCTTGTAGTCGAGCTCGACCGAGCCGAAGATGTCCGAGCGCGAGGGATGGGTGTCGGGGATCAGACCGACGAGGCTGAAGAGGCCGTCGATGACGAGCGCCGCGATGACGATGGTCACGAACATCAGCGCCGTGATCCGCAGTGCGTACTCCCGGCCGTAGTACTTGATGTAGGCGGCGACGATCGGCAGAACGATCAGGTCGGCGAAGATGAAGGCGATCACGCCGGCGAAGCTGATCCCGCCCGACCAGAGCACTGCGGCGAGCGGCACGTTGCCGACCGAGCAGACGAAGCTGAGCACGGCGATGATCGGCCCCACGATCACGTTCTGAAGCGTCTGCACCGCTGGCGGCGCGTCGGTGATGAACAGGGCGTTGAAAAAGTCGTCGCCGAGCAGCCCGATGAAGCCGGCCAGGAAGAAGCCGATCGTGATCTCCTTCCAGAGCATCTGCCAGTCGGCCCGGAAGTTGTGGGCGACGTCCGACCAGGCGGAGACCGAGGTGAGCCGCTCGCGCCAGCCCATCCGCTCGCCCGCCGCGTGGTGTTGATGGTCCGCCTGCGCCTCCTGCGCGTGCTCCCGCGCTCGCTCCTCGAGCCTCGGTGAGACGAAGCGGCGCAGCAGGATCGCCATCAGCGCGATCATCACGATGCCGCCGAGGAACTCCGCGAGTGCGAACTGCCAGCCGAGCAGGATCCAGATCACCAGTCCGAGCTCCCAGACCAGGTTGGTCGAGGCGAACTGGAAGGCCAGCGAGGTGGCCGCCGAGGCTCCCTTCTGGAAGAGCGACTTGGCGATCGCGATCGCGGCGTAGGAGCAGGACGAGGACGCGGCGCCGAGACCGGTCGCCCTGGCGAGCGGCCCGATGCCGCTGCCGGCGAGTGCCGACTGGATCCGCTCGCGCGGCACCCAGGCCTGCACGATCGCCGAGATCGCGAAGCCGAGGACGAGGGCCCACCAGACCTCGTAGGCCATCAGAAAGGACTGCTTGAAGCCCTCGCCGATCGTGGAGACGACGTCCGCCATCGGTTGACGACTATACCCCGTGGGGGTATGCTCGACAACACATGGCGAACACAAAAGCACCCGGCTACAAGGCATCGAAGGAAGACCTGCTGAAGCGCCTGGCCCGCGTCGAGGGTCAGGTCCGCGGCGTGACCAAGATGGTCGAAGAGGACCGCTACTGCATCGACGTCCTCACCCAGATCGAGGCGGCTGAGGCGGCGCTCAACAAGGTCGCCCTCGGCCTGGTCGACGACCACGTCCGCCACTGCATGCGCGGCGGCAGGGGCGCCTCCGAGGAGGAGATTCAGGAGCTGATGGGCGCGGTCGGCCGGCTGGTCAGCTCGTAGGCCGGGCTACTGCTTCTTTTTCTTCCCCTTGCACTTCTTGTGCTTCTTCTTGGCGCTCTCAGCCGAGCGCTTGTGCTTCTTCTTTTTCTTGCACTTCTTCTTGGTCGCGGACAGCGCGGCGGGGGCGGGATCGGGTACATCTTGGAGGCTGTCGACCGTGAAAACGGCGGCCTGCGCCGTGCCGCCCATCAGGCAGGGTCGCGCCCGCACCGACCCCCACCCCCGGGCGATCTGCCGCCGTCTGCGCTTCCTGCTCATCGCGGCTCCGTTCTCCCGGCCGGGTTCCTTCCCGACCGAGGTCCACCGTATTCCGGCGCGAGGCGCTGGGTCAACCGGCCTGGCCGGTCTCGAAGCGAGCGACCTTGCCGCTCTCGATCGTGAACTTCCAATCGGTCCGCATCGTCCCGTAGGTCGAGTTCGTGTAGTTGACGACCAGCGAGCGGCCGTCGTCGGACTGTGACTCGACCTCCATGCGCCCGTCTGCGGAGAAGATCTCGCGGTCGACCCACTCCTCGAGGTCGCGATCGGAGCCGTCGTCGGACATCGTCGCGTCCTTGGTCAGCAGGGCGAAGAAACGATCGCGGTCGCCGGCGTTGACGGCCTCGGCGAACTTCCGAACCACCGGGTCAGAGAGCTCTCCCATCTCGACCATGGTCCGAGTCTATGCCCCGAAAAACGAGACCTTCGAGTCTAAGCGCGGGAATCCCGTGCTCGACCGAGTACTTGAAGTGCAGGCGCGGAGGGCGCAAGACTCGAATCTGAAACGACCCCGACGGCGGCTTAGTCGTACAGCGCGAAGGCCGCCAGGACCACGTAGATAGCGATCAGGGCCAGGCCCTCGAACAGCTGGGCCTCGCCGTCGCCCGTGATCTGCCAGACCGAGATCGCGGTCAGGAACAGGGCACCGATATAGACCGGCGCCAGCTCGAAGGTGAGATGGGTGCTGAACAGGTACGAGGTCAGGACCAGCGCCGGGAAGAGGAAGGCCGCAATCTGGGCGACGGAGTTCTTCACCACCGAGATCGCGAGGTCGGACTTGCCCTTAGCGGCGAGGAAGATCCCGGTGAAGTTCTCGACCGCGTTGCCGGCGATCGCCACGATGACCAGGCCCGCGAAGGCCTTCGAGATCCCAAGCGACGCGACTGCCGGATCCAGCGCGTGAATGAACCAGTCAGAGACGAACGCCGCCCCGGTGCCGGCGATTGCGAGCAGGACGATCGCGAACCCCATCGAGATTCGCTGCTTGGTCTCCTCGCCGCCGCCCTCCTGTGGAGATGGATCCGAGCCGAGGTAGCGCCATAGCCAGGCCGCGTAGACGATCAGCAGGCAGATCGCGCCGACGGTCGAGATCCCCTGGACGTGATGACTCGCCTTGTCGGAGGAGGCCACCGACAAGCCGACGATCACGATCACGAAGATCGAGACGAAGAGCAGCGTGGCCGTGTCCTGGGGCAGGCGAGGCCGGAAGCGCATGCAGCCATCCGGAGCCCGGATCGTCCCCGCGACGATCACCAGGCCCAACACGAGCAGTGCGTTGGCGAAGATCGACCCGATCAGCGAGGTCTGCGCGACCACCAGCTCCCCGGACCCGAGCGCGAAGAGGACGATGAAGAACTCGGGCAGGTTGCCGAGCGTCGACTGCAGGAACCCAGTGACCCCTGGCCCGAACCGAAGCCCGACCTGCTCGGTCGCCAGAGCCACCACCCAGGCCAGCCCAGCAAGCGCCAAGGTGGCGGCCGCGAAGGCGACCACCGCCGACGCGTCCGAGTAGCGGAGCACGCCGGCGATCGCGGTGATCGCCGCCGTCGCTCCGAGAAACACCTCTCTCCCTTCCAGTCACGGTCGGGAGACTTTCAGCTTCTCGATCCGGCTTATAGGGTCAGCGCGACGACGGCCCCGGATCCGGGTTGTCAGGAGGAGACACAGGAGGGAGATCATGCGGCGAATCAAGAGGCATCTCAGTTACGCGAACGTGGCAGCGACTCTCGCGCTATCATCGCGATCGCGGGCGGCACCACGGCGATCGCCGGCAGCAAAGCCGCGAAGAACAGCGTCGCGAGCAGTTCGATCAAGCCGTTCAATGTGACGGCGCGGCGACCTGGCCGGCATTCGGATTGTGCAAGTCAACGGCCAATTCAAGGCCTTTGCCGCCTGTGCCCAGGAACGAGCGGCTGCTGGGTGGGGGCGGAAGCGCACCAGCAGGTGACGATCTGGGTGCGTCTCGTCCTGGGGAGAACGGCTGGTACGTGGAACAAGGCAGCGGACCGGACACGCACGTGGTCGCCTATGCGACTCTGCCTAAGGCGAAAGCCAGGCAAGTAGGCCATACGAGCATCGAAATGTGGAGTGGTCGGCCAGTCGCAGAGATTCCAAGCCGGTCCGACAGGCTCAACCGTGAACGACGAGCTTCCGCTTGCGTGAGTCTCCGGGCTCGTACGGATAGCCGCTCTGGCGCTTCACGAGAGCCCGGAAGACGTAGCGGACGCGTCCGATCGTCTGCGTGAAGCGGTACTTGCCCTCGGAACCGGCCGTCCGAGTCGGTCCGAAGCTGCTTGAAGGTCCGCCACTTGCGCCCGACCCGGGCCTGCATGCGCAACCGCCCGGCCCTCGGCGTTCGGCCCAGGGACCCGCCCCGTGAACAAGGCTGCGTCGCCATTCTCGAGGCGCTTCTTCGGGATCTCGAGCGTCGGAACGACCCTGGAATCGAGCTGCACCCGTCGTCGCCGAGCACTCTGTTGTTGTATCGATAGACAAGATCGAGCCGGCGCGAGGGCCCGGCGTCGAGCCTGGTCGCGAAGCGTCCGTTGCTCTGCGTTGTGGCCGTGCTGACGAGTTCGCGTGACGCGTCGGGCAGATCGATCGTCTCGTAGATGCAGACCGTTGCCCCGGCCACCGGATTGCCGGCGCCGTCCTTGAGCGACCCGCGAATCACCGGATGGACTCTTCGAGGTGACGGCGGCTCGATCGCTTCAGCTGTCCGCCGATATCGGCCCCAGCATCGAGATCGGCGCGCTGCGGTCCCGCCCGAACCCGGACAAGAATTGTCGACCTGAACGGTCCGCCGAACGCAGGGCGACGAGACGTTGCCGCCGACATCGGTCGAGCAGATCGCGACATCATTGGGACCGTTAGTCCACCCGGGATCCTTCTCGGTGTCGATCGCAAGTTGCTGCGTCGATGAGGCGGGGCAGGGCTTCAGTGGGTGTAGTGCCGTTCCGTGGTTCGGCGGGCAGAAGTCGACGCTCCTCGAATCGATCCCGTTGACATAGACGCCGATCGAGCGGGCCCTCCGCCGGCATCGGTTGCCGCTGCCTGAAGGCCTTGACCCCACGAACCACCGCGCCGCTCAGTAGCGGACCGCTGGCCGTAATCGCGGGGTGCTGACTCGTCGTGAACCGTCGCAGCGAAATTTGTCGTCCAGGCGTAAGCCCAATCGCTGTGGCAATTGGGAGATCTTGAAGCACTGCAGCCGGACCTCGAAGATGTCCCTGCGTTGGCCGCAGTCGCTGGCGTCCAGCAGCTGCTCGGCGTTGCGCAGGTCGCGGACACTTGGAACCCTGGCGCACCGTCGCTGAATGACGCTGCGGCGAATCCACCGTCGTTCCCGTAGTGCACGAGGCAGTGCTGACGGTCGTGAAGCTGGTCCCGCTGGCAGCCGTGAAGCGCCAAGCGAGACCGGCGCCGTTGGCGGTCCAGCCGGTGTCTGTGCCAGTGTTCGAGTCGAAGCCCGTAGCTCGGTTCCGCATTCGTTGGCCTGCCCCAGATGCTGTACGCGCCGAATGCGAATGGCTCCGGCGTCCGTGTACGACCCTGAATTCGGCACGCACTGAACGACGCCGTAGTCCGCATGGGCTCGGGCGGTGAGCCGACGGCGATCACGGCAGGCGCCGAACAGGATCAGCGGCGAAGTGCGCAACCGAGCCCAGCTCGCGCATGGCGTGCGTACCTGCGTCGCTCATCGGTCTTCCTCCTCACCGAAGACATCGCCTTCCTAAGTCCGTGAGTCGCAAAAGTCATCCCCTCCTCACCCCTCGATCCCGAATCCGCCCCCGCCCGAACCTCCGCCGCCCCCACCAGAGCCGCCGCCACCGCTGGACGGACCACCGAACTCGCCACCACTGCTGCTGCTCGAGGACGACGGGGGTGAGCTCGACTCGAAGCTGAACTGCCGCGTCTTCTGCTGAGTCGGAGTGGGCTGTTGCACGGCGGCGGGTGGGTTCGCCTCCCTCGAGGCGGTGGGAGTCTCGGCCGGCGGCTGTTCGGTCCGTTCCTCGTGTACGACCGGAGAATCCACTGGCTTCACGGGACGCTCCATCGCGGGCTTCTGATGGTCGGGTCCTTGCCCGCCTTCCACCACTCCTGGATCAACCAGTCCCGTCGCGACGCACGTAGCGCCCCCGGCAGCCGTCGCGCCACAGATTGCGAGCACCTTCGCGACCGCGGCGACGCCTGCACCTCGCGTGCCGCCCGCAGTGGCGAGGGCGGTGGCCTCGCTGCCGCCTCCACCTCCACCACGCGCGAGGAGTGAATAGCCCGCTTCGCGAATCTTGTCGACGGCGGCTGCGGCGCGATCGACGATCCACTCGTGTGGGCCGCCGCCCACCGAGTGGTCGAGGATCGGTCCGGCAGGCAGCAGGTCGAAGACCTTGCCGGGAACCGCCCGATAGGCGCGGAGCTTCGCCCGGCAGGTGGCACAACTGCGCAGGTGAAACTCCACCGCGTCGGTCGATCCATTTGCTCCCTCGCCGTCGGCGAACGCCGAGAGAGCCGTGGCGAGCTCCTCGCATCGTCGACCCTGCTCGATATCGGCGAAGACCTGCAGAAAGCGCTTGCGACCCTCCGCCATGCAACGGTTGATCTTCGTATAGGACCAGCCCGTCATCTCGCCGATTTCCGCGTAGGAGTAGCCCTGCGCCTTCAGGGTCAGCGCGCGAACCTCCTGCGGCTTCAGAGCCTGCAGCGCCTCGCCGCTTCGGGCGACCCGCTCCCGGCGGGCCAATTGGTCGTTCGGACCCGGGCTCTCGGAGGCGATGAAGTCGAGTGGGTCACGATCGGCGTCGTCGTCGTGGCTCGGCGTGCGCGGTGAGCCGAGAAGCCGTTCGCGCTGACGCCGCACCGCCAGAGCCTCCCGCTTGGTGACCGTCTGCATCCAGCGGACGAGAGCGTCGCCCTCGATCGGCGGCGCTTTGGTTAGCAGGATCTCGAGAGCGCGCTGGTAGGCGTCCTCTGCATCATCGGCGCAGATGGAATAGCGGCGAGCCGTCCGCCTGAAGACGGCATCGTGGCTGTCGACCAGCCCGCTAGCCGCGCGGCGCCGCGCCTCGGTAGCGGACGTGTTCTCCCCATGAGCGTCCTCGGATCGCTCTTCGACCCCAGCATGATCAGTTGTTCCTCCCAACAGACCCAGACGGCTCACCTCCGACACATCCAGGTGAGCCCAAAATTGCCACGACTCGCCCCACACCTCCAGCCGCCTCATTCGCAATTTGCGCATGGCGGCCCGAAAAAGCTCCGCAAATTCCGCGGAGTTGTCATCACGATTTCCGCCCAGATCCGGCTTGTAGGAGGGAGGGCGCCCTGCGATAGTCAGCGACGTGTCCATCGGGAGGGGAAAGATCGCGCTGGGTGCCCTCGTCGTTACCGTGGCGTTCGCCGGCGTTGCGACCGTGGGAACCTCCGCCGCCCCGGCCAAAAAGCGAGTGAAGATCGTCTTCTTCAAGGCGCGAGTCGTCTCCGACGGCTTTCTCACTCCGGGCAAGTCAGAGACCGTCACCGTCTCCCGCATACCGGCGAAAACCGAGTTCAAGATGTCGATCGAGCCGCCGCCCACCACGCTGCAGTGCGGCCAGTTCTTCTTCTGCGACGTCGCGCCGGTCGCCCCCGCCCCGGGCTCGCCGCCCTTCCGGACTGACAAAAAGGGGGAGGCGGTGGTCACCTTCGTGATGCCCACCACCTACAACATCGCGACCGACCCGTTCGACCCGGCCAGCCGCCGGCCGGTCGCCTGGGCCGACCAGCAGCGCGTCCACATCGACGTCCAGGGCGTGAAGCGCAGGCACAAGGTGCGGAAGGTCGGCTTCGGCTTCGGCCGGGCGACGGTGCGCCTCGGGGGATGAGGAGGCTTGCGACAGTCGCGGTGGCAAGTTGCGTGCTCGGTCTTGCATCCACTGCAGTCGCTTCGGGCGGGTCGGGGAACTCTGTCGTGGTCGTCGGCGGGGGCCAGGGAAGCTTCTTCGGGAGCGGGAAGGTGCGCACCGACGGCACGCTCACTGTCGGAGGCCAGGAGACGCTCTTCGCCAAGGGAATTCCGCAGAAGCCGAAGCTGAAGCTGAGCGCCTCCGTTTCACCGCAATACGACGAAGCTCCGGAGTGTTTCCGATTCAGCGTTGGTTTTTGCCTTCCCGAGCCACTCTTCCGAGTCCCGGGAACCCCCAAGATCAAGACCTCCCGGAAAGGCCGTGCCTCATTGAGTTTCGTGATGCCCGGCGCGGTGCTCTTCGAGAACTTCAAAGACCCGCTGCAAAGCCATCCTGTCCCGTTCACGAACGGCGAGAAGGTGGAGGTAGATATCGAGGGAACCAAGAAGCTGCGAAACGGGAGCGCTACTGGACCGGTGGCGAGCACGACAGCGGTCGTACAGCTTCCGCCGACGTCCTAGCTGCGAGCGACCTTCCGCCGGGCCGGAGGTTCGTAGTTATCCTCGCGCGGCCATGACCACCAGCGTCGTCACCGGAGGGGCGGGCTTCTTGGGCTCGCATCTGTGCGAGCACCTGCTCGGCAAGGGCCAGCGGGTGCTCTGCATCGACAACCTCGACACCGGCACGCTCGAGAACCTCGAGCACATCCACGACGACAACTTCGTCTTCTGGAACCACGACATCACCGAGTTCGTCGAGATCGACGAGCCGGTCGACTTCATCTACCACCTCGCCTCCCCGGCGAGCCCGATCGACTACGCGCGGCTGCCGCTCCACACGCTCAAGGTCGGCTCCTACGGGACCCACCACATGCTCGGGGTGGCGAAGTTCAAGCGGGCCCGGATCCTGGTCGCCTCGACCTCCGAGGTGTACGGGGACCCCGAGATCCACCCCCAGCCCGAGGACTACTGGGGCAACGTCAACCCGATCGGCCCGCGCGGCGTCTACGACGAGGCCAAGCGCTATGCCGAGGCGCTGACGATGGCCTATCACCGTCAGCAGGGCGTCAACACCTGCATCTCTCGCACCTTCAACTCGTACGGGTCACGGATGAGAGCCCACGACGGCCGCGCGATCCCGACCTTCCTGCGCCAGGCGCTCCAGGACAAGCCGCTCACCGTCTTCGGGGACGGCAGCCAGACCCGGAGCTTCTGTTACGTCGACGACCAGATCGAGGGGCTGGTCGCCCTGGCGGAGTCGGACGTCCACCTGCCGGTGAACATCGGCAACCAGGACGAGTACACGCTGCTCCAGCTCGCCGAGACGGTGATCGAGGTGACCGGGTCCCGCTCCGAGATCATCTTCGAGCCGCTGCCGGTGGACGACCCGAAGATCCGCCAGCCCGACATCACCCGCGCCAAGGACCTCCTCGGGTGGGAGCCGCAGGTCTCCCTCCAAGAGGGCCTGAAGAAGACGATCGACGAGTCCGGCGTCGAGCGGCTCGTCGGCGAGCCGGGCTGAACGCTCGGCCAAAGCCAATATAGAGGTAGGAATCCGCCGGGGGGCGGCCGTAGACTCGCGCTCGTGCGGTACGCACCAGGGAATAGGGGAAGGCTGGTCCGACTTGCGCTTGCAACCGTGCTGGCGCTCGTAGTCGGGCCGGGCGCGGTCGCGGCGGCGCAGGCGGAGCAGATCACGGTCGCGCCCGACACGCCCAACGCCGAAAACAACTTTCCCTTCGGAACAGGCCAGTCCTGGATCCCTTATATGGGCTTCGTCTACAAGGACGTGCCCCCCTTCCAGCTGAAGGCCAACGACGTCCTCGCGTTCGATCTCAGCCGGGTCAACGAGGCCGACGATCAACTCGACATTGCGCTGGCCCCGACCCTGACCAACGGCGACGACATTCCAGGTGCCGCGTTCACCGAGATCGTCCCGAACACTCAGCTGCCCGCCAACCCACGCGGCGACGCCGTCGATGGCAACTACGAGCTCCAGTACAGGGCCCAAACGGCCTTCAACTTCCCCGGTGGCGGCCTGATCATCCGTTTCTCAAATCCGGGTACTGAGCTCGCTGCGGATGATGGATCGACCGAGGCACCGTTGAGCAATGGCGGAAGCGACACCGACACCAGCGGCTTCTTCGTCGAGCGGTTCGTGCGCGACCTGGACGGCGTCTACCCCTGGACTGGGGACATCTACTTCGACAGCATCGCTGCCTTCAGGCTTCAGATCCTGGACCTGCCTCCCGACGTGCCTGCCACGCCACCGCCGGCCTCCCCGACCACCGTCAAGAAGAAGTGCAAGAAGAAGCACAAGAAGCACTCCGCCGGCGTGGCCAAGAAGAAGTGCAAGAAGAAGAAGCGGCGCTAGGCGACCGGGCTAGTTCTGCGGAACGATCTGCTGCAGCGCCCAGCCGTTCCCGTCTGGGTCGCTGAAGAAGACGAAGCGGCCCCAGGGGAACTCCTGGACCTCGCTCACCTCGACGCCGCGCTCGGCGAGCTCCGCTCGGGCGGCATCGGCATCCTCGACCACAATCTGCAGGCCCTCGATCGTGCCGGGCTTCATCTCGTGGGCGCCGGTGGTCAGGGCGATCGAGCAGGCGGAGCCGGGAGGCGTGAGCTGGACGAAGCGGATCTCGTCGCTCACCGGGTGGTCGTGGTCGTCGTTGAAGCCGACCTTGTCGACGTAGAACGACTTCGCTCGGTCGACGTCCGATACCGGCACCTGCATCAGCTCCAGTCGCATCTCGGTTGCCATCTCGATCTCCTTTCGGTCGGCGACGGGGTACTAAGCTTCCCCTTGCCTGCTGAGTTACTTACTGTCTAAATATCTTAGTAGATGAGAGATCGTCGTGTCAACCCGACAACAGAAGAAAGACCTAGTCGCGGAGCTGATCAGCGAGTTCCGGGTCGCCGGCAACCAGGACAGCGCCTTCGACAACCTGGCCGCGGATCGTCTGGGCCTGAACCGGACCGACCTCCACTGCATCAACATCATCGAGAACAGCGGCGGGCTGACCGCGGGGAGGCTGGCCGCGGAGTCGGGACTGACCACCGGTGCGGTGACCGGCGTGATCGATCGACTCGAGCGGGCCGGCTACGCCCGGCGTGTCTCTGATCCGGCCGACCGCCGCCGCGTCAAGCTCGAGGTGACGCCGAAGTTCTACTCGCGCGCGGACAAGATCTGGGGGCCGATGGCCTCGGACTGGGCAGCCCGGCTCAGCGGGCGCTTCACCGCGGAGGAGCTCGAGCAGGCGCTCGACTTCCTCCGCTCGACCAACGAGATCTCCCGGAAGCATCTCGAGCGCCTGCGCAAGTTGAACTGAACGTTCCGCGTGCTATGAAGGTCAGGTGCCGATGACCCAGCAGGAGAAGGGCGAGGCCTTCCGCGCGCTGCACACGGGCCCGCCGTTCGTGATCCCCAACCCCTGGGACGCCGGCAGCGCCAAGGTGCTTGCCGGGCTCGGCTTCAGGGCGCTCGCCACGACCAGCAGCGGCCTCGCCTTCACGCTCGGACGGTCCGATGGGACCGTGACGCTCAACGAGATCGCCACCCACGTCGCCTCGCTGAGCGAGGCGACCGACCTGCCCGTGTCGGTCGACCTCGAGAACGGCTACGGACGGGCTCCCGACCACGCGGCCCGGGCGATCACGACGGCGGCCGAGGCGGGAGCAGTCGGCGGCTCGATCGAGGACTACGACCGCGACGACGCCGTGATCTACGAGGCCGAGGCGGCGGCGGAGCGCGTGGCCGCGGCCGTGGAGGCGGCGCGGGCGCTCGACTTCCCCTTCACGCTCACAGCCCGCGCCGAGAACCAACTGCGGAGCAACGCCGACCTCGACGACACGATTGCGCGCCTGCAGGCGTTTGAGCGGGCCGGTGCGGATGTCCTCTACGCCCCCGGCCTGGTCACCGCGGAGGAGATCAGGACCGTCTGCGACGCGGTCTCCAAGCCGGTGAACGTGCTCGCCTTCGGCCGGCTGGGCCTGAGCTTCACGGAGATCGCAGAGGCGGGCGGGCAGCGGGTCAGCGTCGGCGGCGGACTCACCTGGTCGGCCGTCAACGGCGCGATCGAGGCGGCCGAGCGGATCATCGACGACGGCGACTTCTCCGGCCTCGGCACGCCGGGCCGCGTCAAGGAGTGGCTGGCTCCCTAGGCGCGCCTACTCGGGCGGGACGTCCTGCGGCATCTTCATCTGCCGCGCCGCGAGCTTCGAGAAGGTCCGGTCGGGAAGCGTGCCCTTGAGGCGCGCTCCGATCTTCGCGTCGGTGCCGACCAGATACCGGTGTCGCGGATTCTCCGAGGCGATCGCCTTGTGGACGACCTCGGCGACCTTCTCGGGCGGGATGCCGCGGCTCGCGGTCTCGCTGATCACCTCGACGAAGCGGGAGAGCTGACGGCCGTAGAGGCGTTGGGCGTCCTCGGGCATCTCGTCGAGCTGCTCGCGGGCTTTGTCATTGCCTTTGCTCCAGATCTCGGTGTCGATCGAGCCCGGCTCGACGACCACCACGTCGATCTCCCAGGGCTGCAGCTCGTGGCGCAGCGACTCGCCGAGCGCCTCGATCGCGAACTTCGAGGTGTTGTACGGCGACATGAAGGGGCTCGCGACGCGCCCCCCGATGGAGGCGATGAAGACGATCGTTCCCCTCCCCTTGCGGATCAGCGGGATCAAGGCCTGGGTGACGGCCACCTGGCCGATCAGGTTCACCTCGAGCGTCGAGCGCAGCTCCTCGAGTGGCATGAACTCGATCGGCCCGCCCCCGCCCACGCCGGCGTTGTTGACGAGTCCGACCAGGCCCTCATCCCCGACCGCCTCGGCTACCTGCTCCCGGGCAGATTCGATCTGGGCGGCGTCGGTGACGTCGATGATGATCGGCGTCAGCCGGTCGGAACCCGCCTGGGAGCACTCCCTGGCGTCGGCCTCCTTGCGGACTCCGGCGAAGACGCGGTAGCCCTCCGCATCGAGATGGAGCGCCGTGGCGCGACCGATGCCAGACGATGCACCGGTGACCACAACGGCGCCGCTTGCGTTGCCGGCCATGACAGAAAGACCCTACCCGCAGGCCGTTCGACCCGCTGCCCCCGGTAGCTTGCCGCGCTGTGACTGCCTCAGTGCTCGCGGTCGTGGCGGCGCGGCCGAACTTCGTCAAGGCGGCTCCGGTGATCTCCGCCCTGGAGGGAACCGAGGGGATTTCCGTCCGGGTCCTGCACACGGGCCAGCACTACGACCGGGCGCTCTCGGGCGGGTTCATCGAGCGGCTCGGCATGCGGGAGCCAGACGCCAACCTCGAGGTCGGCTCCGGCACCCACGCCGAGCAGACGGCCGGCGTGCTCATCGGCATCGAGCGCGACCTGCTCGACCACCCCGCCGACATCGTGCTGGTGCCGGGCGACGTCAACTCGACGATGGGCGCGGCCCTCGCCGCGACCAAACTCGGTGTGGCCGTCGCTCACATCGAGGCAGGCCTCCGCTCACGCGACTGGTCGATGCCCGAGGAGGTGAACCGCGTCGTCACGGACCGCGTCGCCGATCTCCTGCTCTGCACCTCCGAGGACGGTGTCGAGAACCTCGCCGCGGAGGGCATCAGCGGTGAGGGCGTGCAGCTGGTCGGCAACACGATGATCGACAGCCTCTTCCGGCTGCTCGAAGGAGTGGACCGCCCGGCGCTGCTCGAACGGAACGGGCTCGAGGCCCGGAACTTCGTCCTGGCCACCCTGCACCGCCCGGCCCTGGTCGACGACTCGGAGCTGCTCGGCCCGACGATGGAGGCGCTCGGCGACCTGGCTGACTCGATGCCGGTGGTCTTTCCCGTTCACCCGAGGACCAGGGCGCGCCTCGAGGCGATGGGGTCCTCGGCCGCGGGGAAGGTCACCCTGGCGGAGCCGATGGACTACACGGACTTCATCGGCCTCGAGGCCGAGGCCCGACTGGTGGTCAGCGACTCCGGCGGGGTCCAGGAGGAGACGAGCGTCCTCGGGACGCCCTGCCTCACCTACCGCACCACCACGGAGCGGCCGGTCACGATCGAGCTCGGCACCAACGAGCTGGTCGGGGTCGACCCGGCGGCACTCCGGGAGGCCGCTGAGCGAAAGCTCGGCGAGGACCTGCCGGCCGAGCCGCCGAAGATCCCGCTGTGGGACGGCCACGCCGGCCCGCGAGCCGCGGCGGCCGTCGAGGGATATCTCTCCCAAAACCCATAAGCGGCAGGAGCGCGCCCGGGTGGGGCGAAAACGCGGGGCATGAAGAGCGCAAGCCGAACGCTGGTCATGTCGCCGCCCGAGCTCTGGGAGCTGATCGACCAACCCGACCGGATGCAGGGGCTGATGTGCGCCCTCGTCGGGCGGGCGACCGAGGTGACCGTGAACGAGAGAACGCCCGAGTCCGTGCTGCGCTGGGAGGCGTCGGATGACGGCGCGGATGCCTGGATCGAGGTCGAGCTGGCCGAGAAGGGCTGGGGCACCAACGTGAGGCTGAAGGCCGAGAACGGCGACGAGCCGACCCAGCTGGAGGGCTGGCTCGACGCCGTCCTCGACGAGCTGGCGACGCCGCAGAAGCGGCCCTTCGAGAGCATGAGCGAGTCACGGGAGCCGGAGGCGAGTCCGCAGATGGCGCCCGAGCCCCCAGCCGAGCCGGAAGTCGCCGTCGTCGAGGAGGCACCGGCCGAGCCCGAGCCCAAGCCCGAGAAGAAGCGCCGCCGTTTCTTCGGGTTCTGAGCGACCTGACTGAGGGGCTGTGCCCTCCCGCGTCTATGTGATCGAGCTCGATCGCGCGGCCGGCCGTAGGCGCGACCCCCGGATCCCGTGGGTGTACGTGGGGTCGAGCGCGCGGACACCGGAGGAGCGCTTCGCGCAGCATCGCCGCGGCTACAAGTCGGCCCGCCTCGTCAAGCGCTACGCCCTTCGCCTGCGGCCCGACCTCTACGAGGACCTGGACACGTTGAGGGGGTCCAAGACCGCCTGCCGCGCCGAGACCGAGCGCGCGAGGGAGCTCGCCGCCTGTGGCTTCGTCGCCCACAGCGACGGCGTCTCCCACGGAAGGCGGTCAGGCGACTGGGAGGAGTGGGACGCCGAGCGACTCGCCCCGGTCATCTCACACGTCGACGCCGCGATCGCGCAGCTCTACGAGTCCTCCTTCAAGGCGCTCGACCCGTGGCGGTGCGCGGAGTTGCTCCATGGTGAGCGGGGCTTCTGGGTCGCGGACTACGTCGACCAGCTCGACCCCCCTCCTGCGTACGGCCTCTTCGCGCACGTCCGCCTCGACGCGCTGCGCGAGCGAGTGGAATCCCAAGTCGAATACTTGAGTTGCAATGATCTTCGGGGATGAAGGGATTCGTCCTCGACGGCTTCGACACCGAGCCGCGCCTGCGCGACGACCTGCCGGAACCTGAGCCGGGCGAGGGCGAGCTCGCGGTCCGTGTCAGGGCTTCGTCGGCCAACCCGGTCGACAACGCGGTCGCCGGGGGCTCGATGCGCGACTACGCCGAGTACGAGTTTCCCGTGATCCTCGGCCGGGACTTCGCCGGCGTCGTCGAAAGCGCCGGGTCCGGGGCAAACTTCGCCGAGGGCGACGAGGTCTTCGGCTTGCTCCAGGCGGTCGGCCCGAACGTCCAAAACGGCTCCTGGGCTGAGCTCGCACTCGTTCCCGTCGAACAGGCGGCCCTGAAGCCGTCCGACCTGGACTTCCCGCCGGCGGGGGCGGCACCGGTCGCGGCCCTGACCGCGCTGGCGGCGATCGAGGCACTCGACCTCCGGGAGAGCGAACCCATCCTGATCATCGGGGCCGCCGGTGGGGTCGGCAGCTTCGCCGTACAGCTCGCCAAGCGCGCCGGCGCTCACGTCATCGCCCCTGGACTGCCGGAGGATGAGGGCTTCCTCGTCGACCTCGGGGCCGATCACGTCATTCCACGCGACGGCGACGTCGTCGCCCATACGCGCGAGCTGGAGAGCGGCGGAGTGGCCGCCCTGATCGACACCGTCGACTACTCACGCGATGAGGTCGAGGTCTACGAGGCGGCTCTCGCCGAGGGTGGCCGCGTCGCCTCCCCCATACGCGCCGCCGGCGAGGGCCCCGGCCGGTACAACGTCGGTGGATCGACCGAGAACGGCGCCCTCGAGCGGCTCGCCCGGCTGCTCACGGACGGACTGACGGTGCCGATCCAGCGCACCTATCCGCTGGAGCGGGCCGGCGAGGCGCTGACGGATCTTCAGGCGAAGCACACCCAGGGCAAGCTGGCCGTCGCGGTCGCTTCGTAGCCCTCTCGCCGACCTCCGTATCTATCCTTGCCCGATGGCCACTCGGCCAAAGGACGAAGCGAAGGCGGAGGGTACGAACGGCGCGGCGTCTGACGGCGCGCCGGACACCGAGCGCCAGCAGGCCGCCGTCGACGAGGATCTGCACCGCTACATCGCGCCGGTCACCGGCCCCGATGAGGAGCGGCGCATCACGGACTCCGGGATCGAGATCAAGCGCCTCTACGAGGAGGACGACGTCAAGCCGGGCCTCCAGGAGCGCCTCGGCGAGCCGGGCGAGTACCCGTACACGCGGGGCATCCATCCGGGCATGTACCGCGACCGGCTCTGGACGATGCGCCAGTACGCCGGCTTCGCGAGCCCCGAGGACACGAACGAGCGCTATCGCTACCTGACGGAGCACGGCTCGACCGGCCTCTCGATGGCCTTCGATCTGCCCACTCAGCTGGGCCGCGACTCGGACGATCCGCTCTGCGCCGGCGAGGTCGGCCGCACCGGCGTGCCCATCGACACCCTCGAGGACATGCGGATCTGCTTCGACCAGATCGACCTCGGCGAGGTCTCGACCTCGATGACGATCAACGCGCCCGCCGCGATCCTGCTGCTGCTCTACGAGCTCGTCGGCGAGGAGCAGGACGTGCCGGCCAAGGACCTCCGCGGCACGGTCCAGAACGACGTCCTCAAGGAGTACGTGTCGCGCGGCAACTACATCTACCCGCCCGAGCCGACGATGCGGCTGACCACCGACATCTTCGCCTACTGCAACGAGAACGTCCCGAAGTGGAACACGATCTCGATCTCCGGCTACCACATGCGCGAGAAGGGCAGCTCGGCGGTCCAGGAGGTCGCCTTCACCCTCGCCAACGCCATCGCCTACGTGCAGGCCGGGATCGACGCGGGCCTCGACGTGAACAAGTTCGGCCAGCGGCTCGCCTTCTTCTTCAACGGCCACAACAACGTCTTCCAGGAGATCGCCAAGTTCCGAGCGGTCCGGCGGATGTGGGCGAAGATCATGCGCGACCAGTTCGGCGCCACGGACGAGAAGGCGCAGATGATCCGCTTCCACACCCAGACCGGCGGGGTGACGCTGCAGGCCCAGCAGCCCGAGGTGAACATCATCCGGGTCGCGCTGCAGGGCTTTGCCGCGGTCGCCGGCGGCACCCAGTCACTCCACACCAACGGCTTCGACGAGGCGCTCGCCCTGCCGACCGAGCGCTCCGCCCGGATCGCCCTGCGCACCCAGCAGGTGCTCGCCCACGAGTCCGGCGTCGCCGACACCGTCGATCCCTTCGCCGGCTCCTACTTCATCGAGTCGCTCACCGACGAGGTCGAGGAGCGCTCCTGGGAGCTGATGAAGAAGGTCGAGGACCTCGGCGGGTCGGTGAACGCGCTCGAGTTCATCCAGAAGGAGATCGAGGAGTCGGCGATCTCCTACCAGGAGCGCTACCGGACCGGCCAGGACATCATCGTCGGCGTCAACAAGTACGTCACCGACCAGGTCGACGACGTCGACATCCTCAGGGTCGATCCCGAGGCCGAGAAGCGCCAGCTCGCGCGCCTCGAGAAGTGGAAGGAGAACCGCGACCACGCGGACGTCGACAAACGCCTCGAGGAGCTCCGCGAGGCCGCCCGCGGCGACGCCAACCTGCTGCCGCCGATCAAGGAGGCGCTCCGCGTCGGCGGCTCCATCGGCGAGGTCTGCAACGCGATGCGCGACGTCTTCGGCGAGTACCGCGGCGGCGCGTTCTTCTAGCGGCTCCCCCTGAGGCCCGCGGACCGGCGGCCTGGGCTCCTCCCTAGAATCGCCCGCCAGTGCGCGAGAAGAACCCGGTCACCCACGAGGAGAAGATCGCCTACCTGCGCGAGCTGCGGGAGGAGGCGGTTCACGCCGGCTCCGAGGAGGCGGTCGAGAAGCAGCATGAGAGGGGCAAGCTCACCGCCAGGGAACGGATCGAGAAGCTGCTCGATCCCGGCTCCTTCGAGGAGCTCGACACCTTCGTCCGCCACCGCACCTACGAGTTCGAGATGCAGAAGCGACGTCCCTACGGCGACGCGGTGGTGACCGGCTACGGGACGATCGACGGCCGCACCGTCTTCGTCTTCTCCCAGGACTTCACCGTCTTCGGCGGCTCGCTCGGTGAGGTGATGGCCGAGAAGATGGTCAAGGTCATGGACCTGGCCGCCAAGGTCGGGGCGCCCGTGATCGGCATCAACGACTCGGGTGGGGCGCGGATCCAGGAGGGGGTCGTCTCGCTCGGCGCCTACGGCGACGTCTTCGTCCGCAACGTGCAGTGCTCCGGGGTGATCCCTCAGATCAGCCTGATCATGGGGCCGTGCGCGGGCGGCGCGGTCTACTCCCCGGCCATGACGGATTTCATCTTCATGGTCAAGGAGACCTCCCACATGTTCATCACCGGGCCCGAGGTGATCAAGACGGTCACGGGCGAGGAGGTCGAGTTCGAGGAGCTCGGTGGAGCGATGACCCACAACACCAAGTCCGGCGTCGCGCACTTCGCCGCGGACGACGAGGAGCAGTGCCTCGAGGACGTCCGCTACCTGATGAGCTTTCTGCCGCTCAACAACCTCGAGCTGCCGCCGAGGGTCGAGCCCAACGACGATCCCGACCGGGAGGACCCCGAGCTCGACTCGCTCGTTCCCGACGACCCCCAGAAGCCCTACGACATGCGCGATGTGGTCGCGCGGATCGTCGATGACGGCGAGTTCTTCGAAGTCCAGGAGCACTTCGCCCAGAACATCATCGTCGGGTTCTCCCGACTCGACGGGCACCCGATCGGCGTGGTCGGCAACCAGCCGAACCACCTGGCGGGCGTGCTCGACATCAACTCATCCGAGAAGGCGGCCCGCTTCGTCCGCTTCTGCGACGCCTTCAACGTTCCGCTGCTCACCTTCACCGACGTGCCCGGCTTCCTGCCCGGCACCTCCCAGGAGTGGGGCGGGATCATCCGCCACGGCGCGAAGCTGCTCTACGCGTTCACCGAGGCGACCGTCCCGAAGCTCACCGTCGTCACCCGCAAGGCCTACGGCGGCGCCTACGACGTCATGAACTCGAAGCACATGCTGGCCGACTTCAACTTCGCCTGGCCGACGGCGGAGGTCGCGGTGATGGGACCGGAGGGGGCGGTCAACATCATCTACCGCCGCGACCTCGCCAAGTCCCCGACCCCGGACGAGCGGCGATCGAAGCTGATCGACGACTACAAGGCCCACTTCGCGAACCCCTACTCGGCGGCCGAGCGCGGCTACATCGACGACGTGATCGAGCCGCACCAGACCCGCCCGAAGCTGATCCGCGCGCTGCGCACCCTGCAGACGAAGCGGGTCGAGGGGCCGAAGCGCAAGCACGGCAACATCCCGCTCTAAGCGTGCCGGCCGCAACGGCAAGCAGAGCCCGCCGCGCCCGCAGATCGAGATCCAGAGCGGTGTCGGCATCTCCCGAGGAGGCCGCCGCGATCGCTTCAGCGCTCGAGCGCTTCCTCT
This sequence comes from uncultured Solirubrobacterales bacterium, assembly GCA_963777575.1. GTDB lineage: Bacteria > Actinomycetota > Thermoleophilia > Solirubrobacterales > 70-9 > DASUPK01. Next base: position 42,310 of record CAVZRH010000015.1, on the reverse strand, counting down.
GGGAGACGGCCCCTGCACCGCAGAACGCTCCGCGGAGCCGCTGGCTGGAGGCGGCGCTGCGGGAGGGAGTCTCGGTGCACGGCCAGCGGGCCGGCGGCTGGAGCTAGGACACCGGGCTGCGACCAACGGGCTTGCCCTGCACCTCCGATTCCAATAGAACACCGCCACAAACCCATCGCGCTCAGAAGAGAGGAGGGCTCGTGGCCGTCGTAAAGATCATCGAGCTGGTCGGAAGCTCCAAGAAGTCTTCGGATGACGCTGCGCAGCAGGCGCTGAAGCAGGCACAGAGCTCGCTGCGGAACATCCGGGCGGTCGACGTGGTCTCCACCGGATTGCGCGGCGAGAACCTCGACGAGTGGCGCGCCCACGTGCGGGTCGCGTTCCTGGTCGAGGGCACCGACGTCGACTAGAGCTTGGGAGGAGAGAGGTGGTGGCGGGCGGCGCCTTCATGGAACGCCCGCCGCCGCTTGCACCGCTGGATCAGAGCGTGACCACGGGGGCGTCGAGGCTCCCTCGCGCCAGCGCTCGTAGACGGCCTGGCAGATCGCCAGGTCCTGGATCGCCAGGCCGGTCGAGTCGAACAGCGTGATCTCTTCTGCTGCGGCGCGGCCGGGCGCGCCGTTGAGCACGTCGCCGAGCTGGGTCACGTTCTCGCGCTTCGCCAATCCGGCGTCGACCGCGTTGGCGAGCTCGCCGCCGGCGCTCGCCTGCTCCCACTCATCGCAGAAGAGGCGGCAGCGGTCGATCGCCGCGAGGTCGACCTCCTGCTTGCCGTGGGCGTCGGCGCCGAGCACCGCGAAGTGCTGGCCCGGGCGCAGGTCCGCCTCGAGGATCACCGGCTCCTCGCCCGGGGTCACCGTGACGACGACATCCCGTGCTGCGGCCTCCCCGCGGTCGCCCGCCTGCCAGCCGAGCTCGTCCGCCAGCGCCTCCGCCGGATCGACGCGCGGGTCGGCGCAGACGCCGGGCCCGTAGCCGGCGGCAGCCAGGCAGCGCGCGGCCCAGGTGCCGTTCACCCCGCAGCCGATGATGCCGACCGTCTTCGCGCCCTTCGGCGCCAGAGCGTGGGCCGAGACCGCCGCGGCGGCGCCGGTCCGCAGCGAGGTCACCGACGAGCACTCGATCACCGCCAGCTCCTCGCCGGTCTCCGCGTCCGAGAGCAGGACCGCGCCGCGGACCACCGGCAGGCCCCTGGCGCTGTTCCCGGGGAAGGACGTCACCCACTTGAGCAGCGCCAGCCCGTCGCCGAGTGCCGGCATCGCCCGGAAGTCGCCGTGGGGCGGGCTGTCGAGGTAGACCTTGGCCGGCATCTCCCACTCCCTGCGCGCGTGCCTCTGGAAGGCGATCCGCGTTCGCTCATTCGCCGTATTCGCATCGACGGCGGCCAGGACCGCCTCGCCCGAGATCACAGGGATCTTCGCCACAACAACGCACGATGTCATGGGTTAGCTTGGTCAGGATGAGGAAGGGAGCATCGATCGTTCCGGTGATGGCAACGCTCACGTGCACCGCAGTTGGCGCTTGCGCCATCCGACCCAGGCCGCCGCTCGGACGTGCCCCACGTCGGCTTGACCTCTCCGGTCACGTTGCGGAAGAAGCTGGGCTGATCGCCGCGCCGAGGAGCAGGACGGTCGCGTTGGCCCTCACCGCCTCCGCGCTGCTCGTCTGCACCCTCGCCGTGACCTTCTCTCCCACCAGCGCCGGCGCCAAGTCCGCCAGCGTGCAGGTCTCGGGTACCCCCGGCGGCACGGCCTCGGCTTCCCTCACTGGGACGGCCGTGGCGGCGCTCTCCCCCACGTACGCGCCTCAGCTGACCCGCTACCCGTACCTGACCGACGTAGCCGGTGGGGGCGCCACGATCAACTGGGCGACCGATCGGTCAAACCCGTCGGCCTACGTGACCTGGGGAGCGGCGGGCGTGGAGAGCTGCACGGCGCACAGCAAATCCGCAGGCAGGACCCAGATCACGGTTGGCTCGACGCCCGAGTACCGGTGGAAGGCGCGCCTCAACCTGGCGCCGGATACGACTTACTGCTACCGGGTGTATCTGGGGGCCAGGGCCAAAAAGTGCAAGAAGAAGAGGCATCACCGCAGGGCCGCGGCGGCCAAGAAGAAGAAATGCAAGAAGAAGAAAAAGAAGGCCCGTCGGAGTGATCCGCATCTCAACCTGCTCGGCTCGAATCCCTCGCCGCGGTTCGCCACCAGCTTCCCGCCGGTTCGAGGACTCCGTTCAAGTTCGCCGTGCTCGGCGACTGGGGCTCCGCCACCGCCAGCGGCAACCCCGACCAGGCGAACCTGATCGGCCGGCTTGCCTCGAGCGGGGCGCGGTTCGCGCTCTCGACCGGCGATATCGCCTATCCGGGCGGGAGCCAGGCGAACTACGGCGATCTCTACCAGACCGGAGCCAATGTCAGCGCGGTGTTCGGTCCAGCGTTCTGGACTGCGGCAGGCGCCTCGATGCCGCTCTTCCCCGTTCTTGGAAACCACGGCTTGAACGCGACCTTCCCGCTGATCTGGCCGGGTGCCTCGGCGGCCGCCGGCTCCGCTGGACGCTTCCAGATCGACAACTACTGCTGCCTGAACGGGACGGCCTCGGCGAAGTACCCGAGCGTCTGGTACGCGTTCGACGCGGGGCCCGCGCGGTTCTACATGCTGGACGCCGCCTGGGCGAACTCCAACCTCGGCACGGGCAGCCTCTATCAGAACGACTTCGACTACCACTGGAGCCCCGCCAGCCCGGAGTACCAGTGGCTCGAGCACGACCTCGCCACCCATCCGGCGCAGGTCAAGTTCGCGACCTTCCACTTCCCGCTCTACTCGGCCAACGCGACCGAGACCTCGGACGCCTTCCTTCACGGTCCGAGCAGTCTGGAAGGTCTGCTCAGCCGCTACGGGGTCGACATCGCCTTCAACGGTCACGCCCACATCTACGAGCGCAACAACGCGAATGGCCCCGGCGGCCTGATCAGCTACGTGACCGGGGGCGGCGGCGCACCCCTGGAGCCGGTCAGCAAGTGCAGCGGCCTCCCCGGCATCGTCGCCTACGCGATCGGCTGGTCGAATTCCTCGGCCACGGGCAGCGCCTGTGGCAGCGCGTCTCGGCCCGTTTCGCTCGAGTCAGGTCTTCCACTTCCTGCTGGTCAGGGTCGACGGGAACACGGTCACCGTCACCCCGACGGACTCGCTGGGACGAACCTTCGACAGGCAGACGTACGTTTTTCCGTCTGCGAAGAAGAAGAAGTGCAAGAAGAAGAAGCACAAGCGCTCGGCCGAGAGCGCCAAGAAGAAGTGCAAGAAGAAAAAGAAGAAGAGGTAGGCGATGACCGAGGGTCGGCGCAAGATGCGGGAGAAAGAGCGGCGGCACTCGGGACGTAGCGCCCCAGCGAGGACCGATTAGTCTCGGCTCGGCGCCGGGTCTCAACGGGTGACCTCCCAAAGAAGAGAGGAGACAGCATGCTCGACGCAAGCAAGGCGTACAGCGGCTTCGCCGTCACCAACATCGACAAGGCGAAGCAGTTCTACGGGGACGTGCTCGGACTCGACATCGGGGATCTCGATGTGGGAGCACCGGTGCCGCTTCTGGAGCTTCGTCTGGGCGATCGGCAGGTGCTGATCTATCCGAAGCCGGACCTGGAGCCCGCGAACTACACGATCCTCAACTTCCCGGTCGACGACGTGGACGCGGCGGTCGACGAGCTCAGCGGCAAGGGCGTCACCTTCGAGCGCTACGACGAGTTCGATCAGGACGAGAAGGGCATCGATCGCAGCGGGCCCGCCGGCGGGATCGCCTGGTTCAAGGACCCGGCGGGCAACATCCTCGCCGTGCACGGCCAGATGTAGGTGAGGCGCTCCGCCTCAGGCGGGGCCGAGGAGCGTCATCGAGAGCTCGGGACTGGTCTCGGCTCCGCCGCTCGACGCGATCACGCTGACCGTGCCGCTGGTGGCGCTCTGCTGGACCTTGATGCGCACATCGTCGCCCGCGTTCAGCCGAGAGACGGTCGCGACATCTTGCACGTCGATCGCACTCGTCCGTGCGTCGTCCTGGCTGTCCGCGATCGGCTTCGTATTGTCGACGCTCAGCTGCAGCTCACGCAAGCCGCCGGTGCCGCCCTGGAAGATCACGCTGCCAGTGATCAGGTAGACGCCGTCGACCGGAGCGACCACGGAGGGGCTGTTCGCTGTGTGCATGGCGTCCGTGTCCCAGGTCTCGGTCGTCATCGAGATGTCGGTCAACGTACTCGCGGAGATCGTCTGGTTCGCCGTCCGCCGCACCCGAGCGCTCGGCACGGTGGACAGCTCCGTGGAGTCGATGGAGCCGTCGACAATCTCGCTGTTGCCGGCCGAGTTCGGGGCGAGGTCGGCGGCCGTGAGCGACGCGTTGAAGACCTCGGCGCCGGTCACCGCGTCGGCGGCGATCTGTGGGTCGGGGTAGGTCCCGCTCAGATCACCGCCCGCCGGGCCGCTGCTGTTGCCCGGCGGCCCCTGTCGCGCACCGCGCCCTGGGCGCGCGGCTTCGAGATCCGTTCTGGGCGATTGCGATCTGCGTGACGAGCAGCGCGAGAACGCCGGCCGCAACGGCGACGAGATGCCAGCGCGGAGATTCCCTTCTCCCCATGACAAACGCTAAACACCTGAAACTCGATCAGGTTTGCTAGATTGGGCGACCGGCAAAGTGCCGGGGCCACGTTACGTCGTCGATCAGAAAGGGCCGGCTTTCCATGGAGCCAGTCTCCGCACCCGAGAAGCCCGCGAAGAAGCTAGCGGACCCCTCGACCCTGAAACAGGACTCGGGGAAGAAGCAGCACGGCAAGGGCAAGCTCGGTTCGCTCGAGAACCCTGAGGTCTACGAGAACGTCCCGGGCCACGTGATCCCGATCCTCGAGCGCGAGTTCGACGACTTCGACACCGAGGCGGCCAGCTTCCTGCGGGGCGAGCAGACCGAGGAGCAGTTCATCGGCTTCCGGCTCAAGCAGGGCGTCTACGGGCAGCGCCAGCCCGACGTGCAGATGATCCGAGTGAAGCTTCCCTATGGCGGCGTCAGCCCGGAGCAGATGGAGGCCTTCGCGGACGCGATCGAGGAGCTCGCGCCGCTCAACAAGGGCCACATCACGACCCGCCAGAACATCCAGATTCACCACATCCCCCTGGCGGACGCTGCCGAGTTCATCCGGCAGATCAGCCAGGCCGGCCTCTCCTCACGCGAGGGCTGCGGCAACACGATCCGCAACGTCACCGGCGACCCGTGGGCCGGCGTCGCGGATGACGAGCCGTTCGACATCACCCCCTACGCGGCGGCCTACGCGCGCTACTTCGTCCGCCACCCGACCACTCAGCTGATGCCCCGCAAGGTGAAGACGGCGTTCAGCGCCAGCGACGCGGACCGGGCGATCACTGAGATCCACGACGTCGGCTTCATCCCCAAGGTCAAGCAGGTCGACGGCAAGGAGGTTCGCGGGGTCGAGGTCAAGATCGGCGGCGGCACCTCCATCCAGCCTCGGATCGCCCCCACCCTCTACGAGTTCGTCGAGCTCGACAACGGCGACTACCTGAAGGTGACCGAGGCCGCCCTGCGGATCTTCGACCGCCAGGATTGGCTCCGCGAGAACCGCATGCGCGCCCGCATCAAGGTGCTGGTCGACAAGATCGGCATGGACGCCTTCCGCGAGCTCGTCGACGAGGAGCTGAAGGGCGACTGGGTCAACGAGCGCGACTTCACCATCGATCACCTTCTCTTCGTCAATGACGAGGAGGCCGACGCCCCCGCGGTCCCGGAGAGCTACGGCTCGCCAAACGGCGACAAGAGCGAGTTCGACGCCTGGGTGGACGCCAACGTCGCCCCCCAGCGGCAGGATGGGTTCGTCACCGCCACCGTCAAGGTGACGCGGGGCGACCTCACGCCGGAGCAGTTCCGCGGACTCGCCGCGATCATGCGCGACTTCACCGGCGGCTACGCCCGCACCACCGTCCAGCAGAACCTGGTCCTGCGCTGGGTTCGGTCCGAGTCCCTATACGACCTCTGGATCCGCCTGAAGGAACTCGACCTCGCGGATTCAGGCGCCTTCAGCGTCACGGACGTGGTCAGCTGCCCCGGAACCGACAGCTGCAAGCTGGGCATCACGGCCTCGATGGGCCTGAACGCCGAGCTCCAGAAGCGGCTCGAGGAGATGGAGATCACCGACCCGCTCACCAAGCAGATCCACATCAAGATGAGCGGCTGCCCCAACGGCTGCTCGCAGCACCACATCGCCACGATCGGCTTCTACGGGGCCTCGATCAAGGTCGGCGAGCACACGATTCCCGCCTACATTCCGCACATCGCCGGCAACTTCGAGGGCGGCGACGTCGTCTTCGGCCATCGGCTGAAGGCGCGGCTGCCGGCAAAGCGCGTCCCTGAGGCGGTGGAGCGCTGGATCCGCAACTACGAGGAGAAGCGCGAACGACGGCGAGAACTTCAACGCGTTCGTCGACCGCACCGGCTTTGACCAGTTCGAGGAGCTGATCTCCGACCTGAAGCTGCCGGTCGAGTTCAGCGCCGACAACCTCCTCTACTTCATCGACTGGAACCGCTCCGAGCCCTACAAGGTCGAGCGCGGGGAAGGAGAGTGCGCGGTCTAGTGGAGCCGACCGCTACACATCCCGCCGTGGACCAGACGAGCGACAACGGCACCAGCCCGAATGGCAACGGCCGCAAGGGCGTCCTGCACGAGGCCTCCGCCACCGAGCACGCAGCGGTGCCGGCGGCCGACCTCAACGGCCTCGGCTTCGATCCCGAGGAGAAGGCCGCCGAGCTCGAGGACGCGAGCGCCGAGGAGGCGCTCGGCTGGGCGCTCGAGACGTTCAACCCGAGGATGTACATCGCCTGCTCGTTCCAGAAGACGAGCTCCGTGACGGTGCACATGGCGAATGCCATCAATGCTGACGCGCGCTTCTTCTACCTCGACACGGACGTCCTCTTCCCCGAGACCTACGAGACGAAGCGGCGGCTCGAGGAGCGCTACGACATCAACTTCCACCGCTACAGCTCGATCACGCTGGAGCAGCAGGCCGGTCTCTACGGCAACGAGCTCTGGAGCCGTGACCCGGACTCCTGCTGCGGGATCCGCAAGGTCGAGCCGATGCGCTCGGCCCTCGCCGCCGTCGATCTCTGGGTCTCCGGAATCCGCCGCTCGGACTCACAGACCCGGGCCAAGGCCCCGAAGTTCGCCTGGGACAAGCGCTTCGGGCTCTGGAAGCTCAACCCGCTCGCGAATTGGTCCGAGGAGCAGGTCTGGGACTACATCGCCGAGCACGACATTCCCTACAACTCGCTCCACGATCAGGGCTATCCCTCGATCGGCTGCACCCACTGCACCCGCAAGCCGGCCGCGGGTGAGGACGACCGCGCGGGGCGCTGGGCGGGTCTCGAGAAGACCGAGTGCGGGCTTCACGGCTAGCTTCGCTAACCTGCCCCGCTTCTTGACCACGACGATCCACTTTCTCCCCTCTCCCTGAACCCATGACCCAGACCGCACTCAAGCTGCAGCTGACCGATCGCCAGACCGCCGACTTCGAGATGATCGGCAACGGCGGCTTCGCTCCCCTCCAGGGCCCGCAGAGCCACGAGGAGTGGAAGAGCGTCGTCGAGAACATGACCCTCCCGGACGGCCAGTACTGGCCGATTCCGATCATCCTCGCCACGGACCTCGACGTCTCCGAGGGCGACACCGTGGAGATCTCGAGCGACGAGGGCAAGCCGCTCGGCCGCCTGAACGTCACCGAGATCTTCGAGCGCGACCTCGAGGCGGAGGCCGAGAACGTCTACCGCACGACCGACAAGGAGCACCCGGGCGTCGCCGCCATCTACGAGGAGGGCGCGCGCTGCATCGCGGGGACCTACGAGGTCGACGACCTGCCCGACCACGAGGAAGCCTTCATGAAGCGCTACTTCACCGCCGAGGAGTCTCGCAAGGCGTTCGAGGAGCGCGGCTGGAAGCGCGTCGTCGCCTTCCAGACCCGCAACCCGATCCACCGTGCGCACGAGTACCTGACCAAGTGCGCGCTCGAGATCACCGACGGGCTCTTCATCCATCCGCTGATCGGCAAGACCAAGGCCGGCGACATCCCGGCCGACGTGCGGATGAGCTGCTACGAGGTCCTGATGGAGGACTACTACCCGAACGACCGGGTGATCCTCGGCGTCTTCCCGTCGAAGATGCACTACGCGGGGCCGCGCGAGGCCGTCCTCCACGCGATCGCGCGGCGGAACTACGGCTGCACCCACTTCATCGTCGGGCGAGACCACGCCGGCGTCGGGGACTACTACGGGACCTACGACGCCCAGAGATCTTCGACGAACTCGACATCGACAAGCTCGGCATCCAGCCGCTCTTCTTCGAGCACTCCTTCTGGTGCAACAAGTGCGAGGGCATGGCGTCGGGCAAGACCTGCCCGCACGGACAGGAGGACCACGTCTTCCTCAGCGGCACCAAGGTCCGCGAGATGCTCGGCAACGGCGAGCTGCCGCCCGAGGAATTCAGCCGCCCCGAGGTGGCTCAGATCTTGATCGACTCATACAAAGAGGAAGGCAATGGCTGACGACAAGGGCTTCACACTCTGGTTCACCGGGCTCTCCGGTGCCGGCAAGACCACCATCTCGAAGATCGTCGAGGACCAGCTCCGCGAGCGGGGCTCGCGGGTCGAGGTGCTCGACGGCGACGTGGTTCGCGAGAACCTCTCCAAGGGCCTCGGCTTCTCCAAGGAGGACCGCGACACCAACATCCGCCGGATCGCGTTCGTCGCGGACCTGCTCTCCCGCAACGGCGTCCCGGTGATCACCGCCGCGATCTCCCCCTACCGGGAGATCCGCGACGAGGCTCGCGAGCTGATGGGAGACCGCTTCATCGAGGTCTTCGTCAAGGCCTCCGTCGAGGTCTGCGCCGAGCGGGACGTCAAGGGCCTCTACGAGAAGGCATTCAAGGGCGAGATCAAGGAGTTCACCGGTGTCTCCGACCCGTACGAGCCGCCGCTCAACGCGGAGCTCACGCTGGACACCGAGCACGACTCGGCCGAGGAGGACGCGGCGAAGGTCCTCTCGCTGCTCGAGGAGCGCCAGCTGATTCCGGCCGCGCAGCCCGCCTAGGCTGCGTCGGGCCGTGGCGGCAGCTCCGGCTCGCCCAGGTCGTACGTCGAGTAGGCGCCGAAGGAGTTGAACATCTTGTGGGAGGGGCCGTGAAAGTCCGAGGAGGCGGTGGCCGTCAGGCCCCTGTCCCGGCAGAGCTCGACGAGGAACTTCGTCTGGGCGCGGTCGTGCGCCGGGTAGAAGGACTCGACCCCCTCCAGGTCGAGCTCATCGACGATCGCCGCAACCTGAGCGGGGTCCTTCATGTCCCAGAAGGGGTGGGCCAGGACGGCCACTCCCCCGGCTCCGTGGATGATCTCGATGGCCTCGGGAGCACGGGGCCAGCGGCGCGAGACGAAGGCCTTGGCGCCGGGGACCAGCCATTCCTCGAAGAAGGCGCTCATCCCGTCGGGCGTCACGCCAGCCGCCTTCGCGATGTGGGGCCGTCCCACGGACGAGGCGTCGCCGGCCTGTGCGATCGCGTCCTCAAAACGGACCGGCACCCCCTGAGCGTTCAGGCGCTCGACGATCTCCTCGGCGCGGGTGATCCGTTCTCGCTGGGCGCGTTCCATGGCGGGCGCGATCGTCTTCGTGTCCACCCAGTAGCCGAGCATGTGCATGTCATCGAGGCTTCCGTGAACGCACGAGATCTCCGTCGCCGGCACCAGCGCGATCCCCGCGTCGGCGGCCGCCTCCGCGGCCTCGGCGACGCCATCGATTCCGTCGTGGTCAGTGAGCGCGAGCGTGGTGACGCCCTCCTCCACGGCGGTCGCGACCACCTGCGCGGGCGGCAGCTCGCCGTCGGAGAATGTGGAATGGCTCTGCAGGTCCAGCACGGGCGGCGCAGGATATGAGGATCAGCGCCAAAGCCGACTACGCGGTCCGCGCGGCGGTCGAGATGGCCGCGGCAGGCGACGAGCCCGTCAAGGGCGAGGCGATGGCCGAAGCCCAGGACATCCCCCTCCAGTTCCTGGAGCACATCCTGCTCGAGCTCAAGCACGCGCGCCTCGTGCGGGCACGACGCGGAGCACGCGGTGGCTACTGGCTCGCCAAGCCGCCCGAGGAGATCACCCTGGCGAGCGTGATTCGCGCCGTCGAGGGGCCCCTGGCGAACATCCAGGACCAGGCCCCGGAGCAGACGAAGTACCCCGGCAACGCCGAGCAGCTCAGCGAGGTCTGGATCGCCGTCCGCGCCTCGCTGCGCCGCGTGCTCGAGAACGTGACGATCGCGGACCTCCGCGACGGCAAGATCCCTCCCGAAGTGCTCGCGCTGACGCGGGACGAGGGCGCCTGGGTCACCCGCTAGCGCCATTCGTAACTAGAAAGCCCAGCAATTAGGGGGAAAAGGCGGCTTCCGCTAACGTCGCCGCTCCCTTTAGGACCGTCTCGGTCATAAAAGGGAACAAGGTTGGAAAGCGGCCATCGTCCAAGCGGCCGCCCCACCGCACCAACTCCCAATGGATCCCAAGATCGTCCTCTTCGGCTTTGGCGTGGGCTTCCTGGTCGGCATGACCGGGATGGGTGGCGGCTCCCTGATGACGCCCCTGCTCGTCCTGCTCTTCGGAGTGAAGCCGACCACGGCGATCGGCACCGACATCGCCTACGCCGCGATCACGAAGACGGCCGGCAGCTGGCAACACCTGAAGCTGAAGACGGTGAATATGCCGCTCGTCTACTGGATGGCGATCGGCAGCGTGCCGATGGCGATCATCGGCGTCTGGTTTCTGGACATCCTGAAGCGCCGGCTCGGCGACCAACTCGACGAGACGGTCTTCGCGATCCTCGCCGCCTGTCTCCTCGTCGTCGGCGCCGCCACTCTGCTCCGCGGTTTCTTCCTCGCCAAGAAGATCCAGGAACGCGACGACTTCGAGATGGACACCCGCCACAAGGTGGCCGCGGTCGCCATCGGCGCGACCACCGGCTTCGTGATCGGCCTGAGCTCTGCCGGCAGCGGAACGCTGATCGGGATGATGCTGCTCACGGTCTACCGGTTGCGGCCGCAGAAGGTCGTCGGCACCGACGTGGTGCACGCGGCGATCCTGCTCTGGGCCGCCGGCATCGCGCACGCCGTCAGCGGCAACGTCGACTACGGGCTGATGGCGAACATCCTGATCGGCTCGATACCCGGCGTGATCATCGGCAGCCAGCTCTCGGTCAAGTGGCCGCAGGGCCTGCTCAGGGGGGCGCTCGGCGTGGTCCTCATCGGGGCGGGCGTGACGATCATGAACAAGGCCAACACCGACCTGGTCCCCTGGGTCGTCGGCGGCGCCACCGTGGCCGTCGTCGCCCTGTTCGCCGTGCAGATCGGCCTCCGCAAGGAGGTCCAGGACGACCCCGAGGAGCAGCGCGAGCTCGAGGAAGAGCACGAGCGTGAGCTCGAGGCGGACGAGAAACGCGAGCCGGTGCTCGCCGCCGTCGAGGACTAGACCCCGAGCGCGCGAGCGCGCCGCTTCGCCTTCTTGATGCAGCGGGCGCGGGCCTTGCCGGTGAACTTCTTGCGGCACCGCCGCTTGGCGGCGCGGAGGTTGAAGCCCTTCGCGTGCGCCCCGGCGGGCGTGCTCTCGAGGTAGGCGAGCGGCTGGCTCGAGCAGGCGGACGTGCTGCCTTCGACGAAGTCGTTGGCGTAGAAGTTCGTCGCCGAATTGTCGTCCACCTTCACCGGGATGCCCGTGGACTCCAGCTGCTCGGAGGTCCCGGTTGCGGCCAGCGTCTGGCAGCTGGGATCCGTGTAGATGCCGACAGACGATGAGAACTGTGCCGTGCCGAGAATCCTCGGCGAGTTCTCGTTCGCGCCCGATGGCGGATCGGTGCCGGTCAGGCTGGGAGCGGTCGGCGGCCCGTATCTGACCATCAGCAGCCGGGCACCCGGGTCGATCGGCGTCTTCCAGCCCTGATCGCGGTAGAGCTCGGTGAAGAAGAGGCCTCCGGGGCCGGCGGCGAGCCCCAGGGCTGTGGCCTTGCCCGTGCCCGTGTACTCGACCAAGGTGTGAGGGTGACCGCCCAGCTCACCGGTGTCCGAGTCGGGGGCGAACTCGACGATCCGCTTCCCGTTCTCCTGCGGGCCGGTCGCCCAGGTCGGCCCGGACTCCGTGACGAAGGCGTGGTCCTGCTGGGCGCTCGGAAACCCGCTTCCGCCGAAGGTCTCCGGCTGGACGAACGCGATGTTCACCGGGGCGTGCGGAGGACTCCAGTTGTAGAGCGCGCCCGTGAGCATGCTCGCGTCGGTGCCGTCATATGCGTAGTTCATCCCCTCCTGGACGCGCGCCAGGCGGTCGACCGCGGGCCCGTTCTCGACTTCGTAGTGGGCGCCGTTCGAGGCGCGCCAGGCGCCACCGAAAGGGTTGCGGAACCCGTAGGCGTAGATGTAGTCGGTCGCGGAGATCCCGTCGGAGGCGTTGTAGAAGGGGTTGTCCGCCGGCGCCGTGCCGTTGAGGTTGACCCGCAGGATCTTGCCGCGGAATGAGCTGAGATCCTGCGCCGTGGCGGGGACGAAGGCGTCGCCGAGGTGGACATAGAGCTTCTGATCGGGGCCGATGGAGAGGTTCGAGACCTGATGTGACGGCCCCTCCGTCTCGCCGACCATGTCCAGCGTCGTGGTCGGGCTGCTGGCGGTCAGGCCCCCGTCTTCGCTGTGGAACCGGACCACCTTCGGATAGAGAGAGCCGATGGCAGGGCTCGGATCGGAGTCGTAGAGCATGCTCGCGAAAACATCTCCCGAGACCGGGTCGACCACGATGCCCGTCAGCCCCAGCTCACCCGATCCGGGGAAATCCCCCGTCGGAGGAAAGTTGAGCAGCCCGGTGGCGTAGTCGCTCACCGTGCCGTCCCGCGTCATCACTTTGATCGTGCCGTAGAGCTCCGTGAGGTAGAGCAGGGGGTCCTTGGGGCCGGGGCCGGGATTCGGAACGAAGGCGATGTCGGTCGGCAGCTGCAGGCCTCCGGCGACCTCGTCGACCACGTACCCGGGCTGCAATGGGGTCCAGGCGATCCCGCCGCCCGGCGACGAGGGTGGATAGGTGCTGAAGCTGCGCTGCGACCAGTCACCGATCTCATCCTCCCCGTCGTGGAATCGTGCCCGGACCACGTAGTTGGAGCCGAATTCGAGCTCGCGCGCGCCGTTCGAGCTGACGAAGGTCCCGTCCCCGAGGTGGATGTGGTGTGAGAGCACGCCGGTGGCGCAGAGCGCGTGCCAGACCACCACCGAAAGATCCGCCGTCCGGATCTCCCAGTCGGTGCAGACGTCCTCGTCCTTTTCCTCGGGCAGCGCGACCTCCATGTGCACGTCTGCGGGATGCACGAGCTGCCCGTCCGTCGAGGGCTCGGTGATGGTCGGGGAAGGCGGAGTGGCGGCGGCCGAGGCGGTGAAGGCCAACGACACCAGGACGGCGGCGGCTGCGCTTCCCCGAATCACTGCGATCCGACGGCGCGGGCGCGCTTCTTCGCGCGCTTGATGCAGCGGGCGCGGGCCTGAGCGCGGTGCTTGCGCCTGCAGCTTCGCACCGCGGACTTGAGCTTGAACCCTTTGGCGGAAGCGCCGGCGGGGGACCGCTCCTCGTAGGTCAGGGGCGCGGTCGAGCAACCCGAGACCGCGTCGCCGACCCGATCATTCGCATAGAGGACCGTCGAGCTGTTGTCGGAGACGTCCACCGGAATGCCCGGTGAGGCGAGCTCATCGGAGGTCCCCGACGCGACCGGGGTCTGGCAGCTCGGATCGGCGTAGATGGTTACGGCCGAGCCGAACTGAGCAGTACCGAGCACCGTCGGGCTGTTGTCGTCGGCCGGCGAGCCGGGGCTGGTCGCGGTGAGCACGGGCTTGGTCGGTGGCCCGTAGCGGATCCGAAGGAGCCGGGCGCCCGGGTCGATCGCCGAGACATAGTCCTGATCCCGGTAGAGCTCAGTGAAGTAGAGGCCTCCCGGGCCGGCGGCGAGGCCGGCCGCCGTTGACTGCCCGGTTCCGGTGTACTCGACCAGGGTGTGCGGGTGACCCCCGATCTCCCCGCTCTCCGCGTCGGGGGCGAATTCGACGATCCGCTTGCCGAGCACCTGCGGGCCGGTCGCCCAGGTCGGCCCGGATTCGGCGACGAAGGCGTGATCCATCTGAGAGGCGGGAAAGCCGCTGCCGCCGAACGTCTCCGGCTCGGTGAACGCGATGTTCGTCGGCGCGTGAGCCGGATCCCAGTTGTAGAGCGCGCCGACGCGCATGCTCGCGTCGCTGCCGTTGTAGGTGTAGTTGGCGCCCTCGTCGACGCGGGCCAGGCGGTCGACCGAGGGGCCGTTCTCGACCTCGTAGTGGGCGCCGTTCGAGGCGCGCCAGGCGCCGCCGAACGGGTTGCGGAACCCATAGGCGTAGATGTAGTCCCGCGGCAGGGTCCCGTCGTCGCCCGCCATGTAGAGCGGGTTGTCGTCGGGCGCGCTCCCATCGAGGTTGGCCCGCAGGATCTTGCCGCGGAAGGAGTTGAGATTCACCGAGGTGGTCGGGTCGAAGCCGTCCCCCATGTGGACGTAGAGCTTCCCATCGGGTCCGATCGTCAGGTTCGAGATCTGGTGCGAATACGGCTGAGACTCACCCGGCAGATCGAGGATCGTGGTCTCCGTGGCGGCGGTGAGCCCGCCGTCGGTGCTGTGGAAGCGGACCACCTTCGGATAGTGCGGGCCCGCGACCGGGCCCGGGTCCGCGTCGTAGAGCACGCTGGCGAAGACGTCGCCGCTCGCCGGCTCGACCACTACGCCGGTGAGTCCCCCCGCGCCCGATCCCGGGAACTCGGCCGTCGGGTCGAAGTTGAGCAGGCCGGTCGCGTAGTCGCTGATGCCGCCGTCACGCGTCAGCACCTTGATCGTGCCGTACAGCTCCGTGATGTAGGCGACTGCGTCATCCGGATCGGGGCCCGGGTCCGGCACGAACGCGATGTTCACAGGAAGCTGGAGCCCGCCCGCCACCTCGTCGATCACGTAGCCCGGCTCGACCGGCGTCCAGGGGATATCGCCCCCCGGCGACGACGGCGGATCGGTCTTGAAGCGCCGCGTCGCCCAGTCGCCCACGGAGGCGTCGGCCTCTCGGAAGCGGGCTCGGACCACGTAGGACGAATCGAAGTCGAGCCCGCGCGAACCGTGAAGCGGGACGAAGGTCCCGTCGCCCAGATGGATGTGGACCGCCAGCGTGTCGGTCTGGCAGGGCGAACGCCAGACGACCGCTGAGAGGTCAGCCGTCCGGATCTCCCAGTCGGTGCAGGCGTCGTCGTCGGGATCCTCGGGCGCCGCCACCTCCATGTGGACGTCGGCGGGGTTCACGACCTGGCCGTCCGACGACGGCTCGGTGATGGTCGGGGTCACCGGCGCGGCCGCGGCCGTCCCAGCGAAAGCGAGGAGCGCCCCCAAGCAAGCCGCCAATCCGCAGACCCATCCACGGACGGTCCATCTCACGAGCGCCAGCATCGCCTCTCGATCCGCCCGCGCACATCCGTAGCCCTCCGCAATCTTGCCGGGTAAGCGCGTGGCCGACCCGACCCGCAATACTGCCCCGCCGTGTTCGAGAAAGTCCTGATCGCAAACCGCGGCGAGATCTCCATTCGCGTCGCCAGAACACTCAAGGAGATGGGGATCGGGTCGGTCGCCGTCTACTCGGAGATCGAGCGCGACGCCCCGCATGTCCGCGAGGCCGACGAGGCCTTCCTGCTCGGCCCCGCCACCCCGGCCGAGAGCTACCTGAACGTCGAGAAGATCCTGCAGATCGCCAAGGACGCCGACGCGGAGGCGATCCACCCGGGCTATGGCTTCCTGGCCGAGAACGCGCCCTTCGCCGCCGCTGTCGAGAAGGCGAAGCTGACCTGGATCGGACCTCCCCCGAAGGCGATCGAGGCGATGGGCTCGAAGACCGAGGCGCGCCAGATCATGCAGAAGGCCGGCGTCCCGATCGTCCCCGGCGACACCGAACCGGTGAAGGACGTCGCGGCCGCGAAAGAGAAGGCGGACGAGATCGGCTACCCGATCGCGGTCAAAGCTGCGGGCGGAGGCGGCGGCAAGGGCTTTCGCGTGGCGATGGAGGAGAAGGACCTCGAGGATGCCTTCGAGGGCGCCTCGCGCGAGGGAGAGAAGTTCTTCAGCGACCCGACCGTCTATCTCGAGCGCTACCTCGAGGACCCGCGCCACGTCGAGGTCCAGGTGCTCGCCGATTCGAAGGGCAACGTCATCCATCTCGGCGAGCGCGACTGCTCGATCCAGCGCCGCCACCAGAAGCTGATCGAGGAGTCGCCAGGCCCCCACGTCGACGAGGAGATGCGCGAGCGGATCGGCAGAATCGCCACCGAGGCGGCCGCCGCGGTCGGGTACCGCTCGGCGGGCACCGTGGAGGGACTCCAGGTGGGCGAGGACTACTTCTTCCTCGAGATGAACACCCGCGTCCAGGTGGAGCACTGCGTGACCGAGATGGTCACCGGCTTCGACATCGTCCGCGAGCAGGTCAGGGTTGCCGCCGGCGAGAAGCTCTCGATCTCCCAGGAGGAGGTTGAGCTTCGCGGCCACGCGATCGAGTGCAGGATCAACGCGGAGGCCGCCCACAAGAACTTCGCGCCGGCGCCGGGACGGATCACCACCTACCGCGAGCCGGCGGGCCCGGGCGTGCGCGTCGACTCGGGGGTCGAGGCCGGGTCGGAGGTGACGCCGATGTACGACCCGATGTTCGCCAAGCTGATCGTCTGGGATCTCGACCGGGAGAAGGCGACCGCCCGGATGCTCCGCGCCCTCGGCGAGTACGAGATCGGCGGGATCACGACGCTCATCCCCTTCCACCAGACGCTGCTGGCCACGAAGCAGTGGGCGAACGGCGAGACCTGTCGCGACCTGACCGAGGACCAGGACTGGCTCAAGTCGCTGGCGCCCGAGGCCGCTCCGAAGCCCTCGGGCGACGAGGATGCTCCGGAGGGCGACAAGACCGAGCGCAGCTACCAGGTCGAGGTTGGAGGGAAGCTCTTCGACGTCAAGGTGATCGGCGAGGCGGTCGGCGCACCCGCTGCCGGTGCGCCGGGCGGCGGGCCTGGCCTTCGCAAGCCACCGAAGCGAGAGCGATCCGGCGGAGGCGGCGGCGCGGCCGCCTCAGGAAACGACCTGGTCGCCCCCCTTCAGGGCAACGTCTTCAAGGTCCCGGTCGAGGAGGGTCAGGAGGTCTCGACCGGAGACGTGGTCCTCGTGATCGAGGCGATGAAGATGGAGAACGAGATCACTGCCCACAGGGACGGCAAGATCACCAAGCTCGCCGCCAAGGAGGGCGCTGCGGTGAACGCAGGCGATCTGCTGGCGACGATCGAGTAGCAACCGCGCGTTCACGGCCTGGTCGCGCGTTCGAGGATCCGGCCCGCCAATGGCATGGCGGGTGCGCGCCATACGTGTCGCTCCTCGAAGGGCCACGCATAGATCGGATTGCCGTCTCGGACCAACTCGACCAGGCCCGGCTGGCCGAGCTTTTCGGCCGACCACTCATAGAGGAGCTGGATCCGGGGCTGGATCACCGCGTAGTCGAGCAGCCGGCCCAGTGGCTGCTCATCGGCGAGGTAGCTGTCGACATCCTGTTCGAGCGGGTAGTAGTCCGGCAGCACGCGGCCGAGCGATAGAAACGCTCCCGCCATCCCGAACCGAGGGTCGCCGAGCAGGCGTGCGAGCGGGCCGAACCGGCCGAGTGCGAGCCGCGGCGCCCCAACGAGGGCGTGGGCATAGAGGACACGGACGAGCGCGACGTTCATGAAGAACCGCTCCGGGGCGCTTTCCTCCTCGGCGAGCTCCCTGTGGTCCAGATAGCCGTTCACGACGCTGGCGTTGTGGGCGCGATACCAGTTCGGCGGCGTCGGCTTCGCAACGAACTCCATCCACAGCCGGACGGTTGCCGACGAAGGCTCCCCGGGGAAAGCGCCGGCGAGCGCGACCGATTCGCAGCCATCCCGCAGCAGTCGTTCGTTGACCGACCGCCACCAGAGGCTGCCTGCGGGCGAGGCCTCGAGTGGATTGAGCAGGCCGCGCTCCACCTGCCAGTGCATGAACGAGAGCGCGGCCCGGCGAAACGGCAGGTGTTGCGGTGCTCGGCCCGTCGGCCCGTGATAGGTGCGTTCGATCAACGCGAGCCGCGCTTGCGGATCGTCGCGCGCCGCCGCGGTCTGCGCCTGGGCCACGCCGAGCGCGTCGGGATTGCCGCTCATCCCGCGAAGTCATATACGAGCGTTGTTCGCCCGGCGACGCGGCGGCCGGCTGGGCGGAGCTACTTCGCGCCGAGCTTCGCCGCTGCGTCGCGGAGGTTCTTCACCGTGGCGTCGGGGGCCTTGCGGCCCTCGAGCTTCTCGCCGTGCCTATTCACCCAGATCACCGGCACGTTCAGCTTCAGCGCTGGGCCGACGTCTGATTCGTAGCCCGAGGCGATGTGGACCCAGCCCTTCTTGCCGCCGATGCGACGCGCGGTCTCACGAAGGTGGGTCGGATCGGGCTTGTAGCTGCGGACCTGCTGCGCGGTCACGACCATGTCGAGCTCGGTGCGCAGGTGCCGGCGGGAGATGCCGAGCATCTTGTCGTCGACGTTGGAGACGATCCCGATCTCGTAGCGCTCCTTGAGGCGGTCCATCGCCGCGTTGACCTCACGGAAGGGAGGCCAAGAGGCAATGCTGTCCGGCAGGAACTGCGCCCGTGAGGGCTCGATGGTCCAGCCGATCTCCTCGGCGGTCTGCACGGCGGCCCTGCGCAGGACCTCGGCGTAGAGCTCGTAGGAGCCGGACATGATCTGCGCCTGCATCTCGAAGAAGCGATCCAGGAAGGCCCTCTCGTCGATCGTCAGGCCATCGCGCTCGGCCTCCCGCTTGAAGGCGTCGCCGATGCCCTTTTCCCAATCGATCAGGGTGCCGTAGCAATCCGTCGTCACCCACTTGATGTCTTTGAGTTTCGGAAGGGCCATGAGAGCCGCGGGATTATGGCAATTTGCGCTCGTATAACCTCTCGCGGCCCGTGGACCTCCTCGAATACCAGGGAAAGCAGCTCTTCGCCCGGCATGGGGTTCCCGTCCCCGAAGGGCGAGTCGCCGACACCGTCGAGGCCGCCGTGGAGGCGGCCGAGGAGATCGGCTATCCGTGCGTCATCAAGGCTCAGGTCCAGATCGGCGGCCGCGGCAAGGCCGGCGGGATCAAGGTCGCGGAGAACCGCGATGAGGCAACCGAGCACGCCAACGCGATCCTCGGCATGGACATTCGCGGCCCGCACGGCGAGGGGCCCTTCACCGTCCACCAGGTCTGGGTCGAGGGCGCCTCGGAGATCGACGCCGAGTACTACGCGTCGATCATCCTCGACCGCTCCGCCAAGAAGCTGCTCGCGATGCTCTCGACCATGGGCGGCATGAACGTCGAGGAGATCGCGGAGAAGGATCCCGACGCGCTCGTGCGGCGGCACATCGAGCCGAACGAGGGCTTCGACGAGGCCCAGGCGAGCACGCTGGCCGCCGACGCGGGCGTCGAGGAGGACGCCCGCGAGAAGACGGCGGAGATGATGGTGAAGCTCCACGACGCCTTCAACGAGAGCGACGCGACCCTGATCGAGGTCAACCCGATGGTCGTCACGAAGGACCGCGACGTGATCGCCCTCGACTCCAAGGTGACGATCGACAACTCGGCCCTCTACCGCCATGAGGACCTTGCCGGCCTCGAGGAGGGCTTCATCGAGGACCCGCAGGAGCGCATGGCGAAGGAGAAGGGCCTCACCTACGTCAAGCTCGACGGCGACATCGGCATCCTCGGCAACGGCGCCGGCCTCTGCATGTCCACCCTGGACGTCGTCGCCCAAGCCGGTGGCAAGCCCGCCAACTTCCTCGACGCGGGCGGTGGCTCCAAGGCGGAGGCGATCATCGACGCGCTCGAGGTGATCACCTCCGACGAGAAGGTGCGCGCGATCCTCTTCAACATCTTCGGCGGCATCACCCGCGGCGATGAGATCGCCAAGGGAATCATTGAGGCCTCCCAGCGGGTCGAGATCGGGGTGCCGCTGGTGGTCCGCCTCGATGGCACCAACTCGGCGGAGGGACTCGGACTGCTCGCCGACGCCGACCTGCCCAATCTCCATCTCGAGAAGACGATGCTCGGCGCCGCCGAGAAGGTCGTCGAGCTGGCGAAAGCCTCATGAGCATCATCGTCGACAGCGAGACCAAGCTCGTGATCTCGGGCCTCACCGGCCGCGAGGGCACCTTCCACGGGCTGCGCAATCGCGACTACGGCACCGACGTCGTGGCGGGCGTCACCCCGAAGAAGGGAGGGCAGGACGTCGAGGGCATCCCGATCTTCGACACGATCGCCGAGGCTCGACAGGAGCACGGTGCGAACACCTCGATGATCTTCGTGCCCGCGCGATTCGCCGCCGCGGCGATGCACGAGGCGATCGACGCAGGCATCGAGACGGTGATCACGATCACCGAGCACATCCCGGTCCACGACATGCTCGACATCTACTGGAAGGCCCGGGACGCGGGTGTGCGGCTGATCGGCCCGAACTGCCCGGGCGTCCTCAGCCCGGGCAAGGCGAACGTCGGGATCATCCCGGCCCAGTTCTTCGAGCAGGGCTCGATCGGCGTGGTCTCCAAGTCCGGGACGCTGACCTACCAGATCGGCAACGAGCTGAAGCAGGCCGGCCTCGGCAACTCGACCATCGTCGGGATCGGGGGCGACCCGATCGTCGGCTCGGACTTCATCGACATCCTTCAGCTCTTCGAGGACGACGACGAGACCGAGTTGATCGTGATGGTCGGCGAGATCGGCGGCGACGCCGAGGAGCGCGCCGCCGACTTCATCGCGGAGAACGTCTCGAAGCCGGTCGTCGCCTACATCGCGGGCTTCACGGCCCCGCCGGGCAAGCAGATGGGCCACGCCGGCGCGATCATCTCCGGCTCCTCCGGGACGGCCGAGGCGAAGAAGCAGGCGCTCGAGGCCCAGGGCATCCGCGTCGGCAAGAGCCCGACCGAGACTGCCCAGCTCGCTGCCGAGACGATCGGCGCGAAGGCCCAGTCGTAGTTCTGCCGCGAGGTCTTCTTGATCAGGCGCTCTGCCGCGAGCCGCGCCTGCGCATCTGCGCGCGGGCGCGTGCCGCGCGTTTCTGCTCCTCGCTCTTCGTCAGCGGCCTCTTGCGCGGCCGCTCTGAAGCCTCCGGCTCCGGCTCGGCTCTGGCTCGAGCGACTGGAGCCGGCTCGAGCCGGCTTCACCGCCGCCGGGCCGGGGCGGTTCGCTTGATCTGATCAAGCTGAAGGCGGCCGCCGAGCAGCTCCTTCGCTGCGCGAACCGCCTCCCTCGGCGTCAGGTAGGTCGCCCACGAGATGATCTTCCCGTCCTTCGACGATCCAGAGCCCGCCGAAGCGGCGGTCCACCGGCGTGCCGTCCTTGGGCTTGCCGCGCTCGCGGCAGATGCCGACGACCTTGCCCGGGCCGACCTCGGCCAGGTCCTCGATCTCGAAGCGGTACTCCTCCCAGCCGTCGAGGTAGCGGCGCATCGCCCTCTGCACGTTGTCGTGTCCCCAGACCAGATCGCCGTCGGTCCGTGACGGCCGCTCATCCCAGCGGATCTGGGGACCGGCCAGTGCGAGGGCGATCTCACAGTCGCCATTGGCGTAGGCCTGGAGCGCGATCTTGACGAGCTCGAGCGAGGCGGGCACCGAGCAACAGTATTCCGAACGGATCGGCGGCCTCCATCCCCCGCGCGATGGAGTATCGCACCGTTCGTATACTCGAAGCGCCAGTGGCCGAACGAACGATCAGCTTTGCGCGGGGCGCCCCGAGCGCCGACATCCTTCCTCACGAAGCGGTGCGCGAAGCCGCGGGCCGGGCGCTCGAGTCCGACTGGGAGAAGGCGCTCAGCTACGGCACAGGCCGCGGCCATCAGGGCCTCTGCGAGTGGATCGCCGACCTCCATGACGTCCAGCCCGAACAGGTGATGGTCACCAACGGCTCGATGGAGGCGGCCGCCCTCCTCTTCCGGCACCTGGTCTCGGACGGCGACCGGGTGATCGTCGAGCAGCCGACGTACGACCGCACACTGCTTCTTCTGCGGCAGGCCGGCGCGGACGTGGTGGGGGCACGCGCTCGAGGCCGACGGCGTCGACCCCGCGGCGGTCGAGTCTGCGGCCGCGGACGGCGAGGTGAAGCTCGCCCACGTCATCCCCAACTTCCACAACCCGGCCGGCTGCACGCTCTCGCGCGAGAAGCGCCAGGAGCTCGTCAGGCTGGCGGCAGACCACGGCTTCCTGCTCTTCGAGGACGATCCCTACCGGCTGATCTCCTTCGGCGATTCGAGCACCGAGACGATGCTCGACATGGACACCGAGGACCTGGTGATTCACGCCTCGTCGTTCTCCAAGTCGGTCAGCCCCGGCGTCCGCGTCGGGTACCTGGTCGGCCCCGCCGAGCAGATCGCGACGCTCGCGAAGCGGGCGAACGAGACCTACATCTCGCCGAACATGCTGGCCGAGTCGATCGTCTTCGAGCTCTGCCGCTCCGGCGGCCTCGACGAGAACCTGAAGGTGGTCAACGCCGCGCTCCGCGAGCGGCGCGAAGCGCTGGTCGAGGCACTCCGCGAGCACATCCCGGAGGCGAGGTTCGTCGTGCCGGAGGGCGGCTACTTCCTCTGGCTGGACCTGGATGACGACATCGACACCGAGGCGCTCCTGGCGGAGGCCAAGGAGGAGGGCGTCACCTTCGTCGCCGGCCCTGACTTCATGATCGAAGGCGGCTCCTCGAGCCTGCGCCTCTCCTTCGCCCCGGTCCCGGCGGACGACGTCGCCGAGGGCGTCCAGCGGCTCGCGCGCGCACTGGAGCGCACGCGCGCCGCGAAGGGCGCCGAGGCGGCCTAGATCCG
The DNA here is from genome assembly GCA_963777575.1 of uncultured Solirubrobacterales bacterium. GTDB lineage: Bacteria > Actinomycetota > Thermoleophilia > Solirubrobacterales > 70-9 > DASUPK01. The sequence continues at coordinate 19,359 of CAVZRH010000015.1, read as the reverse complement.
GTCGGCGCCCAGGATCTCGCGGGCGCGGCGGTAGAGACTCAAGTCCTCGGAGCGGCTCGGATAGGGCTTCCGCCTCTGTTCGTTCTTGTGTGCCTCGATCGCCCGGGCGATCGACACGAGGCGGCGCTCGGCGATGTTGCGGTCGTTGATCAGGATGCTGGTCTTCGGGCTGGCTTCCATTTGCTTCCCCTGTTTCTTGAGTGACTTACTCGACTATACCGGAAGAACCGATGGGAGCAAGTCTCCGCCGCGAACCTCAAGCCGCGGCTAACAACCGGTAAAGAGCTGCGGCGCGCCTATCTGCCGTAGCGGTCGCTGGAGATGACCAGCTGGTCCGGCAGCGGCGGGCGCGGCGCCGGAGCGGGATCGGCCTTGACCGAGACCGTCTCGGCGACGCTCTTCGAGACCGCATGGCGCCCCTCGTCGGAGCCCATCACGACCTCGTCGTCGTCGGAGCTCTCGAGCTTGCCCTCGAGACCCGGATGGAGGCCGGTCCCCCTGAGGTAGTGCAGGATCTCCTCGGCCTCGTTCTCGAAGCGCAGGATGCGAACGTCGGCGCCCGGCTCGACGTCGGCGAGGAGAACGCCCTCCTCCCTCGCGCCCTCGACGATCGGGTGGCCGTGCGGACACGTCTTTGCGTCGCCGATCGCAGCCAACATGCGCTCCTCGAGGACGGGCGACATCGCGTGCTCGAGCCGCTCCGCCTCCTCGTGCACCTCGTCCCAGGGGATCCCGAGGACGTCGGTGAGGAAGCGCTCGATCAGCCGATGACGTCGCGAAATCGCCTCGGCCTCCTGGCGGCCCCGGTCGGTGAAGGTGAGCGATTTGTCGTCCGCCCGCTCGACGTAGCCGTCGTCCTCGAGGCGGCCGATCATCTCGTGCACGGTCGGCGGCGAGAGCTGCATGGCCCGGGCGATGTTGGCGCCGTTGATCGGCAGCCCCGCCTCCTCGAGCCAGAACATGATCTGGAGGTACTCCTCCTCCGCGACGGTGGCCTTGGCCATGAACCGGAGACTAACTACCGCGAGCCGCCGCGCCGGGCCTCGAGCGAGCGACGCAGGGCATCGAGCCGGTCATCCCACTCGGCGCTCACCATCTGGATCCAGTCAGCCGCCTCGTCGAGGGGCTTGGGGCGGAGCTCGTAGCGCGTCTCCCGGCCCACGCGCGTCGCGCTGACGAGGTCCGCTCCCCGCAGCGCGGAGAGGTGCTTGGCCACAGCCTGCCGGGTGATCGGCAGCTGCTCGGCGAGGCCGCTCGCGGTGACCGTTCCGCCGCGCGCGAGGGTCTCGACCACACGGCGTCGCGTCGGGTCGGCGAGCGCCCCGAAGACCGAATCGACCTGTCGGTGTGCCGGCGCCCTCAAGCGAATACGAGGAGCATCGAGCGCCGTAGGCGCGCGAGCGCGGGCCCCCATCCAACGGCCGCCATAGGTCCGGCGGCGGTGTTTGTGGCCGCCGAATGTGTTGGGGTCTCGACGACCGTCACGCGGCTGCCTCCGGGAAGTGCCTCGATGGTGAACTCGACGAAGCTCTCGCCCTCCCCGGGCCGGGACCAGGTGAAGGCGAATCTCTCGTTCTCCTCGAAGGTCTCGACGGTGCCGTTTCGCTCCTCGTCGCCATCGCGGACGGCGATCTCACCGCCTTCGAACGGATCGAGCTCCACCTCCGGCGCCAGCCACTCCTCGAGGCGGTCCTCGTCGGTGAGCGCCTCCCAGACCTCGTCCGGGCTGGCCTCGACCAGGGTCTCGCGCTGCACCCAGGGGGCCTTCTCGTCCGCCTGCTGCGGGGGTGACTCGTCTCGCAACTTCATGGTTGCTTATGCTAGCGTACTGCTACAGGCAACCTGAAGGTTGCGTGTCATCCTTCCCAACCCGGTCAGGAGGTCGCTATGCCGCTGGTCCCAATGGTGGTCGAGCAGAGCGCGCGGGGCGAGCGCTCCTTCGACATCTACTCCCGCCTGCTCAGCGAGCGGGTCATCTTCCTCGGCTCAGCTATCGACGACCAGGTCGCGAACCTGATCGTGGCCCAGATCATTCACCTCGAGTCCGAGGACCCGGACAAGGACATCTCGCTCTACATCAACTCCCCGGGCGGGGTCGTCTACTCCGGGATGGCGATCTACGACGCGATGCAGTTCGTCAAGCCCGACGTGCGGACCATCTGTTACGGCGTGGCGATGTCGATGGGCGCGCTGCTGCTCGCCGGCGGCGCGAAGGGCAAGAGGATGGCATTGCCCAACTCGCGGATCCTGATCCACCAGCCGAGCGGCGGCTTCGAGGGCGTCGCGTCGGACATCGAGATCCACGCCAGGGAGACGCTCGACCTCCGCGACCGCCTCGACGCGATCTACGCGAAGCACACCGGCAAGTCCAAGAAGAAGGTCCACGAGGACATGGATCGCGACCGCTTCTTCAAGGCGAACGAGGCGGCCGAGTACGGGCTGATCGACCGGGTGATCGAGCAGCGCGAGCTCGAGCTGCGCCGCACCGGGTTCGCTGCGCAGAACGGCGGCGGCTAGGCCGCTAGGCCGCGCTCGTCATCCGCTCGACGTCCTCGAGGACGCGGCGGAAGCCGCGGGTGAGCACCGGCTGCCAGACGATCTCCTGGATCCCGCCGACGAGCGGCGTCGGGACCGTGTACTCCGATCGCCAATCCACCAGGGTGCGGTCCCCATCGGGGCTGAGCCGGATGGAGCCGCCGTGGTGCTCGAAGGGGACGTTGAGGTCGACGATCAGGTAGTCGAGCCGGGTCGGCGACTCGTAGGCGGTGACCTCCTCGTCGAACCTGAACGGGCGGGCCCTGATGCGCCGCAGGGCGCCGACCCCGTTCGGCGACGGATCGCCCTCGCGGAGCAGCTCCGAGCCGTCGATGCCGCGAAAGCGCTCGTAGTTGGCGTGGTCTGTGAGTAGGTCGAAGACAGCCTCGGGCGGCGCGGGGATCGAGCGGGTGACGTGGATGCTCCGCATCAGATGATCGAGTCTGAATCCGCGTGCGACCGGGGGCGCGTCATCCGGGCGTGCGGGGATTCGGAGTCGGTCATCTAGCGCCCGCCAGCGTAGAGACGACGGCCTCGTAGACGCCGTCACCCATGCGGCCCTCGGTCACCGTGACGTTCGCGCGCCCGGCGATCGCCTCGCGCAGCGCGGGATCCCGCTCCGGCCCGTTGGCCGGCACGAAGAAGCGCCCGACGACCTCGGAGACGTCGAGATCCTCGACCGAATCACCGATCGCGATGCACTCCTCCGGCGCGTAGCCGCGGGCCCGCATGTGGAAGGCGACCGCCCTCGCCTTGCTCGCGCCCTCCGGGAGCAGGTGGTAGGCGTGTGCCGGGCCATCGATCCCCTCCATCGGCGCGAAGATCGCGCCGTTGTCGACCACCCGGAGCCCCCGGTGGCCGCGCTCCTGGAGCAGCCGATTCGCCTCCTCGGTGTCGATCTTGCCGCGGAAGAGCAGCGAGAGCTCTCGCTGCTTGTGCCAGGGGCTGTGCCACTCGAGGCGCCCGGCGAAGTGCTCGAAGAGCTCGTCGGGGATGCCGCGGTCGACCATCGTCTCGGCCAGGGTCTTGCCGGGATCGATCTCGACGTCGCCCACGAGCTCCGTCCTCTCTCCATCGATCACCACCAGGCAGCCGACCTCGCAGATGTACGACCGCGACCCGATCAGCTTGGCGTCCTCCATCACCGAGGACTCGCGGCGGCCCGACTTGATCACGACCTCCACGTCGGCGCGGTGACAGGCCTCCAGCGCGCGAGCCTGGAGCATCGAGAACTCCCCCTCTGAGTCGCGGAAGAGCGAGCCCCAGCGGCCGAGCAGGGTCCCGTCGAGATCGGTGTAGAGGCAGCGGAGCGCCATCGGGCGGCCAACCGTATCCGGCTGCCAGTTACCGTTGACCGGTGCCCGCCTGGCGACTGACCGACAGGACTCTCGAGCTGAAGCGCCCGCTGGGCGCCGGCATCGTCAACGTCACCGGCGACTCGATGTTCGAGGGGGCGCGCAGCGGGACGCCGGAGCAGGCGATTGAGGACGGTCTCCGGCTCGCAGGCGAGGGCTTCGAGATGCTCGACGTCGGCGCCGTGGCGGCCCGCAGCGGGCCACCGGTGCCGGCCGAGGACGAGGCGGCTTGCCTGGTCCCCGCAATCGCGGGCCTGGCCGAGCGCACCGGGCTGCCGATCTCGGCCGACACCTTCTCCTCCGAGGTCGCCCGCCAAGCCCTCGAAGCCGGAGCCGTGGCGATCAACGACATCGCCGGCGGCTCGGAGGCGATGCTGGAGCTCGCCGCTGAGACGGGCTGCGGCCTGGTCGTCATGCAGATCGAGGGCCCGCCCCGGGAGGACCGCGAGCCTCCTCGCTACGACGACCCCGTCGACCACCTGAAGGGCTGGTTCACCGCGCGCCTCGAGGCAGCCGCCAGACGTGGTGTGGACGAGGAGCAGATCGCGCTCGACCCCGGCCTCGACTTCGACCTCTCGGTGGACGACGACCTCGAGATCCTGCGACGGCTCGGCGAGCTGAAGGAGCTCGGCCGGCCGCTGTATGTCTCGCTCTCTCGCAAGGACTTCCTCGGCGCGGTGCTGGCCGGCTCCTGGGAGGAGCGACTGCCGCCGAGCGATCGCGAGTGGGCGACCGCCGCGGCGGTGGCGCTGGCGGTGACGGCCGGCGCCGATGTGCTGCGGCTGCACGACGCGAGCGCGCTGCAGGCGATGCAGATCGCCGCCGCGATCGACGCGCCCCGGGGTGTCGAGGTTGGCTAGCAGCGCCGCGGTGGCGGGCGGCGCCTGGGAGCCGGCGCTCGGGCCGGCCCGCGAGGACGGCAGGCTGGTCGCGGAGTCGGCCGAGGCGGCCACGATGGCGAAGCTGACCGGGCTACCCGACTCGCTGCATCCGGCGCTCGCCGAGGCCCTCGTGGCGGCTGGGATCGAGTCGCTCTATTCCCACCAGGCCGCCGCCTATGAGACCGCCAAGGGCTCGCATCTGATCCTCACCAGCGGCACGGCCTCGGGCAAGTCGCTCTCGTTCAACCTGCCGGTCCTCGACGGCATCGCCGGCGAGCCCAAGCGCCGTGCGATCTACCTCTACCCGACCAAGGCCCTCGCCCAGGACCAGGCTCGCAAGCTCGGGGAGCTGCGGCCGCCGGGGCTGCGCGAGGCGATCTACGACGGCGACACGCCGCGCGAGGACCGCCCCTCGATCCGCCGGCGCGCCAACCTCGTGCTCACCAACCCGGACATGCTGAACGTCGGCGTCCTCCCCCACCACAAGCGCTGGGGCGACTTCATCGCCAACCTCGGCTGGGTGGTGGTCGACGAGGCCCACACCTACCGCGGCGTCTTCGGCTCACACGTCGCCAACGTTCTGCGGCGGCTGCGGCGGGTGGCCCGCATCTACGGCTCGGAGCCCCGCTTCCTGCTCGCGTCGGCCACGATCGCGAACCCGCGCGAGCTCGCCGAGCGCCTCACCGGCCTGCCCTTCGAGCTGCTCGACGACGACGGCGCGCCGCGGGCGGGCCGCGAGATCGCGATGTGGAACCCGCCGGTGATCGAGCAGCGCACGATGACCCGGCGCTCGCCGGTCTCCGAGGCCGCCGATCTGCTGGTCGAGCTGGTCTCGCGCGGGGTGCGGACGATCTGCTTCATGCGCAGCCGCCGCGGCATCGAGCTGATCAACCGCTTCGCCTCCGACGAGCTCGTCCGGCGTGGGCAGGGCGGGATGGCCGACCGGATCGCCCCCTACCGCGCCGGCTACACCCCACAGCAGCGCCGCGAGATCGAGTCCCAGCTCGCCTCGGGCGACCTGCTCGCGGTGGCGGCCACCGATGCCCTCGAGCTCGGCATCGATGTCGGCGAGCTCGACGCGGCGATCTGCGTCAACTTCCCCGGCACCGTCGCCAGCCTCCGGCAGATGTGGGGCAGGGCCGGGCGCCGGCGCCGCGGGCTCGCCGTCTACGTCGCGGGCGAGGACGCGCTGGACCAGTTCTTCTGCCGCCACCCGGACGAGTTCCTCGAGCGGCCCGTCGAGGCGGCGATTCTCGATCACCGCTCCCAGCAGATCCAGATGCAGCACCTGCTCGCCGCCGCCTACGAGGCGCCACTCGGGCCCGAGGACGACGAGATCCTCGGCGAGGGCTGGCAGGAGCGCGCCGACCGGATGGTCACCGCCGGCGAGCTCCGCCGCGGGCGGGGCGAGCGCTACCTGACCCGCTCGGGCGACTTCGTGGCCAGTCGGATCGCCCTGCGCTCCTCCTCCGCCGACAGCGTGGCGGTCATCGACGCCTCCTCGGGGGAGATGATCGGCAACGTCGAGGCCGAGCGGGCCTTCTCGACGGTTCACCCGGGCGCGATCTACCTCCACCTGGGGCGTTCCTACGAGGTCACGGAGCTCGACACCGGCTCGCGGCGCGCGATCGTCAGGCCGTTCGAGGGCGACTACTACACACAGGTGAAGAAGGAGACCGAGGTCTACATCGAGGGGATCGAGACCCAGCGCAGCGCACTCGGGGTCGAGCTCAACTTCGGGACGGTCTCGGTCTCCGAGCAGGTGATCGCCTACCAGCGCAAGCGCCTCGGCGACAACAAGGTGATCGACATCGTCGCGCTCGACCTCCCCGAGCAGAATTTCGGCACCCAGGCGCTCTGGTACGTGATCGGCGATCGAATGGCCGCGACCCTGCCGAGCGAGGTGCTGCTCGGCGCCCTGCACGCCTCCGAGCACGGGCAGATCGCGGTGCTGCCGCTGATCGCGATGTGCGACCGCTGGGACATCGGCGGGCTCTCCACCAACATCCACTTCCAGACCGGGCAGCCGACGATCTTCATCTACGACGGGCACCCCGGGGGCATCGGGATCACCCGCCGGGGCTACGAGGAGTTCGAGCGCCTCGTCGGGGACGCCGACCGGCTGATCCGCGAGTGCCCCTGCGACGACGGCTGCCCCTCCTGCGTGCAGAGCCCGAAGTGCGGCAACCTGAACGAGCACCTCCACAAGGGGGGCGCCCTGGAGATGATGGGGATGATGCTCGGGGAGCGAGCCCGGGCAGACAAACGGAAGCGCTCAGCCGGCTGAGGCGTCTACCGCCTCGAATGCTTCGGCCTTGGTGGGGAAGCCCTGCACCCGCACGAGTCGGCCGTCCCGGAACCAGAAGACGTCCGTCTCATCCGACTCGACCTGGATGTCGCTGCCGCGTCCGCGGGCCACGAACCTCGTCTCGGCGACCACCACGTCCCCGAGATCGGTGAGTTCGAGCGGCTCCCAGCTCAGCTCAGTGAATATCTCCTGCAGCATCCGCCAGAACTCCTTCGATTCCTCTCGGCCGCGGTAGGTCCTTGCGTCGGGCACGTCGGAGCGTCCGCTGATCTCGAAGTCCGGTGCCAGGCCGGCCCACAGGTCGGGCGCCGCCATCTCGGGATCGACGAACTCCTCGCCCGAGCGGTCGATCGAGTTGATGACCTCGTAGTTCCGCCGCACGAGCGCGACGTTCTCCTCCGACACCGCCCGCAGTATCGCGTGGCAGACTCGGGTCGTGTCCCGACGCGTACAGATCTCGGTGATCGGCGCCGGCGAGAGCGAGGAGGAAATCTTTCGCGCCGCTGAGGAGGTCGGCCGACGGATCGCGGAGGCCGGAGCGGTGCTGATCTGCGGCGGGCGCGGAGGGGTGATGGAGGCCGCCTCCAGGGGAGCCGCGGAGGCCGGCGGGACTGTGATCGGCGTCCTGCCGACACTCTCCCCGGCCGACGCCAACCCTTACGTCACCCACGCGGTCGCCACCGGAATCGGCGAGGCGCGAAACCTCGCGGTGGTCGCTTCGGGCGAGGCGGTGATCGCCGTCGGCGGCGAGTGGGGCACGCTCTCCGAGATCGCCCACGCGCGCAAGATCGGCCGTCCAGTCGTCGCTATCCGGAGCTGGACGCTGCGGAACCGGTCGGGCACCGACCTTGGCATCGTCGAGGCGGAGACCCCGGAGCAGGCTGTGAGCGCGGCCCTCTCCGCCGCCGGCTCCTAGTCATAGCGCGCCCTTAGCGCGAGGATCGCGAAGGCGTGCGACCAGGCGAGCGGCGTGGTCGAGGTCGGGGCGCCGGTGGCTGCGTCCACGCGCTCGGGGAGGGTCCCGTGGGGCGTCTCCGCCCGGTGCAACTCGGCGAGCAGGCGGTCCGCCGCCCGTCGCTCGCCCAGCTCGATCAGCGCCCAGGCCGACCAGGCGGTCGGGGCGGTCCAGACCTCGCCTGGGGTCCAGCCCTCCATGGGTGGGATCCCGTAGCGGGTCGACTCGCGGGTGAGCGCGAGGAGCGTTTGCCTGACTACTCCGCGCAGACCCCGGCTGGGGAAGAGGGTCGCGGCCCAGGCGGCCGACGAATCCAGCTCGTCGCTTCCCCCTTCCCTGACCAGGCCGCGCGACGTCTCGAAGCGGCTCAGGATCTCGGCGGCTGGGGCGCCCGCGGCGATCGCGTTGCCGAGCAGGTCTCCGGTTGCGTTCTCGCCGTAGTCCTGGCGGTCCTGCCATTCGTACGGGCTGTCCGGAGTTCTTGTTGCTCTGCAACACAAGGTCCGGACAGCCGCGGCGACCCATCCCTGCGCATCTCCAGCCGCGGGTCGGCCGGGGACCGGCGAGCCGTCGGGGTAGAACCGGGCGGCCCTGTCGAGTGTCGATGTCCGACAGAAACGACGCCACCTCCGGGCCTCCGGACGAAGCCCTGCGGCCTCGAGCGCGATCGTCCCGGCCGCCGCGTCCCGCGGCCAGACGTAGTCCCAGCCGTCGCGCTCCCCGGCGATCATGGCGCCGCTGCGCGGGTCGGTGAGCGCGATCAGGACGCGGAGCGAGCGCCGGTAGAGCCGGCGAGCCCAGCCCGGCGCGGCCGGTCCGAGGGGCCTCGCACGCTTCCTCACGTCAGCCAGGGAGAACGGACCGGACCGGACCGTCCCGAAATGAGGGGCCGGCATCCGGGTCTCGATCGGCGCGAGCGGCTGCTCGGTCGCGCCCGAGATTGAGGCCGCGACGAGGACCGCTGCGGCGACCGCGACGATGCTCCGCTTCACCTCGCTGACGCTAGCCTGTGCGCCCCGGCGAGGTAGCTCAGTTGGTAGAGCACACGACTGAAAATCGTGGTGTCGCCAGTTCGATTCTGGCCCTCCTCGCCATTCCTCTGGCCTCGCCACTTCCCCGGCAGCATCCTTCGACATGTAGCCGCCAATCAGAACGTCGATCGTGTCATGGCTTCGTCAATGGCCGCTACCTGACCCCAGCCTCGCGGCAGGCCTACACCTCTGGCGTCACCCTGCTGCTCTCCCTGCTCGACCAGGTCCGGGTGGAGGCGGACCCTTTCGATCGCCGGCGGGATCAACGAGCTGATCTACTCGGAGCTTCTCAGGGGAGCGGGGGCACAGCTTCCGCAGCGGCTTCCCGAGATCATCTACTGGCTCACGCAGCCCTTCCTGGGCACGGACGCCGCCGAAACCGAGCGGCAGCGGGCGATCGCGCTGCGGCGCTCCGACGGCGCCGGATCTGCGTAGTACGCAGTGTTTCCAAATCGGGAAACTCTCTAAGCTGTCGCAATCGCGTCCACCCAGCAGGTTGTCAGCAGGCTCGAGCGGCTGCCTCGCGGCCGGCATGGCCTCTCCCGCGAGGAGGTGGCCGCTCAGCAACGGACACGCATCCTCGCCGCCACCGTCGACGTAGTCGCGGAACTCGGCTATCCCGAGACCCGCGTGGTGGACGTGATCAAGCGCGCCGGGGTATCGCGGAAGACCTTCTACGAGCTCTTCGACGACAAGGAGGACTGCTTCCTCGCCGCCTTCGAGGTGGCCGCTGGGGCCCTGATCAAGGTCACCAACGACGGTTACGAGTCCGCGCCGGACGCGTCCTGGCCCGAGCGCCTCCGGCTCGGCCTGACCAACTTCCTGGGGATCATCGCCGAGCGGCCGAATGCGGCCAAGTTCTGCATCGTGGAGGTGCTCGCCGCCGGCCCGAAGGCGCTTGCCCGGAGGGACGCGGTGATGAGGCAGTTCACCGGCTACATCGAGCGCGGCCGGTCCGAGACTTCGGTCGATCTGCCGGCAATGACCTCGCTGGCCCTGGTCGGCGGCATCTACGAGCTGCTCTACTCGGAGATCCTGCACGGGGCGACGGGGAGCCTGCCCGGCCGCCTTCCCGACGTCCTGTACTGGGTGGTGCACCCATTCCTCGGCGACGAGCGGGCTGAGGCGGAGCGCGAGAAGACCCGGGCCGCGACCGCAGCCGAGTAGCCGTCCATAACCAGGGGCAGGTGCATCACCCCGCTGGATTGCTACCTGCGGCCAGGCTGAGGTCGGCATCTCCGACCCTCTCCGGCGCTCTCGAAGGGCGCCCGTCTAACCAGAAACGCGCGGGATTCTGAAGCAGCGGGGCCGCCGGGCTAGCGCTGCCCTGCGCCGATGCCGCAGACGGTGACCGGCGCCGGCGATCGGAGCGCGAGCTCCCAGGGCTCGGTGGCTCGGTCCGTCGGGATCCGCGCGACGCCCGTCTGGCCCTTCCCCAGCGGGACGGTCCCGATCGGGAACGAGGCGGTGGCGAAGCGGCGGAGGGCGATGCCGGCACCTGATCGCGGCGAGGCCTGAACGCTGGCGCCGCCCGGCGGGAGGCGCAGGATCGCGCCGGGCGCCGCGACGACGAGGCAGCTGCCCGCGGCGCGCACGTCGGCCCCGGGCGGGCCGGCCAATTGGGGCGGAGGGCCGGAAGCGGCGGCGGGATTGATGTGGGGGCGAAGCTCACCCCGAGCGCTCGGGCCAGCACCTTGTCGGCGGCGACCCTCGCCGGCTCGGGGGCCGCGGCGATCTCCGCCGGGGTATCGGCCGGCGAGCCGTGGGTGTCGGCAGCGGAGAGAAAGGTCTTCGAATCGACGCCGACGTAGGCCGTGTCCGCGATCGCCTCGTCGAGTCTCACCGGAAAGACGATCCGGTCACGGGCGATCTCCAAGGCCCCGAGGTCGGCTGTGATCACGTCGCTGGTGTTGCGGTACGCGGTCTTGGCGTCACGCAGAAGGACGACGTTGCTGATGATGATGAAGGCGCCCAGGAAGTACGCGCCGGCGATCGCCAGACGCGATACGCGAATGCCGCGGAGCAACTCGGCGGCGATCATCAGCAAGAAGATCGCTCCGGGCAGCAGGTAGCGGCTGTCCGCCGGGCCCCTGCCGGCCTTCACGTTGAGGGCGGCGAGCACCCAGAAGGTGACCGCCAGGGCGAGCGGGATCCAGATCCCCCGAGGGACGCGTCCCAGCCGGTGGATCCGCCAGATGCCGAGACCGAGCGCCGCGATCAGCAGCGGCCGGCCCCAGTCGAGCCCACCGGGGCCCGGGCCCTGCCCGAACTCGACGAGGCCGAACAGCGAGGCGAGGGCGGCGGAGGCGGCGTCGAACACGAACTGCGGTGCCGAGGCGGCGTTGTGGAACGAGACCGCCGTGTCGGCGTCGTGTCCCCAGCCGGCCCACCAGACGGCATAGAGCAGCCCCGGGACGGCGAAGACGTAGAGCCGCCGCAGGCGGTCCGGCCGCAGACAGACGTCGACCGCCGCGGCGACGAGGAACGGGAAGCTCGAGGCTGGAGAAGGTCACTCCCACGCTGAGCAATCCGCACGCCGCGAGATCCCCGCGGCGATCCCCGCGCTCGAGCATGAGCAGGGCGGCGAGCCCGAACGCGAGCGACCCGTTGAAGCCCATCTGGAAGTCCCAGATCAGATCGTCGAAGGCCGGCCCGAGGAAGAGAACGATCCCGGCCGCGAGCAGCGCCAGCCAGGGGTCGACGCGGCGGCGCAGATAGAGGAAGAGCAGGAACGCCGTCGCCAGGAAGAGGGCGACCGAGACGGCGAGGTATGGGAGTGACGACGACATCCCGGCCGTCTCGAGCAGCGCCTTGTAGATCAGGACGGGGGCGATCGAGATGTGCTCTCCGTGCGGAGCTAGGATCGAGTGGGCGCTGAAGCCCGGCCGGTAGAGCAGGAACTCCCAGTCGTCGAGCAGGAAGGTGAGCTGGGAGCCCCAGGCGAGCAGCAGCGCCGCCGAGAGCGACATCGCGCTCGCCAGCAGCAACCAAACCGTGACGCCCCGCCCGAGCCGGTCTCGCATCCGCGCAATGTATGGGCCCGCCTTCGGGCTGGTTGGCTGGCTGACCAACTCTCTGTTAGCTTCCCGTTTGCGCGCTCAAGGAGTGGGGCGCGCGGGACACGAGAGAGGAGAGGGACCGCGGGATGCGTCGATTCGTTGTCGCCGTAGGGGCAGGGCTGCTGATGCTCGTCGCATGCGCGAGCGCGAGCGCGAAGGCGCCGAAGGACCCGACGATCATCGCCCGCAACATCCTGCCCTCGGGCCAGTACGGCACCCCGAACCCGAGCGCCGCCACGCAGGCGGAGATGTACAACGCGCTCACCCCGCTCTTCGATCACGTCACGTCGAACGACCTCTTCACCGACTTCAAGTCCGACAAGCTCGGGATCGACACCGACGGACCGGTCACCGTCGAGCCGGTGCCGTTCCCCGGCGTCACGCTCCAGCGTGACCGCTTCAACGTCCCCCACGTCTTCGCCAACACCCGTGACGCTGGGATTCAGACGGCCGGCTGGATCCTCGCCGAGGACCGCGGGCTGCTGCTCGAACAGGCCCGGTACAACTCGCGCGTCGCTGTCATCGACGCCCCCGGGCTGAGCGCCATCGACCTCACGGCCAACCTGGACACCTTCAAGCCGAGCGCGCAGACCGAGGCCTTCACCGCGACGGAGACCAAGGCCCTCAAGAACAAGGGCAAGCAGGGCAAGGCCGTTCTCCACGACATCGATACCTACATCAGTGGGATCAACGCCTACCTGGCTTTCTCGCACTCGTCGAATGCCCCCTGGACGCGCAACGACGTCTACGCAGTCAACGCGCTCAAGGGCCAGTTCCTGGGACAGGGCGGAGGCGACGAGACGGACCGGTCGATGTTCCTCAACGGGCTCCAGCAGCAGCTCGGCAGCGGGCGCGGCTTCCAGGCCTTCAACGACCTGCGCCAGTTCAAGAACCCGCGAAGCGTCACCTCCATCAAGGGCACGTTCCCCTACGGCCACATCCCGAGGAAGCATCCGGGCAGCGTGGTGATCGACCACAACAGCTTCACGCCGGCGCCCGTCACAGCCGCCAGCGTCGCGCGGAGGTCGGGTCACGAGCGGGTGCAGGCGAGCAACGAGCTGATGGTCACCGGGAACCACTCCACAACCGGCCACCCGATCCTGGTCGGCGGGCCGCAGATCTCCCACTTCTTCCCGGGGCTGGTGCTCGAGATCGACATGCACGCTCCCCACCTGCACTGGCGCGGCGCCACCTCCGCCCCCTTCCCCGGCTACCTTCTGATCGGCCGCACCCCTCGCTTCGCCACCACTCTCACCTCGGCCAGCGGCGACATCATCGACCAGTACGCGGAGACGCTCTGCGGCGGCAGCAACGAGAGGTACCTCTACAAGGGCAAGTGCCGGACGATGGGCCATTTCGACGCCGGGACGCTGAACGGTGACCCCGTCAACTTCCTGACCACCGTGCACGGACCGGTGATCGGCTACGCGAGGGTCCGAGGGCGCACGGTCGCGATCTCGTCGAAGCGCTCGAGCCGCGGCAAGGACGTCCTGGACCAGCTCTTCTTCCGGAAGCTGTCAAACGGCTCGATCAAGAACCCGCAGGACTTCTTCAAGGCTGCCGCGCTGACACCGCAGACCTTCAACTCCTTCTACATCGACTCGAAGCACATCGCCGAGTACACGAGCGGCCGCCTGCCGATCCGCAACCCGAACGTCGACCCGGGCCTGCCCACCAAGGGCACCGGTCAGTTCGAGTGGCGCGGCTTCCTCAAGGCCATGGCCCACATGCACGGCAAGGACAACAAGCAGGGCTCCATGACCAACTGGAACAACGGTGCGGCGCGCGGCTTCGGAGCGGCTGACGATGAGTGGATGCGGAACGGCTCGGTCGGCAGGATCAACCTCCTCAACTTCAACCTGAAGCGGCTGCAGAAGAAGGGCAGGTGGTCGCCGACCTCCGTGACCTCGGCGATGAATGCCGCGGCCACGCAGGACGTCCGCGCGATCGTGATGGTGCCGCTGCTCAGCAAGCTGCTCAGGGGCACGACCCCGCCCTCTCAGCAGGCCGCTCAGATGCTCAGCCTCCTCCAGCAGTGGCGCGCCCAGGGCGGCAACCGGCTCGACCTCAACAACGACGGACTGATCGACCTCCCCGGCGCCGCGATCATGGATGTCGCCTACACCAACATCGTCAACAACGAGATGGCCGCGCGGCTGGGCCAGTCCCTGCTCCCGGAGCTCAACCGGCTCGCGGGCCGCTGGGACGCTCCTCCGGGAGGCCAGTACGACGGCTGGTACCAGTACTTCGACCGCGACATCCGCGGACTGCTCGCGAAGAAGCGGAGCAAGGTCCCGGACCGGTTCAGCCTGACCTACTGCGGCAAGGGCCAGCTCGGCCTCTGTCGCTCGGAGGTCTGGAACGCGATCCAGGCAGCCGGCAACCAGCTCACCGCGCAGCAGGGCACCTCCGATCCGGCGGCCTGGCGCGCCAGCGCGACCGATGATCAGTTCTCCTACGGGCCGCTCCCACTGGTCACCTCCCCGTACTCGAACCGCCCGACGGGGATCCAGCAGGTCATCTCGTTCAAGAAGTAGGAACGCCGGATTCGATCAGCTGCCCTGCTCGCTGAGCAGGGCGCGGAGGCTCTCGTGGTCCTCCGCGCACGCGGAGCACCCCTCGAGGTGGGCGCTCATGCCGGGGATGGCCGCATCGGCGTCCGCGCCCCGCGCGCTCCAGCTCGACATAGCGGTCGAGCTCCTCGAAGCACTCCTCGCAGCTCAGCTCCGGCCCGGCCGGGCCGAGCAGCCGGCCGAGCAGCCGATCGGGTCGCTTTGGTGAGTTCATCAGGTCTCCTCCGCAAGTTCGTCGATGATCAACCCTCGGGCGGCGAGCGCGGCGCGGAGCTTGCGGCGCGCGTCGTGAAGGGTCTTGTAGAGCGCTCCGCGTGTACTGCCGAGCCGCTCAGCGAGCACGTCGATCGGTACCTCGTTCAGCGCCAGCGCGACCAGCACCACCCGCTGGCGCTGGGTGAGGCTCGACTCGATCTCCTGCCGGATGGCCGCGAGCAGGTCGTTCATCTCGACCTCGCCGTGTGGCGCGGGACCGGGGTCGGGGACCTGAGGCCACTGCTCCGCGTCGAGCGGCACCTCGCGCCCCTGCCAGGCCAGCTTGCGCATCGGCGGCAGCCGCCTCGTAGAGGGCGAACTTGTACGCCCAGGTCGTGAACTGGCTCTCGCCGCGAAAGTCATCGAGCTTGCTGAGGATCGCCACCATCGCGTCGCCGGCGCTCTGCTGAGCCATGTCCTCCTGGTCGCCGCCGCGGATCTGCGACAGGGTCGCGCAGCGCCGGCGGACCTCGAAGCGGGCAGCGCGCAGCAGGACCTCGCGAAGCTCCGCGATCGCGGCGTCGCGGTCGCGGCTCCCCGCGCTGAGGCGCTCCAGCCATCTGCGGGATTCGGAGTCCATCCGGTCGGCGAGTTGGGTTGGTTCAGCCACAGCGGTTGCCACACCCTTCTTAGCGTCAATCGGCCTGGATTTCTTACCC
This sequence comes from uncultured Solirubrobacterales bacterium, assembly GCA_963777575.1. Classification (GTDB taxonomy): domain Bacteria; phylum Actinomycetota; class Thermoleophilia; order Solirubrobacterales; family 70-9; genus DASUPK01. The sequence continues at coordinate 3,748 of CAVZRH010000015.1, read as the reverse complement.
GGCCGACCAGGACGTAAGAACCGTCGCCGCCGCGACGCTCAGGTAACGAGAGCTGAATCAGGCGCGGCGCCGTCCGGCCCGCGCATCGAAAAGGAGGCTTCACCGATGTCAACCGTCACCACCACCAGATCGGAAGTCCCCGCTCGCGGGTCCGCGGCGGCCACCAACGGGCAGGCCGAGGCGGCCGCCGACCGCCGACTGGGGATCGCCGCGCATCAGGCGTTCTGGGTGCTTCGGATCGCGTTCACCGTCGCGCCGATCCTCTTCGGCCTCGACAAGTTCTTCAACTGGTCCGTCGACTGGCCGGACTACCTGGCGGGCTGGGTCAACAACATCATGCCCGGGAGCGGTCAGGACTTCATGTACTTCGTCGGCGGGGTCGAGATCTTCGCCGGCTTGCTCGTCCTCCTGGCCCCGCGCATCGGCGCGTTCGTCGTCGCGGCCTGGCTCGGCGGCATCGTGATCAACCTGCTCACCGTCGACCCGCCGCACCTACTACGACATCGCCCTGCGGGACTTCGGCCTGATGCTGGGAGCGCTGACACTCGGCCGGCTGGCGCTGGCGGTCGTCCCGGCCCGAAAGTCAGGGGTTCTGCCCGACAGGCCCTGGTAGCGAGGCTCGCCTGACGGCAGGACCGAGCGGGTCACCCGGGACCCTCCCCCGGACGTGCTGGGGAGGGTTCCGGGAGACTTCCGTGTCAGATGGCGCGGAAGAGGAAGATCGTCGGAGCGCACCTCTCACCGCGGAAGCCGCTCGAGGAGGCGGAGTCCGTCGGCGCCGACTGCGTGCAGATCTTCCTCTCGGACCCCCAGGGCTGGAAGAAGCCGCCGCAGCGGAAGGACGCCGACCAGCTGCGGGCGTCGAAGGTCCCGCTCTACGTCCACGCCCCCTACCTGATCAACGTCTGCTCGCCGCGCAACAACATCCGCTACGGCTCGCGGAAGATCCTCCAGCAGACCTGCGATGCCGCCGCGGAGGTGGGGGCGGTCGCCGTGATCGTCCACGCCGGCCATGCCGAGGACGGCATCGCCGAGGGGGTGGGCCGCTGGCCCAGAACCCTCGAGATGCTCGAGTCCGAGGTCCCCGTCTACATCGAGAACACCGCCGGCGGCGAGAACGCTGTCGCCCGCCGCTTCGACGCCCTCGCCCGGCTCTGGGAGGCGATCTCGAAGGCCGAGTCGAACGTCGACGTCGGCTTCTGCTTCGACACCTGCCACGCTCACGCGGCCGGCGAGGAGCTCTCCGACGCGGTCGAGCGGGTGCTCGCGATCACCGGCAAGATCGACCTGCTGCACGCGAACGACTCGCGCGACCCGCCGGGCACGGGCGCCGACCGCCACGCCAACCTGGGCAAGGGCCAGATCGGCGCGGAGGTGCTCAGCGAGATGATCAAGGCGGCGGGACCGCCGGTGGTGGTGGAGACCCCGGGCAGGGGCATCCGCGCGGATATCGAGTTCGTGCGTAAAGCGCTGCGCTAGCGGTATTCAGCCTGCAACTCGCCGGGACGAACGGCTCAATTCCGGAGCCAGCCCATCGGCCGCGTTGCAGGCGCCGAGCCCGGCGACCAGCACCGCCAGCTGAACGAGCGCGGACGTCTCGGTCCCGAGCGGAATCGTCGCGAGCGCCAGCACCAGGGCGACCACGCGCCACGGCCTGAACGACAGCCCGAGCGCGGCCCGGAAGAGGGCATGTCCGGCCAGGTACAGGGCCGTCCCACCGCCGAGCTCCAGGGCCTGGGCGAAGCTGAGCGCGTCGAAGGCGTGGCCGATCGCCCGCTCGAGCCCTGCGGCGATGCAGACGATCCCGAGGAGCATCACGAGGTGGGCCCAGTAGTAGGCGACATTCGTCGCGAAGAACTCCCGACGGGTCGGGGTCATCTCGCGGAGGGCCTCCTCGGCCTGCTCGTCGTCGCCCATGAAGTAGACCCACCAGAGCTCCGCGCTCAGGGTGAGCCCGAGGGTCGCGACTGCGAGCAGCTCCCAGGTCACGTCCAAGCCGGAGGCGCCGATCCCGACGGCGACCACGGACTCCCCGAGCGCGATCATCACCACCAGACCATGCCGCTCGACGAAGTGGTCCGGTCTGATCCAGCCCGCCTCCTCGGGGACCAGCGCGGGGATCACCAGGAAGATCAGGACCGCGAGGCTCCAGAACACGTATTCCGCCGTCCCGCCGAGGATCGCTCCGACCAGGATGAGCGCGCCGGCGACGAGATTCATTCGCGCGAAGCTCCAGACACCCGCCACCGTCCAGCTGGCCGACTGCGTGTAGAGAAAGGTGTGGACCCCGATCACGACCAGGTAGGCGCAGGCGAAGACGACGCCGTCCTCGGTGAAGGCGGTCGGGATGGTGAGCGAAATGGTGAAGAAGGCCAGCATCCCGGCAAGCAGGGGCAGGCGGAGCCCCCTGCGGTCGGGCGGCACCGCATTGGTGAGCCAGGCGAAGGCGCCGTACATCCACCAGATGGCGGCCAGCATCAGCACGATCTGCGCGAGCGCCTCGCCGTTCGGGTGGTGCACCAGCACCGCGGTCAGCTGCGTGATGGTGAAGACGAAGACGAGGTCGAAGAAGAGCTCGAGCGTCGAGACGCGAAGCTCGTCATCGCTCACGACCTTGGTGCCGATGGCTCCTCCTTCGCCAACCTCGCCGTCGCTCATCGAGTCGATTCTCGTTACCAAGTCGGTCATCTCGCCGGAGAGTCCTGTCCGCGCCCGCCTCTAATTTCAACGACCTGATGGAAGAGACGCTCTTCGACAACGGAAACGGGAAGGGAACAGCGCAGCCAGGTCAAAATCGCCTGCTTCGCGAGCTCTCCGACGGCGATCAGGTGGACGGCGTGTTCGTCGTTCGCGAGCGCGAGCGCCGCCAGAAGCGCAACGGTGAGGACTTCCTCCGGGTCGTGCTGGCCGACAAGACCGGAACCGTGCCCGGGATTGCATGGGAGGGGGTCGCCGAGTGCTTCGAGGTCTGCGCCCCCGGCTCGATCGTGCTGGTCACCGGCAGCTTCTCGATCCACCCGCAGTTCGGCCGGCAGATCAAGCTCGCCGCAATCCGGGCCGCGGGCCCCGGCGAGTACGACGCCGAGCAGCTGGCCGAGGGCCCGGCGCGGTCCGTCGAGCTCCTCGAGACCGATCTGCGCGAGCTGATCGCGACGGTCCAGGATCGCTCGCTGCACACGCTGCTCGAGCGCTTCTTCGGCCCCGACACCGAGGCCTGGGCGCGGTTCCGCGAGGCCCCGGCCGCCAAGCACTACCACCAGGCCTACGCCGGCGGGCTGCTCGAGCACACGCTCTCCGTCGCCCAGGCGGTGAGCGCGGCCGCCAACTTCTTTCCTGGCATCGACCGGGAGATCGCCGTCACCGGGGCGATGCTCCACGACATCGGCAAGACCGAGGCCTACAACGACGACCCGCTCGCGATCGGGCTCACCGACGCCGGGCGGCTCGAGGGCGAGATTCCGCGCGGCTACTACCTGGTCCGCCGCGAGATAGAGCGGATCGACGGCTTCGACCCCGACCTCGCCCAGGCGATCCTCCACATCATCCTGTCCCACCACGGGCAGCTCGAACACGGGTCCCCGGTCGTGCCCTGCACCCGGGAGGCGACCCTCGTCCACACCATGGACAACCTCGGCGGCAAGCTCGGCAGCTTCGACCGCCTCGAGAAGGAGCTCGCGGACGGCGAGACCTGGTCGCGCTTCGACCGGGGCATCGACTCCTCGGCCTTCTTCCGCTCGAAGGCCGCCTA